>NZ_JBITIJ010000004.1:0-148978 GCF_044458825.1 Nocardia sp. NPDC050412
CGGCGCCAACGCCGTCAAAGTATCCGGATCCAACAACCCGCCACCATGATCAGCGGCTGAATCATCCGTGGTCCGAGACGTATTCGGCGCCACCGTACCCGCAGGCGCAGGCGCCGCCTGCGCCGGAGCCGCCTGCGCAGCAGCCCCCTCAGCAGGCGCACTCGGCGCCGGAGCCGCCTGCGCCCCCGCAGCTCCCGGCGCACCCGCTGGCGGCACCACACCCTTACCCGAACCACCCTGTCCCGGCGCCACCGCGCCCTGTCCGGAACCATCCCCCGAAGACTGACCAGGCAGAGCAGGATTATTCTCGGAGTCCGAACCCTCCTGCGATGCTTGCGAATTCCCACCCGAACCCGCCCCCGGGCTCAAACCGCCCGCTCCCGGGCTCGCTCCCTGCCGAGGCTTGCGCGTCCACGGCGTCACCACCCCCGCTAGCGCACCTTCACCCGAATCCCCCTCCGCATCCAGATCATCGACAGCTGGCTCAACCCCCGCATCCCACACCAATGGACTCGTCATGAATCCCCCTTCAACACCCGCTTGACCCGAACGTCACCTCCGGTCGGCAGCACTTGTTCGACTACCTGCCCCGAATCCGGATCAACAGTGACAATCTGGGTAGAACCGACAGCAATGCCGACTCGGGTGGGGGCGTTGGACCGGTAATCCCAAAAGACCAGATCCCCCGGCGAGATGGCTTCGGTATCGACCCGCTGACCGCAAACACCTTGGGCGGCAATGGCACTCGGCAGCACGACAGAGGAGCGAGCGGTAGTCGTCGAACTCGATGGCCGCCCGCACGCAACCTGCGTCGACTCGGTGCGCGGCATGGTCGCACCCGATGACGAGCCAACCGTGCCGGTACCGGCGCCCGCCGCCGCGAGACATTGCCCCGTCATTGCCGCGTCCGATGCCGCATCGATGACGCTCTTGGTCAATGTCGCGGCATCTGCGGTGCCCGGCGAGCCATTGCGGCCGGGCTCGAGCGTCGCCGGGTTACGGACCACCGCCAGCGCGAACTGCCGCGCGCACTCCACAGCGAGCCCGGTATTGACCGTCTGCAACGGCGGCAGCTGCCAGGATGCGGATCGCATCGCGGACGCGCAGGAGCGCTGCCAGGTCGAGGCATCGGTGTCATCCGGCGCGATGGTCCACTCGGCATACGGGTTCGTGGTCGGCGCCTCGGATTCGGGAATGGTGTCGGCTGCCCGGCGCGAAGTGGTAGCGCTCGATGTCGTTGTCGTGACGGCCGGATCCGGACCGACGGCACTATCGCACTGGTAGTGCAGATCCGCAGCGGCCGATGTTGAGGTGTTCCCCGCCAGCGTCATAAGCATCCCCCCGACGCCGCACAGCCCGACTACAGGAATGAGCAGCACCCACACCCAAGTCGGGATCATCGCGAGGATCATCAGGCGCCCCATCATCGAATACCCTCTCTGTGCAGGCCGAGCGACTTCACCTTCGCGCGGGCGTATATCTAGTTCCCCAGCAGCCTGTCGACTTGTCCCAATGTCTGTACCCAGCGCGGATGGGCGTCATTTTGTCCGCGTGGTGTCACTGTATTGGACAAATCCGTGGTTCGACCCGAGCCCAAATGTTCTGATCGGACGGCGTCGTAGACCGTATCCCGGAGATTTCGGATTGCTTCCGGATCAGCTACATTACGAACGAGCGCTTCTGTGGCATTCTGCGCGTTCCTGGCATGCTCGTTCATAATCCATTGCTTCATACGCTCCGCCTCCCGCACACCGACATTAGCGCTCTGCAATCTACGGTCGTTGGCGGTCATGCCAGTCGTAGGCACAGTCCCGTTTATCACATTATTCAACGCCCTCATCTTCGCTGCCGCTTCATCCGGATTATCACGAATGTCACCAAAAATACCTCGACTGTGGTCACCAGCATATTCTCGGACGAAATCCACCTGCGGATGACCCAATGGGTTGTCTTCGTCCAGGGCGACACCGCCCGCCCTGACCCTGCGGAATTCCCGGGCCGCCTGCTGCAGAGTACCGAAATTGGCCGCGACCTCGTCGGCACTGCCATCGCCTCTGATCAGCAGGCGTGCTGAATTCTGGGTATGCCGCAAAGCAGCAGCCAAGAACGCAAGGTCGCGGTCCTGGAGCGGTTCGTTACCAGCGGCTTGGGCGATAGTTGCCCGCGAGCGCGACGCAAGCCGCGCCCTTTTCTCGTCTCTCGCACCGGCGCCGATCATGGCTCCGAATGAATCGGCCGCAGTGCCGCCGACATCGAGAACGCCCTGCACGGCTGCGGCATTGCCCAAGACCGAGTCCAGACCGCCATATTCGACAGCTTCCAGTCCGGCGTTGGACGCAAAGAGTTCCCGGTTCATATACGACTGCGCATACCAGCCGTACCGCCCACCGAACCGATCGTCCCCGACCCACACGCCTCCCTGCGCCTCCGTCATTGCCCTCTTCAGCCTGGATTGCGGATGGAACGATCCGGGCAGCCCCATCATCATCCATTCCGTCAGTGGTGAGTTGGCAATCGTGCTCGCACCACCCATCAGCGCCATCATCCCCATACCACCCATCTTGTGGCGCGCGCCGATCTGTCCCATACCGAGCGCATACCCACCACCGCCTCCAGAACCCGCACCCGCGCGCGTCCCTCCATTCTGGACCGCGATCGCGAAGCGGTTGGCAATCCATTCATTGCCGCGGTCGAGGTTACCGGTGAAGCGCTTGGCCTGAAGGAATGCGACGATCATTATCACCGCGGTGAAGAACAAGACCGCGATTTCCCGACCTTTCGCCTGTTTCAGCATCTCGTTCTCGATCAAAGCTATGACAGCGACAAAAGCAATTTCCGCAGCCATCCGGAAGAAAGAAAAGAAGCCATGGACGACACTGCGGATCGTGAATGTCTGCGTAGGACCGTACACATAGCCACCCGCGGCGAAGCCGAACAGGCCCATGAATGCCCAATAGATCGCGTCGAGCCCGGACCACACAATCCTGATGGACATATACCCGAAGAAGGGTACGATCCCCAGCAACATCAATATCAGCACCAACAGACCGGCACCGATCTGACCCATGCTGGGATTGTCTGCGGCAGTGGCCGCGACGGAATCGCCACAGGCCTTCAAACCCTTCTTGACCTGGCTATCATTGCCGGCCGATATGCCGGATGACCACGCAGAGGCACACGCCGGCCGCTCGTCGACAACGTGGCCGAAATTCCACACCTGTAGCGGATGCCGCACAAAATTGTCGACCATACTCTGCTGCATGGTCTGTGCGAGCGCCGCGGGATTCGGGCTGCTGTCACCATTCACGCCGGCCGCCACCGAAAGGCCGACATCGCGGCCCTGAGCCAGCATGCCGTGCGAGGACAAGATCTCGGCGAGCGGATCTCTGAGGAACAGCGCACTCACGATTGCCATCACCAGCATGGTCGCAATCTGAAACGATGCCTTGGCAAAAAATCCGCGTGCCACGAAATAAGCGACGAAGAACGCGCCCAGCGTAACGAAGAAGAAGAACACCGCCGCCGTCGCGATCTGAGCGGTGACACCTTCGGCAGCCCCGGTCAAGGGTGCGCGGAGCCAATCGAGCCAACCCAGGCGGACCGCCGAGTCGTACCCCCAGATCGGCAGAACCACAGCAATAAGGAAGAACTCGCACATAAGGCCGAGGATCGCCGCCATCACGGTCGTGATCGGATGGAATAGGCTTCCGTCGCTTGTGATGTAGGTATACCGCGACACCGGGACCCCATATGAATCCCGCATATTCGTGAAACCGAGCGCACCGTTACCGCTGGACTGCACGGTCTCGGTGTCGGTTTGCGCGCCGGCAACCGCGCTGAGCACAGCCGGCAATACAAATAGCATGAAGAATGCGACGAGCCCCCAGAAGATCCAACGTCGACGCCGGGTCGCGGTGATCCACAGCCAACATCGGTGCCCGAGCACCCTCGGCTGCCATTTTTCCGGATCCCAGAACTCCAGTTCGCGTCGCAGATCGGAGCCGTGCCACGCGCGCGACCAAGTGGGCACGGTGGACGGGAGTCTCATGCGATTTCCTGACGCTGTGGCAATGCCGATCGAGTGGCGCCCTTCCCCGAGGGCGTACTGCTGATCGCCTCGGCGCGATCGGCGCGTGCGGGACCGAGCACCTTGCCACGGCCGATCCGGTTCAGCGCGTCCCGCATAAACATCTCGCCGCGCCGTTCCTCCGGCACCTGCCGGCCTTGGCCGACCGGCGGCGAGGTCTCTTCGCGCAGGATCTGCAGCAGGAACGACGCCTCTTCCAGATCGACGCCGAGCCATTCCAGGCTGTTGCGGGCCAACGTTTCATCACGCTGCCGGAAGACGAACCGGTTGGGAATCAGATTGTGCGCCGCGCCCTGGAAGTCCGTCGCCGGATCGTGGGACGCCAATCCGATTGCGGCCAAATGCTTTCGACCGTCCCGGCTGAAATCGGAGGTCACCGCGGAACCGACCTGGGTCTGCGTGAAATGGTGTGCCTCGTCGCCGACCAGCAGTCCGAATCTGCCGTTGTCGGTGAGGAACGCTTCCCTGGCGGCAACGCCGACCAGTTCGTAAAGCGCGGTGCCCAGGCGCTTTGTCAGCGGCAACCGGTTGTACAAGTGCGGAGTGGTGAGTTCCTCCGCTGTCGGCAATGCCAGATTGTGGCTGCGGACCACCGTAGCCGCGGCATCGAGCCGCAGCGGCCGCAGCTTCGGATCGAACAGCACCGGAACCCGGTCGACCACGGTCCCGAGCCGCGCCGCCAAATCGGCGTAGTCCTCGCCCAACCCGGGTGTGTCCCGCAGCCGCCGCACGACCTGCAGGAAGTCCAGCAGACTGCGGATGCTGTGCTCAGCAATTCCCCTCGGTGACAGCAGATTGCTGGCGGCGGCGCCCGCACCCGATGTCGGCGACAGATCCAGCAGCGGCAGGATCGAATCCAGCGCCCGTTCCCCCGCGATCCGTGGATCGAACAGGCGCAGCGGATCCAAGGACACCGTCGGATTGGCCAGATCGATGACGACCGCATTATCGATCGAGGACGCGAAATGCTCCCATTCACCGACCTGACTGCGATCGATGGCCAGGAATTGCCCGCCCATATCGTGGACCAGCACGGCCATGAGCTTCAAGAAATAGGATTTGCCCGATCCGAGCTCACCGGTGACCGCGAACGATGCGGACAGGTCGTGCAGTGCCGCTTCCATGATCCCGAAATGGATCGGCTCGAAATTTCCGGACAAAAGGTTGACCCCGATCACCGGACCGCTGTCATCGCCGATCTGGCTGGTGGTGAAGGGAACGAAGCCCGCCCACATATCGGAGGGCACAATATGCGCGAAATCGTCGTACGCCCGCCGCGCCGGACTGCCGGGAATGAGCATCGACCACAGATCAACCTGCGCGCCGACCGGCGCGGTCATCTCCACATTGAAGCGCCGGTACCGACGTTTGAGCGTGTTCACCGCATCGGTCGTCGCATCGCGTGACGCTCCACCTATAGCGATCACGGTCGTAAAGGACACCTCGGATTCACCGCCGTTGACCTCGAAATGCTGGTTGTACTCGCCCAACATCTGCGCCTTCGACATCAAGGTGTTCTGTGCGAAGGAAACCTCCTGATCCCGCTGGTCCATCTGCTCACCGAGGCGTCGAAGGCTCAGCTCATTATTCTTGAGCACCTGCTCGGCGGGCTTCGTCGATATCCGCATGCCCCAGTCGACCGTGACGTCCTGCATCCCCTCGAGCACGCTGAGGAATTCACTGCCGCCGGGAAAGGACATGCCCGCGTACGGGAATGACCGCGGGGTCAGCACCGCCTGGTAGGAGGGTTGGAAAACCAGATCCGGCTGTACCACCTTGATCACCGGCACGAAGGAGGGGCGGATGCGTCGATTGCTGTCGGCCTGTGCTCCCTCGTCCAGGGCGGCCGAGCGGAAGACGGCCGATGTCGCGTCGTCCAACACACCGGCGCGAGTCGGCGCAACTGGATCGCCGACCGCGCCGCGGCTCAGATAGTGCTCCCACAGCCATTGGAACAGGGCGGCAGGCACCGGAACCGGGTCGAAATCGCTACCGATGCGCGAGAGGATTTCGTTGGCCTTCTCGTCGTAGGCGTCCAGGTCAGCTCGAGACAGGGCGGCGGCGTCGATGGTCGTGGTGGTGCCACGCCACATTCGCGACAATGCCGAAATACCCGAATTGCTGGCCCCGACTGGGATCGACAGCAAATATATCCGGGTCTGCGGCAGAATCGCGCGGACCCGCTCGAACGAGGCCACCACCTCGGTGGCGTAATCCTCGCACTCGTCCAGATCCACGCCCTCGACCATTTTGCTCAGCACGTCGAGGGTATTGAGACGAGCCTGGATACCCAGCAGCAGTGAACCGTTCGGCAGATTATTGATCAGTGAATGATGGGCCGCCTTGACATCGAACTTGTCACTAGCCTTGCGCAACCCGTAGCCCAGCGGGTTGATGAAATAGTTGGCAGTCACCAGACCGCCGTGCGTGAATTGCAGATGCCCGCGAATAGCGGCGGTCGGCTGCAGGTCTCGTTCGAACGCCATCAGTTCCGCCCTCCGGGTAACGCGCCATTGCCCTTGTCTTCCACCTTCGGCAATGTCTTGCTCCATCTTTCGAGAATGTTGAGCGGACGCTCGCTAGCCATTACGGCTACCGCCGGGCGGTCATCGTCCGCGGCGACCTTACGATCGGGCAGCAGAATCACGATGCTCTCCTCGACGAACAGCGTGTGCCGCCCGGACTCCTCGCCGACCGGCATGCCCGAGGCGGAAACCGGCCTGCGGATGACGATCAATCGGCCGATCCACATGATCCGCGATGTCAACCGCACACCCGTATACGGCACCAAACCCAGTGCGAAAACAGTGACGACGGAGATGACCGCACCCACCACGAAGGTGATGGCGGGATTCGTGGGCAGCGACATGGCCAGCACCGCCGTGATGACGATGAGCACGCCGCCGCCGATCATCTGCGGCAAGGTGTACGGCCCGAACGGGAGCTTCTGCCCGTTCTGCGCCTTGCCGATCAGGGTGGGAACCCGTTTGATCGGCGTGAACACCTTGACGACTTGGGTCACTAGCGGTACGTCCCGCCGATGGGCTGGTCTTGGACGATCCGGCTATTGGAGTCGACGCGCGCGTAGTTGAGCAGGGTGGGCAGCGTCCAGAACAGGATCCCCGCCATCAATGCCGAGAGGGTGACGCCGATGAGCTTGCCCGGTGACAGCTTCGACTTCACCCCTTCGGAAATGAGCAGAACCATGCCGCAACCGGCGATGACGATCATCCCCGCCCAACGGATGAAGATCAGCCCGTTGTACAGGATGATGCTCATTTGACTACCCATGATGATGCCTTTCTGTTCAGTTCTGTGTTGCCGGTGGAATCGACACTGCGGAACTGGGTGCTGTGGTCGCCGTGCTGGTTGGGGCGCCGCCGGACCCTTCGTTGGCGGCGACTACCGTCATGGGTTCGCGCAGTTCGGGCATCGAATCCAGGTACTCGACCTGCCACTGCCCTGCGGTCTGGATCATCGTCAGTGGGTAGGCAAGGGTCGGCGCGGCGCCGCTGCCGGTCTTCGGGTTGATCGTGACCAGCACGCGGGCGTTCGTACCGCCGACACCGCAGCCGCCGTCATCGGATGCCACCGTTGTGGTCTCCACCGAGGTGAACGGTGCTGGCCGCAGTGCGGCTATCCCGGAGTTCGGTATGGTGTAGCGCGCGATATCACCCGAGCCGGTGAGATATGTCGACAGGAATCCGGAGGCCACCTGCGCCAGTGGCGATTCCGCGCCACACGGATTCTGATATCCCAGCACCAGATCGATGCCGCGCCCCGGCGATTCGACCGCCGCGGGCACCGCCAGCGCGCGGCGCCTGCCGTCCGCCGCCACCGATACCGAGACTCGGTAATACTCGCGATTGCCGCTGGCTCCGCCAGCTGCCTTGGCCACGCGGACCGACACCGTGACCGACCAGACGTCGAATGCCTCGGTGCTCAGATTGCGTGAGGTGAACACGACGATCGGATCGGACACCTGTCGCCCGGTCGCGGGCAGATTGATCTGCTGTCCGCCGCCGACGTACTCACCGAGGCGCTCCTGCTGTCCGGATGAGGCGCTGAGGTAGGTGACCACGAACTCCTCGGCGAAGGACTCCGCCAACTGGGCGTGGCCGATGATCGAGGTCGACATGGAATCCGGCGACTTGGCGACCGGCTTATCGGCGAACCAGCCGAGGATGGTGCGCCCACCGCCGAGCACCGCGAGCACGGCGATGACGGCAACAATGGCATTGTCGCGGCGGCGGCGTGCGGCCATCCGGCGAAGTAATTCCTCGCCCGAATCTGCCTGCCTGCCAGCCGTTGTCCGCACTCTCGAAATGGTAGAGAGCCGAACCGCTCCCAATTGCCCGCCTGTTCCCGTGGCTGGGAATAAGGACAATCAGTAGGCAGGGCTGCGTTTCATGCGATCGACCAGCCAATGACGCAGCTGATCGTCGTAACCGACCGGCGTGCTCGGCTCGACCGGCCGGTGCGGTTCCAGGACGGGCACGTCATCGGCGACCCTGACCAACTGCGCGATGGCCAACGGCCGAGTCGAATATCCGGGGTACGGATACAGCAGCAATGACGTCGGCGTATAACCGCCGCCGTAGTTGAGGGCACGCATCGTGACTCCGGCGGTTTCCCCCGCCCGCAGTCGGTCACCGAGCTCGATCAACCGGATCCGATCGTCCGGATGAAATACGTCGACCGGCTGGAACAGATAATCCCAGCGCACCCATGGCGCGGGATCGGTGAGCCAATGCGAAATGCTGGTGTACTCGAGTTGCACAACCGCCAAGTGGGTGCCCGCGCGACGGTGCGCCTCACGCAGCCCAACTCGTTCCAGCGTGGCCCACGAGGCGGGCTGATCGTCGGAGGAGATGTCCTCGATCAGCCACCATGCCCCTCGGGTCCGCTCGTCGTCACGGGCCCGGATCGTGATGCGCCAACGCCCGGCTCGGCCGGAACTGTGCGGCACCGTGACATCGAACTGCAGCTTGTCCCCCGGCTTGGGGTCGTAGAGCAGATCGAGCATCTCGGCATGCCGATCGAACGCCGACATCCGGTAAAAGAGCTCCGCGATCGACATCCTCGGCACGTATTCCTCTGGCGCACTGCCGGAGAGTCGAGTAACGCCGATAGGCTGCTGAATGGTCTGCGAATTCAGATCCCAGATCATACCCACTGCCGCACGCAATTCCGGCGCCTGCGCAGCCGATGGCCCGAGCCAGAGCCGGATCGCGTGCACATCGCCCGCCGGCCCGAATACCGGCCGGATCTTCAGCTCGTGCACACCCGAACGAGTCGGGATCCGCAGATCCACATCTTCGGCCTGATCACGCGCCGCCTGCATGGCCGCGGCCAACCGCGCGGTCGTCAGACTGTCATATACCGCAGGCATTTTCGCGAGCAGCCGCTGGAGAACTCGCGGCCACCCCGCGAAGTCACGCGGTGCTTCCCCCACCGACGCCACCGACATCATGTCCGGTGTCAACGTTTCGATGGTCACCCATGGGATTACTGCGTCGCTCCGCATCTCGCTTGCCCGTACCAGCCGTTCCTCCGGATTCATGACTCAGATGAGCCACGATCGTGACACGTTCAATGTACCGTTGTTCAGCGGTCCAATCAACACGTCAGGAACAAGTTCACCTGTTCGAAGTCTTGTGATTCATACCGGATGGAGCAAACCGAATGCTGGTTTCTTAACCTAGTCCTAAGACAAGATGAACGGCGGCACAGGCAATCTCCCGCCGCAACCGCGCGTCACCGCACCTGCTGAACCCTCGGCGACCTGCGTCGATTCCGATGCATGACAATGCTCGGACAGGAAGGAAACCAGACGCCGCGGAAACCGGTGACGGCACGCGAACAAACGCACCGCCACGGGCCGACACCATCAGCCGTGCCCATAGCTGACGGTTTTCCAGCCGACCTCAGGAACGGCCGATTACTCGCTCGGGGCCGAGGCCGCCTCCGCCGCCATCAGAGCGAGCAGACCGGCACCCGCCAGGATGCCGACGTTCTCCAACTCCGACGGAATCACGCGCAGCGCGGTCAGAAAACCGAGTCGGGCGTGCGTCGCCACGGCCGCGGTGAGCGGCTTCCACAGCGCCGGACCGGATCTCGCCACGCTGCCGCCGAGCACGACCAGATCGATATCCAGTAACGGCGCTACCGAGGCGATCGCCCGACCGAGCGCCGTTCCGGCGCGATTCAGCGCGGCAACCGCGATCTCGTCACCAGCTCGCGCGGCTTCGGCCAGGTCGTCGACAGAGCTTCCGTGCCATCCGTTGCCACGTGCCCACCGCAGTATCGACGCGCCACTCGCGACCGCCTCCAGGCAACCACGCCCACCGCATTCACAGAGGTCGTCGAAACCCGGGACCAGGACATGGCCGAAATGCCCGGCATTTCCGGTACGCCCGACCACGACGAAGCCACCGACCATGAGTCCAGCGCTGATCCGAGACGAGACCGATACCGAAAGCGAGTCCATGACCTGGCTGGCCGCTCCGAAGTTCCGCTCGGCCAAGCCGAGACACACGCCATCGAGAGCGAGTTGCACCAGGGCAGTCGGAAAGGTCTTCTGCACGGCCTCCGTCAGTGCGAAACCGGTTCGCCACTCTGGGATGTCGGCCGGTGCCACGACCCCGGCCGCCATGTCGACCGGCCCTGACGAGGCGATGCCGACGGCGGTGACCTCTTGATTCTGCGCCACCTCCAGCAACAGATCCCGGCAGGTGGGCCATGCCGCACCGGAAGGTATCGGAGCCCTCCGGACATCCTCGGCCTCGGCATCGTCGGCCACGCGGGTCACCGCGAAGCCCTCAGGACCGATCTCCAGAGCCAACACCGTCATAGGTCACCCACCGCCACAAGAGTTTTCACGTACCGTCCGCCGCCCACAGTTCTACAGGCCGCTCGAACCGGCAGATCGCAGCCGGTGCCCGAGCACGATACGCCGTCGTGGGGTCGCAGGCACAAGATCAGCGCATACCGGGCGGGTGCTGTTGCGAATAATGCGCAGTGGCCGCTTGTGATCGATCGGGGCGGTGCGGTGCCGATCGAGGTTCTCCACCACCCGGCCCGCGCTGTCGTATGCCACGCCGGCCCAGATCATCGCTCGTGGGCCGTCACCTCGCGCGGTGAGCGTCTGCGCAAGCTGCCCACACTTGGCGAATAAGGGGCAGTGTTGGCAAGTCTGGATGGCAGCTCGCCAGGATTCCGGGGTGCCGACATCGAGGTCCCAATCGTCTGGACCATCCGCGCAGGGCGGGCGGTGCGCGGCCTTGGCCGCAGTGGGGATCGCCGAAATCTGTGTCGCCGTTTGCGATCCGATCGCTGGGCGACGCGCCTGAATGATGCTCATAGCCGTCTCCGAGACTGCCGAGGGCACACGCCACGCAAGACGTGTCCCATTGTCGGGCGGGCATCAGGGCTGCTCAACAGTCCCCGGAAACCGGCAGTGAACTGCCGTATGACGCACGTTAACTTACGATCCGTTACCCGGCAACCATTTCCGCCGCTATGTAACGGCACATTGACCAAGTAGTGATCTCGACGTATCGTTGATTAACGGCACGTTCATCCACGGGCCGCGTTCTACGGGGTAAGTTGTGGTTTCCTGTGAGGTATGGCTGTGCAGTCGGAATACACGATCGATGAATTGGCCCGGGTAGCCGACACCACGGTGCGCAGCGTGCGCGTCTACCACGAGCGTGGTCTCCTGCCCTCCCCCGAGGTGCGGGGTCGGATCGGTTACTACCGCTCCGACCATTTGGAGCGCCTGCAGACCATCAGTCGACTGCTCAGCCGCGGCATGAAGCTGAACGGGATCCGAGAACTGCTCGAGGCCTGGGACCGTGGGGACGGCCTGGCCGATGTCCTCGGTGTCGCACCCGACCAGTCGACCGCCGAGCCGCCTACCACCCCCCAGAACGCGGGCCGCGCCGCTCGGGAAGAACACTCGGCCGAACTGCCGGAATATGTGAAGCAAGCTCTCGCCTCGAGTGACGATCCACTGGAGGCCTACCGCCTGACCAATCCACGCTGCTGCGATCTGGCCTCCCGGCTCGTCGATGTCGGCCTCCCGGCATCGGCCGCCTTCGAATTGGTCGAGCGGCTGCGCGCCGACTGCGATCGGATCGCCGATCGCTATGCCACCGAGCTGTTCTACAGCCTGGCCGGGCGCGGTTACGAACAATCCGAGCGCACCCCCAAGGACCGCACGAAACTCGAGACCGATCTGGCCATCGCGCGGCTGATCGTGACTCGTGCAACATCGGAGCTGATCGATCAGGCCTTCGCCAGGCACTCCGAAATCCCGCCTACCGCATAAAATTTCATCCTGTCCGGAGCGCGGAAATATTTCGCGCCGCGAACTCGTATCGAGTTTCGGCGGATGATCAGATTTCGGCCATGCACTACATGAATTCATGTGTCGTCGGTAACAGTCGTCGAATTCTATACGTATCACATACGAATCATCGTGAGCCCAAAGGGTTTTCGATGCTCGACCAGCCATTATATTCGTATGCGTGTTCGGGCGATCGGATAATCTCATTGGCACGCGACTCGGGTCGGGCAGGATAGACCGTCCAAATACGTTGTCGGACTCGGAGTTCTGGGATACAGCGCGGTGGCGGCCGCGCGCAGTCATCCGTCGGTGCGGGCACTGGATCGGCGCGACTCGACTGCGCCGAATAACCGCTCGGCTACTGCTCGGCACATTTGTGCTGTTCGTTGTTCCGATGTCGATCGGCGCGGTGGCCACGGCGCAGACGGGCACCGCTACCGCCGGGTCATCGACAATCGATGCGGTCGGTTGGATGAATGTCCGGGATTCGCACGGAGTTCCGCTGGCCAATTATGTCTTCGCCACGAATCACGGCAGTATTCTGCACCCCGGGAATGCGGCATTGTCGACCGCACTCGATCTGGAATTCGCGGGGTTCATGGCCACCGAGGTCACCGGCATATGGGTGATCGACTACGCGGTGAGCTTCCGCTGGCTCGACCTTGTCGCCGAGCCATTGAGCCGCGTCGCCGACACCCTGGCCGGACAAGTCGGGACGCCCCTCATCTTTGTGTTCGCGGTAACCATCGGCGGGATACCGGTGGCCTGGTTCGTTGTGCGCGGGTACTTCTCCAAGGCCACCCTGCAGGTGATGACGATGATCGGGGTCGCGATGTTCAGCGTCCCCTATCTGGCGCATCCGCTGGCCGATGTGTTGTCCTCGGACGGGCTGCTCGCCCAGGGACGTGACGTCGGTGTGGCGGTAGCCGCGGGCCTCAACGGCGAATCGAATCCGAGCCCGAATGCGATCGTCGACTCGATAGAGAGCACACTCGCCGACAACTTCGTGCGTTATCCACTACAGGTGTGGAACTTCGGCCACGTGGTGGACGATTCGCCGGCCTGCCGCGCCGCCTGGTCGGAAGGTGTGCTGGCCGGTAGCGATGACAAGGTCACCAGCGGCATGAAACGTTGCGGCGACGCCGCAGCGTACACCAAGGCCCAGAATCCCAATGCGGGCCAGATCTGCACCGGCCTGCTGTTACTGATCTTCGCCGCGGTCCTGCTCATGTTCGGCGTGTACTTGTCCGGCAAGATCGTGGTGGCCGCGGCGGAGTCGATCTATCACGCCTTTATGGCGATATTCGGCTTCGCCGCAGGCGGATACGTCTACGGACCGAGCCAGACCTTCCTGGTGCGCAATCTCGTCGATGCCTTCGTGTCGTCCGGGAAAATGGTCGCGTTCACGGTCTATCTCGGCGTCTACGCCTTGGTGCTCGGCGATGTGTTCAAACAGGCGCAGGGCCACGGCATCGCGGTCATCTTCATCGGCGGATCGTTCATGATCGTCGGAATCGTATTGCTGCGCCGGATGAGCCACAGCCTCGCCGCCGGAACCGGGCGGATCGCCAACCAGATCGGTGGAGTGCTCGCGAGCGGACATGCCAGCCAGCCCGGTGGCGGCGGAGGCTCCATGGCGGGAGCGGGCGGCAGTATGTCCGGAACACAGCGGCTCGTTACCGGACTCGCGGCACTCAACACGATGAACGCCTCGCCGGTTACCGAATACCTGATGGGCCGCAGGCGATCCCCGTTGAGTTCCCGCTCCGGAATGCGACAGCAAGCGGAGCTGGCGAATATGCGGATGGCGGTCGAGGCGGATCGGTTCGGCTGGATTCGGAATTACTATCGCACGCGCGAGCAGATCATCGACTCTGCCAGGTCCGCCGCGGCGACGTATGGTCACACGCCGATGGGCGCCGCTGTCGCGATCGATCGAGTGATCGACCGCGGCGCAAGCCTGGGCGATGCCGAGGCAGCGATGTTCAGTGCTGGATTCACCGATAAGGAAATGCGAACCAACGCGATCAAGGCCTACAACTACCGGACGAGTTGGGGCCCGAATATGTGGGACGGCGACAAACATGTCGGGCAGGCCATCGCCTCGCTCGGTGTGCTCAAATTGGGCGAGACTCCGGCCAATGTCGCACTGTTCAAGCGGACCGCGCATCGACTGGCGGAACGTCGCTTCGCCGACCCCCATCTGCAGTTCAGCAGCTTCACCGCGCCCGAACAGCAGTTCCTGCGCGACTACTTCGACAACCCGACCGAACCGGTCATCCACGCCATTCGAGATGCCGTGTCGGGCACCGGGAATTCGTTGCCCAACTTGACCGGCACCGTTTCCCGGGAGCGGGCCGCGCTTATGAATAGATTCATCAATGTGCACCTGAGTCGACAGTACCTGGCAGCCGCCGAATCCGAAAACTTCGCGGCGGCATCGGGAATCCTGCAGAAGATGGCACTACCCGAGTACTGGACCGGCAGCAGCACTCTGACCCCATCGAAGGCGATACCGACCTTCTAGGTCGGCGCAACGAAAAAGCCGTACCTATGTCAGCCGAGCTGTGATCTCGTCAACGCTCGACTACGATCGCGGTGCGGTTGAAGACAACCCAAGTTTCGGTTGTAGTGTATTCTGCTCCCCCCCAATCAACGCGATAAGCGTCGTAACCACGGACAGCAGCGAATCGGCCGGAGTCGGACAGGACATCCCGACGTTCCATCAAATTCTGCATCTTTGCTCGGGTTTTCGGACTCTCCTCGGCCGCTTGAAGACGCTCCAGCTTCTTATCGATTGCTTTCAGCACACGTTCCTGATCCTCTGCCAGCTTGGTGGAATTCGTTATTCGCGCGGTCGGGAGCAGTGCCATCCGTATTGTCTGATCCGGATGGCCGTTCGCCTCCGACCGTGCAATACCCAAATCTGTCGACGCATAGGTACCATTACCCCCTATTCCCACCCCTGGAAAGTGTGCACCTTTTTTGAATTTGAATTCATCCACGTATCGAGATTCCGTTACACCACGGAAGAGTCTGATCCCACCATCGGCAACAATATTGTCGATGGCGTTCGGTTCCATGATCGTCGGCAGTCCATCGAATCCCTGCAGCCGATATATCTCTCCCAGTACCGGGTCTCGACCCGGCCGCGATGCGTTGCGGACCGAATGGTAATCCATCTCGTTAACGAGGTTACGACCGCGGACAACGCCATTCGGCACCGACGCGACCGGTGTCGCGGCTGGTCTGTCACCCGGCTCCAGATTTTCGATGTCGAACATTTTCGGGAGTCTCGAATCCTCATCTTCGGTATCCCGAAGCCCCCTCTTGACGACACCACTGACAGAGTGCCAGTCCTCGGATGTTTTCGCGAAGCCCTGCGTCAATTTTCCACCGATACGATTCGCGGCCGCCCGCATCTCCCATATCAATTGTCGGCTGATCACCAGATATCGCTTCCCGGATGACGGTGTCGGACTATCGTTCGATGATCAATGCAGAGCGATTCAGAATTACCCATTCGCTATGAATATGGAAAGCGTCATACCCCTTGCCGGCGGCGAATCGACCGATATTCGACAGTGCGTGCAGCCGCCCTTCCAGAGCATTCTTCCGTGCCATTGCGGCCTTCGTCTGCTTGCCCTTCTCCAGGCGAGCCAGCTCCTTGCGGATCGGGCGGAGAGTTCTTTCGTGCTCCTCGAGCAGTTTGTTCATGCTCGTGGTTCGTGGGTCGGAACGGAGCTTCATATGGATGAAGCCCCTACACCACGAAACAGTTCTGTCCCGGACGAGGCGATATCACGCAGACGATCCGGTCCTACCAGCGTCGGCGGCCCTGTGAATCCCTGTCGTCGGCAGATCCCTCTCGGATTTGAAGACTCCGGCCGCACGGCATCGAAATACGCGGCCAGTCCGAGGCGCCGACGCCTCCCGCATCCCCGGATCCACCGACAGCAGCTGTCCGTGCGGCAGCACCGACGCCGACATCCGCAACGTCGTGCGCCCGATACTGGGTTCGGCGGCAACCCGGTCTCGACTTCGCCGAGCGGCTCCGCCGCCGGCGGTGGTACGCGCCGAGCCCGGTCAGCCAAAGTGCAAACGTAATTGTTCATGTGTGGCACTATGCAAATATCATTGCACTCATGTGGAGCGCCACGCCCATCGAATCCCTGCGCCGGATCACCCGACCAGCGGCCATGGAGGATGGGCAGGAATCAGCCCGAGCCGCCCAGAAGTTTCCTCGCGGTGCCGACCGGAGGTTGAAAGATCCAGCCCGAGCGGAGGATACGACCGATATCGAGGGTGGGCGAAAGGTCCGGCAGGCGAGCGCCGAAGCCAGGAAGGACCGTCCACGGCTGGAGATCACCACTCGTCCAGAACCTCGATCCAGTCCACCATTCGAGAGACACGACGGCTCCCCTGCGCATGACAACCGTGCAGAAGGTCCGATCGGCGACGGTGAAGGCACTCTCTATGCAGTACGGGCCGGAGCGATGGAGCACCGGACGTGGCGATAGAAATACCGCACGAAGTCGCGCTCTTCCTCAATTTCTGTGGTGTTCAGTATCCGGATGTCAATGAAGACGACGTGCGTACGCTCGGGCGGCAGGTGCAGAACTTGGCCGCGAAAGTCCAGGACACGCATGAATCCGCAACCGGCGTCATCAAGGACATGGGTTCGGTCTATTCGGGATATTCATACGAGCAACTGCTGGCGACCTGGGGGCGGATGAGTGCGACGCATATGGCTGACCTCGACGCGGCGTGCAAGGTCGTGGCGACGGCATTGGATATCGCGGCGGACGTGATCACCGTGGTCAAAGTCGCAGTGCTGACCGAGCTTGCCGCACTGGCGGTGAGCTACGCGGCGATCATCGCAACCCCGGCGGGCCCTGCCGCCGGGCCCACCCTCGCGGCAGCGGCACGGCGGATATGCGATCAGATGGAACAAAATCTATTCGGCTACCTCGTCGCCGAGGTGATCGGCAAGGCCATCGAACCGCTGGACCACACCATCGACAGAATGATAAATGGCATCGCCTATGACGCGGCGAGCCATCTCCTGGAGGTGCCGCCGCCTAGTAGTTCGTCTGTGCCACCGCTACATATCGCGCCCGACGAGGTTATGCGCTACGCCAAAGTCCTCGACGACCACGCCGATGAGATCATGCGGCACGTCACCGACTTCGCCGACGAGGTGGCAAAGTTGGATTTCACCACCGACGGTCCCGACGACATCGACGATCCGAGCACTCCGGCGGCGCCGACCAACCTGTCGCTAGTCGGCACCGAGCCCGGCATGTCGTCCGCTCCTAAGGGTCCACTGGAGTTGCCGCGCGGTATCGCCGGACCCAGGTCGATGGAGCCTCCCACGCTCGCCGTCGGCCATTCGCCAGCACATCTTCCTATTGTCGACCGCGGCAGCCCCAACGCCACCGACATGCCCGAGCATCGATATCTTGACAGTACGCAGCGGGAACCATCTGCGCCCGTGGACGGTTCGCGGGTCTCACGCGGCGGTCATCCGAATTCGAGGAGCCCGATGGCCGCTGATACGGGGACCGCCATCGCAGCCGGATCCACGGCGGACTCGTATGCAAACCGGGCCGAGCACCAGCTTGCTCGCCTCGATGGCACACCTCCGCATGGAACCACCGAAACCCCGGCCGAACACGCGTCTGCCCGTCCCGACGGTCGGGCCGACCCGATCACCGCAACCGAGCCGGTCAGGACCGAAGGGCGTTCTCACCTCGGCGATAGTGTCGATCGTCGCGAACACGAATTCGCGGCCGAACCGATCGCATCCAATGGCCAAGCCGGACCATACGCGCAGCAGCCTTCCGAACAGCACACCCCGTTGGCGCCGACTACCCCATGGGCGCGTTCCGAACCGGCACCCACACCACGCGCAACTCCCTCGAAATCGCTGCTGTCCAGCACTTCTCGGCCACCGACCGCTAGCTCGGCCGGGCGGAGTCCGCTGGTAACACCATGGTCGAAGACCAAACGAACCCCCAACGTCCCAGCCGGGGATCTCGATCCGCATGACTCAGGACCCAGCCGCCGTCGCGGCGACCGGACACTCGAATCGGATCGGGCCGCCACCAACGACATCCGCGTTACCGATGCGAAGCCGGACGCACTACCACCAGGTGCGAGCAGCCCTGTTCTCTACCCGCGTGATAATGCCGACCAGCGCCGCCGAGCCGAATAGCCCGCGTGTGCACAGTCGGCTGTGCCCTTACATCGGGGCCGCGTTCGTCGAGATCGCCTTGGGGTCCGCGCACACTTGCCGACGATGTCACCATCTGCGCGACCTCATACCCCGAATCCGTGGCTATATGGCGATGTGGCCAGGGGGAGTCGCGTCCTGCCCGAGTTCCACTCGACGTGTCTCGAGGTCAGGATGGCGAAGAAGCTTGTGTAGCAGTCCGACAGGCCCGCCGACGCAGATCCAGTCGTCGTCGAACAACCGCGACACCAGCCAGCGGCGGTCGGTCGGAAAGATTAGGTCGGGCAGGCTACGGCGTTGACGCCAGGTCAGCTTGCGCCAGGTGAGCGCCTGCTCCGGCCCCGCCTCGACCAGCACGTATTGCCAATCGGCATACAAGGTCACCCGAGGAGTTTCGGGGAAGACGATGTCGTCGGCGCCGTTATCGAGGTATCCCAACCACCAACGCTGGTTCGCCGACTCAGCGCGCAGGACCGATACCAGCGCTCGGTCCAGCGCTTCCCAGGCCACGTCGTCATCTTCCGGCACGACGATCGTGGCGTACCTGTCGAAAACCGGCGGGATCGCGGAGACGATGGTCAGGCCGACCGACGTACCGTCCGCAATCCATGAACTCTCCGCGTCGGTTCCGATTCGCCAGGGACTGCCGTCCGGTGTGGTGATATCCACCCACCAATCATCGCTGGCTCCCCCCAGAAGCGCCAACGAATTCGAGTGGGTCGGTCAGGCGCGTGCAGGCTCCAGGGAGCGGCTTTGTTGGAAGTAACTTCGCGACTCGGAACCCAATTCGCGACCTCTCAGCGGCAGGGTTCGCGCGCGGCACGGAAAGGTGCGCGGAACAAAGACTCGGCGCGCAGACCAGGAGTACACGGCGGAAACGACGTGCTGTTTCAGCCGATCTCGAACAGCTGCGCCGCCATGCGGCGGCTGGGCTTTCCGTTCGGCAATTGAGGTAGTCGACTCACGATGCGGAGCTGGCCCGGAATCTGGTGTTCGGCCAAGTGGGAGTGGCAGTGGCGCATGATGTCGCGTTTGGTGGTCTGTGAACCCTCACGCAAATGGACGACGGCCGCGACGTCATCGCCGAGATGCGGATTCGGCACCCGGGTCGCGAGCGATGAGACGACGTCCGGATGTTCGTCCAGCGCGGCCTCCACGTCGACCGGTGCCACCGCATGATCGCCGCGGTGCGCGATCTCGCTGAGCCGCCCCAGGATTCGCAGGCGGCCGTCGTTTTCCCGGCGCGCCACGTCGCGGGTGCGCAGCCAGCCGTCCGCGGTGAACGCCGCCGCGGTGGCCGCGGGATTGCCGACATATCTGCTGAACAGTGCGGTGCCACGGACCTCCAGTTCGCGGCCGCCCGCGATTTCGTCACCGGCCAAGCGGAATTCGACACCGGTCGGGGTGCCGACCGTGCCGGGCACCCGCTCCCACGACGGCGGATCGGCCGCCGCCTGGTGGCTGGTTTCGGCGAGTTCCAGTGCCTCCACCACCGGGCAGTCGAGCAGCCGTTCCGCGCGCTCGGCCGCGAGACGGGATAGCGGCGCCGAGGCGGTGCGCAGGAAACGCATGCCGCGCGCCCGCTTTCGCGATGCCACCAGTCCCGCGGTAATACCGGCGAGCTGCATCGGCATCACGGTGAGCCAGGTGGGTGCCGCGGCATCCAACAACCGGTGCGTTTGTCCCGCCTCGCCCGCGGCGGGTAGCA
This sequence comes from Nocardia sp. NPDC050412, assembly GCF_044458825.1. NCBI lineage: Bacteria > Bacillati > Actinomycetota > Actinomycetes > Mycobacteriales > Nocardiaceae > Nocardia > Nocardia sp. NPDC050412. Next base: position 20,381 of record NZ_JBITIJ010000004.1, read on the forward strand.
CCATGGTGCATCGGCTGCGCAGTGTCGCCATCAGGTTGGCGAACAGGCCATGGCTCTGCGCCCAGGGCAGCAGTGCGATGGTGCGGTCGTCCGGAGTGAGTGCGAAATGATCTGCGACAGCGGCGATTCCGGCCGCGATATTGGCCTCCGACAGTGCCACCGCCTTCGGCGCTCCGGTAGAGCCGGAGGTGAACAGGATCAGTCGGTCATCCTCGTGCACGGTGGGTGCGGGCACCGTCGGCACCCAGCCGCCGCGGCGCGCGGGCTGGGTAGGGATCCAATCGAGCTGCGCGGGCGGCTCGAAGGGGTTGCGCCACAATAGCGTCGGCGACTCGGTGGCAGCGAGGGTCGGCGCGACCACCACTCGGGGCCCGGCCAGTGTAAAAATCTGCTGTTTCTCCCGCGCACTCAGCCGCAAATCCACGGGCGCGAATACCGCACCGATATTCCATACGGCCGACATTACGGCCGCGAAAGCAGGCGAATTCGGTAGTTCGGCGACCACCACGTCGCCCGCACCGACGCCATTCTTCTTCAAACACCATGCGACGGTCTCGGCCCACGCCTCGAGCTGACCGAATGACAAGAGCGGATCCGCATCGGCGGAAACAAGAATCGGCCGATCGGAGGCATCCATCAATTGTCCTTCCGATGGCGCAAGGTGGTATCCCACTCCCGTTGCGGAATTCTGGATTCCGCAACCGGGAGTGGGGTCACGAACGGCACCCATCGCAGGTCGCAGCAGCTATCCCCGGCACCTCCCGGCAAGGGGGAACAAGAGGTGAGCAATGGAACCCGAAGGGCCGCGCGACCAACGCCTTTCCGCATCGTGACGTCTCCAGCACCACATCGAGGTCCAATTCTTAGCGATGCCAGGTGCGCAACAGTACCGGCACGAGACGGCCGCTTGCACAATCCCCGTTCCCAATTTTGGGAACGCGACTTACGCTGCACTGTCGAGCTCAACCGGAGGGTCCATGTCTGATGAGTACGAGCCCGTTGGCCGCAAAAGGAATGCGGCCGCAACGCGACTCGCGATATTGGCGGCGGCGCAACAACTGTTCGCCGAACGCGGCTACGAGCGCGCCACGGTGCGTGAGATCGCGGCACGGGCCGGGGTGAATCAGGCGCTGCTGTTCCGGTACTTCGGCAATAAGGACGAACTGTTCCGCGCGTCGATAGCGGATCGGGGTCGGCGCGTGCTCGAAGAGGGACCTGCCGAGGCATTGCTCGGCCGCTTACTCGCACGTGCGCTCGAGCCGACCGACTCTGCGGCACAGGCACATTGGCTACAGGCCGCACTGCGCTCCAGCGGACATGACGAGGGTGCGGCCGCGGTGCGGCGAGAACTGGGCGACGAGTACGTGGGCGCACTTTCCGCACTCACCGATGGACCCGATGCCGAGTTGCGCGCCGATCTCCTGCTCGCCTGGTTGCTCGGCATCGGTTTGGTTCGCTCGGTGCACCGCCGAGATCCGTTGGCCAGCGCGGATCCAGCGGCGGTTGCCGAGCATGTGCTGCGCGCCGCGCAAGTGCTGCTGGAGCGGGCGGATGTGAATTTTCCACCGTCATAACGGGATTCACCCGTTGACGGGCCACCGCCTCGATCCCTACCATCGGTTGTAAGCACTCGCTTACATCAACCATCCGCCATCGCGGAAGGGAGTTCAGATGAGGGCAGCATCGCGCAGCGATTCCATGAGGGGTGGCAGCCGGGCGACGGGTGAGACCGTCGACCACGAGGTGCGCAGCTTCCCCTTCAGTACCCCTATACGCCTGGATATGGATCCGCTCTTCGCGCGGCTGCGCCAGGAAGAGCCGATCAGCCGCATACGACTCCCCTACGGCGGTGAGGGCTGGCTGGTCACCCGCTATGAGGACGTCAAACAGGTACTCGCCGACCCGAGATTCAGTCGGGCGGCCGCGGTCGAGCGCGAGGATATTCCGCGCACCACACCGGAACCCGCGCGCCGCGATTCGCTGCTGAGCATGGATCCACCGGAGCACACACGGCTACGCAAGCTCGTGGTCAAGGCGTTCACCGGCCGCCGAGTGCAGGCATTGCGCCCGCGCGCCCAGCAGATCGTGGACGAGCGGCTCGACGACATCGAGCGATTCGGCCCACCCGCGGATCTGGTGCAGCTGCTCGCGTTGCCGCTGCCGGTCACCGTGATCTGCGAAATGCTCGGTGTCCCACCGCAAGACCAGCACCGATTCCGAGATTTCTCCGATACGGTGCTATCCACCACCGCACACACCCGCGAACAGATCAGCGCCGCACGCGCGGGCCTGGAGGCATACCTCACCGAACTGGTGGCGCAGCGTCGCGAAGAGCCGACCGACGACCTGCTCGGCGCATTGGTCACCGCGCGCGACGAGGAGGACCAGCTCAGCGAGGCGGAGTTGGTCAACCTGGGTATCGGCTTGCTCATCGCTGGCCACGAGACCACGGCAAATCAGATCGCCAACTTCACCTATGTACTGCTGACCGAGCCCGAACACTGGAAATTGCTCTGCGGCAGACCGGAACTCGTCCCGAACGCGGTGGAAGAACTACTGCGTTACGTCCAATTGGGTTCGGGCGGTTCGTTTCCCAGAATCGCCACCGAGGACCTCGAGCTGGGTGGGGTCGATATCCGGTCCGGTGAGTCGGTATTCGTCAATACCCAAGCCGCCAACCGGGACGAGACGGTTTTCGACGACCCCGAAGACCTCGACCTGACCCGAGAACGCAACCCGCACGTGGCCTTCGGACACGGCGCGCACCACTGCCTCGGCGCGCAACTGGCCAGGGTGGAGCTGCAAATCGCGCTCGGATCACTGCTGCGACGGTTCCCGACCCTGCACCTCGCCGTACCGGAGGACGAGGTGCCGTGGAAGTCCGGCCTTCTGGTGCGCGGACCGAAGGCCCTGCCGGTGGCCTGGTAGGCACGTTCGTCTCCGACCAGGTCTTGTCTCGAAGTGGTAGGGCACCCAATCGGTGCGCGGGAACATCCCCAGGCGACAGCTGCCCGGGCTGCGAGTCGTTACTGCGACTGTCCGAGGGCGGCCGCGACTTCGTGGCACGACTCCCGCAGGAGGTCGCAGTAATCGTCCAGGTCGGGGACGATCGCCGGATCGCATGCCACGGATACGGTGAAGCTGTCGCCGGCGCCGACGAACGAATGTGCCAAACCGATTTCCGGATACACCGGCGGCAGCATGCCGGCGAAGCGAAATGGCTTGCCCGACAACGACCATGCGGCGGTCGGCTCGCACCTGATACTGGTCAGGATCGTGTGCGCGTGCGCAGGCGCGTCCGGATCGGCGGGCCCGAAAGTTCCGAATCGCGCCCGGTAGGTGCGGCTCGGCAGCAGGTCGATGAGTGCGAGACGGTTGAGTTCCCTGCGGCTCGACGCCGAGTGGCGGCGCGCCCGGAGCGTGGCGTCGATCGCCCGCGCACGAGCGGCGAGGTCGGGTTCCGCCGCTGCCAGGGCGACAGCATCGGCACCGACATGATTGACCCCCATTACCGGCGCGTCGGGAACCGCGACGGTCACCAATACCGCGAGATCGTCGGGACAGCTGCCATCCCGTTTTTCGAGATAGCGCTGCAATGCGTGCGATATCGCCGTCAGGCCGACCGACGTCACCGTAACCCCCTGCGCACGAACGAGGCTCAGCTCCAACGGGATCGTCCGCATGGCGCGTCCCGGCCCGATCCGGCGGTTGAGCCGGGTGGAGGAAACCGGTGGAACGTTCGGTCCGCTGTCGTCGTTTTCGCGGGCGATCCGGCGCATCTCACGTCGGACGCGGACATTGAAACGCAGCGCCTGCAACGGCCAGCGCAGCGCACCCGCCACGGCGGCGAGCGCGGGGCGCGGGCGCTGGGTGGCGGGACCTTGCCCCTCGATCCGCAACGGCACCGTGGCGAACAACGCCTCCGACAGCGATGTCATGGCCGGACCCGCCATCAGCGCATGACTGACATGCATCAGCACAACGGTGCCCACGCCACTCAGCGTCGCGAGACCGGTGACGTTCGGAAATACGTGGAGCTGCCAGGCCATGACCCGAGCGTCAAGCGGTTGCTCGAGAATGCGCCCGATCTCGTCCTGGCACTGTGCCCAATTCAGTTGTGCCGCAGCATGAGTGACGATGTGGGTGTCGACCGGACTGTCGTCGACCACCCAGAACGGGTGCCCGAGCCCGCCGGGCACCTCCTCGATCCGACGGCGCAGCGGTTCGAGCAGTTCGGTTCGTTCGCCGAAGTGGTCGGCGATATCGGCAGCGGTCAGCGGCGCTTCGCCGTTGTCGAATATCCACCACATCGGCCAGTCGGTGACCCGGCCGGAGCGGGCCAAGTAGTAATAGGCGGCGTCATTGGCCACCAGTTGTGCTTCGTACATCATGCTGCTCTCGTCGATCCGATTGCTGCACTATGCCATCGGTCAGTGGCCATCACGTCTGCCGGAATCGAAATCGGGTGTCGGCGCTCACGACCCAAGTCCCGGGTCTCCGGCCGATTCCCCGGTACCCGGCCGATTCCCCGAGGTCCCTCGCCGATTCCCCGAGGTCCCTCGCCGCCTCTCCGGGGTCCCTCGCCGCCTCTCCGGGGTCCCTCGCCGCCTCTCCGGGGTCCCTCGCCGGACTCCCCGGGTCCCCGGACCCATTCGCCGGGTTCCTGGCCGCGTCCCCGGGGCTCCGGCCGCGTCCCCGGGGCTCCGGCCGCGTCCCCGGGCTCCGGCCGCGTCCCCGGGCTCCGGCCGCGTCCCCGGGCTCCGGCCGCCTCCCGAGTGTCCCGTCCGCATTCGGCAGCGGACCCGGCGCTTCTCAGCTACGCGACACTTTCGGCAGCAGGGAGCGCCAACCCCGCCCGCCGCCCCCCGATGCCGGGGTGCTCACCGCGGACAGTGCGGCGAATTCATCGTCGGTAAGTGTGATGGTGGCCGCAGCGGTGTTCTCCTCGAGATGCGCCACGCTGGAGGTGCCGGGAATGGGCAGGATGACCGGCGAGCGGCGCAGCAGCCACGCGAGCGCGAGCTGGGACGGGCTGGCATCCTCGCGCACAAGGGAATCCAGCGGACCTCCCGGACGCGCGAGATCGCCGGTCGCCATGGGGAACCACGGGATGAAGGCGATGTTGTTCGCCTCGGCGTATTCGAGCACGTCCTCCGCACTGCGGTTGGTGAGGTTGTACTGGTTCTGGACCGAGGCGATATCGGCGATCTTGCGCGCCTTGTCGAGCTGAGCGACGGTCACCTCGGACAGGCCGATATGCCGGATCTTGCCCTCTTGCTGCAGCGACGCCAGCTCACCGAGCTGATCGGCGAGCGGCACCTGCGGGTCGATCCGGTGCAGCTGGAAGAGATCGATGCGGTCGACACCGAGATGACGCAGGCTCAATTCCAACTGCTGGCGCAGATATTCGGGGCGACCGATCGGCACCCACTCGCCGGGACGGGGCCGGGCCAGCCCGGCTTTGGTGGCGATGACCAGCTCGTCCGGGTACGGGTGCAGCGCCCGGCGGATGAGAGTTTCGCTGACGAACGGACCGTAGGAATCCGCGGTATCGATGAGGGTGATACCGAGCTCGACGGCACGACGCAGCACACGCACGGCCTCGTCCGGGTCCTTCGGGTCGCCCCACACACCGTCACCGGTCAGCTGCATCGCGCCGTAGCCCAGGCGCGTGACCGGTAGGTCACCACCGAGGGCGAAGGCGCCCGAGGCGGCGGCGGGACGGGACTGGGCTTCGGCGGTCATACTTTCCTCTCTACAGCTGAACGTCGCTCGGGGCGGGGAAGAAACCCGCATCGATGAAGGACCTGACATAGGCGTCCAGGGCCTCGGCATCGATGGGCGGGCAGTGAATACCGTACTGCGCCAACTCGAGTCGGGTATTGGTGTCCTCGACCGTGGCCGCGGCCCCGCCGTAGTTGCCGCTGACCAAGGCGGCACGCACCAGCGAATCGTCGCCGGTCGCGTCGCGCGCCGCCGCTTCCTCGGCCAGCTTGGTCGCGATCTCCTCGATCGATGCGATCTCGATCGGAATCCCGTTCCTGCGCAGGGATTCGAAGATATCGCCGATCGCCACCGGCAGGGTGTTCACCAGGTGATAGGCCGCGCCGACCGGCGGCTGATCCGCCAGCGCGACGATGGCGCCCACCACATAGTTCACCGGCACCAGCGACATGGTCGCGTCGCCGACATCCGGGGCGAGTCCGAGAATGGCGGCCGCCCGGATCATGTTCCAGAACGAGTCGTCGACGCTGTTCACCCCGAGCCGCGGATCACCGGACACAGTGCCGGGACGGTAGATGCTCACCGGAACACCGCGCTCGCCGGCCTGGCGGATCAGTTGTTCGGCCACCCATTTACTTGCCACATAACCGTTTCCGGATACCTCGCCCACAGGCACTCGAGCATCCTCACGGGCGACGAAATCCGGTGCGGGCGCATTCGGAATCACGGCGTTGACCGTGGAGACGAAGTGCACCGGTTTGATCCGACCGGTGGTCGCCAGCCGCAGCACCTCACGGGTGCCCGACACATTGGCGGCACGCAACCGCGCGTACGGCTCGATGTGATTGACGCGAGCTCCATTGTGGTAGATCGTGTCGATCTGCTCCGCGAGCCGGGCCCAGTCGGACTGGTCGAGTCCGAGTCCGGGTGCGGCCAGATCGCCTGCGACAGCGACGATCCGACCCTGATAGGCATCATCCCAGATCCGGTACAGCTGCATGGCGCCGCGAATTCGCTTGTAGGCGCGCTCGCTATCGTCGCCGCGCACCAGGCACCAGACCGTTGCCGCGGTACTGGACAGCAGTTCCCGGAGCAGATGCACGCCGACGAATCCGGTTGCGCCGGTGAGCAGTACGTCGCGCGGGGCCTCGACCCGAGCCGGTGCGAGACCCGCAGCGTCGATCTCCGGTTCGAGCACCGCGTCGGTGGTGATCGTCGCGGTGTCAGTGCCCGGGAGCACGGCCGCGGTCTCGTCCGGATTGTCGAGTCGAGTGGCCAAGCCGCGCACGGTAGGCGTGGTGAACAACGCCGCCATCGGCACGTCGATGCCGAGGCGGGTGGCCAGGGCCCGCTGCAAGGTGAAGGCGAGCAGCGAGGTACCGCCGAGATCGAAGAAATCGTCCTCGGCTCCGGCCCGAGCAATGCCGAGTACTTCGGCGAAAACCTCGGCTACGGCGCGCTCGGTGTCGGTCGCCGGTGCCACGAACTCGCGGGCGCGCAGGACCGGCCGCGGCAGCGCGGCCCGATCCAGTTTGCCGCTGCTGTTCACCGGGAAGGATTCGAGCACCATGATGGCCGAGGGCACCATATAGCCCGGAAGCACGTGCGCCAGCGATTCGCGCAGGACATCGGCATCGAGCTCGGTTACGGGCACCGCATAGGCGACCAGCTGATCGCCGGTCTCCGACTTCGCCACCACGACGACGGCCTGGGCGACGGACGGATCCGCCAGCAGCGCGGCCTCGATCTCCCCCAGTTCGACCCGATGGCCACGGATCTTCGCCTGGAAGTCCGTGCGCCCCAGATATTCCAGTACTCCGTCGGCACGGCGGCGCACCAGATCACCGGTCCGGTACATCCGGGCGCCGGTCGGGCCGTATGGGTCGGCGACGAACCGATCCGAGGTCAGGTCGGCACGGCCGAGGTAGCCACGCGCCAATTGGCTTCCCGCCAAATACAATTCGCCGACGACACCGGCGGGTACGAGATGCAGCCGGGAATCCAGGACGTAGGTGCGGGTATTCCACAGCGATACACCGATCGGCACCGTCAACCGGTCGTCGATCGACGCGGGCCGATATGTCACCGATACCGCCGCCTCGGTGGGGCCGTACAGGTTGTGCAGTCCGGCATCCGATAGCGCGGCGAAATCGGCGACAGTATTGGGCGGCAAGGCCTCACCGATGACGAAAACCGCACGCAGCGAGGCCAATTGCTCCACCACAGCAGCCGCCAGGAAGACCTGCAGTACCGATGGAACGAAATCGGTGACCGTCACCCGGTGGGTGGCGATCAGCTCGGCGATATAGCCCGGATCGCGCTGTCCGTGCGGTGCGGCGAGCACCAGCTGAGCGCCGACCCACAGCGGAGCGAAGTAGCCCCACAGCGATACGTCGAAGGTCGTCGCCGTCTTCTGCAGATAGACATCCTCGGGACCGAACCCGTACTCCGCCACCATCCATTCGATCTGGTTGGTGATCGCGCCGTGCGAGACCATGACGCCCTTGGGCCGACCGGTCGAGCCGGAGGTGAACAGCACATAAGCCGGATGCTCGGCGTGCAGCGGCGCACGCAGCTCGCCGAAATCGACCGGCTCACCGGAGTATTCCGACAACTCTAGAGTGTCGATATCGATGACGGGAACTCCCGTGACGGGTACCGAATTGCCGTCGGTCGTCAGCACGCAGATCGGCTCGGCCGTCGCCACCATGTACCCGATCCGGTCGGCCGGATGATCGAGATCGAGCGGCAGATACGCGCCGCCCGCGGTCAGCACCGCATACATCGCGACAACCAGCTGCGGTGAACGCGGTATCCCCAGCGCCACAACGGATTCGGGACCGACACCCTGTGCGATCAGGTGCCTGGCGAGGCGGTTGACACGCTGGTCGAATTCCCGATAGGTCCATGCGGTCTCGTCGTGCACGACGGCCACCGCATCCGGTGTGCTCGCCGCGGCACGGCGATAGCCGGTGAGCAGGTAATCCGCCGATACCGGATGCGCCGTGTCGGCCGCATCCGAGAGCAGCGCGGCGCGTTCGGTCGCCTCGGTCAGATCGACCTCGCCGACCACCACGCCGGGATCACCGGCGATGGCGGTGAGCAGGCGCGCGAACCGGTCCACGAAACCCTGCACGGTGGCGGGGTCGAACATATCGGCGGCGTAGGTGACCATGCCGCCGATACCCAGCGGCGTGCCCGCCTCGTCGTAGGCGTCACCGATATACCAGTGCAGATCGAACTGCGATACCTCGACGCCGACATCCAGGCTCGCGACCGTCAGCCCCGGCAGTTCCAGTGCGACGCGGTCCAGGTTCTGGAACGACAGCCCCACCTGGTACAGCGGATGCCGCGAGGGCGAGCGCACCGGGTTAAGCACAGTAACCAAGCGCTCGAATGGCACATCCGAGTTCGCGAACGCCTGCAGATCGGTCTCCCGCTGCCGTGCGAGCAGTTCGGTGAAACCCGCGCCGCCGTCGTATCGGGTTCGGAATACCAGGGTATTGATGAACATGCCGATGAGGTCGTCGAGCACGGCATCGCCACGCCCGGCCATCGGCGTACCGATGGCGATATCGTTCGTCCCGGACAACCGCGCCAGCAGCACAGCGAGTGCGGTATGCACGACCATGAACACTGTGGCGCCCTGCGCGCGCGCCAATTCGGCCAACGCGCTGTGGGTTTCGGCGTCGATCCGCACCGACACCTGACCACCGGCATAGGAGCGCACCAGCGGTCGCGGCCGATCCGAGGGCAGGTCGAGCTGGTCGGGCAATCCGGCCAGTTCCTGCTGCCAATACCCGATCTGCTTGGCCGCCAAAGACTCCGGATCGTCCTCGGCACCGAGCAGTTCGCGCTGCCAGATGCTGTAGTCGGCGTACTGCACCGGCAGCGGGGCCCAATTCGGCGCCTGTCCGGCGCTGCGCGCCACATACGCGGTCATCAGATCGCGGGCCAGCGGGCCGATCGACGAACCGTCGCCCGCGATGTGGTGCACGACCATCGCCAGCACATATTCGCGCCCGTTCGCGCCGTCGCCGAGGTCGAACAGGCTGACCCGGACCGGCACCTCGACGGTGAGATCGAAGGCGGTTCTGGCCAACGTGGCCACCGCATCCACGATTTCGGCCGGGTCGATGCGCTGCACCAGCATCGGCGGAATCGCCTGCGCCGGGGGCAAGATCACCTGCACCGGGCCCGCATCGATCGGCGGGTATACCGTGCGCAGAATCTCGTGACGGGTCACCAGATCCCCGATCGCCGCCCGCAGCGCCTGCGTATCGACGGCACCGCTCAGGCGCACCGCCATCGGCACGTTGTAGGCCAACGAGGAGGTATCCAGGCGGTTGAGGAACCACATGGCCTGCTGCGCCGCCGACAGCGGAATCCGCTCCGGCCGCGGACCGGCGATCAGCTCCGGACGGTCGCTTCCGGCCTCGTTCTCACTCAGCCGGGCCGCGAGCGCGGAAACTGTCGACGCCTCGAACAGCAGGCGTACCGGCACCCTGGTATCGGATGCGGCGCCCAGCCGCGCCGCCAGCCGGGTGGCGACCAGCGAATTGCCGCCCAATTCGAAGAAATCGTCGTCGGCGCCGACCGGTGTCGCGGGCGCGAGCAATTCGGTGAATACGCTCGCGACCAGCTCTTCCCAACGGCCGGACGGCGCACGGTATGCCCTGGTGTGCAGCACCGGCGCGGGCAGGGCGGCCCGGTCGAGTTTGCCGACCGGGGTCAGCGGAATCTCGTCGAGCACCATGACGGTGGTCGGCACCATATGCGCGGGCAGGCTGTTCGCGGCGAATGCGGTCAGCTCGTCGGCATCGGCCGCCGCACCGGCGGCGGCATGCACATAGGAAACGAGAATTGTTGCACCGCTGGCGATTTCGTGTCCGATGGTGACCGCGAAGTCGACTGTTTCGTGCGCCGCGAGCACGGCGTCGATTTCGCCGAGTTCGATGCGGAAGCCGCGGACCTTGACCTGGAAGTCGTTGCGGCCCAGATATTCCAGCGCACCGTCGACCGTTCGGCGGACCAAATCGCCGGTCCGGTACAGCCTGGCGCCGTCACGATCGAACGGATTGGCCACGAACCGGGCGGCGGTCAGCGCGGGGCGCTCATGGTAGCCGCGGGCCACCTGCGCACCGGTGATGTAGAGCTCCCCGACGGCGCGATCCGGCACCGGCGAGAGCCGCTCGTCGAGTACGTACTCGGTGATGGCGCGGATCGGTCCGCCGATGGTGACGGTCTCCCCCGGCACCAGCGGCGCGCTGATATTGGTCATGATCGTGGTCTCGGTCGGCCCGTACCCGTTGTAGAACTCACGGGTACGCCGCCCGGCGATCGGAATCGTCCAGCGCCGCACCAGCTCCGGTGGGCAGGCTTCGCCACCGGCGATGACGACGCGGAGCTTGTCCAGGCCCGCCGGGTCCACGGACGCCAGCGCGGCGGGCGTGATGAACGCATGCGTCACCCGCTCCCTGCGCAGCAGGGCAGCCAGCTCGTCGCCGCCGTAGACCGTCGGCGCGGCCACCACCATGGTCGCGGCGCCACCGATGGCCAACAGCAGTTCCAGCACCGACGCGTCGAACGACGGCGATGCGAAATGCAGTGTGCGCGAACTACTCGTCACCCGGTAACGCTCGCGCTGTTCCTCGCAGAAACTCGACAAACCGGCCTGCGTGACGACCACACCCTTGGGCTTACCGGTCGAGCCGGAGGTGTAGATGACATAGGCCGGATGTGCGGCGCGCAACGGCCGCAACCGATCCGCATCGGTCACCGGATCGGCACCGTAGTCGTCGAGCCGCCGATCGATATCGTCGGCATCGATGGTCAGCCACTGCACCTCATCGGGCAGGTCGCCGGCGATATCGGTGACCGTAAGTCCCAGCACCGCACGCGAATCCGCGATCATGTGCCGGACCCGCTCGGCGGGATAGTTGGGATCCACCGGAACGAATCCGGCACCGGTCTTTGCGATCGCCCACACCGCGAGCACGGACTCCGGCGAGCGCGGAATGCCGATCGCGACCAGATCCTCCGGGCCGATGCCACGGTCGATCAGCAGTCGAGCCAGCCTGCTCGAACGCTCGTCGAGGTCGACGTACTCCCATTCCGCCAGCTGTTCGGCGGCATCGGCGAAGATCACCGCGACGCCGTCCGGATTGGTGTCAACGGCATCGGCCAACAGCTGCGGCAGCAGCTCGAGCTGTGCGGCGGGGCCCGGTTCGGTGGTCCGCGCGGGGGCGGCCAGTGCCCGGTCCCGTTCGGCCTCGTCGAGGATGTCGATGGCACCGACGATTACCTGCGTATCGGCGGCGACCGCGGCGAGGATCCGCTCGAATCGGCGGCCCAGGCCCTGGATGGTGGCTTCCTCGAAAAGGTCTGTCGCGTAGGCGAAGCCGATGACCAGCTCGCCCGGCGTGCCATCATCGTGCCGGCGCGCTTCGACGATCACCTGCAGGTCGAATTTCGCGACTATCTCACCGGTATCGACGGCCGAGACGGTCAAGTCGGGCAATTCCAGTGTCGGCTGCTCGATGTTCTGGAACGACAGCATCACCTGGAACAGCGGGTTAGCCGAGACGGCCCGGGCGGGCAGTACCTCCTCGACCACCCGCTCGAACGGGATCTCCGCATTGGCGAAGGCGGACAGATCAGTCTCGCGGACCTGCTCGACGAACGCCGCGAACGGGGCATCGCGATCGACATCGGTGCGCAGGGTCAGCGTATTGACGAACATGCCGACCAAGTCGTCCAGTTCGGCCGAACCGCGACCCGCGATCGGCGTGCCGATCGCGATATCCGAGCCGCCGGACAGCCGCGCGAGCAGCGCGGCCAGCGCGGCATGTACGACCATGAACAGCGACGAATTGTGCTGGCGCGCAAGGTCGGCCAGGCTGGCGTGCACGTCTGCGGGCACGGCGAATTCGGTCGCCGCACCGTGCATCGATGCCTGCGCCGGACGTGGACGGTCCAGCGGCAGCCGCGCGCTTTCACTCACACCCGCCAGCTGTCGCCGCCAATACGCCAATTGCTGTGCGGCAATGGAATTCTCGTCGTCCTCGGTGCCGATGACCTCGCGCTGCCAGAGCGCGAAATCGGCGTACTGCACCGGCAGCGGAGCCCAACCCGGGGCGATCCCCGCGGTGCGCGCCAGGTAGGCGGTCGCCAGATCCCGTGCCAGCGGTGCCAGCGAGACGCCGTCCGCGGAAATGTGATGCGTGACAAGGACGAGTAGATGCTCGTCGCGGGCGGGGTCCGAGAACAGCCGGATGCGCACGGGCGGATGTTCGGTGACATCGAATCCGGCGGACAACAGTGCCGCGACCCGCTCCGGATCGGCGGTCGTTTCGACCTCCAGCCCGTTGGGCAGCGTTTCGGCCACCGACAGGATGTCCTGGCGCGGCGTCGCGTCCGGACCGTCGACCGGGAACCGCGTGCGCAGCGCCTCGTGCCGCTCCAGGACATCGGCGACGGCCGCGCGCAGTGCGGGTACGTCCAGATTGCCCGTGAGCCGGATGGCGAAGGGCAGGTTGTAGGAGGGAGACTCGGTATCGACCTGGTTGAGCACCCACATCCGATGCTGTGCCAGCGACAGCGGGATGCGCTCCGGGCGCACGGCCGGGGTCAAGGGCGGCCGATCCGCGTTCTCGGAATCCGGCACGATGCGCCCAGCCAGGTCGGCGACCACCGGTGCGTCGAACAGCGTGCGCACCGGCACCCGCGCGCCCAACGCCGCACTCAGCCGGGCCACGACCTGGGTGGCGACCAGTGAGTTGCCGCCCAGGACGAAGAAGTCGTCGTCGGCGCCCACCCGGTCCACACCGAGCACCTCGGCGAACACACCGGCGACGATCTCCTCGAGCGGGGTGGACGGCGCGCGGAATTCCCGGCCGGCCAGGGTCGGCCGTGGCAGCGCCTTGCGGTCCAGCTTGCCGCTGGTGTTGAGCGGGAACTCGGCCAGCTCCACGATCGTGGCCGGAACCATGTATTGGGGCAGCGTGCCCGCCAGCGCGGCACGCAGCGGCTCCACCTCGAGGTGTGCGCCGGGCGCCGGGACCGCGTAGGCCACCAGCTGGTCGCCGAGTTCGGTGGGCACCACCAGGACGGCCGCCTGGCTCACCGACGGCTGCGCCAGCAGCGCCGCCTCGATATCGCCGAGTTCGATGCGCTGTCCGCGCAGTTTTACCTGGAAGTCGGTGCGGCCCAGGTACTTCAGGACACTCGGCGCGCTCCAGGCCACCAGGTCCCCGGTCCGGTACATCCGCTCGCCCGTTCCGAACGGGTTGGCCACGAACCGATCCGCGGTCAGATCCGCGCGTCCGAGATAGCTGCGGGCCAGCTGATCACCGGCGAGGTAGAGCTCACCGGTGACCCCGGCGGGCACCGGCCGCAGGCGCGAATCCAGCACATACAGGCGGCTGTTCCAGACCGGCGATCCGATCGGCAGGCCGCCCTGGTCGTCGACGGTCGCGAGCCAGGTGGTGACGGCGACCGCGGTCTCGGTCGGTCCGTACACGTTGAGCACCGACGCCTCGCAGACCGCGCGCACCGCGGCCACGGTCTCCGCGGGCAGCAGCTCGCCGCCGACGATGATGTGCCGCAGCGTGGGGATCGCACCGGCGGGCGTATGGGCGGCGAACACCGCGAGCATCGACGGCACGAAGTCGGTGACGGTAACCTGCTGCGCCGCAATGGTTTCGGCGATATACGTGGCGTCGCGATGGCCGTCGGGTGTGGCCATCAGCAGCTTGGCGCCGAGCCGCAGCGGAATGAAGTAGCCCCACATCGAGGCGTCGAAGGTGAAGGCGGCCTTCTGCAGGTACACATCGTCGGCATGCAGCGGATATCGGGACTGCATCCAGGCCAGATGGTTGCCGATCGCCCGGTGCGAGACCGCGACGCCCTTGGGCCGTCCGGTGGAGCCGGAGGTGAACAGCACATACGCCAGGCTCTCCGGGCGCACCGGCCGCAGCAGCTCCCCGGCCGCCAGCGGGGTACTGGCGAATCCGTCCAAATCCGCGGTGTCGATGTGCAGCAACGGAATTCCATCCGGCACCGGCACGGCGTCCGCGGTCGTGGTGAGCACGCACACCGGCCGCGCCGCCGTCAGCACGTGCTCGACGCGCTCGGCCGGATGATCCGGGTCCACGGGCACGTACGCACCACCCGCGGTGAGGACCGCGTACATGCCGATGACCAGATCCAGCGAGCGCCGGACCGCGAGGCCGACCAGCGATTCCGCGCCGACACCCTGCGAGATCAGCAGGCGGGCAAGGCGATTCACCTTCTCGTCGAGTTCCCCGTAGGTGAGCTCGGCGCCTTCATAGGCCACCGCGACTCGATCCGGATGCGCTTGAACCGCTCGGCGGTAGCCGTCCAGCAGCAGCTCCGGTTCGACCGGATGCCGGGTGTCGTTCCAGTCCAGCAGGACGCGATCCCGCTCGGCCTCGGACAACATGATGTCGATATCGCCGACCCGTACCGCGGGATCGCCGAGCAGTGCCTCCAATACCCGGGTCAGCCGGGCGGCAAGGGATTCCACCTCATCGGCACGGAACTGTTCGCCCTGATACTTGTACGTCAGCTCGAGCGTCGCGGTCGCGGTCACCAGTAGCGTCAACGGATAGTGCGTATCGTCGCTGGTGCCGACGCCGGTCACCGACATGCCGTCGATGGAACTGGCGGCAGTGATGGCGTCCCGGTCGATCGGGTAGGACTCGAAGACCAGCAGGGTGTCGAATTGTGCTCCGGCACCGGCGATCCGCTGAATATCGGCCAGACCCAGGTAGTGGTGGTCGAGCAGCGCGGCCTGCTCGCGCTGCAGCGACTGCAAGAACTCGCCGATCGCCAGCCCGCCGTCGATCCGCACGCGCACCGGCAGCGTATTGATGAACAAGCCCACCATCGACTCGACGCCGGGCAACTCGGCCGGACGGCCGGACACCGTGGTGCCGAACACCACATCGCCGCGACCGGTGAGCCGTCCGAGCAGGATGCCGAGGGCCGCCTGCACCAGGGTGTTCACGGTGACGCCGAGTTCAGCGGCCCGCTCGGTGATCCGGCGGGTGCGGTCGGCGTCGATCTCGGTGACCACCCTGCCGATACCTCGGCCTTCGGCCGCGCGCGGTTGGGACGCAAGCTGGGTCGGCTCGTCCACACCGGACAGCGCCTGCGCCCATGCCCGCTCCGAATCCGCCTGATCACGGCCCGCCAGCCAGCTCAAGAAGGTGCGGTAGGAAGGCACCCGCGGCAGCGCGGACCGATCGCCCCGAGTCGCGTAGAGCACCAGTACATCTCGCATCAGCAACGGCATCGACCAGCCGTCGAGCAGGATGTGGTGGGAGGTGACCACCAGGTGCCACTGCTGTTGTTCGGTGCGGTACAAGGCAAACCGAATCAGCGGCGCCACCGACATGTCGAAGCGGGATTCGCGATCCAGCGCGACCTGCCGTTTCAATTCCGCCAACCGCTCGGACTCGGGCAGCTGCGTCAGATCCACCGAACGCCATGGCATTTCGACCCGGTCCAGGACCACCTGCACGGCGTGGCCGCCGGCACCGGCAACGAACGCGGTCCGCAAGTTCGGGTAGCGGTCCAGAATGGCCTGAGCCGCTGCCCGCAGTCGCTCGACCTCCACGTCGCCACTCAAGTCCACGACAGTTTGGGTGGTGTAGACATCGACGCTCGACTCGGTGAGCAGGGCGTGAAACAGCAGCCCGGACTGCAATGGCGCGAGCGGCCACACATCCGACAGTGCCGGGTAATTCCGTTCCCACACTTCGATATCCGACTGGCCGACCGTGACCAACGGCAGATCCGAGGGCGTCAGGCCACCGGCATCCGGATGCCGCGCGTGCTCGGCCAGCGCGTGCAACGCCGCGACCCACAGGTCGGCGAACTCCTGTGCCTTTTCCCGGGGCAACAGCCCGCGCGGGAAGGCGAACGACGCACCCAGCTGCGGTCCGTCCGCGCCGTCGGTGACAATCGCGTTGATGTCGATCACGCCGTTCGCGGGCATATCCGGATCCATCTCGGCATCCAGCTGCCCCAGATCCCCGACCGGCACCCACCCCAAGGCGCCGAGCTGCGCCGGGATCTCTCCCGTCGACACTCGACCCAAGTAGTTGAAGCTGATCTGGGGTGCACCGCCCAGTTCGGCGGCGGTCTCCGGGTTCAGATAGCGCAGCAGGCCGTAGCCCAGGCCCTTGTCCGGGACCGCGAGCAGCTGCTCCTTCACCGATTTCACGATGTCGCCCAAGGCTTTTCCGCCCGCGAACGCCTCGGCGATATCGGCGCCCGCGAGATCGAGCCGAACCGGGAAGGCGCTGGTGAACCAACCGACCGTCCGCGACAGATCCGCACCGGGAACGAGCCCCTCTTCGCGGCCGTGGCCTTCCAGC
Source organism: Nocardia sp. NPDC050412 (assembly GCF_044458825.1). NCBI lineage: Bacteria > Bacillati > Actinomycetota > Actinomycetes > Mycobacteriales > Nocardiaceae > Nocardia > Nocardia sp. NPDC050412. The sequence goes on from NZ_JBITIJ010000004.1 coordinate 37,510, forward strand.
TTGACCAGCGCGGTACCGCCGGCACCTTCGCCACGCCACTTGCTCACCGCCAGCGCCAGCGCCGTGAGCAGGCCGTCGTTGACACCACCGCGATACCGGCCCGGGATCGCGGTCAGCAGCGCATCGGTCACCTCGGCAGGCACCGTCACCTCGACGCGATCGACGGTGCCGAAGGTGTCCACCGCGGGATCGAATGCGCGCGCTCCGAACAGCGGGTCTTCGGTACCCGAAACCTGTTGCCAGAACGGCAGTTCCGCGACCCGCACCGGATCCTGCGCCGCGTCGCGCAGGGCGTGCGCCCAGCGCCGCATCGAGGTTCCGTTGGCGGGCAGCGTCACCGGCTGCCCCGCCGCCAGCTGCGACCAGGCCATCGCCAGATCCGGAATCAGAATCCGCCAGGACACTCCGTCGACCACGATGTGGTGCGCGACAACCAGCAAGACATCACGACGGCGACCGCCCTGCGGGAAAGCGAACCAGACGAACTGCACCATCACCGCATTCGCCGGATCGAGTCGGCCAAGCGCCGCGTCATACTCGACGCTCGCGCGCCGCGACAACTCCGCATCGTCGATATCGGCGGGCACCTCGACCCGATGCACCAGCGCGTCGACGTCGACCGCGCCGGTCTCCAGGACCTCGAAGGTCCGGACGTTGTCCGAGGTGGCTTCACGCAACCGAGCGCGCAGCATGTCGTGGTGGTCGAAGACCGCGCCGATGGTCGCGACCAGGGTCTCCCGGTCGATACCGTCGGGCAGCCGCAGCGCCATCGTCTGCGAGAACCGCTGATAGGACGAGTCGCTGGGCAGCATCGCCGCCATGATCGGCAGCAACGGCAGTTCGCCCACCCCGCCACCGGGCAGTTCTGCCAGCCGCTGCTGCTCCACCGCATCGGCCGAGGTGGCGATCTCGGCCAAGGCCGCGACCGTGCGATGTTCGAAAACCTCCGCGGCGGTGAAGACGACACCGCGCGCCTTGGCCCGCGAGACCAGCTGGATCGACAGGATCGAATCGCCACCCAATGCGAAGAACGAGTCGTCGCGACCGATGCGCTCGACCCCGAGCAATTCGGCGAATACCTGGGCGATGATCTCCTCGACCGGCGTCTCCGCCGCGCGGAACTCACGGGGCGCGAAGACCGGCTCGGGCAGTGCCGCGCGGTCGAGCTTGCCAACCGGTGTCAGCGGGATCTCGTCCAGCACCACGAAGGCGGCCGGAATCATATATGCGGGCAGCGACTCGCCGAGGAATTCGCCGAGCCCCTCGGTGTCCACGTCGGCCCCCGCCGTCGGTAGCACATAGGCAACCAGCGCGGTCGCCCCCGACGGCAGCGTCTTGCCGAGGGTTGCCGCGAAGTCGATATCCGGGTGACCGGTGAGCGCGTTGTCGATCTCGCCGAGTTCGATGCGGAAGCCGCGAATCTTCACCTGGAAGTCGGAGCGACCCAGGTACTCGATGACGCCGCCCTCTTCGGTGCGCCGCACCAGATCTCCGGTGCGGTACAGCCGCGCGCCCGGCGTGCCGATATCGGCACCGAAGGGGCTGGCCACGAAGCGCTCCGCGGACAGGCCAGGCCGCCCGAGATATCCCTGTGCCAAAGCGGGACCCGACAGATACAGTTCGCCGATCACCCCGGCGGGCACCGGGCGCAATCGTGCATCCAGGACGAACGCACCGATGCCCGCGATGGCCGAGCCGATCGTGATGGGCTCGCCCGGCGCCAGCGGTGGGGTACTGGTGGCGAGAATCGTCGCCTCGGTGGGCCCGTAGCCGTTGTGGAACGCACGTTCGCCCGCCCAGCGGCCGACCAGCTCCGGCCCGAACTTGTCACCGGCCACCACGACGACCCGCAGCTCGTGCAGACCGTCCGGATCCACCGATTCCAGGGCGGCTGGGGTGATGAGCATGTGGGTGACGCGCTCGCGTCGCAGCAGATCCGAGAGTTCGGTCCCACCGAATACCGATGGCGGCGCGATCACCAATGTCGCACCGGAGGAAAACGCCAGTAGGAGCTCGAGCACCGAAACGTCGAAGTTGGGCGAGCAGACGTGCAGGACCCGCGACTCCCCGGTCACCGCATACTGTTCGCGCTGCGCGGCAACCAGGCCGGCCAGGCCGCCGTGCGAGACCACGACTCCCTTGGGCCGTCCGGTCGAGCCCGAGGTGTAGATAACGTAGGCGGGGTGGCGCTCGTCGAGCCGACGGACCCGGTCGGCGTAGGAGATCGGATGGGCCGGGCGTTCGGCGATGCGCCCGGCGTGTACCGGGTCGTCGAGTTCGATCCAGTCCACAGTCGCGCCGAGCACCGGCCGATATGCCGTAGTGGTAAGCCCTAGGACGGCACCGGAATCGGAGAGGATGTGCGCGATCCGGTCCGACGGGTATCCGGGATCCACGGGCACGTACGCGGCGCCGGTCTTCGCGATCGCCCACACCGCCAGCACGGATTCGATGCTGCGCGCGATACCGATCGCCACCACATCGCCCGCGCCAACGCCGTGTTCGATGAGTTCGCGCGCCAAGCGCGAGGACAACTCGTCGAGTTCGCGATAGGTCAGCTGTTTATCATCGGACGGATCGCCCGAAGGGTTGAACCGGATGGCGACGGCGTCGGCGGCGGACTCCACAGCGGCGGCGAGCAAATTCCCGAACAGCAGACCGACTCGGCGACGACTACCGCGTGCGGAACGACGATCCCTTGCCATTTCCGGTATTACACCTCTCACCTATTGCGCGCCTAAAGACCGCACCCGCATAATGGAACGCACATACTTCACTAACGAACCGCTCTACTGCCGCGAGTCAAGCGTTCGAGTTTACAAGAGCGAACTCGTCCCATATCCCCATGCGCGGGAATCTGTTACGACATTCGCCCGAGAAGCGCGATCGACTTCACAACACGGCCTTCAACAGCCTAGGTGACGGTCGGCCACCACGTTTCCGCACCAGATCGCAACCCCCGAATCAGTAGACGATCGCTATCACAGCAATAGCCCCGACCACCTGCGATCGGGGCAGCCAGGACTAGTGGACGTGATTTCCGCGACATTTTCGCGAAAGCAGACTCGACGGCGACAGTAGACGTGACTTCGATCACAGCGGTCAGCCGAAGTGGTAGAGCTCGAAGCCGACCGCGCGCGCGGCCGAAAATCCGGACTTCGGGGCGGTCGCCATGTCGATGACCGCGCGCACCTGGTCCGCGACCGGCTCGGGACTGAGCGCCTCGAGGTAGCGGCGGTGCTCGGCCAATGACGCGGCGGCTTGTTCGATGGTGTCGGTGACGTCGACGGCGTGCGTGGCGCTCGGTCCAACCACCGCAGCCAGCCGGGGCGACCACGGAGTTTCGGTGAGATCCGGAAATATCCACTCGTTGCCCGCATCGGATACGGCATCGAGGGCGGCGCGGCCGACCGCGCGATGGTCGGCGCTATTGGCGTAGCCGGGAGCCCAGGTATCGCCGAAATTGAACAGCACGACGAATTCCGGACGATGACGGCGGATCGCGGCGGCCAGGTCGCGGCGCAGCGCCAGGGTTTCCTCGACGCGGCCGTCCGGATAGCCGAGGAATTCCACCTCGTGCACCCCCACCACCTTGGCGGCGGCGATCTCCTCGGACTCGCGCAGCGGTCCGGCCTCGCTGGGGGCCATACCCGCGATGCCGGCTTCGCCAGAGGTGACCAGGACATAGCGAATGTCCTTGCCCTGTCCCGTCCAGCGCGCCACCGCGGCGGCCGCGCCGTATTCGATATCGTCCGGATGCGCCACGATGACGAGACCGCGCTGCCAATCCTCGGGAACCTGCTCCACAGGGGTCATTCAAGCAGATGTTCGAACGTGGGTAGGCCGCGCGCCGTCCGCGGCGGACGGCGCACGGCCTACCTCTCGAAACCGCGGCGCCCGAGTCCCGGCGGGCCCGCGGGCCGACGCTACAGCTTGCTCACGGTGGAGTTGTCCGAGCCCGCGACCGCCTTGTACAGCAGGTACAGCCCGAAGACGACCGCGCTGATCACCAGAATCGGAAACAGCCCCTTGATCAACGCACCGATGATGGCGAGCGCGATCCAGACGACCGCTACGACACCGATGATTTTCCACAACATGCCAGCCTCCAGAAGGTCTCGGGCGAACCGCCATCCGACGATCCGACACCTCGATACTGGCAGCGGGGCGCTGATAAATCACCAGCTCAGCACCGATATCCGGGTGAAGATCAGGGTTCACCCTGAGCTCTGCTCAGTATCCTGACACCCCGTCCGATTTCCGAATTCGCCAAGTGCGACAACGGAAAACGTCGAAGTTGTCGGCTCCGCGCACCTGCGCCACTATTGGCTGACCGCTCGCATGTATTTCGAACCTTAAGGGACCAGTTATGACCAGGTACGCACACTATGTCGGCAGTCTTCCAGCGGACCTGATGACGGGCGATCAAGCTGTCCTGCAATGGTTTGCCGATCGCACGGCAGGCTCGCCGGTTACCGCTTTGCCATGCGATCTCGACCCCGACTGGATCATCGACTACCTGCGGACACGAAAGCAGCATTCCGATGTCTTCGAGATCGTCGAGGAAGGCGGGTTCGCCGACTACAGCGACTTCCCCAGCTACGGCCTCCAGTCTGGCCGCAAGCTGGAAACACAGCATGTTTCGATGGACCGGGTCGAGCGCATTGATGCGGTAGTGGCGGCCTTCGAGTCATTGCAGCGCGAACGACCGGAATTAGCCGAGACAAGAGTTCAGATAAGCCTGCCGAATCCACTCGATCTCGCAATGTTTACATTCGCGGGCGCAGCCGTATCCGGTGGGCTGCCGGTCGGAAAGGCATTGCGGCACTTCGATCTCACGGTCGCCGCGTTGCGGCAGCTGCCCGTGTTCGCCGAAGCGATGGTGCAGGAGGTATCGGAGGTAGTCGCTCGTCACGGCGACCGGATCAGCTGGCAGCTGGAGTCCCCGCTCGCACTGTTGAGCATGGTCAAAGCGACGCAACTGGGTTCGCGGTGGGCGCTGGCCCCGCTGGTGGCGCGTCAGCTCGCCGGCGTCCTCGGACGGCTGCACGAGATCGGTGCGGAAACCACCGTGCACCTGTGCTACGGCGACTATCAGCACAAGAGCCTGCTGGCCCCACGCAGTCTGGCTCCCGCGGTCAGTCTGCTCAATCGCACTGCGCGACTGCTGGATCGGCAAGGAGCGCCACTGCCCCCGGTGCATATTCCGTGCGCGTACGGCGCCGAGCCCGCACCGCTGGATCCCCGCTTCTACGCTCCCCTGCGATCACTCGCCACCGACTGGCGCGTGATCGCAGGTGTGGTTTCCACGGATTCGGTCGAGAACAGCGACAGCGCGCGTGCGCTTTTCGAGGCGGCGTTGGGGCGCGATGCTTTCGGCGTTGCCACCGCGTGCGGACTCGGGCGATGCACTCCCGAGGTCGCCCGGCACGCCGCCGAGGCCACCGTCGAGGTCGCGCGGGCCGGAGCATAACCGCCCGATCGAACGTCGCGATCAGCCGACGCGGGTGCGCACTTGACAGTTCGCACCCACGTTGCTGGCCCCTTCATCCGGCAAATGGCTTCCACCACAGCGGAATCCGCGCGTTGATCGCTGCGCAAGGATCGCCAACCGCAGAAATCAACTTTGCGAACGCCTCGCGCGGACCTGGTTTGGGCTTTACTCTGAATTTGCCGAAAGAGCGGGGTGATGCCAAACGACACCGAACAGCCTCGCCTGTCATACCCAGGTGACTCCCTCCGATCGCGGCGCACGATCTCGACGAAAAGTGCTGCGCTGACATGCATTCGCGGACACCGCGCCGCCGCATCCGACACCCGCCCAGTTGTGCTTTGTAAGGGCGGGCCGGCGAGAAGGTCCGATTCGCGGTATTGGCTACCCTTCAGACACCGTTTACCACCGATTGCCTGAGACCTCCAAATCGACTCCGGCGGTTGATGATTCGAATGTTGCGGCTACAATCTGACGAGGGCGTCGCCACGGATGGCTAACTGACGGCGACGCCCGGTCCGGGTTGATCCACCACCGTGGGACCGGAGTTGGTTCGGTTGCTGATGTGGGCGCACAGTCCACGTCGGCGTCCGCTGTTCCAAGGAGTGTGAAATGGCGAACGATCCGCATGTCCTCGTTGTCGGTGGCGGCCCAGCGGGGTCGACAACCGCAGCTCTGCTGGCTCGAGCAGGAATCCGTGTGACGCTTCTGGAACGAGATACGTTCCCGCGGTATCACATCGGTGAGTCGATGCTCGCATCATGCCTTTCGACACTGCGTCTTTCCGGCGCGTTCGACAAGGTCGCGGCGCATGGCTTCCAGATCAAGCGGGGCGGCTATTTCCAGTGGCAGAACGATAACTGGCTGTTGGACTGGTCCCAGCTCGTCGATGCCGAAGCCTGGTCCTACCAGGTCGAGCGAGACGCATTCGACGATATTCTGCTGCGCAACGCGGCCGAACAAGGCGCGCAGGTGATCGAGAACGCCAATGTCGAGAACGTGATTTTCGACGGTGACCGCCCGGTAGCCGTGGAATGGACCGGCCCCGGTGACAGCGGCACTCGGACCACGGAATTCGATTTTCTCGTCGACGCGTCTGGACGATACGGCCTGCTGGCCAAGCGGCGCTTCAACATGCGTCGGCAGCACCCTGCCTTCCGCAATGTCGCGGTCTGGTCGTATTGGGAAGGCGCGCACCTGCACCCGGACAGCCCGGAAGGCGCGATCAATGTCGTGTCCACCCCCGAGGGCGGCTGGTTCTGGCATATCCCCCTGTCCAACGGCCGATTCAGCGTCGGCTACGTGGTTTCCGCGCGCAAGGCGGGCGAGCGACTACGCGAGCAAGGTCGAGACGCCTACTACCTCAACACGATTCGCGACAGCAAGGCGATGAGCGCATTGCTCGAAGGCGCGCAGCAGGTCGCCGAGGTCAAGGCCGAGCAGGACTACTCCTATGTGTCGGATCGGTTCAGCGGTCCGGGCTATGCCCTCGTCGGCGACTCGGCGGCCTTCCTCGATCCGCTGCTGTCCACCGGCGTGCATCTGGCGACCTACGGCGGACTCGTCGCCGCGGCCGCGATCGCGACCACCCTGCGTGGCGAAATGAGCGAAACCGACGCGATGGCCTTCTACGAGCACACTGCCCGACGGGCCTACTCACGGTTCCTCGTGTTGGTCTCGCGTATGTACGAACAGTACATCGGTTCCGACGAATACTTCTCGCACGCAGACAAGCTCACCGAGACACACGAAGGCGACACCCCCGAGGTGTCGTTCACCCGGATCATGGCCGGACTCACCGATGTGGACGAATCCTCGGGAGAGCAACAGCTCACCCCGACCGACACCATCGCCGCCGAACTCACCGAGACCGAAAAGCTGCACGCGGACTCGGCCAACCTCGAATACATGGGCCATCTGGACATGTCGGTCGTCTGGGACCACTGGCGTGACCCGCTGGCGGACACGGTGCTCAACGATGTGCGGATCACCACCGAGCCGGTACTCGGCCTGACCACGCGGCCCCGCGACGCCGCCGAGGTCGAGGCCGTCGCGCGGCCGGTGCTCCCCCCGAAGGCGGCCGACGTCCCCGTACTCTAGTTCCGGCCTTCGTGAAAACCACAGCGCGAAGCCGGTCACTATGACGATCACGCGCTCCGACCCCGAACCACCGGGCGATTCCTCGGTCGGTGGTTCGGGCCCCCGGACAGCCATGCAACAGATCGCGCGCTTCGGCCATCCGATCACCCGGCGGCTGCTGGCCACCGACGGCTTCACCCAGCCCAGACTCGAGGCCATCCTCGGCACGGATCTCCAGGTGCGGGTGCTGCGCCAGGACGAACTCGTGGCCGAGCAGCTACCCGCCACCGTCTCCGAGGCATTGCGGTTGGCCGGTCCCGACCGCGTCATCGTCCGTCGCTCGTGTCTGATCAATGCCGACATGGTGACCGCATCGGTAAACTATGTTGTCGCCGTGAGTGGGCCGGCGACCGCGGCCGGCACGGACGATCTGCACGTGCCTATCGGACGCGGCTTGGTTTCTCGGGGTCTATCCCAGCGGCGACTAGTGCTGCGGGCGGGCGTCACGAGATGGCCCGATGGTCGCCTCTGCGCGTTCAAGGCGTACGTCATCATGCTCGGAGAGCATCAGCCGCTGTGCTATATCCGTGAGATATTCAATCCCAGCTTTGTGCCACCGGAGCATGCCGCCGTCTCGGATGAAGATCTGAGTTGGGCCGATGAGCCGGATTACTCCCGATCACAACCGGCCCACCCCTCGACAGTGCGCCGGGGTGGCTGCGATGCCGAGTCACCGCGCACCGACGGACAGTGTTCGCGCCCCCTGCCCGTGCTGGTCCATCCGCGCGAATCCGACTCGCTCACCACCGATTTGGCCGCCGCAGCGCGCGGGCAGGCATTCGTAGTACATCTCAGCGCCCGCACTTCCGCAGCCCTCGATGCCGCGACGCTGCCCGCCCGCCGTGCGCTGGCAATCTGTGCTGCCGCCGTGCTGAAGCACGGACTCGATTTACCGATCGTGACCATCGGCCAATTGCATACGAACAGCGAACCATGCAGAACACCAACCGATTTCGAGGCCTCGGCGGGCGATCAGGAATACCACAGGGCTGCGGCACAGCTGGAATATTGGCGCGTCGCTAACCCGCCCATCGCACTCTGCACACAGATGCTGCGCGGCGCTGCGGACCGCTACCAGGCGTCAGTGGTGCGCGATCTGCTGATCGAGGTAGCCGCGATGCTCCCGATCGCGGCAAGCGCGCCCACAGCCTCCCGTGAACTGTACAGTTCCATCGCGCCCCTGCATATCTCGCGCACCGTCCGGTCCTGCGAGTCGGATGCGACTCGACCTCAGCTGACCCGGCACGAGTGGGACCGTTCGACCCAACTGCTGTGGATCGGCGACCGAAACCACGAATTCACCTCCCAGCACCTGTCTTTCGCCGCCCGGGTCCGCAACCCGCTGGCGGTAACCCTCGGACCGACCGCGACGCCGGACGATGTCGAATTCCTGTGCCGATATCTCAATCCCATACGTCGGCCCGGTCGGCTCACGCTCATTCCGGCGTTGTCCGGCACCCGTACCGCCGACGCACTGCCCGCATTGTTCGAGGCGGCCACCCGGGGCGGTACCCCGGTGAGCTGGATGTGCGATCCGATGCATGCCGACGATCCCGCCGCCGCGATCCACACCTACGTCAGCGCCTGCCGGACCACGGGCACCGCACCGGCCGGCCTGCACCTGGACTGCGAACCCCGAAGCCGCCTCGGCACCGGACTCGATACCGGACGGGCATTGCACTGTGTCATCACCACACTGAGCGCGATGTGGGCAAGCTGATCGGCGCACGCCCGTCGAATCGCGAGGAGAAGTAAGTGCAAAGTAGTCAAATCGTTGTGGTCCTAATGGATCTCGCCCTCATCATTGCAGCCGCTCGGATCTTGGGGTGGCTGGCCGAACGTGTCGGCCAGCCCGCGGTGATCGGCGAGATCACCGCCGGAATACTCGCGGGTCCGACCGTGTTGGGGCCGCATCTTTCGGACATGCTGTTCCCGCACGAGGTCCGCTCGTATCTGACCCTGCTCGCCAATGTGGGCGTCGCCGTATTCATGTTCGTCGCCGGGTTGGAACTCGACCGCGGCGTATTCTCGGGCAGCCGACGCTCGATTCCGGCGGTATCGGTCGCCGCCTACGCCGTGCCGTTCGTCTTGGGCTGCGGCATCGCCGCGACCGCGCTCGCCCGCCACCGAACCGGTGACCTACCGAGCTTCACCCTGTTCATCGGCTGTGCCCTCGCGGTGACCGCATTTCCGGTGCTGGCCCGGATCCTGCACGATCGTGGGCTGACGCGCACCGGAATCGGTCAGCTCAGCCTCGCCTGTGCGGCGCTGGTCGACATCTTCGCCTGGACGGCGCTGGCCGTCGTGCTGGCCGTCGCGCACCCTGGAACGGGCAGCCAGTGGCGACTGGCGCTGCTGGTGCCGGTGGTGGTGGTGACGTGGTGGGTCGTGCGCCCGGCATTGGCGCGGATCGCCGTGGCGGGCACCGAGCAGACGATGATCGTGATCGGTGTCGGCGGCGCGCTGTTGCTCGGCGCGATAACCGAATGGATCGGACTGCATTTGATATTCGGTGCGTTCGCCTTCGGTGTGGTGTTCCCACGCGCGCGACGCGAAGCGGTCGAATCCGGCGCCCGGATTCTGAGCTTGGTGCTGCTGCCCGGATTCTTCGTCGTGGCCGGACTCGCGGTCGATCTCGGGGCGATCGACCGTGCCGCCGTCGGCGAGTTGGTAGTGATCATGGTGGTGGCCGTCACAGGGAAGCTCGGCAGTGTTTATCTAGCCGGGCGACTGACCGGTCTGACATCGCGATCAGCAGCGGCGTTGGCGGCGTTGCTGAACACCCGCGGCCTGACCGAACTCGTCATACTCAACGTGGGGCTCAGTACGGGACTCATTGGCCCACAGCTATATTCGATACTGGTAGTAATGGCTTTGGTGACAACGGCGATGACAGCGCCGCTACTGCGGCTGATCGGTGTCCACGAAACGCCACGGGGCGATTCAGCCACCCCGGTCAACCGCTTACCCGTCGGCGGCCCGATCGAATAGTCGTCGACGACACGCTCTAACCAACCGGCTGGCAACCAGGTTCCCCGGGCGTCGTGGCCTGCCCATTGCTATGTTGCTAGCGTGGGCGAGTCGCCAGGTTCCGGAAAGGTCCTAGGAAGGGTGTGTCGTTTCGAATACTCGACGACGCACCGCTGACCTCGGTCGAGGAATCTGCCCGCGCTCATTGATTCAGTCTTTGTCGAATTCTGTTCCACCGTTTGGAGTAACGTCTTTGACCACACCGCATACCCCCATGTCCGATCCGCATACCGGCACGACCGGAGTTTGCCCCGTGCAGCACGGCTCATCGAGCACTACCGGTGAGCGGATTCCGCTGTATACACCGGAGTTCGTCGCCGATCCGCACCACGCCTATGAAGAGATGCGGCGTAAGTACGGCACGCTGGTTCCGATCGAGTTGGCCCCCGGAGTGCCGGCCACCCTCGTGATCGGCTACGCGACCGCCGTGCGAATCCTCAACGACCCCACCCACTTCCCCGCCGATCCCCGCGTCTGGCAGAAGACCGTCCCCGAGGACTGCCCGGTGCGGCCGATGATGGCCTGGCTCCCGGCCGCACGTAACAACGACGGACCTACCCACGCCCGCTATCGCGATGCCTCGGTCGCGAGCATCGACGGAATCGATGTGCACGGACTGCCTTCGACCATCGAGCAGATCGCCATCCCGCTGATCAACACCTTCTGCAAGGCCGGAAACGCCAATCTGGTTACCCAGTACGCATTTCCGCTTGTCCTCGGTGTCCTGAACCAAATCGTCGGCTGCCCACCCGATATCGGGCAGCGCGTCGCGAGCGGCATGGCGGCGCGCTTCGACACCGTCCGCAGCGCCCAGGGCATGGCGATGCTCAAAGAGGCACTACTGGAGCTGATCCAGCTCAAACGCGACCATCCCGGCGACGACGTCACCTCACGGCTGGCACACCACCCGGCCGCCATGGACGACATAGAAATCTTCGCCCAGCTGATGAGCTTCTACGGCGCCGGATTCGAAGCACAGCGCAACCTGATCACGAACGCCCTGCTGCTGATGATCACCGACGACCGGTTCAAGTGCGCGGATGTCCTCGGACGAAACCTGTCGACGATCACCGCGATCGACGAAGTTCTGTTCAACGACCCGCCCATGGCGAACTTCTGCACAACCTATCCGCGCCAGCCGATCATGGTCGACGATATCTGGCTGCCCGCGGACCAACCGGTCGTCATCAGCCTCACCGGCTGCAATAACGACCCGGAGATCCGCGGCGACGCAGACGCCGACGGAAGACGTCTCGGCAATCGCTCACACCTGGCGTGGAGCGCCGGGCCGCACGCCTGCCCGGCCAAAGGTGTTGCGTACCTGACGGTTCAGTACGCCATCGATCAGCTCTTCGACGCACTGCCCGATATCCAGCTCGGGGTGCACCCGGATCAGCTGATCTGGCGGCCCGGTCCGTTCCACCGTGCGATGGCGGCATTCCCGGTCGTTTTCACACCGTCCGCGCCGATGAAACTCATGTAGGTCTCGGCGTCCGCTGGCGGGCCGAGATCGTCGACGGTGCGGCGATCTCGGCCCTCGGCTCGGCAGGGGTTCTCAGAGAGGCGGGAACTCCGGGAACGGAGCGGACTTCGGGAAGACGACCGGCAGCGCGGTCAACGCGCGGTGGAACGGCCCGGTGCGCCAGCCGAGTTCGGCAGCCGGACCGCCCAACTCGATTTCGGGCAGGGCATCGAGCAGTTGGTCTATCGCGTCCTGGGCGATCAGGTAGGCGGCATCCTGTGCCGGGCACATGTGTGGTCCGGCACTGAAGGCCAGATGTGAACGATTGCCATCGCGCTCGACCCCGTCGACCGCATTGACGGTGGGATCGCTGTTGCACGCGGCCATGCTGATGACGACCGGCTGGTGGGCGGGCAACCACACACCATTGAGCAGAATCGGTTGCCGGGGATAGGAAATGCAGTAGTTCGCCAACGGCGGGTCGGTGAACAGCACTTCGTCCAGCGCATCGCGGGTCGACAGACTACCGCTGTGCATGCCCGCGGCGAATCGATCGTCGGTCAACATCAGTCGCAACGCGTTGCCGATGAGGTGGACCAGCGGTTCGACCCCGATCGCGTAATGCGTCACCAACTGCTGGATCACCTCCTCATCGGTCAAACCGCTCGTGTGACGCATCAATCGAGTCGTGATGTCGTCACCCGGCTCCTCCCGCTTGCGATCGACGTGCACCCGTATCGCCTCGTGCAGCATTCGGTCGCCCGCACCGACCTCGGCTCCGGCATCGAACATGGCATCCACCGCCGCCGCGACCCGCGCGCCGATATCCGAGTCGACGCCCAGCATGGTGTTCACCGCGGTGAACACAAGAGGAAAAACGTAGCGTTGCAACACATCAGCGTGTCCGTCGGCACAGAACTCGTTGATCAGCGGGATCGCGATCTGTTCGATCACAGCGTGCATGCCGAGCAGATCGACGTCATTGATCGCCGCGCTGGCGGACTCGCGATAGCGCTTATGTTCCTGCCCGTCGGTGCGCAGGGCGTTCTCCCGCCGCCTCATCATGCCGAGTACCGGGCAGTCTGCTGGGATGTTCCGCTCCCACGTCCGGGGATCCGCCGGGAAGTGGTCCGGATCGGTCAGGATGCGGATCGCGGTGTAGTAGCCGGTCACCAGCGTGGCCGGTACGCCCGGGGCGAGATCCACCGGCACCAGCGAACCGAACTTCTCGCGCATCTCCCCGTAGACCCGGTGCGGGTCGGCGGCGAATTCGGGGGTGTACATCACGATGCGCGGACCGGCCCCGAAGCCCGGTGAGCCGCCGACCGAGGAGCGTGATTCCGGTGGGTGATGCGTGTGCGTTGTCACAGATGAACTCCGACCTTTTGAAAACTAAAGAACCTTGACAATCGAGCGGACCCAGCACTGACCTCAGTTACGTCACAGCGGCGAGCTTCGGCAGGTAGATGAACAACGGGTTACGAACAAACTGCTCGCACGACTTCAGTCGCGCCGATCTGCCCCATGTGGGCAGCACGTGTGGTGCGGATCACGAGTTCCATGCCGGTGCCCATGATCCAAATCCGTTGCCCCAGACCAGTTCTTGAGTGTCCGCCGTTATGATAGCCACCGCTCATGAGACGCGCAGCCCCAACAGCCGTTCGTGCAAGCATTCGCCCGGGTTCAGCGGATCAGGGCTGCGCCCGCAGGAGTCATTCGGCTCGCCGGTTGCGACCTACAGCAACCTTGCGGACCACGGTCAGGACCGTGACAACCATGACCGTCACCAGCTCCAGCAGGTTCCAGGCGATCGGATTCTCCGGGGCGGATTCGGCCGCCGCAGGCGCTGGTCGGTGCGGGGTGGTGCGGATCGGCGTTTCCGGCGCGAGCGCGGGTGCGGGCGGGGGGAATTCAGGTGGGGCAACCAGCGCTGCCGGTGCGGGTATCGCGGGCGCGGGCGGCGGTGGGCCGAGTTGTAGGGGGATGCCGGGAGGAGCCGGCTCTGGTACCGGGAGCAGGAGCAGACAGGTCAGCAGCGCGCTTCCGGTCATCGCGCTGCCGACCACGACACTGCCGAGCCCGGATCCGCTCGAACCGACGGAACCGGTGCCGATCAAACCGGAGCCGGTTACGCCACTACCGGTTATGCCGCTGCCGGTTACGCCACTGCCGGTCATCAGACCGAGCAGTATTGTCGCGCTTCCGATTACGGCACTGCCGGTGCAGGCGGATTGGACGCTGCCCGGGTCGAGGCCGAGCGACTCACCCGCTCCGGCCGTCGCATCCGCGCGCCCGCCGGCGGGTGGGTCATCGGCGCCGTTGTCGATGCCGCCTGTGCCGGTCGCCGCGCTGCCCTGCCTCGTATTACCCGACATCGCTGTCCCCGGAGTCGCGCTGCCGGTGACGAAGCCCCTGGGTTCGAGATCCAAGACGCCGCCGTAGGAGCTGCTCCCGGAATCCGCAGCCGCACTCCCGGTCCCGGTCGCGTCGACGGCAGCGCTTCCGGTGGCGATATCACCGATGGCCGGCCACTCGGGCCCGGTAGAATCAGCCGCCGCGGGCCCACCCATGAACAACGGAACCGCTGTTGCCACGGCCAACCCCACTGTGGCCCTTCGTCTTTGCACAACAAACGTCATGTTGCCGATACCCCGTCCGTCGCAGCTCCGCAAGTCTCGAGCGGTCTGTCAGGTGATGTGGTCGTAGCGGGACATGGCGAATTCGAAGGCGTCCTTCGGGACACTGTTTCCGCCGGAGAACGGCCGGTCGAGGTTGTAGATCGCCAGCACCGCCGTGCCGACGACGATGCCGAGCAGCGCGGTCATCAGCAGACTGCGCTTGGTGACCTCCACACCCGACAGCACCGCGTTACACAGCAGCAGGACCGTCCCGAACCACAAAGCCGCGTAAAGGAATACGGGCATCTGGTAACTCGCGTCCATGGCCCGGTCCTGGCGCGCCTCGGCAGCCGCGTCGAGGCTGGCCATGGCACTCGTGCGCAGATCCGCGACGTCCGGATCCGTCGAATTGATCGAGGCGACGGCATCGCGCAGACTGTCGAAGGTGTCCTGCGTGGGCTGACTCAGCCGCCGGTCCGCCTGCATGACCGGCCATTCCCGGGTGAGGACCTGATCGGTGTAATCCCGTACCAGACCTTGGATCCGGCGATGCTCCTGATCCGGCATGGAATGCGCGGTCCAATACGTATCCACCAGCGCCTTCGCCTCGGCAATGGTGTGATTGTGCGCGTTGTCGTACTCCTGCCAACAGATCACCACCACGAAGGCGACCACCGCCAGAAAGAGCGTGTTGATCAATTCCAGTACGAGGGACCCGGCCGCTTCCTCCTCGGTCGACACCCACGAATCCGGCCGCAGCCGATCTCCGATCACGAAGATGGCCACCGCGATGATCGCCGCAAGGACGGGCACGATGAATATCAACAGCATATGGCGACGCACCTCCCGAAACACACCGACCAGATCCGCACCGCTGATGCTCGTCCAGGGCGAGCATCAGCGGCGTCGATCAACTGTTATTCGGTGCAGAGACCCGGATGGATGGTGTGTCCCAACACATTCCGCGTTCGCGGGACGGAATGTCGGTGGAGGTGCTGCCACTCAGGGCATATCGATAATCTCGACCCAGTTCGGATCACGACCGAGGTCGAGATGTGTACCCGGGGTAAGCGTGCCGGTGGCCGGGTCGATCGTGTAGCGGGTGATCGCATTGGACTTCTCGCCCGCGGCTATCAGATAGCGGCCGCGCGGATCAATAGCGAACCCGCGGGGCTGTGCCTCGGTCGGCGTTGATCCGATCGGCGTCAATGCGCCGGTGGCATCGGCCACCCGGAAACCCTTGATCGTGCTGGAGGTTCGCTCGGCGACATAGAGATAGCGGCCGTCGGGCGTGATGTGCAGATCCGAGGTAGCGGGTGCGCCGCCAGCGAAATCGGGCGGCAGTACCGAATCCGAGTGCTGCAGGGTGAGCGTGCCGTGGTCGGGATCGAAGCGGTAGGTGTTGACCGTTCCGTCCAGTTCGTTGGTGGCGTAGACGTAGCGGCCGTTCGGATGAAAGAGCAAGTGCCGTGGACCCGCGCCCGGTTTCGTTGCGACCGATGCCGGTTCGTTCGGTGTCAGTCGTCCGGTGCTCTCGTCGAAGCGGTACTGCAGGATGACATCAGCGCCGAGTACGGCCGCGAACACATAGTGGTTGGACGGATCAGCGACGATCGAATGGGCATGCGGCGGTGTCGCGATCACCTGGAGCGGCTCCGCCGAAATCCGGCCCGATGGATCTATCGCATTCACGGAGATCTTGTCCCCGGTATAGGAGGCGCCGAACAGGTAGCGTCCGGTCCGGTCCGTCGAGAGGTAGGCCATATTGTCCGGGAGTGCGACGATCGGTGTCGGCTGCAATTTCCCTGTCGCCGAATCTATTCCGAATGCCGCCACCGAATACGGTGCCGATCGCAGTGATGCGTACAGAATGCGGTGGTCGCGGCTGGTCGTCAGTGGCATTACCTTGCCCGGCACCACAACCGTGTCCACCGAGGTGATCGCACCGGTAGCATTGTCGAGCCGGAGCACCGAAATCTCGGCGCTGTCGGCATTCGATACGTAGACGATCGTCGTGGGATCGGCCGCGGCGGGACGGTCCGCGGTGCATCCGGCGAGGGCTGCCGCCAGCAGGATTCCGGCGCTACCGAATGCGCTGCGATATCTGATGGTCATGGGGCACTTCCGATTTCGGTTCAGGCGTCGAATTCGATACGTCGGATGGTGCCCATCCCGATGAGGGCGACTACGGCGAGCAACCCGTGTGCCGATACGAACCACAGCGCGGTATTGAACGAGCCGGTCGAAGAAACCAGATAGCCGATGACGATCGGGGTGACAATGCCCGCGATATTGCCGAAGGCATTCATGGTGGAGCTCACGAAGCTGACCGCCTGCGTCGGTGCGATATCGGTGGTGATCGCCCAGCCGAGGGAACCGATGCCCTTGCCGAAGAATGCCACGGTCAGGATCGCCACGATCACCGTGGTGCTATCGCTGAAGTTGGACAGCGCGATAAGGGTGGCGAGCAACATGCCCGCGGCCGCCGGGATTTTGCGCGCCGCCGTCAGCGATCGTCCGCGACGCAATAGGGCATCGGACACGATGCCGCCCACCAGACCGCCGATGAAGGCCGCCAATGCAGGCAGTGCGGCGACGAATCCGACGTGCACCAGCGACAGGCCGCGGCCTTTGTTCAGATAGATCGGGAACCAGGTGATGAAGAAGTAGGTCAGTGCGTTGACCGCGTACTGGAAGACATAGACGCCCCACAGCGGCCGGGTGGAGAAGACGCGCACGAGCATGCGCCGATCGAGTCGCTTGCGCTGAGTCGCGTTCTCGCCCTTGGTCGTATCGAGGTCGACCAGTGCGCCACCGGCGACGATCGTATCGAGTTCGGCCGGGGTGACGCGGCGGTGCGCGCGCGGCGGATACAGCCAGCGCCACCAGAACACCGCCAAACTGAAGCCGAGCACGCCGAGCAATACGAATACCCAGCGCCAGCCGAATTGATTGGTGACCCAGGCCATTATTGGGGCGAACATCACGGTCGCGAAATACTGCGCTGAATTGAAAACCGCTGTCGCCCGGCCACGTTCGGCGGTCGGGAACCACATGGTCGACACCCGCGCATTGCCCGGAAATGCCGGGGATTCGAATACGCCGAGCAGCAATCGCAACCCGAATACGAGCGACAATGCGACCAGCACCTGGGTGGTGATCAGACCGACCAGGCTGGTGGCCGCGGTGACCAGCGTCCACAATGCCAGGCTCGCCGCATAGACCCGTCGTGCACCGAATCTGTCGAGCAGCATCCCGCCGGGTAATTGCGCGACGACATAGGCCCAGCTGAATGCCGAGAAGATGTAGCCGAGCTGGATGGTGGAAAATCCGAGATCCGCCCGTACTGCGCTGCCGGTGATCGATAGGCTGCTGCGATCGGCGTAATTGACGGCGGTGATGATGAACAACAGCCCGAGCACCAGATAGCGCGTGGGAATGCGACGACCCGGCCGCTGTTCGGTGGGCGCCACCACGGCGCGGGCGCCGCCATCGGCGGGCATACTCTCACGTTTCAACATCACTGTCCTCCTGTGACCGGCCGGTGTGCGCCGGATCACCCTGCAATGGGTGTGAAAGGAGGCTAAAGGGCCGAAGCGATACCCGTCGAACACCAATTCGGTATTGAGCGATACCCAAACGAGAGGGTGCCGGTCTTACACCGCACAGCCTGATCTGATGCCATTCGAGTATCGGTCGATTTCCAAACAGTGTTGGACCGGCATCGTGCGCCGGACCTAATCTCCAGAGAAATCAGAAGTTTCCGTTGCCAGGAGGATATCCGTGTCGCAGCTATCCGCCGAGGAATTGGGACCCGCGCTGGGGCGCGGATTGCTCTCGTTCCCGGTCACCCATTTCGACGCCGAACTCGACTTCGACGAGCGGGCCTATCGGGATCACATCGGCTGGCTGTCCCGATACGAGGTCGCGGGCCTGTTCGCGGCGGGCGGCACGGGCGAAGGCTTTGCGCTGACCAGCGCGGAGATCGATCGCGTGGTGCGCGCCGCGGTTGCCGAGACCGCCGGACGGGTGCCGGTGATCGCGCCCGCGACAGCGGGCACCAGGATGGCGGTGGAACAGGCACGCGCGGCCGAGGCGGCTGGCGCGGATGGAATCCTACTGATGCCTCCTTATCTTGTGGAAGCCTCGCCGGACGGCTTGGTCGAACATGTGGCCCAAGTGTGTGCGGCGACCTCGCTCGGGGTGATCTTCTACAGCCGCGCCAATGCCGCCTGCGATGACGTGACGGTCGCTCGGATGGCCGAGCGCAGCCCGAACCTCATCGGCTTCAAAGACGGCGTCGGCAATATCGAGTCGATGACGCGGATCTACGCCAGAATGGGCGACCGACTGACCTACATCGGCGGCCTGCCCACCGCGGAAACCTTCGCGCTCCCCTACACCGAAATGGGTGTGACCACCTATTCCTCGGCGATCTTCAATTTCGCCCCCGAGTTCGCCCTCGATTTCTATCGGGCGGTCCGCGCCCGTGATCGCGCCACCGTCTACACGCACCTGCGCGATTTCGTCATCCCGTACCTCGACATCCGCGACCGTCGACCCGGCTACGCGGTATCGATCATCAAGGCCGGTCTCACCGCGGTCGGCAGACCCTCCAGCCGGGTTCGCCCGCCGCTCACCGACCTCACCGAGGCCGAACTCACCGAGCTCACCACCCTCGTGAAGACGATCGCCTGACCCCAGAAGGACCCCCCTATGGACTCACCCATCCTCGACCGGATCACCAGCGTCAAGATCTCCTCGGTGACCGTGCCCCTGCCCACCGGGATCAGCGATGCGAAGGTGCTGACCGGTCGACAGAAACCCATGACCGAAGTCGCCGTGCTCTTCGCCGAGATCACCACCGAAGCCGGACTCGAAGGCATCGGCATCAGCTACTCCAAACGTGCGGGCGGGCCGGGACAGTTCGCACATGCCCGCGAGATCGCGCCCGTGCTGCTCGGTGAGGACCCCAGCGATATCGCCAAGATCTGGGACAAGCTCATGTGGGCGGGTGCGTCGGTCGGTCGCAGCGGGCTGTCGGTGCAGGCGATCGCCGCCTTCGATGTCGCGCTGTGGGATCTGAAGGCCAAGCGTGCCGGGTTGCCGCTGGCGAAACTGCTGGGCGCCCACCGTGATTCGGTGCGCTGCTACAACACCTCCGGCGGGTTCCTGCACGCACCGATCGAAGAGGTCCTCGACCGTGCCACGGAATCGTTGGAACACGGTATCGGCGGCATCAAAATCAAGGTCGGGCATCCCGACCACGCAGTGGATCTCACGCGCCTCACCGCGGTGCGCGAGAAGCTCGGCGACCGGGTGCCGTTGATGGTCGACGCCAACCAGCAGTGGGACCGCCCGACCGCCCGCCGCATGTGCCGAGCATTCGAACCTTTCGGGTTGGTGTGGATCGAAGAACCCCTCGACGCCTACGACTTCGACGGCCACGCCCAACTCAGCGCCACCTTCGACACCGCGATCGCCACCGGCGAAATGCTCACCAGCGTCGCCGAACACACCCAACTCATCACTGCCCGCGGCGCGGATATCGTGCAACCGGACGCACCGCGCGTCGGCGGCATCACCCAGTTCCTGAAGGTAATGGCCCTCGCCGACAGCCAAAACCTGCAACTGGCACCACATTTCGCGATGGAAATCCACATCCACCTCGCCGCCGCCTACCCCCGCGAGCCCTGGGTCGAACACTTCGAATGGTTCGACTCCCTCTTCAACGAACGCCTGGAAATCGCCGACGGCCGCATGCACCTGTCATCCCGCCCCGGCCTCGGCATCACCATCAGCGACCAAGCCCGCGCCTGGACAACCGCCGAACACACCATCCACTCCTGACCGCCCCGGGGCTGGTCAGATGATCACCATGCGCTGGTGGCGGCATTCGCCGCGAGACCACTGCACCAGCGCATGGTGATCGCCCGTCCATTCGCCTGTTACGTCAGTTCCAGTTGTCGATCTTGACGTCGTGCGGATCGGGCGCGCCTTTTCCGGTCTCCACCAATGACTTCAGGCTCAGCAGGAAGACCGCCCACTTGGTGCTGCAGTGGTGCATGAATTCCACCGGCTCCTTCCAGCCTTCGTGCTTGAAGAGCACGACTGCGTAGTCGTCAACCTGCTCGAGGTTCCAATCCACGTGGGTGCCGACCCACTCTTCGGGGCCCTCTACGGCCTCCCAGCGCACGCGCTTGGCAGGGTCGAGCTCGAGGACCTCCATATCGAATCCGCCGGCGTCGAAACGGAATTGGAGCACGCCGCTGATGTCATTGCCTTTGCCCTTGGTGTTGGTCGCCCACCAACCGGCGAGCCCCTCGACGGTGGTCAGGGCCGTATAGACCTCGGCCGTCGACGCTTTGATCGCGACGCGGTGCAGGATATCCACCATTTTCGAATCCTCTTTCCAGTGTTGGATGTTCACTTCTGCTGATCTTTTGTGCGCTGAATCGCCTCGGCGATTCGCTTGATACGCCGGAGCCTGGCGTCCCAAGCCGCCCCGACCGTGGACAACTGCGCTACCGCGCGGGCAAGTTGCGCCTCGTCCACCCGATACCTCCGTTCCCGCCCCGCGGGCGTGGCGTGCACCAGACCGACGCGGTCGAGCACGCCCAGATGTTTCGCGATGGCCTGCCGTGTCACCGGCAGTTGCTCACTGAGGCTGGTGGCCGTGCCATCACCGGCCGCCAAAAGCAGGTCGAGCATCCGCCGCCGGGTCGGATCCCCGACCGCGGACCACAGATCGTCGTCGACGGGCGTAGTCACGGGGTCGACACCAGCCGCGCGATGTACTCGCCGAGTTGCGGAATGAACCTGTCCCAACCGGAGGCGTGGTCCTGATAGGTCTCCTCCAACTTCGCAGCCTCCCAACCCATCTCGCGAAACCCGGTCTCGGTGAGCCGAATCCTGGTGCCCGCGCCCGCCGGGGTGAGCTCGAAGGTGACCAGCAGCGAGTCGGCGAGGTCGGTCGAGCCCTCCGGATAGCACCAGCGGAACGAGAACAGCCGTGGCCGCTCGACGGTCACCACGGTGATCGGAGCGACATGTTCCCGGTCGCCGAAGACCAGCTCACCGGACGCGCCGGGAGTCACCTGGAAATCGGCCGCGTCGGACCACCATTCCGAGATGTGTTCGGGACTGCTGACCACCTCGAAGACCACCTCGGGCGAGGCGTCGACGTGGATCTCGCGTTCGATGCTGCCGAACTCCATATGCTTTCTCCATTCGCAACGTTTGGTTGCACAGAACGCTAGCCCACCATCCGCAATCACGCAACCATCGGTTGCATGTTGGTCGATCAGGTCTGGGACGGCAGAAACCCTCGCACTACAATCACCCGTGGTCAGCAGAGGTTTCGGCGGTTACTCATACTTTCACCCGCGTTTGGCCTCCGGTCGGCAGTGCCCACGAAGAGGGTGCGCGGCGAGCAGGGTGGCGAGCATCCGATGCTGGGCACCGCCCGCAGATGCTGCGGATATTCGTCGAGTATCGCCAAGTCGGCGGCGAAGTGCAGCCGCAGCCGGGCCATGTAGTCGGCCCCCGTCGTTAGTGATCATCTGCGCTGCGGCGGAAGTACCATCACTCGCCCTCACCTCGGCAACTGTCGCAGGAGACAACTCTCGCCCCCGCCCAGCATCTACGGCAGTGCACCGTCCCTCGGCCAGCAACTGCGGCAGTAGCACTATCCCCCGCCCCCCGCGACTACGGCAGAGGCGGTATCGTCCCGCTCCGAGCTCGCTCGCTAGATCCCCTGCGGGGGAAGGGAAGTCGGGATGTGCTGATCCGCAACCTCGGTGAGGGCCTGTGCCCACCCGTCGAGGCGATCGGCGGCATCGCGCAGGTCGGCGACGATGGTGTCGAAGTTGTGCCGTAGCAAGGCAGTTTCGGGAACCGCGAGAATACGCCCCGCAGCGGCGACCACCTGTTCGTATTCGGCGACGCCACTATCGAGGCGGCCGAGCGCGAATTGCATATTCTCGGTGAGGCCAACGGCGGCAACAGATTTCGAGTGCCCCATGGCTCCGAGTGCCTGTTCCATCGCGGAGATATCGGCGGCCAGCGCGTGTAGCGCGGCCGCGCCGGAACCCGCGGTTTCGATCATGTCGGCGAGTTCGTCCTCGGGCAGTCGGTTCGAGCGGGCGATCTGCGTGCCGAGGCCGTGTAGCGCCTTTTCTGCCCGGACCAGGCGAGAAATCGGCCCGCGCGCGCAGGACCACGGCGGTGGCTGCTTGCGCGGTACGAAGGCTGCCCGCGGCAGCGGGGCGCTGCGCAATTGGAGATAGCGGCGGGCGCTCAGCGCGGTGCCGGTGACCAACGCCACCGCTCCGCCGCCGACCACCACTACCGCCCATACCGGTGCCGAAATCACCATCAGCCCAACGGTTCCCGCAGTAGTGAGACCTCCGACCGTGCCGAGTTGGAAGCTGCGGCGGCGAGCCCGGCGGCGCTTACGCAATTCCCGCTCGCGCGGATCCGCCCAGCGCCGCACCGCCACCAGCGCATGTTCGCCCACCTCGCGCAGACTGTCGGGCAGACTCCCCGGCTGTGGCGCGAGCACCGCCTGTGCGCGCACCAGCGCAGCACCGCGACGACGACCGCCCTTACCTTGTTCGCGAGGTCCCTGCGGGCTCATCGTTCTCCTCCAGGGCAGGCGTTCCGCGCGACCCGCGGTGGCCGGACAGGCAGGGCCCGAGCATGACCGACGGCCGACCCGCCAGGTACCCGTGCCATGTCTTCCACCGAACAAGTCCTCGCCGAACTGTATTTATTTCGAACTACGCGCCTACTGCTGCGCGGTCTGACCCTTGTTCATCTGCGGCTGCGGCTGCGCCGGATTCGCCTGCGCCGCACCCGGATTGATAGCGGTGGCACCGCCGGCGGGCAGCGCATCGCCACGCATCGAGGCGCGGATCTGCTCCAGCTTGCTGTGTCCGGCCATCTGGACGCTGGCCTGCTGCACCTCGAGCATCCGGCCCTGCACCGAATTGCCGGCCAGTTCGGCGGCACCCAGCGCATTCGCGTAGCGGCGCTCGATCTTCTCGCGCACGGCATCCAAACTCGGCGTGGTACCAGGCGCGGACAGCGTCGAATCCATCCGCTGCAGCGATGCCGAGACCTGCTCCTGCATCTTGGCCTGCTCCAGCTGGCTGAGCAGCTTCGTGCGCTCGGCGACCTTCTGCTGCAACAGCATCGCGTTCTGCTCGACCGCCTTCTTGGCCTGCGCGGCCGCCTGCAGCGACTGGTCGTGCAGCACCTTGAGGTCCTCGACAGCCTGTTCGGCGGTGACCAACTGCGCGGCGAATGCCTCGGCGGCGTTGGTGTACTGGATCGCCTTCTCGGTATCGCCGGCCGCAGCGGCCTGATCAGCCAGCATGACAGCCTGGCGCGTATTGGCATTGAGCTTCTCGACATCGTCGAGCTGACGGTTCAGCTTCATCTCCAGCTGACGCTGGTTGCCGATGACCGATGCGGCCTGCTGCGAGAGGGCCTGGTGCTGACGCTGAGCTTCCTCGATAGCCTGCTGAATCTGGACCTTCGGATCCGCATGCTCTTCGATCTTCGAATCGAAGAGGGCCATCAGGTATTTCCAGGCCTTGACGAACGGATTAGCCATCGATTGATCCCGCCTCCATAAGATGCGCCGCGCTTTACCGCGACTCTAGTGCGCGACCGTCACGCACCCGATATGTGCCTATCCTCCACCATGTGGCACCCGGGCCGGGCGAACCCGGCCCATCCGACGCCTAGTACAGAATCTATCCGCTTTCGGCACAGGTTCGCAGCGTCGGCCGCGGGCGCCACCTCTCGTCTATTGATCAGTTGCTTTTCACCAGGACCAGCATGTCCGCCTTGGGCGCCGGAATGACGATCCGGGTCTCCTCGGCGATCTGCGGCCGGGGTTCAGCCACCGACATCGTGGCGGTCGCGGGCTCCGGCGCGGCCTCGGCGGGCTCGGCCGCTGCGGTCCGCTCCGCCTCTGGGGCGTCGACGGTCTGGGCGGGCGCCTCGGCAGGCAGGCCGTCGGCACCGGCCATGATCGTGCTCACATCCCAGAGCACCCGCGACAGCGGCACATCCAGGGCCGCGCAGATGGCGGCGAGTAGTTCGCTGGAGGCCTCCTTGCGACCCCGCTCGACCTCCGACAGATATCCCAGGCTCACGCGCGCCGAGGTGGAGACCTCACGCAGGGTCCGGCTCTGGGCGAGACGAGCACGCCGCAGACTGTCCCCGATCGCCTCTCGCAGCAGCGTCATGTCGTTCTCCTTAGCTCCCAGTAACCGGGTCCGCGGGCGCCTACCAGCGCTGCGCACGCCGTCCTTTCTGGCACAACGTCGAGCAGGGACCGGTTGGTTCCCACAGTGGCAAACCAGATGCCGAAGCACCCAGCTAGCTGACCCTTTCGAGCGACCTGCAAGCAGTCGCTAACGGCCGCCTCCCACGATACGACGCAACTCCCGCACCGCGCTGTGCGTAGCGCCGATTCGGATCGCCCACCGGCCCCCGTCCAGTTTCAACCGCATGACCTCGGTATGCCCAGGCCCGGCCACACCCAGGAAGACTGTGCCGACGGCATGCCCACCCTGGGATTCAGGTCCGGCGACGCCGGTCAATCCGACACCCCAGTCCGCATCACAGCGCAGCCGCGCACCGACGGCCAATTCTTCGGCGGTGCTCGCGGCCACCGGACCTTCGGTCGCGAGCACTTCGTCACTGACACCGGCGAGGCTGTGTTTAAGTTCCGTCGCATAGACGATCAGCCCGCCGCGCAGCACCGCACTCGCACCCGGCACCCCTGCAATGGTCGCCGCGAGCAGCCCCGCGGTCAGCGATTCCGCGGTTGCCACGGTCTGCCCGGCGGCACCGAGCTCGCGCACCAATTCGACGACCGGCGCTCCGGCTGTCAGCGGATCGGTCATGCGCCGCGCGCCCGGCCCGAACCTCCCGCGAGCCACAGCCGCGCCGCCTGCCCCACATAGTCGAGGCCGGTAATGACCGTCAGCGCGACAGCCACATACATCAGCGCCATACCAGCGGTGGCGAATCCGCCATGCAGCGGCAACAGCAGAACCGCGATCGCGACGGACTGCACCAGCGTCTTCAACTTGCCGCCGCGTCCGGCCGGAATCACCCCGCGCCGCACCACCACCAGCCGCAGCAGCGTGATCCCGATCTCACGACCGCAGATGACCAGGGTGATCCACCAGGCCAGATCGCCCAGCATGGAAAGTCCGATCACCGCCGAACCGATCAGCGCCTTATCCGCGATCGGATCGGCGAGTTTGCCGAAATCGGTGACCAGACCATATTTGCGTGCCAATTGCCCATCGAAGCGATCGGTGATCGCGGCGATGCCGAACAAAGCGGCGGCAGCGATCCGCCAGCCAGTCTGGTGGCCGCCGCCCACGAACAGCGCGAGCACGAACAGCGGAACCAACGCGATGCGCAGCATGGTCAGCACATTCGCGATATTCATCAGCGGTACGACCGGATCCGCCTGGGCGTGCGCGAATCCGGCACGGGCCGCGGGTTCGACCCAGCGTCGATCTATCTCTTCGGGCTGCACGCTCACGCCTCCGCCTCGCTGGCGCTCGGCTCCGGCGCGTGCGTGCACGGCTGTGACATGGTTCGCTCGCTACGCTCCCGCACGGCCCCCGCCCCACTTGCGCTCAGCTCCGGCGCGTGCGTGCACGGCTGTGACATGGTTCGCTCGCTACGCTCCCGCACGGCCCCCGCCCCACTGGCGCTCAGCTCCCGCGCGCAGGCCACAAAACCCACCGCCACGAGGCTCGGACGCATGCCGACGCGATGCGGTGAGCGGAGCGGGTGGATGTGCGGCACACGTTCAGAGTATCGGTAACCGGGCCGACTACTGTGCACCCCATGACCTCTCGGGGACCACTTGGTGGTTCGACTAGCGACGCGCATCCGGGCGCGGCACCTGCCGCGAACAAATCTGTCCCTGTCGTGCGACGCGCCCGAACCTCCGATGTGCCCCAGATCAAGGCCCTCGTCGATGAATACGCCGGTCGGATTCTGCTGGAGAAGAACCTGGTCACGCTCTACGAGGCGGTGCAGGAATTCTGGGTGGCCGAACTCGACGGCCGGGTGGTCGGCTGCGGTGCGCTGCATGTGCTGTGGGCCGACCTCGGCGAGGTGCGCACGGTCGCGGTGCATCCCGATGTCAAGGGGCATGGTGTCGGGCGGCTCATCGTGGAGCGGCTGGTCACAGTGGCCAGGGAACTCGAACTGGGACGGCTGTTCGTACTCACTTTCGAGGTGGACTTCTTCGGCAGGCACGGGTTCGTGGAAATCGACGGGACACCGGTGACCGCCGAGGTGTACGCGGAGATGTGCCGGACCTTCGATCCCGGCGTCGCCGAATTCCTCGACCTCAGCTATGTGAAACCGAACACCCTCGGCAATACTCGAATGCTGCTGAACCTCTGACCAGAACGGATCGATCGTGCCCATCTTCGCCGTGCACTACACCTATTCCGACGCCACCGTCGAGGCGCGCGACACCTTCCGCCCGGAACATCGGGCCTGGCTCAACGGTCTGATCGATGCGGGTTCGCTGCTGACCAGCGGTCCCTACCCGGACGGATCCGGCGCCCTGCTGCTGTTCCAGGTGGCGGACGAGGCGAGCATCGAGGATCTGCTGCCACAGGATCCGTTCGCCCGCGAAAACCTCATCGAGGACGTGCGCGCGGTCGAGTGGCTGCCCGTGATGGGCACATTCGCTTCCTGACCGATCGGGCTGACCGCCGCGTGTCCCCGCTCAACCCTCGGCGGTCAGCAAACTTACGGCGACACGCCGCGCCAGGTGCGGGCGAATCCGAGCCCGCCGACGCAGACTCCCCCGTATGCGCATATCCGTCGCGATTTTCGCGTCGATGTCGGTCGCAGGCCTCGCAC
Source organism: Nocardia sp. NPDC050412 (assembly GCF_044458825.1). Lineage (NCBI taxonomy): Bacteria > Bacillati > Actinomycetota > Actinomycetes > Mycobacteriales > Nocardiaceae > Nocardia > Nocardia sp. NPDC050412. The sequence goes on from NZ_JBITIJ010000004.1 coordinate 65,171, forward strand.
TCACTACCTGCTCGACGGCCACCGATTTCGACAAAACGGCAAACTTGGCTGCCGGGGATCGTCCCTTGCTACGACCAGGTGTGGTCGACGAGTCGATATACCGCGCCGCCGATGGCTACTACTTTCGAACAGCGGACGGCGGCATCGCCTGCGGCTTCCTCGATGAGCCGTTCGGACAGCCGAAACGACCGGTTGGTTGCCAGGGCACGACCCAACCCACCCCACCGACAATGCAAGCCTGCTGGGGCAGCGACCCGAGCGCGGCCGCCCTCGCGGTCGGCGAGAGCGCCGGATATCTCTGTGTGAACCGGGGCTTCTTCGTCGGAACCACATCCGGCGCGGATGCCGACGGGCCGGTGCTGCCGGTCGGGTCGAGCCTGAGCATGTACGGCTTCACCTGCCGGGCCCAGCCCGTCGGGGTGACCTGCCGCAATGACGCGACCGGCCGCGGCTTCGAGATCGCGCCCGAATACAACCGAGTGTTCTAATCGCCGATCCGGCTCTCGACCGACCGGGCCGCACCACGGGTTTTGATCAGGCTCGCCACGGTCGCGATGAGCAGAATCCCGATGATCACGCTCAGCGAGACGGGCGTGGAAATATCCGGTACCTCGACGTGCCGACCACCGTTGACGAAAGACAGGGTGTTCTCGTGCAATGCGTGCAGCACCAGTTTGACGCCGATGAACGCGAGAATCGCCGAAAGGCCATAGGACAGGTAGACCAGGCGATCCAGCAGGCCGCCGATGAGGAAGTACAGCTGCCGTAAACCCATGAGCGCGAAGGCGTTCGCGGTGAACACGATGTAGGGCTGCTCGGTCAGACCGTAGATGGCGGGGATGGAGTCCAGCGCGAACAGCAGATCCGCGAAGCCGATTGCCAATAGCGCCAACAGTAATGGGGTGACTGCGCGCCGACCGCCGATCCGGGTCAGCAGTTTGTCGCCGTCGTATTCATCGGTGGTCGGAAGCACTCGTTTGGCCAGCGCTACGATCCGGCTGTCGCGCTTCTCCTCCTGCTCTACCTCGTGTCCGCTCTCGCGCAATAGTTTCACGGCCGTATAAACCAGGAACAGACCGAACAGATAGAACACCCAACTGAACGCACTGATCGCGGCCGCGCCGACGGCAATGAACACCCCGCGCATGACCAGCGCCAGCACAATGCCGATCAGCAGGACCTTCTGCTGGTAGATCCGCGGCACCGCGAAGCTCGACATGATGATGACGAAGATGAACAGGTTGTCCACCGACAGGGCCTTCTCGGTGACGAAGCCCGCGTAGTACTCGCCCGCGAAGGTCGCGTCCCACTTCCAGGCGACGAAACCACCGAATACCAGGGCCAAGCCGATGTAGATCGTCGACCAGATGCCGGATTCCTTGAAACTCGGATCGTGTGGTGTGCGGACGTGGGCGAAGAAGTCGAAGACGAACAGACCCAGGATCATCGCGATCGTCAGGGTCCACTCGAGTGCGGTTACGTGCATGCGGGCTCCGGGGCGGCTGGGCGTCTCATGACAGCAATCATGCCCGATTTGTCCGATCTGTCGAGCTAGCGGAGGAGTTGCTAACCATAATTTCACATGCGGGTCCGCCGACCGTCGTGTCACCCTCACGAGCATGACCGACGACTACCTCATCCTGAACAAGGCGAAATGGGACGAGCGCGCGCCGGCGCATGCCGCATCGCGTGACTACGCTGTGTCACGGTTCGTCGCCGATCCGGAGTTCCTCAGGATGCTGTGGGCCATGGACGAAACCCGCACCGACCGACCGACTGTCGGCTATCCCTACTTCGAAATGCCCGAGCCCTCCGTGTTTTCGTCTGGAACGACTTATGTCGAGACCGATACGGAATTCACACAGATCGTGACGCACGAGTGGAACCACGGACTCGGCGACGTGGTGACCGCACTTCTCGATCACGGCATGACGATCACCGGACTGGTGGAGCACCGCAGCGTTCCCTGGGAGGCATTGCCCGGACAGATGACGCGCGAGGCGAATGGCGAGTGGCGACTCAGCGAGCATCCGAACGCCTTCCGCTGACTTACACGCTGCAGGCACGCCGACAACTCGCCGGTAGGGAATAAATGGGTTCCTCATCGCGGCTTCCGGTGTTAGCGTTATCCGCATCGCTGGCGACTGCTTGCAGGTCGCTCGAAAGAACCAGTAATCGATCGGTTATCGGAACCACGAAAGGCAAAGGCAATGACCAGCACCCAGGACCAGGGACTACGCTCCCTCGCCGGTGCCTGGCAATTGCGTTCCGGCACCCGACGGCCGATGTCGCAGCTGCGCCTGACCTGGCCGTTGATGTCGCAGCCGCGACAGGCGAGTATCCGGAGCCGCCCCTGAGGTCTCGATTCGAGAAGGCCTGAACAGGGGCCGCTCCAGGCGGAATACTCGCCACGGAGCGGTCCTTTTTCTTGTCCAGCGGATGTAGCTCAACTGGAAGAGCAACGACCTCCAAAGTCGTGGGCTGGGGTTCGAATCCCTCCATCCGTGCTCATAACTTCATAGTGAATGCACAGCAGTAGGTATTTCGTAATGCGAGGTTTGAATAACCCTGCTGCATACCGGTTTCGAGCCCGTGTAGCTCAATGAGAGGGCCGACCCTTTCGAGCGACCCGCAAGCAGTCGCCAGCGGTGTCCTCCCACGGCGCAGGTCGGCGGTTCGATCCCACCCACGGGTACCAAAACCATTCCCTCGTAGCCCAATTGGCAGAGGCACCGGACTTAGAATCCGGTTGATGCGAGTTCGAATCTCGCCGAGGGAACCAGTCCGCGCGGTTTGCGTGGATCAGCGCTCGTAGCTCAACGGACGGAGCACCTGTTTACGAAGCAGGCGGATGAAGGTTCGAATCCTTCCGAGCGCGCCGATGGAGTGTGGTGTAAACGGCAGCATGATGGGCTCTGAACCCGTCGATTCAGGTTCGAATCCTGGCACTCCAGCTTAGTTCTCGGCGCTCGCGCTCAGAACGATGGAGTGTGGTGTAACGCAGCATGACGGACTTTGACTCCGCCGGTTCAGGTTCGAATCCTGGCACTCCAGCGCACACCGACCGAGGCTCATGCAGGTTCGCCCCGGGGCTCTCATAAGGCCCTGCCGCGTGGTTCGACTCCACGATGAGCTACCAAGTCACACTCGTATGGCCCCATTCTCGCGAAGCCGACCCGCGTTCGCGGGTGGTTTGCCGTACCCGTGCCTGATCGGTGTAAAGATACCCTTCGGACCAGATATAGCGGGTGCCACCCCAGCGCGCCGCGGCGGCCACATCCGGAAAGAATCCGCACCCTTCGGAATTCGCGCTCGTATTGCACAACACCGGTACGCCGCTGATGACCTCGTACGCCGAAAGGATCCGGGCGGTCGGGCTCTTTGCCGCGGCATCGATCGTCTGCACCCGCGCGGTACCGTCCAACTGCACGGCTCGAATGCGGTCGGCCCACTCCGGACGGATGCGGTGTTCGAAGGTCAGGTACGGATCGTTGCCGCCGGGCCCGAACACCTCCGCAGCCCGTTGCGTCAGGCACACTGCCGCCACTGACCGGTCGGCGGCTCGGCGCTTGATGCCGTTGAGCCGGTCCCGCATTGCCGAATCCGTTGCGGGAGCGAGAATGCTGCGGTTGCCGAGGGCGCGCGGTCCGAGCTCCGCGCGACCCGAAAGCACCACTACCGGCTCACCTTTCCGGTGCAGTAGGTCCGCCACTCCCCGCTCGTCACAGGGCTGTCTGCGCCAGTTGTCCGGCACCCCGCATACCCTGACTCGTGGACCGGAGTACACACCCCACCGCAGTGCCGTACTTCGCCCCTTCCGAAACATCTCGCAGCACGCGGCACCGATGGCCGCGCCCGAGTCGTCGGGAAACGGCGGAATCCAGACCTCCTCGAAAATCCCGCGCAGCTGCGAGTTCCACTTGATATCGAGGGCGCTTTCCCCGGTCACCACGAGCCTCGATGGCAATGAAGGATCCTGGCGCACAAGCGAACTCAACGACAACCGCTGCGTCTGCTCCTGGCATGTGGCGACCGAACGGACCCTTCGTGCCGCCGCCACGACATGGTAGAGCCGCGCGCGAGCTCCACCGTCGCCGACCAAGACGAGCGCATCCTCCCCGCGTGCCGCGAACGGACTCGTGCAATAGCCACCCATGATGTGCTGGTCCACGTGGTGATAGCTGACGTACTCTTCCGCGGCCGAACCGAATCCGTGACCGCGAAAGCGGTGCCGTGCCAGCGGTATGGTGCATCCGGGCCGATCCTGATACGGCGCGATCGCGAGTTCGACGGGACGGCCGCCGACCAATGTTGCAATGCGTGCGGTCTCGGTCGAATCCATCTCCGGCGCAGAACCATCCACCACGAATCGGTCGATATCGGTGGGCGCCAATCCCTCCGACCGCAATATATCGGCGACCTGGTCGAGATCGCCGAGCGTGCGGTGGCGCCTGCTGTTATCCAGCTTCTCCAGCTCGATGCCGAACACCAGCCGGTCGTCCTCGATAACCGCGACCCCACCATCGTGCGACACTCTGATTCCGCAGATCACCACGCGGCACCACTGTACCGACACCACAGCCACCCACCGGCGGTGAGAATATTTGCCGCCGAAGCGTTTTCACTCCTCTGGGTGGTCCGGGTCCGCGTCGTCGCCGCCGCCGCGGATCGTCCACAGCAGCCCGTCGAGTTCATCGGGCTTGATGAGCACATCGCGCGCCTTCGATCCCTCGCTGGGACCGACGACACCGCGGGTTTCCATCAGATCCATCAGGCGGCCGGCCTTGGCGAAGCCGACGCGCAGCTTGCGCTGGAGCATGGAGGTCGAGCCGAATTGTGAAGTGACGACCAGTTCCACGGCCTGCAGGAAGACATCCAGATCGTCGCCGATATCGGGGTCGACATCCTTCTTCTCACCCGCTTTGGCAGCGGTGACGCCCTCCTGGTATTCCGGTTCGGCCTGGTTCTTGGCGAAGTCGACGACCGCGTGGATCTCCTCATCGGAGATGAACGCACCCTGCAGTCGGGTCGGCTTGTTCGCGCCCATCGGCAGGAACAGTCCGTCACCCATACCGATCAGCTTCTCCGCGCCCGGCTGATCCAGAATGACCCGCGAATCGGTCAATGACGAAGTTGCGAAGGCCAATCGGGACGGAACATTGGTCTTGATCAGGCCGGTAACCACATCCACGGAGGGACGCTGCGTCGCGAGCACCAGGTGAATGCCCGCGGCGCGAGCCTTCTGGGTGATGCGCACGATCGCGTCCTCGACATCGCGCGGCGCGGTCATCATGAGATCGGCGAGCTCGTCGACAATGGCGAGAATGTACGGATACGGCCGGTAGACCCGTTCGCTGCCCAGTGGCGCGGTGATCGCACCCGACTTGACCTTCTTGTTGAAGTCGTCGATGTGGCGCACCTTATTGGCCTGCATGTCCTGGTAGCGCTGTTCCATCTCCTCCACCAGCCAAGCCAGCGCGGCCGCGGCCTTCTTCGGCTGGGTGATGATGGGGGTGATGAGGTGCGGAATGCCCTCGTATGGAGTGAGTTCCACCATCTTCGGGTCGATGAGGATCATCCGGACCTCGTCCGGAGTCGAACGCGCAAGCAGCGATACCAGCATCGAGTTCACGAAGCTCGACTTACCGGAACCGGTCGAACCCGCGACCAGCAGATGCGGCATCTTCGCCAGATTCGCCGAGACGAAATCGCCCTCGATATTCTTGCCGAGACCGATCACCAACGGGTGGTGGTCATTTCGAGTCGAGGGCGCCTTGAGCACATCGGCCAGGCGCACCAATTCGCGATCGGCGTTGGGCACCTCGATACCGACGGCGGACTTACCCGGAATCGGGGCAAGCAGCCGAACATTCTCGGTGGCGACGGCATAGGCGATATTGCGGGCCAGCGCGGTGATCTTCTCGACCTTCACACCCGGACCGAGTTCCACCTCATAGCGGGTGACCGTCGGGCCGCGCACGAATCCGGTAACCGCCGCGTCGATCTTGAACTGCACCAGCACCTCGGTGATCGCCTCGATCATCGATTCATTGGCGGCACTGCGCTTCTTGGGCGGTTCACCGTCGGTCAGCAGCGTCAGCGGCGGGAGGGTGTAATCACCCTCGATCTCGCGGTCGGTAATGAACTCCAGCTGCTTGGGCGGCGGTGGGGTCTGGTCCTCGACCTTGATCGGGGGGCGTTTCTTCGGCTTGGGCTTCTCCTCGGGTGCTGCCTCGGTCGCAATCGGTTTAGCATCGCGTAGGGGTGGTTCGCCGATGAGCTCGGTGACCGCATCGGAACCGCCGAATTCGTCGGGCGGGTAGTTCTCCTCGGGGGTGCGACCACGTCGCTTCGACTTGGTACTGCGATGCAGTGGGAATCCGTCGGCATCGTAATTGGTCGGATCGAAATCGGATTCGCCATCGTAGTCACCGTATTCGTCACCACCGCTGCCGGTGCCGAAGTATTCGCGCAACCGCTGCGGCACCTCGCGTACGGTGGTTCCGGTTACCAGCAGCACACCGAAAACGATGGCCAGCAACAGAATCGGCACCGAAAGCCAGCCGGTGAGCCCGTCGGTGAGCGGCCCGCCGACCACGAAACCGACGAAACCCGCTGCGCGCGAACGCCCGTGTGCATCTGTCGGCGACCCGGCCGCGACATGCCACAGACCCAGGGCCGGCAAGCCGATCAGCAATCCGCCGAGTACCAGCCGCGGCCGGATCTCCGGACGTGCCTCGGTCCGCATCAGGACAATCGCGATTCCGGTTGCCACGAACGGCAGTCCGGCCGAAGCCGATCCGGAGACCGCGCGAATCGCCTCCTCCACCCAATGCCCGATCGGACCACCCGCCGAGAGCCATACGGCGGCAGCGATCACCGCGCTGAGGGCGATGAGGGCCAGTGCGATGCCGTCGCGGCGATGGCCGTGTTCGATTTCGCCCGCCCGACTCACGGCCCTGGTGGTGGCGCCGAGACCGCGCGCGAGCATATTCCAGCCGCTGCTGATCCCACGACTGATCACCGCGAGCGGTGCGGTATTCGACTTGCGACGGACCGGGCGGCGCACCGGTGTGGTGCGGCCGCGCGGTGCGGGCGAGCGGCGCTGAGCGGTGGTGCGAGCCTGGCCCGAACGAGACGCCGCCGTGGTCCTCCCCCGGGCCGATCCCGCCCGCGCACGAGTGGTCGTGGAGCTGCGGGACTTACCTGCCATGGACCCAGGCTAGCCGCAAACGCCCCATCCAGACCATCAACCACACAGGTAACTGTCCCGCCTCCCCGAACCTTTTGCCGGTCGTGAGTACCTCGGCACTCTCGTACCGGACCGCATGTGAAGTGCTAGGCGGCTTTTGGACGTGCCCGACGAGTTACCCATGTCCGCACGAGATCAGTCGTCGCGAATCAGCCATCCTGTTTGGCGTGTCGACCGAGCAACCGCACCCACGAACAGGGTTACACTGACCGATCCAGCTCCAGGACAGCGCGCACATCGGCGGAATCACCTTCGGTTTCGATCCGGACCTCATCTCGACCGAAGGCGTGCAGCAGCAGTTCGGAGGGCTTGCCGGTCAGCGTCACCTGCGCCGTTCCGGACTTCGTATGCACCACGGCCCGCCTGCCCTCTGGGGTGGCCAGTTCGACGGTGACCTGTGCTTTGCGGTAGGCCATCCGCCCCATGCGCCGCAGCCCCGACCACAGCTTGTCCTCATCCGCGGCGGGCAGATCACGCGGCTCCCAGCCGGGTGCGCCGCGACGCACATCCTCGTGATGGACGAACATTTCGGTCAGATTGACGACGGCATCGAGCGGTTTGAGCGGAGACCACCACGGCGGGCCGGAGCGCACATCCGCCAGCAGTTCCGTAAAGGGTCGCCGCGCCGCCTTGGCCTGCACCGACTCCAGATATCCGGCGAACGGTTTCAGCATGATGCCGGGGGACGCGTCCGGGCGGCGTTCCCGAACTACCAAGTGCGCGGCCAGATCTCGCACCGTCCAGGCGCCGCACAGCGTGGGCGCGTCCGGCCCCGCCGCGGACATCGTGTCCACCAGTGCCCGACGTTCCCGTTGCGCCATGCTCATCTGCCGAACATATCGGATGCGATGTCGGCGCGGCAGTCCCCAATCCGATAGGTGCACCAGGGGGCCGGGAGGGCGGCGCGCCGACCTCGACCACTCCGCCGAATCCGACCGAGCCGACCGCCGAAGAGCTCAAATCCGCCGAGCTGGACTCGGCGGCATGCCAGCAGGAGTGCCGTGCCACGCGAAAACCGCCGGATAGCAACAGCTTCCGGCGGCTTCGGGTAGGTGTCAGACGCCGATGACCGTCGGCACGATCATCGGACGGCGGCGGTAGGTCTCGGCCACCCAGCGGCCGACCACCCGCCGCACACTCTGTGCGATGCGGTGGGTTTCGGTAACGCCCTCACCGGCCAGCCGCAGCAGTTCGATCTCGACGAGTTCGGCGGCATCAACTAGTGCGGTCGGATCGTCGGAGAATCCGCGCCCACTCACCTCGGGCGTGCTCACCGCTTTACCCGTGGTCGAGTCGACCGCGAGGGTGATCGAGATGAACCCACCCTCACCGAGAACCAGGCGATCCGAGAGCGTCGATTCACCGACATCGCCGACCGAAAGTCCGTCGACGTAGACGTGTCCGACCGGCACGCGCCCGACGATCGAGGCGATCCCGTCGACCAGGTCCACCACGACGCCGTCCTCGGCGAGCACCACCCGTTCCTCGGCCACACCGGTCGCCACGGCCAGCGCGGCATTGGCGCGCAGATGCCGCCATTCGCCGTGCACCGGCATGGCGTTGGTGGGCCGCACCGCGTTGTACAGGTAGAGCAATTCACCAGCGGACGCGTGCCCGGAAACGTGCACCTTCGCGTTCTGCTGGGTGATGACCGTGGCGCCGAGTCGCGACAGACCGTTGACCACCGCGAATACCGAATTCTCGTTGCCCGGGATCAGCGAGGAGGCCAGCACCACCAGATCGTCGGCGCGAATATTGATCTGGCGGTGTTCACCGCGCGCCATCCGCGACAGCGCCGAAAGTGGTTCGCCCTGCGAGCCGGTCGAGATGAGGACCAGCCGATCGCCCGGCAGGGTGGCAGCGACATCGAGATCGACGACCACACCGTCGGGCACCGTCAGATAGCCCAATTCCTGCGCGATCTCCATATTGCGCACCATCGAGCGACCGACGAAACACACTCGGCGCCCGTACTTCTGCGCGACATCGACAACCTGCTGAATGCGATGCACATGGCTGGCGAACGACGCGACGATCACCCGATGCCTGGCCTTGCCGATCACCGTATCCAGTACGCCGCCGATTTCACGTTCCGGCGTGACGAAACCCGGCACCTCGGCATTGGTGGAGTCCACCAGGAACAGATCGACGCCCTCGTCACCGAGGCGGGAGAATCCGGCCAGGTCGGTGAGGCGACCGTCCAGGGGCAGCTGATCGAGTTTGATGTCGCCGGTGTGCAGCACGACGCCGGCGGGCGTGCGGATGGCAACGGCAACGGCGTCGGGAATCGAGTGGTTGACCGCGAAGTACTCGCAGCCGAACGGGCCGTGCGTGGTGTGCTGGCCCTCGATCACCTCGACGAGCTTGGGACGCTGCCGGTGCTCGCGGCATTTCGCGGCCACCAGGGCGAGAGTGAATTTCGAACCGATGACCGGGATATCGGCGCGCAGGCGCAGCAGGAACGGCACCGCGCCGATGTGATCCTCGTGGCCGTGGGTGAGCACGATGGCTTCGACATCGTCCATCCGGTCCTCGATGGGCCGGAAATCGGGCAGGATCAGGTCGACGCCGGGCTGCTGATCCTCCGGGAACAGCACGCCGCAGTCGACGATGAGCAGTTTGCCGCCGTATTCGAAAACGGTCATATTGCGACCGATTTCGCCGATGCCACCGAGGGCGAAGACGCGCAGACCGTTCTTGGGCAGCTTCGGCGGGGTACCCAGGCGGTCGGCTGCTGCCCGCTCGACGGGGGCTGGCGCAGGTTGCTCACCGCGTCCGCGTCCGCGCGGCTGACGGCCGCGCGCGGGTCTGCGGGGCTGCTCCGCCGGGGCCTTCGGCGCGGCCTCTTTCGCGGGGCTCTGCTGCGGCGCGGTCCGTCTGGGCGCGGTGTCGGACTGCGATAGGTCGCCGACATCGGATTGCGCTGCCTGCTCGGACCGTTCGATGCTGGCGGGTGGACGCTGCGCGGGGGGTTCGGGTGCGCCCGCGGGACGGCTCGCAGTCCGGCGGGGGCGGCGGCCTGCGGCTTCAGTCATGACTGCACCTCACTACTGGTCGGTTCGATCATGTCTGACAATGTGGTGATTCTGATTCGCTCACTCCTCATGAAAGCACCCCTGCCAGCCGGAGGTCGGCGGCGAGGACATCGAGTTGTTCATTGGTCGGCATCAATTGCGGCAGGCGCGGTTCACCGGCATCCACACCGAGCAGACGCAGCCCGCCCTTGCTCATCGCGACGCCGCCCAGTCGCGACATCGCGGCATTCAACGGCAGCAGGCCCGCATTGATCTCGCGGGCGCGCACCACGTCACCGGCGGTATAGGCGTCGAGCAGGGCACGCAGCCGCTCGGGCACGAGATGTCCGATGACACTGATGAATCCGGTCGCGCCGACCGACAGCCACGGCAGGTTCAGCGCATCGTCACCGGAGTAGAAATCCAGATCGGTATTCGCGATGAGATCCGCACCCGCGTTCAGATCGCCCTTGGCATCCTTGACCGCGACGATGCGCGGATGTTCGGCAAGTCTGCGAATGGTGTCGCTGGCAATGGGAACCACCGAGCGCGGCGGAATGTCGTAGAGGGTCACCGGCAGGTCGGTGGCGTCCGCGACGGCGGTGAAATGCGCGATCAGGCCGTCCTGGGTGGGCCGGGAGTAGTACGGCGTCACCACGAGCAGGCCGTGCGCGCCCGCACGCTGGGCATTGCGGGCGAGTTCGATCGAATGCGCGGTGTCATAGGTGCCCGCGCCCGCGATCACGGTGGCACGTGCGCCGACGGCATCGACAACGGCGCGCAGCAGATCCGCCTTCTCCGATTCGGTGGTGGTCGGCGATTCCCCGGTGGTACCGGAAATCGCCAGCAAATCGACGCCGCGGTCAACCAGGCGGGCGGCGAGCGCGACCCCGGCGTCGACATTGAGCTTGCCGTCGGCACCGAAGGGGGTCACCATCGCGACACCTACCGTGCCGGACGCACGCAGCTGTGTTGGATTTGCGGTGCTCGCCGGCCCTACGTGGTTACGCATGCTGCCGCCTCCAGGCCTGAGGCTCACACCGCGGTGTAGGCGTCGATTCACCGTTCGTCATGGTCAGAAAGGCTACCCGCTCCCGGGAACAGCCTCGACACCCTCATCGCCGAACGGGCTGCCACGGCCAGTGATTCACCTCCCAGTATCCGGCCATGATGTCAAATCCGTCCTTGAATGACGCCATGAATGGCGTCACACTGATGTCATGGATTTGAATAAATACACCGCCCGGCTACGCGAGGACCTGATCGCAGCCGCCGCACTCGGTGACGAAAAGACCCAGGCCACCGCCGCCGCTCTGGCGGCCGCAACCGAGAGTTCGGCGCGATTGGCGCTGCTCGCGGCGTTATCGGACCTCGCCGCGGAGGTCAGCACAGAGCTCGGCGACCGAACAGTTCACGTCTCGGTGAATGGCACCGACGCCACCGTGGACGTCCGCAAGAATCCGGCGACGGAAAGCGAGCATCCGACGATCGAGGAGATGACCGGCGATATCAGCCGAGTCACGCTCCGGATGGTCGAGCAATTGAAGGCCAAGGCGGAGGAAGCCGCCGCCGCCAGCGGAGTCTCGTTGAACTCCTGGCTCTCGAATGCCGTCAGCGGCGCAGTGCGCGATCAGATGCGCGGATACGGAGGCCCCAAGCGCGACGTTTGAAGGGACGCGACCTGCGCCGCAACGAGCACACATCCGAAAGGTAGCGAGAAGTTCACAGTAGCGGCGCTAGATCGCCGCGGTCGCCGATGACTACCTCGTCCAATTCGAGCCAGTCCGCCATCTCGCGGAGGGCATCCGTCAGTGCCGCAGCGGTTTCCGGCGTACGGTGCCCCGGCTCGGCGAACGCACCGGGCACCAGCAGCCGTCCGGACGCGCGTTCGACGCGCAGGTCGACGCGTCCCACGAGTTCTCCGTCCAGGAGGAACGGGAATACGTAGTACCCGTGCACCCGTTTGGGTTCCGGCGTGTAGATCTCGATCCGGTAGTGGAAGTCGAAGATCCGCTCGGTGCGTGTTCGGAAGAAGATGAGCGGATCGAACGGGCAGAGCAAGGCCGCACCCTCGATCCGGCGCGGGGTCGAGGCACCGGCGCGCAGGTAGGCGGGTTTACCCCAGCCCGACACCTCGACCGGTTCCAGTTCCCCGGCATCGACCAACTCCGCGATGGCCGGTTCGGTTTGGGAGCGGTGCAGGCGGTAGTAGTCGCGTAGGTCGGTCTCGGTTGCGACGCCGAGGGCGTTGCCCGCGCGCCGCACCAATTCCCGCACTGCCTCGGTCTCGGATACGTTGCGCGCCAAGATCTCCGGCGGGATCACTCGCTCGGCCAGGTCGTAATGACGGGTGAACCCGACTCGCTTGTCGACCGACAGCGCACCCGCCGCGAAGAGCGCCTCGCAGACCATCTTGGTATCGCTGAGATTCCACCACGACCCCTTCGGGCGCGGCTTGTCCAGCTCGAGGTGGCGTTCCACCTCACCGGCGGTAGCGGCGCCGACCTCGGTGATGACGTCGAGAATGTCCTTGCCGAGGGTAGGGTTGCGTTCGATCGCCCGGCGCATGCCGTTCCAGCGCCCGTGTTCGTATTTCCGCATCCGCCAGCGCATGAGCGGCCAGTCCTCGACCGGGATCAGCGCGGCCTCGTGCGCCCAGTATTCGACCAGTCGCCGCGGGCGTCGCACACCGTTGCTCCAGACGGCTTCGTCCAGCACGGTCCGGTCGTAACCGCCGATCCGGCTGAAGACCGGCGCGTAGTGCGCGCGCACCACCGCCGATACCGAATCCAGCTGCAGTAATTGGGTTCTGCCGAGCACGTCCAGGATCGTCCGCCGGGTCGGCGCGGCCGGTTTGCGCCGCCCGAAACCCTGCGCGGCCAGCGCCGTCCGACGCGCCGCGACCGCACTCATCGTCCGCATGATCACGACAATGCCATGGGGGTACGACAGATTCGGAGAGTCATCTGCCTGCCGGAGCGGGCGTGCACTTTGCTGACTTGCGCGCCACGGCCCGACAGGTTACGTCGAGACCGAGACCTCGCCCGCGGTGTCGATCTCGGTCCGCCGATCCCGGTCGGGTGCGTTCGCGAGAACTGTCGCCAGCACCCGTCGGCCCATCGGCAGTACCCGCACGGTCACCGAACCCGCATTGGCCGCATCCAATTCCCTGGTCGCCGATTCGATCACCTGCTGGCGCACCCATTTCGGCACACCGGCGAATCCGCCGTCGTCGAGTAGCACCACCTCGACCCCGCGCGAGCGCGCACCGCGGGCGGCGCTGCTCAACCCGTCGGTCACCAATTGTGGTGCGCGCAGACCGTCCCGGAGTTCGGCCTCCAGCAGCCTGCACTCTTCGCGTTCGCCCGCGGTGAGTTCAGCACCTTCGGCAATGCGTTCCAGAATCGGCCGGGCCACCTTGTCGAGCCGGGCCAGTTGCCGATCCCGCTCGCCGTTCTGCGCGGCCATGGTCGCCTCGGCGGCCGCGCGCATGGTCGCCTCCTCGCGCAGCAGCCGCAGCGAGCGCTGCATCGGCCGCATGACCGCCGCACCGATGGAGACCCCCGCCACCGTGGCGATCGGCACGACGGATCCGACCACCACCCGCAGACCGTTCGTCGCACCGACCACCGCGATCACCGCCGCGATGCCCGCGACACCGCACCACGCCACTCCCAATCGCCCGCGCACCACCAGTACCGCGAGTACATAGGACGACGCGAATGCGGTCCAGACCTGCTTGGACAGGCCGTGGTCGATACTCACGGTGGTCATCGCCGCCGCGATCGGCCCGGCCGCGGCAACCGCGATGGCAGCGGGCAGCGGCAGCGGATCGACCGGAATCACCAGGACCACCACTCCGGCACCGGCTACCAACACCAGCGCGGTCGCGGCCAGAAGCAGCGGGGACTCGGCGAAGTTGCGCACCATGTACAGCAGGATCGTGGCCTCGAAGATGACCAGGAAGAGCCAGGCCGAGCGGTCCCGCAGCCCGAGCAGATCGCGCAGGCCGAATTCGTTCTCGATCTCAGCCATCGCCACCCCAGACCAGGGTCACCGTGGTCCCCTCTCCCGGTTGGGATTCCACGAAGCCGGCGCCACCGGCCAGCTGACGCATCCGGCCGAGGATACTGACCGAGACGCCGAGCCGATCGGCGGGCACCCGGTCCAGATCGAATCCCGCGCCGTCATCGCGGAATACGACACGGATACCACCCGCACTGATCGTCACTGTGACGGTGCGCTGGACGGTACGGCCCGCAACGGTGGCGTGGCGCAGACTATTTCGCGCCGCCTCGGCCAGGGCGGCGGCGATGGTGCCCGCCGCATGCACGGGCAGGCGCAGGTCATCGAGTCCGGCCCAGCGGCGCGCGGTGAATCGGATGCCCGGATTCACCGCGTAGATCGCCGAGCGCAGGAAGCCGATCGCCGATTGCGCGTCCAGTCGGTCGGGTTCGGTATTGGTGCCGCGACATTCGTCGAGTTGTTCCAGCGTGCGTTCGGCCTGACTGCGCAGCACCGGCGATTCGGCACCAGCGCGCGAAGCGTCGAGCAGGGTCGACAGCACCGCGTCATGGATCAATGCGGCGAAGCGGGCGCGCTCACGATCCCGGGCCGCGGCACCGGCCACGGCGGCTGCGCGCCGGCTCGCGATCACCGATTCCCGGTCCACCCGCGCGGCCGCCGCGAGCGCGAAGATGCAGCACCACAGGAATAGTGCGCACAGGCCCGCGGCCCTGGCGAAATCGCCGATGAGGGACCAGATCGTCGTGCTGGGCACCGCATACCGGTTCCCCACTGCCGCAGTTGCCGCGGCGACCACGAGATAGCCGGTGGCCAGCGCCGGACGCCAGGCCAATACGGCCGCCAGCACGCCGAGCGCGAGCACCCGATACATCCACACCGAAGTGGTATCCGTCAATGGCACGGCATAGATGAACGGTATGGTCGCAAGCGCCGCAAGATAACTCACCGCGGCCGCCCCGGCCACCACGCGAATCGCCCTGCGGCCCATGGTGAACGAGACGACCACGAGCACCGGGAACCAGCCGAGCGCCACGCCGACCACCAGGCTCGCCCACGGACCGGAGACGAATTTGGCTTGGTCGGCAATATCGGGTAGCTCGACGATCGCGACGATCACACCGGCGATGCCGACGGCCAGACCCATGCGGCGCAGGATGCGATCCGAGGCCGCTTCGACAATCTTCTCCCTGGACACCGCGGTCCGCCCACGGCGCCATCGGCTCGCCCGAAACAGGTCGACGGAGCTCGCAGTGGTTGTAGAGGTGTCCAGCGCGCTGGACGCGGTCATACCTGCGCCTCGCTGGCGCTCGGCTTCGTTATGCCCGCGATTGCGGCTGTGGTCATTGTCGCTCGCTCATGCGCGCGGATGCCGCTCGGGAACCGGTAGCCACCCGTCCTCTACCGCCCGCTTGTAGAGGTCGGTTTTGGTGGGAGCCGGACGACCCGCATCGGCGTACTTCTGCCGGATGCGCCCCAGATAGTCGTTGACGGTCTGTTCGGACAGTCCCGTCAATCGCGCGACACGGGAGGCCTTCTCCCCGGAGGCGTAGAGGGTTAGCACCTCTTCCTGCCGCGGGCTCAGACCGACGTCGGACAGTTGCGGATCGCCGTCGATGGCGGCGGCCCAGTCGGTGGTCACCACCTGCTCACCCGATGCCGCGCGGCGCACCGCCGCGACCACCGTCGGCACATCCTCGGATTTGCGCACCACGCCGAGCACCCCGGCCTTCGCTGCCGCGCGCACCAGGAACGCGTTATCCGCGCCGGTGAATACGAGGACCTCGACGCCGCGGTTGCGCAGCGCGCGCACATTGTCTTCGGGCGAGGATCCGTCGGCCAGTCGCAAATCGAGAACGACCAGATCCAGCGGTGCGCTATTCGCCGCCGCCGCAAGCAATTCCGGCACGGTCCCCGCGGTCAGCACCAGATCCAGATCAGGTTCCGGCGCCAGCATCGCGGCAAGCCCGATCGCCACCGATTCGTGGTCTTCGACCAGCCCGATCCGACGCGGTGCTGTTTCGCCCCCTTCGGCCCACATCACCTCGACACTCCGTTCCCGAGCAAACTCGTCCACATCCCCTCCGCTACAACGTCACCTCGTAGTATGCCCGGATCCGCCGTATACCAGTCAGACACCAAAATTCGGGGGACGGCGCACTATCCCATGAGCTGCGCCGCGACAGTCGCGCCGAGTTCCCAGCACTGCTGGATCTCCGCTTTACCTGGCGCTCCCATCACGATGACCGGCGCGGCAACCTGCTCCCAGCCGAGTCCGGTGGTCACGCTTCGCACACCACGCTCGGCCCCCTCGGTGCCCTCATTGCCGTGCAGATAGAAGCCGAACGGCCGACCGCGCGTCGAGTCGAGGCACGGGTAATAGAACGTGTCGAACGCGTGCTTGAGCGCACCGGACATATAGCCGAGATTCGCCGGGCTACCGAGCAGATAACCATCAGCTGATAGCACATCGCTCGCGGTAACCGCCAGAGCCGCCCTCCGCTCGACCTGCACACCTTCGATCTCCGGATCCGTCGCCCCCGAGACAACCGCCTCGAACATGGCCTGCATATGCGGTGACGGAGTGTGATGAATGATCAGCAGCCGAGGCACATCGAGCAGCGTACTGCCGCCCACGAACTCGAGCGGATCTAAGGGGCCCCGGCTATTGACTAGCGACAAAATAGGAGGAAAATAAAGGTTTACACCAGAAAACCGGAAAGTACCGAAGATGTCGACGGAGACGTCCAAAGACATCGGAGGGATTTCAAGGATCTGGCCAGGCCCCCGGCAAGCCAGTCGAATATCGGAGTTGTCAGCGACGACTGAGACTCATGGATTCGATGGAGACTACCGGGGACTGTTCTGTATTGGGGGTCTTTTGCTCCGGCTGTTCTCGGAGGGGCTGTTCCCCGAGGACAGTATCGGGTGCCCGCAGTGAGGGCGAGGGGGTTAGGGGTTTGGGTCTAGTTTTTCCAGGGCTACTGCGCGGCGCATGGTTTCGCGAGCTCGGGTGCGGTCGCCGGCGTAGTCGTAGGCGCGGGCTAGGCGGTAGGAGACGCGCCAGTTGTCTGGATCCGCCTCCCATTCCTGTTTGACCTTGTTGAAGAGTTCGTCTGCGGCGGCGCGTTCGACGCGGCCGGAGGGACGGCGGGGGAGGTTCGAGGTGTCGAGTTCCAGGCCCTCGTTGTGGATGCGGCGGGCAAGGTGTTGGTGGGCCAGCGCGGCACGGAGGGTGGCTACGACGATCCAGACGCCGAGCAGCGGCAGGATGAGGACGCCGATGCCGATGACGACGGCGGCGAGGTCACCGGAACCTATGAGGCTGAGTGCGATGCGGCCGAGCAGCAGGAAGTAGAAGCCGAGCACCACGACCAGGGCCGCGATGAATGCGACGACCTTGCGGACGTCGCTGCCGGGTGCCTCGGTGTCCGAGCCCTGGTCTTCGGGCTGGACCGGTTCCTTTGTCACAGATCCAGGAACGGGTCGAGCCCGACGGTCAGGCCGGGGCGGTTCGCGATCTCGCGGACGCCGAGCAGTACACCGGGGGCGAAGGAGGAGCGGTCGATGGAATCGTGCCGAATGGTGAGGGTTTCACCCTGGGTGCCGAAGAGCACCTCCTGATGTGCGACGAGTCCGGCCAGGCGCACCGAATGCACCCGCACGCCGTCGACATCGGCGCCGCGGGCGCCCTCGAGTTCCTGGGTGGTGGCATCGGGGCTGCGGCCGACTCCGGCCTTGTCCCGCGCGGCGGCGATCAGCCCCGCGGTGCGATATGCGGTGCCCGAGGGCGCATCGACCTTGTTCGGATGATGCAGCTCGATGACCTCGACAGAATCGAAAAACCGCGCCGCCTGCTCGGCGAATCGCATGGACAGCACCGCGCCGATCGCGAAGTTCGGAGCAATCAGCACGCCGGTCTCCGGCCGGCCGGCCAACCAACCGCGCACCTCGTCCAGGCGGGCCTCATCGAATCCGGTGGTCCCGACGACAGCGTGAATTCCGCGCTCCACCAGGAACTTCAGATTCCCCATCACCACATCGGGATTGGTGAAGTCGACGACCACCTGGGTGCCCGACTCGGTGAACGACTCGAGCGAATCGTCCTTGTCGACGGTCGCGACCAACTCCAGATCGTCGGCCGCCCGCACCGCCGCACAGATCGCCTGACCGACTTTCCCCCGCGCACCGAGCACTCCGACCCGAATGGTCACCGCACCTCCTAATTCCACCAACGACTCCGCCAGCCTATCGACCCCGCTCCCCTCCCGGTCCGCTGACCTCTGGTGATCGGCGACACGCAGCTCACCCGCCGGCCATGTTCTCGGCCATCTTCTCCAGCAGGCGAACGGTCGCTACGTACTGGTCGTCGGTGATTCCGTCGAGCATGGCGCGACGGCGCTTGCCGATCAGGGCGTAGGCCTGGTGGTGGGAGATGCGGCCCGGCTCGGTGAGGGCGAGGGTCCCCGAATCGTCGGTGATGTCGCCGCGATCCACCAGTTGCGCGAGTTGGACGCCCCACTCCGAAGGGTCGTTCCAGAACGGGGCGAGGCCGTCGCGCACATCGGTGGCCGAGCGGGGGCCTTCGGCGAGTGAGTTGAGGATCTGCCAGTGGCGGCGAGTCAGACCGGACGCGGCCAGATCGTCCTCGAAGCGGGCGTCGATCCGGCGGTCGAGTTCCTTGAGCCAGTAGCCGATCGGACGCTGTGCTGCCATCATTCCTCCAAAGCATGTAAAATTACAACTACATGTAATATGACATGAAAGTAGGCCGGATGGAAGAGCACGATTCGGTCACCGCGGCCGTCGAGACAGCGATGGTGCGGATTCGGCGGCGGCAGACCCGCGGGGCACTGGGCAAGGATTCGCCGGTGCCGATCGCGGTGTTCCGAGTGCTGGACGCGGTGGCCGGTGCGAATGCGGACACCGTCGGGACCCTGGGCCCGGCCTTGGGCGTCGATCAGCCACGCGCGAGTCGCCTTGTCGCCCAGGCAGTTTCATCCGGCCACCTGGAGCGGGTGGCGGATCAGCAGGACGGCAGGCGAGCCGTCCTGCGACTGACCCCCGCCGGACGCGCCGTCGTCACCGCAGCGCGCGACGGCCGCCGCAGCGCGATGGCGGCCGCCATGGCGGACTGGACCGACCGTGAGCGCACCGAATTCGCCCGCCTGCTCGGACGATTCGTCGACGCCCTCGACGAACGCCCTGGAACGGGTACCTGAGAGCGGCCGCCGCGGATGACCAGACCGGCGGCGCGCGGTAGGCGGCCCGCGATGACAGATCCCCTCACACATGGGTCGTCCGAGGCTGGCGAGGGAACGCTCGGCGACGGTGTCCTGAGCGAGCCAGACCTGCCCGGTCCCACCGCTGCCGACTTCCGCGATGTCCTGCGACCGCGCCGGAGCAGCGTCACGCGAGCACACGCGACAACCGCGCAGGCCGGAGAACCGCCGCGCTAATCGAACACAATGACCTGCCGCAGCGCATGCCCGGCAGCGAGTTCGTCCATGGCGCGGTTGACTTCGTCCAATCCGACGTGCGAGGAAACCAGCTTCTCGACAGGCAACCGACCCTCGCGCCACATGCGAACGTACTCCGGGATATCGCGGGAGGGCACCGCCGAACCGAGGTAGCTGCCGATGATAGTGCGGCCTTGCGCGACCAACGCGAGGGGCGAAATGCTCGCGCGGGCATCGGGGGCAGGCAGTCCGACGGTGACGGTCGCACCGCCGGGACCTGTTGCGGCAACAGCGGTTTCGAAGGCGCGGACATTGCCCGCGGCCTCGACCACGACATCCGCCTGGATGCCCTGGTCCGCGAGTTCGGTCGGTGTATACGCGGCGCTCGCGCCGAGTTCCTTTGCGAGAGCAAGCTTTTCCGGCACGGTATCGACGGCGATCACCTCATGCGCACCGAGCGACACCGCGACGAGCACCGCCGCCATGCCGACGCCGCCGAGCCCAACCACCATGATCCGATCTGCCACACCGGGTTTCGCGGAGTTGAGCAGCGCACCACCACCGGTGAGCACCGCGCAGCCCAGTACCGCCGCAACCTCCGGCGGCACATCGGCATCGACCGGAACCACCGATCGGCGATCGACGACGGCGTACGTCGCGAAGGCGGACACGCCGAGGTGATGGTGCACCTCCGCGCCCTCACGGTGTAGCCGCCGCCCACCGTTCAATAGCTCACCCGCATTATTGGAAACACTGCCCGGCCCACACGGCGTGCGGCCGTCACTGGCACAGCCCGCACACTCCCCACAGCGCGGCAGAAAGGTCATCACCACGCGCTGTCCCACCGCGAGATCACTGCCACCGGGACCGATCGCTTCGACGATGCCCGCGGCCTCGTGGCCGAGCAGCATCGGCACCGGTCGCACCCGGTTTCCGTCCACCACCGACAGGTCGGAATGACACAGCCCGGCGGCCTCGATCCGCACCAGCAGCTCACCCGGACCCGGCTCCCCCAGATCCAGCTCACAGACGGTGATCGGCGCCGACTCGGCGAACGGCGTGGGCGCTGCGATCCGCTCCAGGACCGCCCCTCGAATCTTCATTCCACGACGCTACCGCGCAGCGTCACAGACAGAGAAGCGGGTCACAGCCGGACACGCGGTCGAGGAAACATGGTGCCGATCACTCAGGGTGGCACGGTGGGTAGTGATTCGCTAACCTCGACGCCCGTGACGGTGCTCCCGTAGGCCGCCTTGTACCGAGCCCGGGGTCGGGACCGTCACGACACAAGGAGAAATCCCCTGTCAGTACAGTTCAATCACACCATTGTCGGATGTCGCGACAATCGGGTGTCCGCCGAATTCTGGTCGGACATCCTGGGTTTGGAACTAGGAAAAGAGTGGGGCCCGTTCATCCCACTTCCCACGGGTAATGGAGTCACCTTCGACTTCGCGAACGTGCCGGAACACATCTCCGAAATCCAGCCCCAGCATTACGCATTCCTGATCTCCGAGGCCGAGTTCGATGCGGCTTACGCCAAGATCCAGCGCTACAAACTGGAGCACTGGGCCGACCCGCGCCAACAGGGCGTCAACGAGATCAACCACAATGATGGCGGTCGCGGCGTCTACTTCGTCGACCCCAACGGCCACTTCTTGGAGCTGATCACCGTACCGTACGGCGGTTGGCCGACGTAGTGCACACCGTCGGGGCAGCCGCCAACCGCAGCTGCCCCGACGGTTGGTTCGTGAACCCCACTGGCCTGTTCGCGCGGGTCGGCTGAGCGTCACACCGCGGCGGTCGGCGGCCAGGGATTGGGTTTGACGCTGCTCGGTTTGCGGGTCGGCGCGTCATCCCAATCGAAGTGGTTGCCCACCCAGGCCTTCGGGCGATCGAAGTGGATTTCCTGGGCGGCGAAACGGGTGCCGATAAAGGAGATGTCGCCGAAGAAGTCGCCTTCGGTGAAATCGACTATGCGCCCGCCGAGCACTGTCCGCAGGAACCTGACGCCACCGTGGAACTCGGCCCGCGCGAAGTCCGTTTCGCGGGTGCCTCTGTTTCGTAGTCGATTCGACGCACCTACTCTGGCCTCGTCGAAGGCCGTGAGCGTGGCGTAGAACTGCGCGCCTCTGAATGTGACACGGGCACTCACGAATTCGGCGCGATCGAAGGCGATGTGGTCACCATCGAAGGCGGCACGCTCGAACGAGGTCAGCTCCGCCCGGAACTTCGCGTCCTGGAACGAGGTTCGCGTGCCGAGGAAGCGGGCGCCGCTGCAGTTGGTGCGCGGGCCTTGGAAGCAAGCGCTCTCGAACGACACCGAACCTTCGAATGTGACATCGGCGAAGGTGGTGCCGTTACCTGCCTGTTCGCGCTTTTCGATGCGGCTGGTATCGAACTTCGCGTGGTCGAACAGCGCAGGGCCGTCCCGGAACGTCGCACCGCGGAAGGTGACATGGTGGCCGTCGAAACGCACGCGTTCGAACGTCGTCGGCCCGATGAAGGTCGCCCCGGCGAACGACGTATGCCGCCCCGAGAACACCGCGTCCCGGAAATCGACTCTCTCCAGCACCGCGCCGTTGAAGGTCAGGTTGCACGCCGACCACAGGATGTCCGCAGACGGTCTCAGGTGTTGGGCGATCACGCGGACGATGGCGCGACGCACCTCCCGATCGTTCTGCCGGAACTGGTAGACCCGCTCGACCTTGATCCCGGCTTCGTCCGCCGATTCGGCCCGCGAGACAAGATGATTCGCGCCATCGACCGGTTCGTACGGCAGCTGCAGATATCCGCACAGCACATCTATGCACTGCTGTCTTCGACTCCGCGCGGAAAACTCATCGGCCACCCCCGCCATCGCATAAACCCCGGCGATCCGCACCGCCACATCGGCATCCCCCAACTGCCGCGCCGCCGCTCCGAACAACTCCGCGAACCGCCCCCGCTCCAGATCCCGCTGCCGCCGGTATGCCACCACCAATGCGACCGCGCCACCAACACCAGCCGCCACCGATAGCGCGATCTTGGTGAGATCCAACTGATTCGGGGTCTCGGACTTCGCACCCAGCAGCCACCACAACAACCACCAGGTCAGCCCGGCAATCACCAATCCACCGACAACCGCACCCAACACCGCGAGCAACAGTGCCGCGCGGTGTAGTCGGTCGCCCAACCGCCCCCATCGCATCACCGCATGGTAGCCGGATCGTCGCTCACCGACTACCCGGCCAGATCAGCTACTCTGCGCCCCTTACCTTTTCGAATGCATTCTTGGTGCGCGGCTGGCTGACCGATCCGGCGGTCACGGCAGATCGGTCACGCGCGGCCTGGGATCAGCTGTTGGTCGAACCGGCCAGACGAGTAGCGCCGAATCGGCTACCCCTGCGCTCCTTGCGTTTTCGCTTCCTGATTCCGACGCAACCCCAACCCCGCCGCGACCAGGCACGCGAACGCGACCGCACCGACGAACCACGGGAACACCTCGCTCAGCCCCCATTCGGTGGCCGCCCATCCGGCGAGAATGGTCGGCAACGCCATGGCCGAATAAGCGAGCAGGTAGTACGCCGACATGGTCTCGCCGCGCTTGTGTTGCGGCACAACCTCGGACAGATGCCGCAGCGAACCACCGAACCCGAGTCCGAAGGTCGCGCCGAGCAACACTCCGGCCAGCAGCACCACGACCCAGTTGCCGGTGTGCAATGCGGGCACCGTGAGCACCAGTGCCACCGCCATGCCGGTGTCGCCGCCGATTGCCGCGCGCCGCGCCGGAATTCCGGTCGCGAACAGCTGAGCCGTGGCACCGGCGATGGCGGTCGACGCGACGACCGCGCCACCGAAGACCAGATTGTGGATGCCGGTCTCAGCCGAGGCGAGCGACGGATACAGCGACAGCAGCACACCGAGCACCGACCAAGCCGCCATCACGCCCAGCGCCGAGAACCAGAAGTCACCGCGAATCTCCTGCGGCACAGCCGGCTTCGCGATCGTGATGCGCCCGGCGATGCGAGCGGTATGCGGTTCCCGCAACGCGATGACACCGACGCCGATGAGCAGGCACACCACCGTGATGACGACGTACGGCATGCGCAGCGGATGCGGTGCGTACTGCGCCAGCAATGCCGAACCCAGAATCGCCACGGCCATACCGACATTGAAGGCGACGCCGCTGAGCTGACCGGACCGCGCACCGTGCTTCGGCCGCAGATCCAGCAGCGCGGCGGCACCGGCCACGACCGTCGAGCCGACCGCCAATCCGTGCAGCGCCCGCGCCACCAGCAACATCGCGACATTGTCGGCCAACAGGAACACCACAAGCCCGATGATCATGGTGACGATCGCGCCGAGCAGCACCGGCTTGCGACCGACCACATCGGAGATTCGCCCCGAGACCAGCACCGCGGCCAACGCCGCCAATGCGTACACCGCGAAGACGAAGGTCGTCGTCAGCGGCGTGAAATGCCATTCCTTCTGGTACATGCCATACAGCGGCGCGGGTACACCGGACACGCCGAGCGCCACCCCGCTCGCCGCCAATATCAGCGCGTATGCCCAACGCTGTGAGGTCTGCTGGTCGGCCGCCACCGTCATTGTCGCTGTCATCGGAACCCCGATCAGGTAAGTTTGATGATGATCGAACTTCAATAGACGATACAGCCGGTACGATAGCCATCAAACCACTGTGAGGTAGATCATGACCGAAACCAAGGAATCGGCCACCGAGACGGCGCCGGTCGCCTCGTTACCCGCCGTGCTCGGCGCATTGCAGGATCCGGTACGGCTGGAAATGGTGCGACGGCTGAGCAATGCGGGCACCGCCGTGCGCTGCGGTGCGCTCTACGAGGTGATCAACAAGTCGACCGCCACCCACCACTTCAAGATTCTGCGCGAAGCCGGTGTCATCGAGCGATTGATTATCGACGGGCAGACCTGCCAGCGCCTGCGCTCCGAGGATCTCGACCATGCCCTGCCCGGCCTGCTGCCCTCGATCGTCGAGGCGGCGAACCGCGCCCACAGCGACTGAGCTAACCCGTGGGTGTCGGCAGCACCGGCGGCGTGAAATGGAACGTCGGAAGGGGCGGCGGTGTGAAGTGGAAGGTTGGCGCGGGCGACGGTGATTTCGGGGCGGTCGGCACCGAAGTCCGCTCATCGCTGTGGAAAATCTGCGTCGCGGTCTGCTGCAAACCCCACCCGATCGCGAGCGCCGTCAATACCGCGACCAACAACACGCCCCCGACGTACGCGTCGAACATCCGCCACCGGTACTCCAGCGCCTGCACCAGCAGAATCTCGAGCAGCAACGTCACAACCACAATGCCGACGATCGCGACGAATACCCCGAACGCCGCGGGCTGACGAGCCCAATGCCGCAGCGCGGCAAGCATTCCCACGAGTAGCAGCCCGCCACCGATCACGATGATCACGCTCAGCAGCGCGAATTCCTCCCCGGCACCGCGATCCGACTCGCCGTCGCGCCGCACGACCCACGCGCCGAACAGCAGCAGATGCGCCAGCGCGGCACCCACGACCCCCACCAGCACAACGATGTACCCGCCACGCACCTCCTCGGCCGACCAATCCGATCGCAATACCAGCGCACCGATATCCGTGACGAAACTCGACAGCAGCCCGATCACCAACGCCAGCAACGCTTCCGGACGACGCAGCAGCCGCTTGCGCATATATTCTCGCGGCAATTGGCGACCCAGCTTCCGGAACACGCCGAACCACGCACCGAGCACACCCACGAAAAGCACGGGTGTCAGGACACGCATACCACCGGTGGGAATCCACATCGATAGGGAAACCACGGCCGCCGCGAAGAACCACACCCAAGCGGCCAGTCTTATCAGCGCTCGCCACATGATTTCGGCGAGCAGCCGACGTGCGCCCGCATTGCCCGGATTCGACCCGAGCAGCCCACGCAGCGTCGCGACGGCCTTATCCCTGGTCGCGATGTTCTCGAAGTCCAGCCGCGCCCGGGTCTGCAGCAGTTCGGCATGTACCGGATCCTCGGCGAGACCGGCCTCGACGTGGCGGCGCGCCGCATCCGAATCATGCAGTCGCCGATAAGTTTCCGCCGCATGGGCGTGTGTACCCGCATGCGCGGGGGCGAGTTGCGTTGCCCGTTCGAGAGCGTCGCGGGCTTCGGCTCGCGGTTTATCGGAGGTCGCCGCATTGGCGATGACCCGAGCCAGCACCAGCAGGGCGGCAACATTGTCCGGCGCCAACCGGGTCGCCATGCGGGCGTGCCGTTGCGCTTCCTCACGCATGGTGTAGGCATCATAGGCCAGGGCCGCGGTCAGATACGCGTCGAAGCGCGCTGGATCGGCGGCGATAGCCGCGGTCGCATAGCGCAGCGCCTCGTCGGTCTGATCGAGCCGATAGGCGATGTCGGCCATGCGTTCCAGCAGCATCGGGTCGTCGGGTTGGACCACCAAGGCCGCACCGATGATCCGGCGCGCTTCGTCCAGCCGTCCGAGGTCGGCCGCCACCTGGGCGCGACCGAGCGCCGATCCCGTCATGTCCACCCCCGATCGGATCGGTGGCCGACGCGAATCGCACCGGCCACCAATGCCTACCTCAGCCTTCGACCAATCGCCGCACCGCGGCAGGCAAGTCCCGGGCGCGCCGATACGGTCCGGCCACCGCGGCCGCGAATGGCCGCGCGAGCAGAGTGCGGGCGATCGCGGAAACCTCGTCGGTGGTCACCGCATCGATGCGGGCCAGCGTCTCCGAGACGCTGCGGTGGTTGCCGTAACTCAGTTCGCTGCGACCGATCCGGTTCATCCGCGAGGCCGAATCCTCCAGGCCGAGCACCAGACCACCACGCAACGACCCCTTGGCGCGCGCGCATTCCGCGTCGGTAATGCCGTTGGCCGCAATCTCTTCCAGCACCCCGCGCGCCAGTGTCGCCACCTTGCTCAGATTTTCCGGCTGACAGCCGATGTACACCGAGAACGCGCCGGTATCGGCGAAGGTATCCACGCTGGAGTACACCGAGTAGGCCAGCCCGCGTTCCTCCCGAATGCGTTGGAACAGCCGCGAACTCAGGCCACCGCCGACCACGGTGTTGAGCACCGACAGCGGCCAGCGCCGCTCCCCCTCGTGCCGCCCGAACGCCCGCACACCGAAGGCCAGATGTGCCTGCTCGCTGTCGCGATGGCTCCAGTGCAGCGCCGGTACGCTGTGCGGCCGAAAGCGGCCCTCGCGGCGGGGGGCCGGCTCGGCGATCGGGTCGAGCCGGGGCGCGAATGCGCGATGCACCAATTCCACGGTGTGTTCGTGCTCCACATTGCCCGCGACCGCGACGACCATCCGATCCGGCCGATAGCGACGCAGATGGAAGCCGCGCAGCTGGGCGGCATTCATCGCCTCGATGGTTTCGATGGAGCCGATCACCGGACGCCCGATCGGATGATCCCCGAAGAGCGCGGATAGAAATGCGTCGCCGACCAGATCCTCCGGATCGTCGTCGCGCATGGCGATCTCCTCGAGCACCACCTGCCGCTCGACGTCCACATCCTCGGCCCGGCACAGGCCGTTGAGTACGACATCAGAGACCATATCGACGGCCAGCGGTAGATCCTCGTCCAAGACGTGGGCGTAGTAGCAGGTCTGCTCCTTCGCCGTGAACGCGTTGAGCTCACCGCCGACCGCGTCCATCGCCTGCGCGATATCCAATGCAGAACGCGTCGGAGTCGCCTTGAACAGTAGGTGTTCCAGGAAATGCGCGGCACCAGCGACGGTCGGTCCCTCGTCGCGCGAGCCGACCCCAACCCAGACCCCGATCGATGCCGAACGCACGCCGGGCACATGTTCGGTGACCACGCGCAGCCCGCCGGGTAATACGGTGCGCCGTACTCCCGCATCGGTGCCCCGCATCTGGTCCATCCGCAGCTCCAGAGACGAACCCCCCTGCTCGCCGCGGAGCAGAGGGGTTGCCGTCTTCTTCTTCGTCACAGAGACAAGTACTACTCGGTCTCCGCCTGGCCCGCATCAACGGTTTCCGCCGACTCGGACTCGTCGGCGTTCTCGTCGACCGGCACCAGCGAGATCTTGCCGCGGTTGTCGATATCGGCGATCTCCACGCGCAGCTTGTCGCCGACGTTCACCACGTCCTCGACCTTGGCCACGCGCTTGCCGTTGCCCAGCTTGGAGATGTGCACCAGACCGTCGCGGCCGGGCAGCAACGAGACGAACGCGCCGAAGGCGGTGGTCTTGACGACCGTGCCCAGGAAGCGCTCGCCGACCTTCGGCAGCTGCGGGTTGGCGATGGCGTTGATCTGGTCGATCGCCGCCTGCGCCGCCGGGCCGTTGGTCGCACCGACGTAGACCGTGCCGTCGTCCTCGATGGAGATATTGGCGCCGGTCTCCTCGGTGATCTGGTTGATCACCTTGCCCTTCGGGCCGATGACCTCACCGATCTTGTCTACCGGGATCTTGATCGCGGTGACGCGCGGTGCGTAGGGGCTCATCTCGTCCGGTGTGGCGATGGCCTCGGCCATGACCTCCAGGATGGCGGTGCGGGCGTCGTGTGCCTGGCTCAGCGCACCGGCCAGCACCTGTGAGGGGATGCCGTCCAGCTTGGTGTCGAGCTGCAGTGCGGTGACGAAGTCCGGGGTACCCGCGACCTTGAAGTCCATGTCGCCGAAGGCATCCTCGGCGCCGAGGATGTCGGTCAGCGCGACGTAGCGGACCTCGTCTTCGCCCTTGTCGTTCTTGATGGTGTCCGACACCAGGCCCATGGCGATACCAGCGACCGGCGCCTTCAGCGGCACACCGGCGTTCAGCAGCGACAGGGTCGAGGCGCACACCGAGCCCATCGAGGTGGAACCGTTGGAGCTCAACGCTTCCGAGACCTGACGGATGGCGTAGGGGAACTCTTCCTGGCTCGGGAGAACCGGCATGAGGGCCCGCTCTGCCAGGGCGCCGTGGCCGATCTCGCGACGCTTCGGCGAACCGACGCGACCGGTCTCACCGGTGGAGAACGGCGGGAAGTTGTAGTGGTGCATGTAGCGCTTGGAGGTCTCCGGGCCGAGCGAGTCGACCTGCTGGGCCATCTTCACCATGTCGAGGGTGGTGACACCCATGATCTGGGTCTCGCCACGCTCGAACAGCGCCGAACCGTGCGCGCGTGGGATCACGGCGACCTCGGCGGACAGGGCACGGATATCGGCCAGACCGCGACCGTCGATGCGGAAGCCGTCGGACAGGATGCGCTGGCGCACCAGCTTCTTGGTGACCGAGCGGAATGCCGCGCCCAGTTCCTTCTCGCGACCGGTGAAGTCGTCGGCCAGCCGGTCCAGCACGGCGAGCTTGATCTCGTCGATCTTCGCCTCGCGCTCCTGCTTGTCGGCAATGCTCAGCGCCTCGCCCAGCTCACGCTTGGCGGTGCCTTCGACGGCCTCGTAGACATCGGCCTCGTACGGCGGGAAGAGCGGGAACTCCTCGGTCGGCTTGGCTGCCAGCGAGGCCAGATCCTGCTGCGCCTTGCACAGCCGGGCGATGAACGGCTTGGCGGCCTCGAGGCCCTGCGCCACTACGGCCTCGGTCGGCGCCTGCGCACCGTCGGCGACCAGCGCGATGACCTTATCGGTGGCCTCGGCCTCGACCATCATGATGGCCACGTCACCGGATTCCACGACCCGGCCCGCGACGACCATGTCGAAGACCGCGCCCTCGAGCTGCTCGACGGTCGGGAATGCGACCCACTGGCCGTCGATCAGCGCGACGCGCACGCCGCCGACCGGACCGGAGAACGGCAGGCCCGAGATCTGAGTGGACGCGGATGCGGCGTTGATGGCCACGACGTCGTACAGATCGTTCGGGTCCAGGCTCAGCACGGTGACCACGACCTGGATCTCGTTGCGCAGGCCGTCGACGAAGGACGGACGCAGCGGACGGTCGATCAGGCGGCAGGTCAGGATCGCATCGGTGGAGGGGCGGCCCTCCCGGCGGAAGAACGAACCCGGGATGCGGCCCGCGGCGTACATGCGCTCTTCGACATCGACCGTCAGCGGGAAGAAGTCGAACTGATCCTTGGGGTGCTTGCCCGCGGTGGTCGCGGACAGCAGCATGGTCTCGTCGTCCAGGTAGGCGACGACCGAACCGGCGGCCTGGCGGGCCAGACGGCCGGTCTCGAAGCGGACGGTGCGGGTTCCGTAGGTGCCGTTATCGATCAGCGCGACGGATTCGAACACACCGGGTTCGACCTCGATGGCCGATGATGTAGCTGTTTCGGACATTTTTCTGCTCTCAACCTCTCGTCTTCGCTGGATCGAGCGCCAGGAAGGCGCGATCCAGCTGTCGTCAGCCGTCCCGGATCCGGACGCGCGGCAACCCTCCTGGCTGCGACGCGCGCACCCGGCCGGATCCCCTTGGAAACGGCGACGCGGAGGCGGTCATCGATCGAAGCCCGCCGGCGACTGCTCGCCTGCCGGGAGGCCACTACCGAAGACCGACGCCACGCAGGCGGGTGCATACGGCTGTGCAATGTTGTCGTGCAAACAGGGTGTGAATAACCCCTCATACACATATAGCCAACGGGGAGATTGTACTTCTCCCCGTTGGCCGGTCTGTCGACTACCCGAGGTAGCCGGTGTGTCGAAGGATCAGCGACGCAGACCCAGGCGCTCGATCAGCGAACGGTAGCGGTGGATGTCCTTGTCGGCGAGGTACTTCGACAGGCGCTTGCGACGACCGATCAGCGCCATCAGGCCGTGGCGGGTGTGGTGGTCGTGCTTGTGCTTCTTCAGGTGCTCGGTGATGTCGGCGATCCGCTTGGACAGCAGCGCGATCTGCGCCTCCGGGGAACCGGTGTCCTTCTCGTGCACGCCGTACTCGGCCAGAATGGCCGACTTCTGCTCGGTGGTCAGCGCCATGGGGCATCCACTCCTATATCTCAGTTCCGCGCTCGAGGATTCCGGTTACCCGGTGGGCGCCACCGCGGACCGCAGCAAACCCGAGGAGCCACCTTACCCGACACCCCCGCGCCGAACCGAATCCGGTCAGGAGTCGGCGGCGGTGAGGACCTTGCGGGAGTTCTCGACGTCGCGGGCCATCGCCTCGAGGAGTTCGTCGATGGAATCGAATTTGCGCATACCGCGCAGATGCTCGACGAAATCCACCGCGACGTGCTGGCCATACAGATCGGCCTCACTGTCGAGTACGTAGGCCTCGACGGTGCGGGCGCGCCCGGAGAAGGTCGGGTTGGTGCCGATAGAGATCGCGGCCATCGCGCGCTCCCCCGGTGTCACGGTGCCGATGGTAGGGCCGGGACCGAGCACGGTGAACCAGCCCGCGTATACGCCGTCGGCCGGAATGGCGGCATACATGGGCGGCGCGATATTCGCGGTCGGGAAGCCGAGCTCGCGGCCGCGGCCGTCGCCGTGCACGACCACACCCTCCACCCGGTGCGGACGACCGAGCGCCTCGGCGGCCGCGGCCATATCACCCGCGTCGACGCAGGCGCGGATGTAGGTGGAGGAGAAGGTGACCGCATGCTCGACGAGCAGTCTCACGCCGTCGACCTCGAAGCCGAAGCGCCCACCCAGCTCGCGCATGGTCTCGATGGTGCCCGCGGCCTTCTTACCGAAGGTGAAGTTGTCACCGACCACGACCTCGGTCACATGTAGCCGCTCGACCAGCAGATCGTGTACGTAACTCGCCGGGGTCAGCTTCATGAATTCTTGGGTGAAGGGCATGACGCAGAACACGTCGACGCCCAGTTCCTCGGCCAATTCCGCACGCCGGGTCAGCGTGGTCAACTGCGCCGGATGCGAGCCCGGGCGCACCACTTCCATCGGGTGCGGATCGAAGGTCATCAACACTGCCGGAACTCCCCGTGCGGCAGCGGACTTCACGGCCCTGCTGATCAGCTGCGCATGGCCGCGATGCACACCGTCGAATACGCCGATCGTGAGTACGCACCGCCCCCAGTCCGCGGGTACGTCATCGAGGCTTCGCCATCTCTGCACAGTCCGCAGCCTACGCAAAATGCGGGGGGAACAGTATTCGGAGGTGTCCATCCGCCCTCCGGGCCAGAGGCCTGTGTGTACATGGGGTGAATTGCTGGTTCAGGCGGGTGACGACAGCAACGGTGTGATCGCGCTCGAACTCGTCGAAACACCAGCCGCCCGCATCGGGTTCGCACGGTGAGGCCGACCGAGCACCGACGGCCCCGAGAGCGGCCCGGACCAGCCGAAACCGAGGGATCCGCAAGCAGGATCGAGGCTGTCGGACAACGGCACCGAGTGTTCAAGTGTCTAAATGTGTGAATCGGGAGTCCTATGCATAAGCTCGAAGATGTGCCCGGTAAACGAGACATCGCAACCCGACGCGAGCTGGCCGACACCGCAGCGCAGCCGACCGAGACCCCAGGCCCCCACGGCAGCACCGCGACGATTGCGCCGGAGCTCACCTCGGTCGCCCAGGACTATTTGAAAGTGATCTGGACCGCTCAGGAATGGTCACAGGAAAAGGTCTCGACGAAACTGCTCGCCGAACGGATCGGCGTCTCGGCTTCCACTGTCTCCGAGGCGGTACGTAAGCTCGCCGATCAGGGCCTTGTCGAACACGCTCGGTACGGCTCCATCACCCTCACCGAACACGGACGCCGCGCGGCGGTCGCCATGGTGCGCCGGCATCGGCTGATCGAGACGTTCCTCGTCAACGAACTCGGCTACGGCTGGGATGAGGTGCACGATGAGGCCGAGGTGCTCGAGCACGCGGTTTCGGAGTTGCTGATGGCGCGCATCGACGCGAAACTCGGCTATCCGGACCGGGATCCGCACGGCGATCCCATTCCCTCGGTCGACGGCGCGGTGCCGACGCCACCCGCCCGCCAGCTCAGCGATTTCCGCGCGGGCGAATCCGGCCATGTCGCACGGATTTCCGATGCCGATCCGGATATGTTGCGCTACTTCGATTCGGTCGGCATCGCCCTCGATACACCGATCGTTGTGGTGGAACGCCGAGACTTCGCGGGCACCATCGCGATTCGCATCGGGGACCGCACCATCGATCTCGGCCGCCCCGCCGCCGAAGCCATCTGGCTCAGCGACTGACTCGCGTGCCGGTGGTGACTAGTTGTCACCACCGCACGCCGCCGCGGCCACCGCGTCCGCGGCAAGAACAAACGCCGATATCCCCCTATCGCGCCGTTGGGCTCGGAGTTACCACAGGTCAAGCCCCATAGAAATGTCGCCGAGTCGAATCGGTCAGCGCGACAGGAAATTCAGCAGCGCACGGAATCGGATGGCGACAGGTCTCCGCCGCCGCAAGCAGCGATTCGGCGGGCTCGTCGATCAGCCCAGCGCCGACATGGCGGATCAGGGATTCGAGTTGCCCACTTCCCTTCGTCGCACTGTCTACCGCGCCCCGTGTACGGATCGCCTGCCAGTTGACGCATAGCCACCGACTACCTCACATAGGGCACACCCTGTGCGAGGTAGTCATCCGATATGCGACATGGGTCAGCCAGCGGCGGGCACGCGGTCAGCGGTGAAGGCGGTGCGCTTTTCCTGGGCGGCGGCTAGCCAGAAGAAGATCGGAGGGAGGGCGAATTCTATTGCGGTTAGGACGATTTGGAACCAGTGCGGCCAGCCGTAGACGGCGACCGAGATCAAGCGGGCGATGCCGCTCAGTAGGAAGATTCCGGCGAGCCAGCGCACCGCGAGTGCGGAGATCGGATTTTGGCGGGCTGCCCAGATCCAGGCGAGGCCGTAGCCGAGGAAGATGCCGCCGAAGAAGCGAGTCTGACTGTCGGCGGTGACGCCGGAGGATCCCATATCGGGGATGCCGTCGATTCCGGCGGCCATGTGGAATATGCCGATACCAACGATGACAACGCCCATCGCCATGGACAGCCATTTGAGTGCCACGGTCATGAATTCCTCCCTTCACTAGTAGACGTATGTCTACTAAGATCGACCCTACGACTCTTAGTAGACAAACGTCAACTAGGCTTGCAGGGGTGACCCGCCGCCGCCTCGCCCCCGACGAACGCCGTCGACTGCTGCTGGAAGCGGGCGCGAAACTGTTCGCCGAACGCGCCTACGATGCGGTGCTGATGGAGGATGTCGCGGCTGCGGCCGGTGTTTCGCGCGCCCTGCTCTACCGCCACTTCCCGACCAAACGCGATCTCTTCGCGGGCGTCTACCAGCTGGCCGCGGATCGCCTGCTGGTCGCGACGAAACTCGATACCGAAACCCCGCTGCCCGAACAGCTGGCGGCCGGACTCGACGAGCACTTCGACTATTTCGAGGCCAATGCCAATACGGTGGTGGCCGCCAACCGCCTGCTCGCGGGCGATCCGACGATCCAGGCGATCATCTCGGGCGAACTCGGCGAACTCCGGGTGCGTCTGCTCGACAGCATGGGCGTCGAAGGCCAACTCCGCGAGCTCACCTCATCGGTGCTGATGAGCTGGCTGACTTTTGTCCGGGTGCTATCGGTCGACTGGCTGGAAAACCGCACCTGCACCCGCGTCGAACTCCGCGATATCTGCGTCGGCGCGCTGCTCGGCGCGCTGGAGCCGCTTGGCGCGGTTAGAGATTCGACGGACGCACGACCATGACCGAGGCCGCGCGATTACCGCTCTCCTGCAATAGCGCGATGGCGCGCCCGAACGGGTCGATGGCGGCGTAGACGCCGGATATTCCGACCGGCTCGAGCCAGCGGCCGTTGCGCAGGTCATCGGCCTGTTTGTCATCGATATCGCGGTGTGGGAACGCGGTTCGGATGGCGTCGTCGATATCCAGACTCAGCGGTGCTTCCTCGGATTCGGCCAATTCGTCGAGGGTTCTGGCGTGCTCGAGGGTGAACGGGCCGACCCTGGTGCGCCGCAACGCGGTCAGATGGCCACCGACGCCGAGTGCGGCGCCCAGATCGCGCGCAAGGGCACGAATGTAGGTGCCGGACGAACATTCGACGACCACGTCCAGATCGACGAACTCCGAAATATCCCGGCGGGCAAGGATATCGAAGCGCGAGACGGTCACCGGGCGAGCGGCCAGCTGCACCTCTTCACCGGCCCGATGCCGGGCATAGGCGCGTTCGCCATTCACCTTGATGGCACTGACCGTGGCGGGCACCTGCTCGATATCGCCGGTCAATTTCGCGGCGTGCGAGGCGATTTCGGCGTCGGCAAGATGGGTGGCCGATGCGGTCGAGAGCACTTCACCCTCGGCATCGTCGGTGGTGGTGGCCTGGCCGAGCCGGATGGTCGCGGTATAGGCCTTGGTGGTCAGGGTGAGCAGGCCGAGCAATTTGGTGGCGCGTTCGACACCGAGCACCAGTACGCCGGTGGCCATCGGATCGAGTGTGCCGGCATGTCCGATCTTCTTGGTGCGCAATAGTTTTCGACATTTCGCGACGACGTCGTGGCTGGTCCAGCCGCCGTCCTTGTCGACGATCAGCAGACCACCGAGTGCGTCGATCCGCGCGTCGGCCATCAGTCGTGCACGATCGCGGTCAGGATGAGTCCGTCGCCGATCATCCAGCGGCCGTCGAAGGAAATCAGCGGCGCGCCACCGTCGGTGACCTGTCCGGGTACCAGGATCTGGCTGTGGAAGGTGCCCGAACCCGCGCCGTCGGAGCTTTCGTCGATGGTGAAGGTGATGTGGGCGTCCTCGAAGCCGAGCCAGCGCGCGGTCAGTGGCCACCACGCCTTGTAGGTGGCTTCCTTCGCACAGAACAGCAGACGGTCCAGGTGCAGGCCGGAACGGTCGACCCGCGCCAACCAGTCCCGCTCGGGGGGCAGGCTCACCGAATCCAGCACGCCCTCGGGCAGGGTGCCGTGCGGTTCGGCGTCGATACCGATCGAGCGGAACCGCAGTTTGTGGCCCAAGGCCGCCGCCCGGTAGCCGTCACAGTGCGTCAGGCTGCCGACGATGCCACGCGGCCACACCGGCGCACCCCGCTCACCCTTGCCGATCGCGACCGGCGCCTCACCCAGTTCCGCCAACGCCAGCCGGGCGCAGTGCCGAGCACCGATGAAGTCCCGGCGGCGCTTGTCCACCGACTTCTCGATGAGGTGTGCCTCGGCCGGATGCGGTCGCAGATCCTCCGGATACTCCAAGAGTTCTGCCGAAGCCACGCCGGCGGGAAGAATTTTCTCGATCAGCTCGTCCGCCTCCCCGCACCTTCGGGCCAGACTCGTGTGCCACGCGAGCAGCGTCGGCGTCCGGCGGTCAGGGGGCAAGTGAATTTGCCCGTACCCGACGAGTTACCCATGTACACACCAAATCAGTAGTTGCCCCGCGAATCAAATTGCCGCCGCTATGCCGGACAGGGTCAAACGCCGCGACGACGCTCGGCTTTGGCGCGCATCTCAGCGGCTGCGGCCTCCATCTCGGGAGTGACCTCGAAGTGGCCGCCCCACTTGTTCAGCGAGCCCGGCGGATAATCCGGAGTCGGGAGGATTTGACGCAGCAACTGGTCCGGCAGTCCGCGGCGCTGCCATTCGCGGGGGTAGCCGAGCGACACCTCTTCGAAGCGCACGCCGTCGTAGTAGGAGGTGCGCGGGATGTGCAGGTGGCCGTAGACCGAGCAGACCACGTTATAGCTGGTGTGCCAGTCGGCGGTCAGATCGGTGCCGCACCAGAGCGCGAATTCCGGGTACCACAGCACCTCGGTGGGCTGGCGGACCAGCGGGAAGTGATTGATCATCACGATCGGCGTTTCGGGTGGCAGCGCGTCGAGCTTCCGTTTGGTGACTTGGACGCGGGCGTGACACCAGGCATCCCGGGTCAGGTAAGGATCCGGTGACAGCAGGAATTCGTCGGTGGCCACCACATTTCGTTCCCGGGCCAGGGCGAGCCCCTCGGCCTTCGTTTTGGTGCCCTTGGGCAGGAACGAATAGTCGTAGAGCAGGAACATCGGAACCAGCGTCACCTGACCGCCGTACTGCTCCGACCCCGCGCCGGTCCACACTGGGAACGGATCCTCCGGTGTGATGACATCGAGGTCTCGGCAGATCGACACCAGGTAGTCGTAGCGCGCGACACCGTGCATCTGCACCGGATCCTTCGCCGTGGTCCAC
The DNA here is from genome assembly GCF_044458825.1 of Nocardia sp. NPDC050412. NCBI lineage: Bacteria > Bacillati > Actinomycetota > Actinomycetes > Mycobacteriales > Nocardiaceae > Nocardia > Nocardia sp. NPDC050412. The sequence goes on from NZ_JBITIJ010000004.1 coordinate 101,960, forward strand.
AATTCGTGGTTGCCCGGCACCCAGATCACCTTGGCGAAGCGGCCGCGCAACAGCTCCAGCGCCCAGCGAATATCGTCGGACTTCTCCCCGACGTCCCCGGCCACGATGAGCCAGTCCTCGGGCGAATCCGCCCGAATCTGCTCGACGACCGGACGATTCCCCTGGTGCCCGACATGGATGTCGCTCACCGCCATCAACTTGGGTATCACCACACCTACATTGGCATATCCGTTCGCGTTGCCGCCGTTCGGCTCGATGATCATGGCGCTAACGGCCGCGTTCGTACGGCCGGTCCGGAGCCTCGATCCGCTGGTAGTCGGTGACGGCGAGGGTGGGCGTGTGATCCGGATCCCGCTGGGCGCTACCGGTTTCGACGACACCCCGGACCTCTAGCCAGGCATCGTCCTCGACCACCTCCGGCATGTCCGACAGGTGCACCAGTACATACCGCGCGTCAGCGACACAGCATGTGATGACCACCCGCGCGAGATCCGCATCGGGCGCATCCGGATGCTGCTGCTCGAGATCTTCGGGCCGAATAATGAACCCACTGATCGTGACCTCACGACCGTCCAGCGAGTGACTGGAGTCCTGAAGCGCCCGATCCACCAGATCCACGATCGGCAAGCGCGGCGCGGGCTCGGCAGGCAGCGGCGGAAAAGCCCACAGTTTCGGCTGCTCAGCGGCGACGTCGCGCGGCACGACTTGAACGGGCGAACTGGTTACCGCCGCGCCCGCGCCCAGCGCGGGTGGTGCGATGAGCAAGAGCGCGGCGACCGGCGCGAGCAACAGCCATTGCGCGCGGTCGGACCCGTGACCGTGGTCGCCATGCCCGAACGGTTCCTGGTGGCCCTGGGCGTTGGTGTGGCCCTGGGCGTTGGTGGGGCCCTGGGCGTTGGTGGGGCCCTGGGCGTCGGTGGGGCCCTGGGCGTCGGTGGGGCCCTGGGCGTCGGTGGGGCCCTGGGCGTCGGTGGGGCCCTGGGCGTCGGTGGGGCCCTGGGCGTTGGTGGGGCCCTGGGCGTTGGTGGGGCCCTGGGCGTTGGTGGGGCTCAGTGCGTTGGTGTGGCTCTGGGCATCGTCACTGCCGAATGCACCCTCGAGCATGTCACCACGGCCGAACGTGTGCTCGCGGCCGGCCACGGCACTGCGGCCGTCCATGTCGGCGGGGCCATCCACACTGCCCTGGCTGAGCATGCTCACGTGGTCCGGCACAGCGCCGCTGTGACCGAATGTGCCCTCGTGACCGACCACGTCACTGCGGACGCACCCGCTGGCATGGCCCAGTGCATCGTCACCGCCGAGCATGTCGTTGAGCCGGCGTGTGTCGATGTGCCTGAGCACCGCACTGTGGCCGTGCATGTCGGTGTGGTCGTCGGATGCGGTGCCGCGGCGGATATCCCGAATGCGAATCCGGAATCACACCAATCGACGGCGCGGACCGCACGCGGCATTATCGAGGTCCCGACGGTCCGGCAGCAGATTCACTGCATCTCGGTATCCACGGCACGCGGACCGACCTCGGCTATCCGAGCCAGCGGATCCGCGCAGTCGGTGCGAAAACCGCGGCGACCGTGAGCTTTCCGTTCGGTTCGCGGCGACAGGATGCGATGGCGACGTGACACGGTCGCGGGATATCGGATGGGATCCGGACGCCGCCGTCGATTTCGTACCGCATATTGGTGACCTTCCAGGAGCGGGCCTGGGGGTCGTCCGGGGTGGTCGGCGGTTGGTCGGGCCGCACGACGGCCATGACTTCGGTGACGCCGATGGGCCAAGTGAAGACCAGTAGCCCCGCTTGGTCGGCCAGTCCGGTCACGGTCGGGATGCCACTCGGCGACGGATCGACCTGCGATTGTTCTTGTCTGCCTTGCGGTTTCGCGACCGGGCCGGTATCGGATCGGGTGATCTCGGAGTACCTGCCCGCGACGGCAGCGGCCACCGCGTACACCGGGTGCCCCACGGTGGGTGCACCACCGTCCTCGAGTTCGGTCGCCTGTGTGCGGCCGACCACGCGCCAGGATCCGTCCGGCTGCAATCTGGTCACCCGATATGCGACGTTATCCGTCGATGTCGGCGACCACGCCACGAGCACCGACCCATTCGCCAATCGGGTGGCCTCGACCCGCTGCGGAGCCTCGATCGGCGACTCCGCGAGCGCAGCGAGCACACCGCCGTGATCGGTGCATACCTCGACCGCGGCGAGCAGTCCGCGCATTCTGGCATCGGCCGGTCCGGCTTGTGCCTCGGCGAAGAGCCGGTCCGCTTCGGCGATCGCGTCCCGGGCTTCGGACAGCAACTGGTCGATACTGGGCACCTGGTTCAGCGGCAACAGATCGGACGCGGTGCGACGCACCTGTTCCAGATGCGGCAGCGCCTCGAAATACCGCTTTGCCGCACGCGCGGCCGTCGCCTCGCGCCAGTGGGCCTGCGCCTGGTTCAGTACCCGGTCGACCTCATCGGATACCGAACGAATCGGCGTGAGCCCTTCCCCATCGGGGCCGACCAGCCGGTGCGCCTCCTCGACATGCCGCGCGGCTTCGTGTGGCCGTCCCCCGCGCAGCGCCGCCCGAGCAGCCTTGAGCGGTGCTTCCCAGTTTCTGGGCGCAGGTGGTTGCGATATCTGTTGCGGCACCGCTATAGGCGGCGAATTTGCCACTCGTGCACCGAGTTCCACGGTAATCTCGGTGAGCAACCGGGTGGCGTCGGACCGATCGAGACCCAACCGCATCGCCTCGTCGAGCAGGTATCGGAAGTCGTCGCCGACGAGTTGGTCCTCGACCAGCACCGCCGCTCTGACCTTCGGTCGCAATTCCTTGGCGACATCCTCGGCCACTGACCGCAGATATTCCCGCAGCGTCGCCTCGTCCGATTCGAGTACATCCTGGATGTGAATCAGCAACTCGTCCAACACAACTCGGACACGTCCGGGTGGCAGCTCGCGGGACCGCGCGCGCAAAGCCTCGGCGCGCAATCGAATCTCCTGGGTCTGACCGGCTTTCGCCGGATCCACCCGCAGCAACGCGAAAAGCGTCGGCGTCGGATCACCGTCGATGAGCCGTTCCCATTCGCTGAGCAACTGCCGAATCTGTTGTCTGCGTTGGTCGGTGAGAACTCCGACGGGCGTGGGAGCATCCTCGATGACCCGATGCCTGCGCAATCGAGTCGCGACCTCGCCGGCACTGAGCCCACCCATCGCGCCGATCTCCTCCAGCCCGGGCACCTTCCGGGCCGGAACCCCACCGTGCCGCTGTACCAATCGCGAGATCGCCGCATCGAGCATCTCGTAGCGGTCCGCATCCCGCCGCTCGCGCATCTCCCGGATCCGCCCCGCTTCCACGCGACGCACCGCCGAATCCAGCAGCACCCGAGACAGCTTGGGATGCTCATCGACCAGCAGACCCACGAGCACCCGGTATTTCGGATGATCACGCTGGCGCTGCCAGAAACCCCAGACCTCCTCGACCCGCGCGGCGATCTCGGCATCGCTCAGCGACTCCGCCTCGTCCAGCGGAATGTCGTAGAGCTCGAACGGATCCGATTCCTCGAGCCCGCCGCGGCGCTCGACATCAGCGAGTACCCGCTTGCGATAGTCGTTCGGGTTGAACGCCTCCATGGTCCCGGCTCAGCTGTCGCGGCGGCGGGTGCGCTGGACCTGATCGAGTTCGCGCGCCACATCCGCTTGCGACAGGGTCGCGCCGGTCTGAGCGGTCAGGACCAATGGAATATCGGCGTCGATGTGGTGGCAGGTGACGCGCAGGACGCCGTCGAAGCCCATCTCGAAGGTAACCCGCACCTCGCTGCCCTCGGGATAGCCTGCGGGGATGCCGCGAATGCGGCCTTCCACCAGCACCTTCGTATCCTCGGGTCGCGCCGATGCCGCCTGGCCCTGCTGTTCCACGATGGTCAGCGCGATCTCGTCCTGATCCGCGCGCACGGTACCGAAGGAACGACGCACCTTCACCGGCAGAGTCGAATTGCGATGCACCAACCAGGTCGCCGCCAGCCCGGACTTGTAGTCGAGCGCGAGCACACCGAAACCGCGCGCGACAACGGTATCGACCTGGATTTCGAGCATCCGACGTACCAGCCCGACCGGCTGTCCGAAGGAAGCGGCGACGCGGGCGATCGCTTGGTCCAGATCGGCTGGGGCGGCGTCCTCGATATGCGCGCCATCGCGCAGTCGGCCGCGCGTGGTGAGGTCGGCGAGGACGAGACGTTCCATCTCCAGCTTTTCGCCGTAGAGCGCCGCGCCGCGCGCCACCGAGAGGTCGGGATCGCGCAGTTCGCCGGCGAGGCCGAGCTCCTTGCGCAATTCGCGCTCCACCATCGGCATGCGCGAGGAGCCGCCGACGAGCAGCAGGCGGTCGACGGATGCGACGCCGCGCTTGCTCGCCGCAGCCAGGCAGTCGCGGGTCAGGTCGATGGTGCGGCGCATGAGTGAGGCGGTCATCGCGTCGACTTCGTCGCGTGTCAGCGGGATCACCGCGCGGGCGCCGTCGTGGGCGATCACCACGTCGGTGCGCTCGGCATCGGTCAGCTCGCGCTTGGCACGTTCGGCGGCCAGCACCACCATCTGCGAACCCGCCGAATCGTCCAGCGGGTCTTCGGCATCCGGATTCGCCTCACAGAACTTCTGCGAAAGATACAGCGCGATGCGTTCATCCCAGTCAGCGCCGCCGAGTTGGTGATCACCCTCGACCGCGAGCACCGAAATGCGGCGGTCGGCGAGTTCGATGACGGTGGCGTCGAAGGTGCCGCCGCCCAGGTCGTAGACGAGAACGGTCTCGCGCAGGCCCGGCTCGCCGACGTCCACACTGCCGTCGAGTCTGCCGAACCCATAGGAGAGCGCCGCAGCAATCGGCTCGGAGAGCACACCGGCGACATCGAAGCCCGCATACGTGCCCGCCTGGATGGTCGCGCGCCGCTCCTCATCACCGAAGTAGGCGGGTACGGTGATGACCGCGCGTTTCACCGGCTCCGCACCGCTGAATTCGGCATCCGCGGCAAGGCTTTTCAGGATCAGCGCCGAAACCGCGGGCGCGGACCAAGTTTGTCCGTGCGCGGCGAAACGCCAATCCTTATCGCCCATCCGCCGTTTCACCAGTGCGCACACATGCTCCGGATCGAGGCGGGCCTGCCGCCGAGCACCCTCGCCCACCAGATGATCGAACGCCGACGCGAACAAGACGACCGAAGGCACCGTCGCCTCGCCGTTCAAACCGATCATGACTTCGGGCCGACCATCGGCGTCTATCCGCGCGATCGCCGAATTCGTCGTACCAAGGTCGATGCCGTAGACCCCCATGAGACGCGATGGTAGCAGCCAGCTCCGACACCAGCCCAGTTACCGACAGCGGATCCCGATGCCGCCCAAAACAATCGATGCTCCCCCGCGAACTCGCGTTAAAGTGCGAGCATGACCGACCCCGTCGCGCCGCACCCCGAGGACCCGACCACCCTCGCCGCGCGGCAGGTCGAGACCCCGATCGCGCCGCAGACCGATTACCCGGCGAACTCCCACCCGCCACAGCTCGAACACACCGACCCGCTCGCCCAACTAACGGAACGTATCGAAGACCTCACCCGAGTCATCGCCCGCCAAGCCACCACTATCGATCGCCTGGCCGACGAGGCCAAGGCACGCGACCGCCGGGATCGCGCTGGCGCCGACCTCCCGCTCGTCGTGGAACTCTTCGCTCTCCATACCGACACCACCGCGTGCGCCACGACCGCCGAATCCCCGCGCGAGCGTGCAGCATTCGAAGCCATCGCCACCCGCATCGAACGGCTCATCGTCGGCCGCGGCGGCACACTGGTCACCCCACAGCGTGGCGACGCCTTCGACTCACTCACCATGGAAGCGGCGGACGTTGCGAAGATCGACGATCCAGCCCTGGATCGCACGGTGGCATCCGTCGTCCAAACCGGCCTGACTGTCTCCGGACGCTCGGTCCGCCCGGCAGGCGTGGTCGTTCACCGACACCGCTGACCACGTGCCGCACCACCGCACCCAGATTCACCCGGTGGGAGTGGTCGTCCGCAGGCACCGCTAAGGGTTGGCCGCCCGTCGAGCATGATGGGTGGTTCTTCACCGACCCCATTGACGACCTGCCGTCCGCCGAGCGCGGAGTTCGCCCCGAAAACCTGCGCGGCATGCGAAACCGTGCACGAGCTAAGCCTTGACGCGCGGGATTTCCGTGCCGGCTCGGGCCCAGCGGCCGGATTCCGCGCGCCAGACTACGGCGATAAGGCGTAGGAGCATGAAGGCTACGAGGCCGGTCCAGATGCCTGCTATGCCCCAGTCGAAGACGAGGGAGAGCCAGATGGTGGGGAGGAAGCCGAGGAGCGCGGCGCCGAGCGTGGTATTGCGGAGGTAGGCGGCGTCGCCCGCACCGAGGAGGACGCCGTCGAGGGCGAAGACAATGCCTGCGATCGGGATGATGGCGACGAAGAACCACCAGGCGACGTGGGTGCGGTCGAGGACGGCCGGATCGTCGGTGAAGAGTTCGGGGATGACGGTGGCGCCTGCCGCGAAGGCCGCCGCCAGCACCAGCGCGAATCCGCCCGACCAGCGGGTGATGCGGCGCGCCAGACCGCGCGCACCGGTGGCGTCGCCCGCGCCGAGTGCCGCACCGACCAGCGTTTGGGCGGCGATGGCCAGCGAGTCCAGAGTCAGCGCGAGGAAATTCCAGAGCTGCAGGACCAGCTGGTGTGCGGCCACCGATGCCGCACCGAATCGGGAGGCGACGGCCGCGGCCGAGACGAAGCTGGCTTGGAAGGCGAGGCTGCGGGCGATCAGATCGCGACCGAGTACCAGTTGCGCCCGCATCACCGACCAGTGCGGAGTCAGCGGAACACGTGCGCGCACCAGCGCGGTCAGGAACAGCCCGGCCGTCACGAACTGGCCCACCGCGTTGGCGACCGCCGAACCGGCCAACTCCAGCCGCGGCGCACCCAGTAACCCGTGCACCAGCGTCGGGCACAACACTCCCGAAACCAGCAGTCCCGCGACAACGAACAGTAGCGGCCGACGTGTCTCCTGCACCCCGCGCAACCACCCGTTACCCGCCATGGCGATCAGAATCAGCGGCACCCCGAACAACGCGATCCGCACCCAGCCCAACGCCTCCCCCGCAATATCCCCACCACCCGCGATCACATTGGTCAGCGGAACCGCAATCGCCTGCCCCACAACAAGAACCAGCGTCCCGACGATCACGGCGACCCAGGTCGCCTGCACACCTTCCCCGATCGCACCGCGCTCATCCCCCGCTCCGTGCCGCCGCGCCGCCCGCGCCGTCGTCCCATACGACAGGAACGTCAGCTGGGAACTGACCTGCGCCAGAATCAATCCACCGACCGCGAGCCCGGCCAATGCCAATGCCCCGAGCCGACCCACCACAGCCAGGTCGAACAGCAGATAGATGGGCTCGGCCACCAGCACACCCAAGGTCGGTAAGGCGAGTCCGAGAATCCTTCGCGGCCCCACCGCGCCGATCTGATCCGACGCGACCTCGCTGACCTCCGAACTCACCCGAGTTCAGCCAACAGAGCCGCGACGACCGATTCGGACGTGCCGTTGGTCGTGTACCCGGCCGCGAACCGATGCCCACCACCGCCCAAAGACGTTGCGACAGTAGCCACATCGACACCATCCTGCGCGCCCGGCGCGCTGTCGCGCGACCGCAGCGAAACCGTCCACCGATCCGGAATCGTGCGAGACTCCTTGAACACCGCGGCGACCCCGGCCTCGGAGGTGGTGCGGACGATATCGACCACACTCTCCACCTCTTCCGAGCGCACACCATCGACATCCTCGCGCCGCACAACGGCATACACCAGTCCGGTCCCACCCCCGGCCTGCGGCTCCAACCGAGCCGAGCCGAGCACCCGCGACAACATCGGCAACCAGCCGAACGGATGCGTATCCATCAGCGAGCGGGTGATTTCGGCACCGTCGATGCCGGTGGCCAACAGCCGTTCGGCCAGGTGATGGGTGCCGGGCCGCACCCAGCGGAAGGATCCGGTATCGGTAACCAAACCGGCGTAAAGGCAATGTGCCACTTCGGCATCGATCGGCTCCTGCCAGGTATCGAGCAGCCGCGCGATCAGACTCGTCGTCGATTCCGCACTCGCATCGATCACATTGATCGTCCCGAACCGGGTGTTGGAGCGGTGATGGTCGAACACCAAAGTCGTTGCGGCCCCGGCCAATCGATCGGCAAGCGCACCAAGCCGACCGGCACTGCCACAGTCCACGGAAACCAGCAGATCCACCTCGGCGGGTACATCCGCGGGCGGCACCAGATAATGCACACCGGGCAGCGTCCGCATCGTGGCGGGCAGTTCGGCGGGTTCGGCGAACGACACCCATACCGGGATACCGCGCCGATGCAACACCAATGCCAGGGCGAGCCCACTGCCGATAGTGTCGGCATCGGGCTGCACATGACACAGGATGGTGACCGAACGGGCCGCGCTCAATGCCGCAACGGCCGGTCCGAAATCGACCGGATCGACAGCGACCCCCCTACCCGGGTCGACGGGCATCGTCGTCATGGTCTACCGCACGTCACTCGTCGGATTCGCGTTCGACCTTGTACGGGTCGGCTTCGCCGGCGTGGGTAGCGGTCGCCGCCACCTTGGCGACCGCGTCGTCGGCGGCCCGCGCCCTGGCCAGTAGCTCTTCCATATCCCGTGCCGCATCGGGCACCTTGTCCAGCACGAACGCCAACGTCGGGGTGAATTTCACGCCGGTGCCTGCGCCCACCTTCGAGCGCAGCACACCCTTCGCCTTCTCCAGACCGGCGGCCGCGGCCGCGTAATCCGGTTCCACGTCGAGGGTTTCGCCCATCACCGTGTAGTACACCGTCGCCTCGCGTAGATCGCCGGTGACCTTCGCATCGGTAACGGTCACGAAATTCAGACGCGGATCCTTCACCTCGTACTCGATCGCGGTCGCCACGATCGCGGAAATCCGCTTGGCGAGTCGGCGTGCCCTGGCTTGATCCACCATGGCTGAACCCTCCTCACTACTGCTGTGTTCATTTTGCGGGCGGGACCGAGGCCCTGCGTGGTTACGCAAGCTACCGCCTCCGAGCCCGTCGTTCCCGCCGCGGATCAGTCTTCGGGTCCGAAGATCCTGCGGCGCACTGCCAGCAACTCTAACTCCGGACGAGCCGCGACGTGACGCTCACATTTGTCGAGTACCTCGGTCAGGTGATCCATACCGGAACTGACCATGGCAACTCCGAGCAATGAGCGACGGTGGCGGTCTTGTTCCCCACCCTCGGCGGCACTCACGCCGAAGCGCTGCAATTCGGCCAGCACGGGCCGAATCACCGAACGCTTCTGCTTCAGCGAGTGCACATCTCCGAGCAGGACGTCGAACTCCAGTGCACCCAGGTACACCCAAGCCTCCTGTTTCGGTGCCTACGAAAAGACTGTCTGGGTGGTCCGGCCCGGTGTTGCTGGGCCGGACCACCGACGCACAATCTCAGTCGCGCGGCTTCTCGCGCAGCTCGTAGGCCTCGATCACGTCGCCTTCCTTGATATCGTTGTAGGTCAACGTCATACCGCATTCGAAGCCCTCGCGGACCTCGGTGACGTCGTCCTTCTCCCGCTTCAAGGTGGAGATCGTGACCGTCTCCGCGACCACCACGTTGTCGCGGAGCAGGCGCGCCTTGGCGTTGCGCTTGACCGAACCCGAGGTGACCATGCAGCCGGCGATATTGCCGATCTTCGACGAACGGAAGATCGCGCGGATCTCCGCCCGGCCCAGCTCGACCTCTTCGTAGATCGGCTTGAGCATGCCCTTGAGGGCCTTCTCGATCTCGTCGATGGCCTGGTAGATCACCGAGTAGTACCGGATGTCCACACCTTCGCGGTTGGCCAGCTCGGTCGCCTTGCCCTCGGCCCGAACGTTGAACCCGATGATGATCGCGTTCGACGCCGACGCCAGGTTGACGTTGGTCTCGGTGACACCACCGACACCGCGGTCGATGACCCGCAGGCGCACCTCGTCGTCGATCTCGATACCGAGCAGCGCCTCCTCGAGGGCCTCGACGGTACCGGAGTTGTCGCCCTTGAGGATCAGGTTGAGCTCCGAAGTCTCCTTCAGCGCGGCATCCAGATCTTCCAGGCTGATCCGCTTGCGAGTGCGTGCGGCCAGTGCGTTGCGTTTGCGCGCATTGCGCCGGTCGGCGATCTGGCGAGCGATCCGGTCCTCATCGACGACGAGCAGGTTGTCACCCGCGCCGGGTACCGACGTGAAGCCGATGACCTGAACGGGCCGCGACGGCAGCGCCGCGGCGACATCGTCGCCGTGCTCGTCGACCATGCGGCGGACACGACCGTAGGCATCGCCGGCGACGATCGAGTCGCCGACCCGCAGCGTGCCGCGCTGGATCAGCACGGTCGCCACCGGACCACGGCCGCGGTCGAGGTGCGCCTCGATGGCAACACCCTGCGCGTCCATATCCGGGTTGGCCCGCAGGTCCAGCGCCGCGTCCGCAGTCAGCAGCACGGCCTCGAGCAGCTGCTCGATATTGGTGCCCTGCTTGGCGGAGATGTCGACGAACATGGTGTCGCCACCGTATTCCTCGGCAACAAGGTTGTATTCGGTCAGCTGCTGCCGGATCTTGTCCGGGTTCGCGCCTTCCTTGTCAATCTTGTTGACCGCGACCACGATCGGCACATCGGCCGCCTGCGCGTGGTTGATCGCCTCCACCGTCTGCGGCATGACGCCGTCGTCGGCGGCGACCACCAGGATCGCGATATCGGTGGCCTTCGCACCACGGGCACGCATGGCGGTGAACGCCTCGTGACCCGGGGTGTCGATGAAGGTGATGAGCCGGTCGTTATCGCCCAGATGGGTGAGCACCTGGTAGGCGCCGATGTGCTGGGTAATGCCACCGGCCTCGCCCTCACGGACGTTGGCCTTACGGATCGTGTCGAGCAGTCGGGTCTTACCGTGGTCGACGTGACCCATGACGGTCACCACTGGCGGACGCTGCTCGAGATCCTCTTCGCCGCCCTCGTCCTCACCGTAGGTCAGGTCGAACGATTCCAGCAGCTCGCGGTCCTCATCCTCGGGGCTGACCACATGCACGACGTAGTTCATCTCGCTGCCGAGCAGCTCGAGGGTCTCGTCGTTCACCGATTGGGTCGCGGTGACCATCTCACCGAGGTTGAACAGGGCTTGCACCAAGGCAGCCGGGTTCGCATCGATCTTCTCCGCGAAGTCCGACAGGGAGGCGCCGCGGGCGAGTCGGATGATCTCGCCGTTGCCGCGCGGCAGCCGCACGCCGCCGATGGCGGGCGCTTGCATGCTTTCGTATTCTGCGCGCTTTGCCCGCTTCGACTTACGGCCACGACGCGGGGCGCCACCGGGACGTCCGAACGCACCGGCCGCACCGCCGCGGCCACCGGGACCACCGGGACGGCCACCGCCGCCACCGGGACGACCACGGAAACCACCGGCCGCGGGAGCACCGGCACCGGCACCGGGCGCACCCGTGCCGCCGCCACCCTGGCCGCCGCGGTAGCCACCGCCACCGCCGCCACCGGGACGACCGCCACCACCGGGGGCACCGCCGGGACGACCCGGACGGCCCGCACCGGCACCGCCGCCCGGACCCGGACGGGCCGAACGCGCGGGCATGGCACCGGGGTTCGGGCGCGGCGGCATCGAGCCGGGGCTCGGCCGCGGCCCACCGGGACGCGGACCGCCCTGGCCCGGAGACGGACGCCGCTCGCCCTGAGTGCCACCCGGACGGGGGCCGCCCTGGGCCGGACCCGGACGCGGACCCTGGCCGGGACCCGGGCGGGGTCCACCCTGGCTGGGGGCCGGGCGCGGCGCGGGACGCTCACGATCGGGTGCGGAAGAGAAGGGGTTATTGCCGACGCGCGGTGTCTTCGGACCCGGCTTCGGACCGCCGGGGCGTGGGCCGCCCTGCGTCGGTGCGCCGGACCGCTGCTGCTGACCGGGACGTGCGCCACCCGGAGTCGGACGCGGTCCACCCTGAGTCGGAGCGCCCGGCGCCGGGGCGGCCTTGGCGGCCGGAGCCGCCGGGGTCTCCTGGACCGGGGCGGTGTCCCGTGGGGCGGGCTTGGCCGCCGGACCGGGACGCGCGGCCGGGGCGGGCCGGGCCGCATCGGACGGACGGGCAGCCGGAGCCGCTGTATCGCGAGCTGCCGGAGCGACCGTCTCACGGGCGGCCGGAGCAGCCGTCGGGGTTGCCGCCTGCGCGGTCTGCGCGGGCAGCGGGGTCTGCGGGGTACGTGGACCAGGACGCGGACCGCCGCCTGCGGCGGGTTTCGCGGCCGGAGTGCTCGACGGTGCGGAACCGGGGCGCGCCCCGGACTTCGCTGCGCCGTTCGCCGGGGCGGACTTGCCTGCCACCGACTCGCGCAGTCGACGTGCGACGGGTGCTTCCACCGTCGAAGACGCCGACTTCACGAACTCGCCCTGCTCCTTGAGCGTTGCGAGTAGTTCTTTGCTCGTGACACCGAGTTCTTTAGCCAACTCGTGCACGCGGGCCTTGCCTGCCACTGCTCTCCTCACTGAGAGGTCGAGCAGTGCCTCCGCCTAGGTAAGGCGGGCCCGCACGACCTCGGGTTATCTCCGATGGACGTTCATCGTTGGTGCTTCACGGTGTGCTCATGAGTGCTCGTGCCTGTTCTCGAGGTACTTCTCCAGGGCTGAGATATCCAGTTGTCCGGACACTCGTAGTGCTCTGCCGAATGCTCGGCGTCGTTCTGCAGTGCGCAAACAAACCGAAACGGGGTGCAGCCAGGCACCCCGTCCGGGAAGTCTGCGCCACGGATCGGGAACTATCGCAACAACCTCGGAACCGTCACCGGTCTCACAGTCCTGCGCCACGATCCGTAACAGATCGACGGCCAACTCGTGCTTCCGACACCCGATACACGTCCGCACCGGAGCCGCTCGGCGTCGGTGCGCCGGGACTTGCTCGGTTGTGCGTTCGAACAAAGGAACCGAAGGCTCGCGTTGAACCTGAGACCACTCTACCGCTGTCCCGCTCGGAACACCGAACCCCGCCCCCGTCGAAGTTACGAACCTGTCATCCGATGGGCTCGATTCGCGGGAATCGGTCAACTCCGATGTGCCTCCGTCCGCACACTGCCACTGCCCGCATCCGGGGTGGCATCGCTGCGGATATCGATCCGCCAACCGGTCAGGCGGGCCGCTAACCTGGCGTTCTGCCCTTCCTTACCGATCGCGAGCGAGAGCTGGAAGTCGGGGACGACCACGCGAGCGGCGCGGGCTTCGGGATCCACGATCGTGACCGATACAACTTTCGAGGGCGAGAGTGCATTCCCGACGAAGGTCGCCGGATCATCCGCGAAATCGATGATGTCGATCTTCTCCCCCGCCAGTTCGCTCATCACATTGCGCACGCGCTGACCCATCGGGCCGATGCACGCGCCCTTGGCATTGACACCGGGCACGGTGGTGCGCACCGCGATCTTGGAGCGGTGTCCGGCCTCGCGGGCGACCGCGACGATCTCCACCGAACCATCGGCGATCTCGGGCACCTCGAGTGCGAACAGTCGGCGCACCAGATTCGGATGGGTGCGCGAGAGAGTGATCTGCGGGCCCCGCGCGCCACGGGAGACACCGACGACGTAACACTTGATCCGGTCGCCGTGCTCATAACTCTCGCCGGGCACCTGCTCGGCGGACGGGATCAACCCCTCGGTGCCGTGCAGTTCGCTGCCGATGCGCACCACGACGGTGCCGCGGGCATTGGCGCGGGCATCGCGCTGCACCACACCGCCGACGATGTCGCCCTCATGGGTGGAGAATTCGCCGAAGGACTTCTCGTTCTCGGCATCACGCAGCCGCTGCAGCACCACCTGGCGCGCGGTGGTCGCCGCGATCCGGCCGAAACCCTCTGGGGTGTCGTCCCATTCGGAGATGACATTGCCGTCGGCGTCGAGTTCGCGCGCCATCACCCGGACTACGCCGGTCTTCTGGTTGATATCGATGCGCGCGTTGGGCTGGTGGCCCTCGGTGTGGCGGTAGGCCGTGAGCAGGGCCGACTCGATCGCGGAGATCACGGTCTCGATCGAGATCCCTTTATCGGCGACAATCGCGCGCAGGGCTTCGATTTCGATGTTCATTCCACGATCCCTTCGGTCGGCGAATCGGACGCTTCTAATGATTCGGTTGGTACATCGGTTGTTCCTCGGACATCGACGGTGGGGTCCACCGCTTCCTCTTGGCCCGGCCGCGGACGGCCGGGCGCGACTCCGCCCGCGAGTTCCAGTTCCCGCGCGCCGGGTGGGTTGAATTCCACCTGCACGACAGCCTCTGCGATATCGGTCAGCGGAATCGTCACCCGGTGCGGCTTGTTCTTCCCGCCGAGCACCAGCGCCACCGTGTCTTCGGTGAGCACACCGACCCTGGCCTCGAACTTGTCCGATGACTTCGGATCCGGCGATGGCGCGCCGGTCCGTAGTTTGATCCGCACCTTGCGCCCCTGGGCGCGACGCCAGTGGCGATCGGCGGTGAGCGGGCGGTCGATGCCGGGGGTGGTCACTTCCAGCAGATAGGGCGTCTCGCCGAAATCGCCCGCGTTGTCGAGGGCTTCGGAGAGTTCGGTGCTCAGGTCGGCAATGGTGTCGAGATCGGAAGCGGCATCGCTGTCGACGATCACCTTCACCCGAACCTGGGCATCCACATGCTTGCCCGCCGTCGAGATCTCGACACCCTCGAGGTCGAATCCTCGGCGCTCGACGAGTCCAGCAACGAGCTGGCTCACCCTTTCCTCGGTCGGCATGGGCATGTGGGGCGGCTCCTGGTTCAGTTGTCAGACGGCGGGAAATTTCTCTACCGGAGATCTAGCGTAACGCGCCTCGAGAGTGTAAAGGACCAGCGGCCTCGAGCAAGTTTCCTGGCCACGCGCCCGCGACGCGGCGCGGCGGGCGTCGCGCCGACCGCACGGCAGACGCTCGGTCGGCCGTGCCACGCGAATCTGGCACGATGGTGCCGTGCCAATCCGCCTCCCCGCCCCGCCGCGCGCCGGGTGCACTTCCGGCATCCCCATCGACCGGCATCAATCCCAGCACGGCAGCGCCGGCGGCGGTCGCACCGGCATCCTCGACCGCCGCACCGCACTGCGGCTGGCCGGCGGCACCACCGTGGGTGTGCTAGCCGTCGGCGCGGTGGCCGGATGTACAGATAAGACGGTGTATCAGCCCGATCCGCTTGCCGCACAAGAGATCCTGGCCCGCGCCGATGCCGCGGCCGCGACGGCGGCGATCGCGGTGACGCCGCAGCGACATGCCGAATTGACCGTGATCGCGGACCAACGCACCGCACACGCGGATGCGCTGCGCGCCGAAATCAACCGTGTGATCGGCGTTTACGGTGACGGCACCACTCCGACCCACCGCACCCGCGAAGTCACCCCGCCCGCTTCCGGCACTTCCCCCGCGGCATCGGGCGCATCCGTATCGCCCAGCACGCCGCCGAGCATCGACGAGTTGCGCACGCGGCTGGCTAAGTCGCAGCAGTCCGCGGGTGATCTTGCTCGCACCCAATCCGGTTATCGCGCGGGGCTATTGGCCTCGATCAGCGCATCGTGCGCGGCGCAGGCGGGGGTGTTGCTGGCATGATTCGTGCCACCTCGACCCAACCTGTACGCCATGCGATGCGCACGGCTCAACACACCCAGACAGGGGTGCGCGCATGACCGAAGCCGAACGCCAAGCCCTGCTCGACGCGTTGCGCGCCGAATACGCGGCGGTGTACACCTACGGCGTGATCGCGGCCTACGCCTCCGCCGAGCGAACCCGCTTGGTCGCACAGGACACCGCCGCCCACCGTGCCCGCCGCGACACCACCATCGATGCGTTGAAGGCCGCCGGAGTCGCGGTGCCGCCGCCGGACGCGGCCTACACCACGCCGTTCCCGGTGAACGATCCGATCCCTGCGGCGAACTTGGCGGTCACGGTGGAAACCGACACCGCAGTCGCCTGGCGCGCGGTCGTAGAGAACGGCAGTTCAGAATCCCTGCGCCGGATGGGGGTTGACGCCCTCACCGAATGCGCCTTGCGCCTGGCCGCCTGGCAAGCCATCCTCGGCGCCAACCCACCGACCGTCGCCTTCCCAGGCAAGGCCTAACCGCCTCGCCGGGCATGCAACGCCGCGCACGGATTCGTCAGCGAATTCGTGCGCCCGCCAGTTGATGCCCGGCCCACCAGTTGATGCTCAGCACACCAATTGATGCCCGGCAGACCAACTCACGCCTGGTACACCAACTCATGCCAGGCACACCAACCCATGCCAGGCACACCAACCCATGCCAGGCACACCAACCCACGCCAGGCACACCAACCCACGCCAGGCACACCAACCCACGCCAGGCACACCAACCCACGCCAGGCACACCAACCCACGCCAGGCACACCAACTCACGCCAGGCACGCAAAAAAAACTTGCGCCAGGCACGCAAAACTTGCTCGGCGGTGGCCGAACCGTGCCCGGCACGCCAGTGTGTGAGCGGCGGCGGTCGGCGGGTGGCTACGCCCGCATTTCGTAAGCGCCGTCGTAGGCGGCGACTTCGGTCCAGACGCGGTCGAAACGGGGGCGGTCGGTGACCGGTGGGCGTAGCGCGGAGGCGGCCCACGCCTGCTGGTCGGGAGTGGCGGAGGGCTTGCCGTAGAGGGTGGTGGCGTGGCCGTTGAAGTCGCGGATCTGGAAGTCGAAGATCTGCTCGATGATGTCGCGATCCAGGCCGGTGATGGCGCCCTGCTCCAGGATCAGCTGGCCGTAGACCACCAGGGAGAACAGGTGGCCGATGGTCAGCATGAAGTCCAGGTCCTGCTGCTGGTCGGCATCGGGGGCGGCGGTGGTCAGCAGGGTGCGCAGGGCTTGGGCCTGTTCGTAGAAGCGCGCGACATTTGGCAGGTCGGCGTGCTTTTCGTACACCGGTGCCCAATCGGCGAACTGCACCTTGCCCGCGCCCCGGGCCGGCCCCTGCCGGAAGAAGAACTCGTCATCGGCCGCATCGAGGCGGGTGCCGATCTCCGGGTATTCCTTCGGATTGAACAGGTAGTTCGGCATGAATTTCAGGATCTGGCCGACATTGACGTGCACCGTGCCCTCGAGCCGAGGCAGCGTGCCGATATAGCGCGCGACCTGCGCGAAGTAGGTGTTCTTCTCGAATCCTTTGGCGGCGAGCACATCCAGCAGCAGCGTCATGACGGTCTCGCCCTCGGAGGTCACCTTGGACTTGGTCATCGGGTTGAACAGCAGGTAGCGGCGGTCCTCGAGGCTGGCGCTGCGGAAATAGTCGACGGCGCGGTCACTGAACAGCTTCATCGCGACGATGCGCGCGTACGCATCCACGAAATTCGTACGCACATGCGGGAATTCGGTGACGGCCTTGCCGTAGAGAATGCGGTTGTTGGAGTGCGTGATGGCCTCGTAGAACGAGTGCTCGACCATGCCGATGCTGCCGTGGCACAGGTTGAACTTGCCGACATTGACGGTGTTCAGCGCGGCGGAGAAGGCCTCGGGACCGGTGGACAGGATGTCGGCGGCGGTCACCGGGTAGTCGTGCAGCGCGAAGGTGCTGACATACAGCTGACCATGGATGACATTGTCGATGAGCTCGTAGTTGTCGTGGCGGCTGTCGGCGGCGAACCACACGTAGCCGTCCGCACCTTCGATATCGGCGCGGCGGGAGAAGACCGACACCATCGATGCGACATTGCCATTGCCGATGTAGTACTTGACGCCATTGGCGCGGAACAGGATTCCGGCCTCGGCATCCGCGCTGCCCGGTTCGGTCGGCGTCAGGATCAGGTCGGTGTTGTAGATGTCGGCACCGTGGTCGCGCTCGGACAAACCGAACGCCATCACCTGACCGTCGGCGAGATCGGCAGCCGCGCGCTTCTTGGCGTCCTCGTTATCGCTCTGCCAGATCGGGCCGAGGCCCAGGATGGTGACCTGTTCGGCGTACCAGTACGCGAGACCGTAGAAACCGAAGATCTCCGACAGCGCCGCATTGCGCGCACCGTCCCACCGCCGGTTCGCGTCACCGTCGGCGTAGGCGGCCGGGGTCAGGAAGGTCGCGAACAGGCGCTCCTTCTTGACGAACTCGAGGAAATCCGACACCCAGACCGCATCCGAGTCATCAGCCAGCAGCTGCCGTTTACCCCGCGACTCGAACCACTCGATGGTGGCCGCGAGCAGCCGCCGCGTCTCGGCGTCGAACTGCTTCGGGTCATAGCTGGTCGGGTTGAACAACAACGCGTCGGTGCTCGTCATGCCGCTAACTTACCAGCGGGTAACAGCAGCCAGAAGGGGGTCCGGGATTAACACGCGACACGAATCGTGCCTACGGAACCGTAGGTCGGACGAATGCGAGAAGCCCGGTCGACTGGGCTCAGTCGACCGGGCTTCCCCACCGGTTATCGAAGGCCGAATCTACTGTCCGCCGCGGACCTGCGCGAGCACCGATTCGACCACCGAATCGGCCGGGACCTCGTTGGATTCGCCGGTGAAGCGGTCGCGGATTTCGACCTTGCCCTCGACCCAGCCGCGTCCGACGACCACGACAAGCGGGACGCCGATCAGCTCGGAATCCTTGAACTTCACGCCGGGCGAGGCCTTGCGGTCGTCCAGGACGACATCGAGTCCAGCCGAATCCAGCAGCGCCGCAACCTGTTCGCCGCCCGTACGCGAGGAGTCGTCCTTGTTCGCGATCACCACGTGCACGTCGAACGGTGCGACCTCGCGCGGCCAGCGCAGCCCCTTCTCGTCGTGCTGCTGTTCGGCGATCACCGCGACCATGCGGGAGACGCCGACGCCGTAGGAGCCCATAGTGAGCCGCACCGGCTTGCCATTCTCGCCGAGCACATCGACCTCGAACGCGTCGGTGTACTTATTGCCCAGCTGGAAGATGTGGCCGATCTCGATGCCGCGCGCGGACACCAGCACGCCGCGCCCGTCGGGTGACGGGTCGCCGTCACGCACCTCGGCGGCCTCGATGGTGCCGTCGGGGGTGAAATCGCGACCGGCGACCAGGCCGACGACGTGCTTGCCCGGCTCGTCGGCGCCCGTGATCCAGCTGGTTCCGGTGCCGATGCGCGGATCGACGAGGTAGCGAACACCGTTGGCCTGCAATGCCTTCGGGCCGATGTAGCCCTTGACCAGGAACGGGTTGGCTGCGAAATCGGCCTCGGTGAGCAGTTCCACCTCGGCGGGTTCGACCGCGGCGCCGAGGCGCTTGTCGTCGACCTCGCGGTCGCCCGGGATACCGATGCCGAGCAGTTCGGTCTTACCGTCCGGGTGACGCAGCTTGACCATGATGTTCTTCAGGGTGTCGGCCGCGGTGACGGGACCTGCGGAGATGCCCGCATTGTTTGCCCAGTCCACCAGCGTCGCGATGGTCGGGGTGTTCGGGGTGTCGTGTACGACGGCCGCGGGCAGACCGTCGATGGGTTGCGGTTCGGCAGCGGGCGTGACCACCGCTTCCACATTCGCGGCGTACCCGGACTCCCGGCACACCACGTAGGTGTCCTCGCCGACCGGGCTGTCGGCGAGGAATTCTTCCGACGCGCTGCCACCCATCGCACCAGAGGTGGCCGCGACGATAACGTACTTGACCGCGAGGCGGTCGAAAATGCGCTGGTAGGCCTCGCGATGAGCGTTGTAGCTTGTCTCGAGTCCGTCCTCGTCGAGGTCGAAGGAATAGGAGTCCTTCATGACGAATTCGCGCCCGCGCAGGATGCCCGCGCGAGGCCGCTCCTCATCGCGGTACTTGGTCTGAATCTGGTACAGCGTGACCGGCAGATCCTTGTACGAGCTGTATTCCCCCTTCACGGTGAGCGCGAACAGCTCCTCGTGTGTGGGCCCGAGCAGATAGTCCGCGCCCTTGCGGTCTTGCAGCCGGAACAGGCCGTCGCCGTATTCAGTCCACCGGTTGGTGGTCTCGTACGGCTCGCGTGGCAGCAGTGCGGGCAGCGAGATCTCCTGCGCGCCGATGGCGTTCATCTCTTCCCGCACGACCTGCTCGACCCGCCGCAGCACCCGCAGGCCCAGCGGCAGCCACGAGTACACACCAGGGGCGATGCGCCGCACATATCCGGCGCGGACGAGGAGTTTGTGACTGGGCACCTCGGCGTCGGCGGGATCGTCGCGCAGGGTACGCAGGAACAGGTGGGAGAGGCGGGTGATCACGGAACGACAGGGTAGTCGCTGGCCGCGCCATGTCTGCAACGCATTCGCCCATTCGGCGTGAGCGGATCTCTCCGAGACTACGCAGGCAACCGCCTCCGAGGCCGCACCACCCCACAACGACAACTCGCGCGCTCGGTCCATAGTGCGCGATTGCGCGCGGTGTTGATGGTTCGCTCGACGCGCTCGCTCATGACTCCACCTCGCTGCCGCTCGGCTCCGCCACGACTGAGCGATGCTCGGCTGTGTTGACGGTTCACCAGCTGACGTTCACACACGCGGTACCGTATCCGCTCGTGCTGGTGCTGCTGCCTCCTTCCGAAACCAAGTCCGATGGCGGAACCGATGTGCCGCTGGAGCTGGAGTCGCTGGCGATGCCGCAGCTCACGGCGGTGCGCGACCGGCTCATCGACGAGGTCGTCAAGCTGGCCGCCGACCCGGACGCCTCGCGCGCGGTGCTCGGGCTCGGCAAGGGGGCTGATACCGAGATCGCGCGCAATGCGGCGCTACGCACGTCAGCCACCCGGCCTGCACTGGAGCGCTACACCGGCGTGCTCTACGACGCACTGGATGCCCGCTCCTTCACCAAGGTCCAACGCGCCAAGGCCTATGCCCGCCTCGGCATCGGCTCCGCACTGTTCGGCGCCGTCCGCGCTGATGACCTCATCCCCGCCTACCGGCTCTCCGGCGGTTCCAAACTTCCCGGTCTCCCGACGCTTTCGGCCATCTGGCGCGATATCCTGCCCGACGCCCTGGTCGCCGAGGCCGCCGGGGAACTCGTCATCGACCTGCGCTCTGGCACCTACCAGCAGCTCGGCCGCATTCCGGATGCCATCACCGCCAATGTCCTCACCGAACACCCCGACGGCTCCCGAACAGTGGTGAGCCACTTCAACAAACACCACAAGGGCCTACTCGCCCGCGCCCTCGTCCTCACCCGCGCCGACCCCACCGACATCCGCGCGGTAGCCCGCATCGCCACCAAATCCGGCCTGCGCGCCGAAATAGCCTCCCCCACCGAACTCCTCATCATCACCAGCTGATGTCGGCACATGACCAGTGCACCTCTCACATAAGTCGCAACTTATGTGCAGCGCGCGCTGGTCCGGTGCGAGCAGTTCACGCACCTACACCCACTGGGACCGCCGGGCGCGCAAGGGTGAATTCCGCAAGCTCTGGATCGCCCGCATCAACGCCGCGGCGCGCGCTTCAACGACATCACCTGCAACCGACGCACGGCTGGCACATAACCAGTGCACCTCTCACATAAGTCGCAACTTGTGCGCGGCGCGCGCTGGCTCTGTGCGAGTACTTCACTCGCGGAAGTCGGTTGGTTGCGGCGGGTTATCGCGCTCGGTGAGGCGCCAGGTGCCGGATCGGGGGGTGCGGTGTGCGAAGGCGGCGGATCGGGCCAGTCGGGTCAGCCAGCGGTCCGGGGTGTCCAGGTCAGGCCAGGTCCAGCGGACAACGGCCCACCCCAGGGCACGCAAGGCGTCCTCGCGGAGCTTTTCGGCGATCACGGCGGATTCGGGCGAGCCGTGACGGGAGTTGTTGCGGTATTCGATCATTCCATCGAATTCGCCGATGACGCCCAGCGTCGGGAACAGGAAATCGACTCGGGCGACGAATCCGCCGTTGATATCCAGGATGGTCGACTGGAGCTCCGGTGCGGGCAGTCCGGCAGTGCGTATGACAACCCGGCTTCGCGATTCGCCGGGGCTCTCGGCGCGGCCGTCGAGGAAGTCGATGACGCGGCGCGCGGCCGGGCAGCCCGGGCGCCCGTTCGCCCGCAGTAGTTGTTCCGCCAGTTCGGCACTGCTGGTTCGCCCGAGGCGCAGCGCGGCATCACCCACCACGACAGCTTGTTCGAAGGGCACAGTTCTGGCCAGATCGACGACCGTGCGCGCCACGGTCGTCACCCGCAGGTCGCCGATCTGCACCACCTCGTCCGACTCGATGGACGCGGCGTGCATCATGACCCGCCTACCTGTGCGTGCCCCGGTTCTTCGATTGCGAGTCAAATGCACCCGTGCCAACGGAATCGACCACACCGGCAGACCGTGCACGACAGCCGCGGAGATATGACTGACGACGGCAGCTGAGCTGGAGCCTGCCGCGACAGCACGGGTCAGCACCAGATGCCTTTGTCCAGTGGTCATTTCGCTGATATCGACCGCGCTCAGGTACTGCCCCCGACACACCCGCTGCCAAGGTCGCCTGCTCAGCTCACGTCCGGTGAATCCAGCTTCCAGCGCATTGCGCCGGGAAATAGTTCGAGGTACGTCCACCCTCCGATGTTCCCGACCAATCCCACCCAGCCGAAAGCCTCAAACCACCGATTGTGGATAACTCGCACCCTGTGCATAACTCCACGCCACACCCCGGGCCCGACCACGCGAACCACCTCCTGCGACCTACCAACGCCAATGACCGCGCAGATCTACTCATGCGACGCAAGGTGCGGACGGTCCGAGCGCGCACAGCACCACAGGTGCCGCCGCCGCACCTTGCAGCAGTCATCCGGCAACGCAGCAGTCCACGGTGGAAGCGAGGCCCTGACAGACGGGTGGCGCTTATCCGCTCGACGCCGCGCACAAGTTGCAATCTATGCGCGACCTCGACTGCATATGCGACACCATCGGTAGCGGGCTCGGATCCGCGGCGGCGAGCAGTCGACGGGGTCCTGTCCTACGTACCGTCAGCGCTGTGCGGCGGCCAACGCGGTTCGGATCTTGTCAGCAGCCGCGGGGGCAGCGGGGTGCTCCCAGAACGGGAGATCCGCGGCGTAGGGGTCGCCATAGACGGGGGTGTTGGGCTGGGAGCGCCAGCTCTCGTTCAACGAGCCGACGTCGACTGTGTCGTAGCCGAGGGTGTCGAGTAGTTCGGCGGCGCCCTTTTTCGCATCGGCGTCATCGCCTGCGATGGGAAGGGCCGAGCGGTCGAGGGCACCGGAGGGGCGGGCGAGGGCTGCCAAGTGGGGATAGAAGATGTTGTTGAAGGCCTTGACGACCTTCGAGGTCGGCAGGTGGCGCTGCAGCAGTTCGCTGCTGGTGGTGGTGCCGTCCTCGAGTTCGGGAAAGATGCCATCGCGGTCCGGGTAGTAGTTGTTGGTGTCGATGACGACCTTGCCCGCCAGCGGCTCCACCGGGACCTGCCGGTAGTTTTTCAACGGCACCGTGACCACGACAATGTCACCGGCCGCGGCCGCCTCCGCGGCGGTGGCGGCACGCGCCCGTGGCCCGAGCTCGGCAACCAGCTCCGCCAGCGTCTGCGGCCCCCGCGAATTGCTGACCACGACATCGAGTCCGGCCGCGACGGCCAACCGTGCCAGCGTGCCGCCAATATTCCCGCTACCGATCAATCCAAGCGTTGTCATGCCCCCACCCAACCGAGTCGACGCCACAATTGTTCCCGCATGCGCTCGGTGCAACGGAAAGCGTCGCGAGCAGTAAGCGGAGTGGGCCACGATGCGCGCGGTAGCCGACCTGATCGGCGTCGAAACCCCGGAAATAGGCCGCAAGTCGGTGCGCCAAAGCCAGATCGAAACCGCTACCCATGCCAGGGTCAGCACCGACGAGTCGGCGGAGCTGCAGCGGGACAACGCAGAACTCGAGCGCGCCGAAAGCGTCCCGATGTTGCGTCCGGTCGGACACAGGCGTTCGACGAAGATGGGCGAAGTCAGTGCCCAGGGTGGCTCCGGCGACCGCTCCATTGCGCCGACACCAGGCTCCATGCCCTCCCGCGCGAAAACTCGGATGCGCGGAAAATAATCGGTCTGTAGTGTTCGGCGAGCGGCGGGGGAAATCCGAAATGTAGGGCCGCACAAGGAATGTGACGGCGTCGAGGGCGTCCGGGGAGGTAATTGATGACGAAGTTGAATCAGATCATCGCGGTGGAGAAGGGCGTCAAGAACGGCGCATTGCGCGAGTTGGCACACACCCAGGGTCAGCTGCAGAAGTCGGGGCTGCTGTCCGGTATCGCACGCACCTACCAGCCGAAAGACGAAGAGGGCGAACAGCTTCCGCCGGAGTCGACGCGGGTGCAGGTGAAGTCCGAGGAGGTTTTGCGCCAAACGGCCGCGACGCTGACCCGACTGTTCGATGTGACGGCGACCAAGGACTGGGCGAACTGCGAGGCCAAGGCCGACGTGCGCGTCGACGAGGAGACCCTGCTGGCCGCAGTACCGGTGTCGTACCTGCTGTTCCTGGAGAAGCAGCTGGCCGACCTGTACACCTTCGTCAAGCAGCTGCCGGTGCTCGACGCCGCGGAGGCCTGGGCGTTCGACGATTCGTCCGACACCTGGCGCACCGACGCCGTGCGCACCATCCGTACCAAGAAGGTGCCGCGCAACCACGTCAAGGCCGAGGCGACCGAGAAGCATCCGGCTCAGGTCGAGGTGTACTACGAGGACATCGCCATCGGCTACTGGACCACGGTGAAGTTCTCCGGTGCGCTGCCGGCCCGCCGGGTCAACGAGTTGGTCGAGCGCATCGAAAAGCTCCAGCAGGCAGTCAAATTCGCCCGCGAGGAGGCCAATGGGAGCCAGGTCACCGACCGCAAGACCGGTGATGTGATCTTCCGTTACCTCTTCCGCTGAACCGGTCGGGGGCGAACCGTCGCCCCCGACCCACAGACGCCCTCGCCGCGTGCGAGGGAAGCGCAAGAGCGCAAACTCAAACTGAAGATAAGCCTGAAGACACGGTGACAGTGCGGGTTCGAATCCCGCTCCGGGCACACGCCCGGATAGCCCAATTGGTAGAGGCAGCCGGAATCTCAGACTCTCGCTCCAGATTGAGCATTCGCCGCCGAACACCCGATCACGAGGAAGGACACAATCGCGACGAGATACGGGTTCAAATCCCGTTCTTCCAGCCACAATGGAAGATGGTCTAATCGTATGACACGTCGTATCAGTTTGATCCGATCCCACCGACCCGGTGCGCGAATTCGGGTGGCACCAAGGAACCCGAGGGCAGGCTACGCCCTCGGGTTCCCTTGCGTTGGTACAGGCATGGTCAGAGCGCGTACTTGTCGGCGAGTCCGAGCACGTGGTCGAGAATGTGCAAGCCTTGTTCGGCCTCGGTCTCGTCGATAATGCACGGCGGAACCACATGCAGCCGGTTGAAATTGACGAAAAGCAGCAGACCCGCCGCCTTGGCCGCGGCAACAGTTTCGTTCATGGCCGCGCTGGTGCCGCCGTATGGTGCGAGCGGTTCGCGAGTTCGCTTGTCCCGCACCAGTTCCAGTGCCCAGAAGACGCCGGTTCCGCGCACCTCACCGATGCTGGGATGACGTTCGGCGAGTTCGCGTAGGCCGGGGCCGAGGACGCGGGTACCGATATCGGCAGCGTTCTCCACGATTCGCTCGTCCCGCATCGCATTGATCGTCGCGACCGCGGCGGCCGTCGCCAGCGGATGACCTGAATAAGTCAGCCCGCCCGGGTACGGACGATCATCGAAGGTCGCGGCAATGGTTGGACTGATCGCGACGCCGCCGAGCGGCACGTAACCGGAATTCACCCCCTTGGCGAAGATCAGCAGATCAGGGATGACGCCATCGAAATTCTCTATGGCGAACCACTTTCCGGTGCGACCGAACCCCGACATCACTTCATCGGCGATGAATACGATGCCGTATTTGTCACACAACGCCCGGACACCCGCCATATACCCGGGCGGCGGAACCATGATTCCCGCTGTGCCAGGAATGGATTCGAGCACGATGGCCGCGATCGTGTCCGGCCCTTCGAAAACAATGGTCTGTTCGAGATGCGCCAAAGCCCGCTCGGCTTCCTCGTTTTCGTTGCTCGCATGGAACTGCGAGCGATACAGGAATGGACCGAAGAAGTGGACGATGCCGCTATTGCCGTGGTCGTTGGGCCAGCGCCGCGGATCGCCGGTGAGGTTGATCGCGGTCTCGGTGCCGCCGTGATAGGAGCGGTAGCGCGAAAGCACCTTGTACCGGCCGGTATGCAGGCGTGCCAGCCGAACCGCGTGTTCGACCGCATCGGCGCCGCCATTGGTGAAGAAGATCTTGTCGAGCTCGCCCGGGGTACGCTCGGCAATCAGCCGAGCGGCCTCGGAGCGGGCATCGTTGACGTGCTGTGGTGCGATGGTGCACAGCTTGGCGGCCTGCTCCCGCACCGCGGCAACGACTTTCGGATGCTGGTGACCGATATTGGTGTTGACCAGCTGCGAGGAGAAATCGAGCAGGCGATTGCCGTCGCCATCCCATACGTAGCAGCCCCGGGCCGCAGTGATGGTCATGGGCGTGCGCTGCGCCTGCGCCGACCACGAGTGGAATACGTGGCGGCGATCGAGCTCATAGGCGCGGTCGGCGGCCTGCCGGACGAGTTCGGGTGCCGATCCATTCGCGAGGGTCATCGAATTCTCCTGCGAGCTAGTTGTTCTGGGGGAATCCGAGTTCGAGTCCGCCGTGGCTGGGATCGAGCCAACGCGTCGTTACGGCCTTACCCCGGGTGAAGAAGTGCACGCCCTCGATGCCGTGCGCATGCGAATCGCCGAACAGCGAATTCTTCCAGCCACCGAAGCTGTAGTAGGCCATCGGAACCGGGATCGGCACATTGATGCCGACCATGCCGACCTCCACCTCATTGTGGAAGCGCCGGGCCGCGCCGCCATCGTTGGTGAAGATGGCGGTCCCGTTGCCATAGGGATTGGCGTTGACGAGTTCCAGCGCGTCGTCATAGCTGTCGACGCGAACAACCGACAGCACTGGACCGAAGACTTCGTCCGTGTAGACGCTCATCTCGGTGCCCACATGATCGAGAACCGTCGGCCCGAGCCAGAATCCATCCGCTTCGCCATCGGGCTGAACGCCGCGACCGTCGAGAACGACACTGGCACCGGCGGTTTCGCCCGCATCGATATAGGCGGCGACTCGATCGCGGTGCTCGCGGGTCACCAGCGGACCCATATCGGTGTCGCGGGCACCGTCACCGGTCCTGATGGTCTTGGCCCGCTCGGTGATCTTGGCGACCAGTTCGTCACCGACCGCACCGACCGCCAGCACCACACTGATGGCCATGCACCGCTCCCCCGCGGACCCGAATCCGGCATTCACCGCGGCGTCGGCGGCCAGATCCAGATCGGCATCGGGCAGCACCACCATGTGGTTCTTGGCGCCGCCGAGCGCCTGCACGCGCTTACCGCTGGCGGTGCCGCGCTGGTAGACGTACTTCGCGATGGGTGTGGAACCGACGAACGAGACGGCCTTGAGATGCGGATTGTCGAGCAGTTCGTCAACGGCGACCTTATCGCCCTGCAGCACATTGAAAACCCCTGCGGGCAAACCGGCTTCGTGCCACAGCTCGGCCAACCACAGCGATGCCGACGGATCCTTCTCACTCGGCTTGAGCACCACGGTATTTCCGGCCGCGATCGCGATCGGGAAGAACCACATCGGCACCATCGCCGGAAAGTTGAACGGCGATATCACCGCGACCGGGCCCAGCGGCTGGCGGATCGAGAAGATATCCACCTTCGTCGAGGCGTTCTCAGTGAATCCGCCCTTGATCAAATGTGGGATACCGCAGGCGAATTCGACCACCTCCAAACCGCGGTTCACCTCGCCGAGCGCATCGGAGTGCACCTTGCCGTGTTCGGCGGTGATGAGCTCGGCGAGTTCTTCCTTGCGCTCGTTGAGCAGTTCGCGGAATCGGAACAGGATCTGTGTGCGCCGTGCGAGTGAGGTATCACGCCAGTCCGGGAAGGCCGCCTTGGCCGATGCGATCACCGCCCTGGCGTCCTCGACACCGGCCAGTGCCACCTGCCCGGTCACCACCCCGGTCGCCGGATTCGTCACCGGCGCGGTCGCGGAGCTCGTGCCCGCGAAGGGTTTGCCGTCGAGCCAGTGCGCGATTGTCTGCATATCTCCTCGATTCGATGCTGAGCGCCGCATGGTGTCGTGGTTCCGACTCTGCACCATCGATGCCCGTTTTCTGCCCGACGTTCTGTATGCGATTTCGCATTTCCTATTACGATTTGTCGGATGCTGCTCTCCGTTGCCGATGTGCTGGCCATGCCGGTCGTGCGTGCGGGCGAGCCGGAGGTCGTCGGTGCGGCCGCGCTGGATCGGCCGGTGCGGTGGGTGCACGTCAGCGATCTGCCGGATGTCGCCGAATTGCTGGTCGGTGGGGAGCTGATGTTGACCACCGGTTTGGCCATGACCGGCAGCGACGAGTCGACGGTCGCGTATCTGAATTCGCTGGCCGCCGCAGGGGTGGCCGGACTGGTCATCGAACTCGGTGCGGCGGTGCCGCACTTACCGCCGATCGTCGTGGCGACCGCCGACGCACTGGAGCTCCCGGTCATAGCGCTACATCGCGTCACACGCTTCGTGGAAATCACCGAGGCCGTGCACCGAGTGATCGTGGCCGATCAATACGCCGAACTCGAATTCGCGCGCACCGTGCACGAGACCTTCACCGAGCTCAGTGTGCGTCGCGCCGCGCTGGCCGAAATCGTCGAGACGGCTGCTGACATGCTCGATTCCTCGGTTGTACTGGAGGATCTGGCGCACCGGGTGCTAGCCCTGACCGCCCGGCACACCAGCACCTCGGCGATCCTGGAGAACTGGGAGACCACCTCCCGACTGCTGCCGGAGGGCTGGGATGTGGTGCAGGTCGGCCCGCATACCCAGCGCTGGGGTCGGCTGATCCTGCGTTCGAGCCGGGTCGCGACACCTCGCGCCCGCATGGTGCTCGAGCGTGCCGCACAGACACTGACGCTGCACCGGATGATCGATAAGGATCGCTTCGGCCTGCATCGTCAGGCGCAGACCGGACTCATCGACGATATGGTCAACGGCCGCGTCCTCGACGAACTCGATGCACAGGCCAGGGCCGCGGCGCTGGGGCTGCTGACCCGGCGTGTGCACTACGTTCCGCTCGCGATAGACGTTGCCGCCCTTGCCGAAGCCGATCAGGTCGCCAGGCAGCGCCGCAGCGCGGGGGTGCTCGACGCGGTCACCCACGGTCTCGGACTGTCGAAGGCCACCGCATTGACCGCGGCCGAGCACGGCGACCGGGTCGGCATGCTGCTCGCGATCCCACGCGGCGCCGGACTCGACGACACGCTCCGCACCGTTTGCTCGGCGATCATCGCCGAAGTGCGACGAGTGGATGGGGTACGCCGGGTGGTCATAGGCGTTGGCGCGGAGGCGGATTCGCTACTGGACACCGCGCGCGAATTGACGCATGCGGCGCACGTCGCCGAGGTCGCGTTATCGTTGGAGTCGACGTTTGATCGGCCGCGCTCCCGGGACGCTACGTCGTCACGCTCCGCTACCGCCTCCGCGTCCGTCGCTCGCGCGGCAGTGCCGCGACCGTTCTATCGCAGCGGCGATATCCGGTTGCGCGGGTTGCTCTCGCTGATCCGCAATGAACCCGGTGTGCAGAGCTTCGCCGAAACTGAGCTGAGTGCGTTGCTGCGCTACGACATTCGGCATGCCGCCGATCTGACGCGCACGTTGCGACAGTTCCTCGACGTCGCGGGCAATAAGACCGAACTCGCCAAGCGGCTCAATATCAGCCGACCGACCCTCTATGACCGGCTCGCTCGCATCGAGCGGATTCTCGATGTCGACCTCGAGGACGGTGAATCGCGCACCTCACTGCATACCGCACTGCTCATCCGAGATCTGACCGCCGACTCGAACTCCAGGACCGACAAGTGATTTCGATCGGATCGGGAATGTTCGAGAGTCGGCGAACGTTTGACCAATTCATGACAGCTGTGCTCTCCGAGGAATTGAAGAAGTACCTGGACGAGTCGAAGGTCTTCGCGACCGCCGCGACAATCGGACCGAACGGACAACCGCACTTGACCGTCATCTGGCTCGAGCGCGATGGCGACGATCTGCTGTTCTCCACGACGGTGGATCGGCAGCAGGGCAAGAACCTGGCCCGTGATCCGCGGATCACGGTGATGATCAATCCGCCGGATAATCCGTACGTGTACGCGGAGATCCGCGGCACCGCCACGATCACCCCCGATCCGGATAAGGCACTGCCGGACAAGCTGTCGCACCATTACACCGGGCTTCCGTACGCCGAATTCAACCCGGCCTCCGTCAACGACGGACCCCGCGTGATCGTCCGGGTGACCCCACGCAAGGTCACCGGTCGCCTGTGAGCTCGCCGCCGGGCGCGGTTCAGCCCTGCCCGGCCTCCTCGCGCGCATGCTGCGCTTGGCCGACCTCAGCCGCCGTATAGCGCAATGTCAGTGCCACCAGGCCGACCAGCAGTGCGCCGATGGCGGTGACGAAAAGCACCAGCGTGTAACCACTTCCGAGGGCATCCAGCTCCGCGGGCGTCATACCGGTTGGCTTACCCGTCCGACCGCCGTGCGACAGCGTGCGGGCGGCGGCAACCGGAGCGAGCAGACCGATCGCGAAGGGTGTGCCGAGGTTCATGAACATCTGGCCGACCGCCGTGAGCGGGCCGATATTCTTCGGCGCGACACCGACCAATACGCACAGTGGGACGACCACCACGGCAACACCGATACCGAAGCCGATCATGATGAACAGACCCACCAGGGTCGGCCAGTACCGCACCCCCCGTTCGAGCGTCGAGCCGAACAGCAATCCGACGACGAGAAGCGCCGCGGCACCGCTCAACAACCAGCGCGGGGCGACCGTCATCGCCAGCTGCGAAGCCGTGGCGGTGCCCATACCAGCGCCGATGGTGAATGGGATGAACGCGACCCCGGCGACCAACGGGCTGTATCCGACCACATTCTGAACGAACAGACCTGCGAAATATGTTGTCGCGGCCAATACTCCACTGGCCAGGAAGATGGCGCCGAAGGTGGCGACCCGATCACGCTTATCGAACAGCGACCAGGGCAGCAGCGGGTTGACCACCCACCGCTCGGCGAGCACGAAGACGATCAACAGCACCAGACCGACGGCAATCGACCCGATGATGACCGGACTGTCCCAGCCGAACTCGGGCCCTTCGGTCGCACCGAAGACCAGGGAGGCGCAGGCGAGGGTGCCGAGCACGGCACCGCGCACGTCCAGGGACAGTCGGTGGGGGGTGGTGTCGCGCAGCCGCAGCACCGCGCCCGACAGGATCAACCCACCGATCGGCACATTGATCAGGAAGATCCAGCGCCAGCTCACCTCGGTGAGCGCACCGCCGATCACCAGTCCGCCGACCGAGCCGACCGCTATCATCGAGCCGAAGATCGCGATCGCCTGATTGCGCACCCGACCGGGCGCGAAAGTGGTCGCTACCAGGGCAAGTGCGGTGGGGGCCGCGAGTGCCGCACCGGTGCCCTGGATGGCGCGGGCCGCGATCAGCATGCCATCGTTCTGCGCGAGCCCGCACAGCAGCGAGGCCAGCGTGAACAGCGCGACGCCCGCGATGAACATGCGTTTGCGGCCGAACGAGTCACCGATCCGGCCGCCGAGCAACATCAAACCCGCGAACGGCAGACCGTATGCGGTGACCATCCAGGCGCTACCGGAGCTCGATAGCGCTAGTTCTTCCTGTAGCCGGGGCAAGGCCAAAATCACCACGGTGCCGTCGAGCACGACCATCAGTTGCAGCCCGCTCAGCACCAGGATCGCCAGGCCGAAGGCCCGCCGCGTCACCGGATACGGCGTCGTAGCGGGATTGTCTGGCACAGTCAGCCACTGTAGTCAGAGCGACGGATGACAGGTAGCGGCCCCGTCCGCGGCACCACCGGCATGGAGCCGGTCCGCTGCGATTCCTCTTGCGCGTGCTGTGCCTCGGCCAGTTGTCGGGGCGTATAACGCAATGTCAGCGCGACGAAGCCCGCCAGCACCGCGACCAACGAGCAGACCGCGAGCACCAGCGTGTATCCGCTGCCGAGCGCGAAGATCTCGGCCTCGTTCATATCGGCCGCCTTACCTGTGCGCCCGCCCATCGACATGGTGCGCGATGCCGCGATGGGAGTGAGCAGCCCGATGAATACCGGCGTCGCCAGGTTCATGAACATCTGCCCCACAGCGGACAGCGGGCCGATATCGGACGGTGGCACCCCGACGAGCACGCACAGCGGCGCGAGCACCATTGCCACGCCGACACCGAAGCCGATCACTATCAACAGTGGCAGCAGGGTGGTCAGGTAATTCACGCCGCCGTCGAGCTGCGAACCGACCAGCAGTCCGGCGGCCAGCACGAATGCCGCGCCGCACACCAACCAGCGCGGTGCGACGTACAGCGCTGCCTTGGAGGCCACCGCACCGCCGATGCCGATGCCGATGGTGAACGGAATCGACGCGATACCCGCGACCAGTGGTCCATAGCCGAGCACATTCTGCAGGAACTGCGCGACGAAGAAGGTCATCGCACCGAGTACGCCACCGGCCAGGAAGATCAGCATGAAGGTGGTGACCCGATCGCGACTGTCGAACAGCGACCACGGCAGTAGCGGATCATCGACGGTGCGCTCCACGACCACGAAAACGATCAACAACACCGCGCCCGCCACCAACGCACCGATTACGGCCGGACTGCCCCACCCCAACTCGGGCCCCTCGGTCGCGCCGAACACGATCGACGCGCAGGCCATGGTGCCGAGCACCGCGCCCTTGATGTCGAGTGCGGATCGGTGGTGTTCGGTATCGGCGAGTTGGGACAGCGCACCGAGGATGATCAGCACGCCGATGGGCACATTGATCAGGAAGATCCAGCGCCAGGACAGCTGGGTCAGGGCACCGCCCACCACGAGACCGCCGACCGAGCCGATACCGACCATCGAGCCGACGATCGCAATGGCCTGATTGCGCGCCTTGCCCGGTGCAAAGGTGGTTGCCACCAGCGCGAATGCAGTCGGCGCCGCAATTGCCGCGCCCGCACCCTGCACGGCGCGGGCCGCGATCAACATGGCCTGGCTCTGCGCCAACCCGCACATCAGCGAGGCGATTGTGAACATCCCGACGCCGAGGATGAGCATGCGTTTACGACCGAACGCATCCCCGAGTCGCCCGCCGAGCAGCATCAGCCCCGCGAAGGTCAGACCGTAGGAGGTCACCGTCCACGCGCCGCCCGCGCTGGTCATGCCCATTTCCTCTTGCAGTCGAGGCAGCGCGAAGATGACCACGGTGCCGTCGAGCACAACCATCAGCTGCAGCCCACTCAGCACGAGAATGGCGAGCCCGAAGGCCCGCTGCGTCACCGGGTACTGCATCTTCGCAGGGGGATTATCGAGCACGGTGAGCCACTGTAATTGATCCGGAACCCAGGTCTCCGCTCCCGCGCGTGCGATTCACTCAGTCATAGCGAAAGTCACTGGTCGGTTGTGAAACCTTCCAGTTGCGGGAGCCGAGCGGTTGAGTCGTCGAATCTCGCACGCGGCGTTCGCGGCCGGATGCGACAGCGGCGAAGCCGGAACGAACCGATTTAGCTCATCGAGCGGCATAGACGCGATGATTCGTCGATGCCAGGGATGCGTTATCCGGCAGCGGACTTTGCCTGCGGTTCGGCGGCATCGGCGGAGAAGCCGGCCGTGGGCCCGATCACAACGATCGCGGGTGGGCGGATGGCTTCTTCGCGAACGCGAGCGGCAACAGTGCCGAGGTCGGCACGCAGGACGCGTTGGGTGCGCAGCGTGCCCTCCTGGATCACCGTCGCCGGTGTGTCGGCGGGTCGGCCACCCTCGATGAGGGCGGTGGCGAATTGTTCGATGCGCTCGACCGCCATCATGAGCACGATGGTGCCACGCAGGCGGGCCAGTGCGGGCCAGTCGACGAGGGAGTCCGGATGATCGGGTGCGACGTGGCCGCTGACCACCACGAATTCATGGGTGACGCCACGATGGGTCACCGGAATGCCCGCCGCGGCGGGCACGGAGATGGGGCTGGTGATGCCGGGGACCACGGTCACCGGAATGCCCGCCTCGACGCAGGCCTCGACCTCCTCATAGCCGCGCCCGAACACATATGGGTCACCGCCCTTGAGCCGCACCACGAACTTGCCCGCCTTGGCGCCCTCGATCAGCGCGGAATTGATCGCCTCCTGCGCCATCGCCCGCCCGTAGGGAATCTTGGCCGCGTCGATCACCTCGACGTCCGGACCGAGTTCGGCGAGCAGTTCCGGCGGTGCGAGCCGGTCGGCGACAACGAGATTCGCCCGGGCCAGCAGGCGGCGGCCGCGCACCGTGATCAGATCCGGATCGCCGGGACCGCCGCCGACCAGCGCGACACCCGGGGTGATCGGCGTCGAATCATCGTTCACCACACCTGATTGCAGCGCCTCGAGCAATGCATTACGCACGGCCGCGGACCGCCGATGCTGTCCACCGGCGAGCACGCCGAGCGTGAGGCCGTCGTGGCGAGCGGTCGCCGGAGTTACCGCCGTGCCGAGCCGGGCAACATCGGCGCGCACGCAGAAAATCCGTCGCTGGGTGGCTTCCTCCACAACCGCGGCATTGGTCTCGGGTTCATTGGTGCATGCGATCGCGTACCAGGCACCATCCAGGTCGCCGTCGGCGTAGGCGCGCAAATTCAGCGTGAGTTGCCCGGACGTAGCCATTCCCTCCACCGCCGGGGTGACGTCGCGACTGATGACGTGCACGTCCGCTCCGGAGGCGATCAATAGTCCGAGCCTGCGCTGCGCGACCGTCCCGCCGCCGACTACGACGACGCGCCGCCCATTCAGATCGAGCCCGACCAGGTAGTTCGGATCACTCGCGGGACGGTCGGCCGGGTTGATTTCCGGCTGGTCATCGGTAGGTACTGACGTGTTCGGCACAGTGTTCGAGCCTACGTCCTGCGTGCACGCGCCCGGCAATCACCCGCCGCGGACGGCTTCCCTATACTTCGGCCCATGAATCGCTGGGGGTCGGGCGGGGTGGAGCCATGACACAGGCCGATCAACTACTCGAGGTGGCTTACGCCGAGGCACTACGTGGCCGGGCCGAAGGCGGGATTCCGATCGGCGCGGCCCTGTTCGCGGTCGACGGCACCCTGCTCGGGCGTGGGCACAACCGCCGGGTGCAGTCCGGTGATCCCAGCATGCACGCCGAAACCGATGCGTTTCGCAATGCGGGTCGCCGCCGTGACTATGGCTCGACCATCATGGTGACCACGCTGGCACCGTGCTGGTACTGCAGCGGGCTGGTGCGCCAATTCGGGATCGGGGCGGTAATCATCGGGGAAGCGCAGACTTTTCATGGCGGGCAGGACTGGCTGGCCGAGCACGGCGTCGCGGTAACCGTGCTCGACGACCAGCGCTGCATCGACCTGATGACCGATTTCATCGCCGAGCAACCGCTGCTCTGGAACGAAGATATCGGGGTAGCCGGGGATTGATGTCGGACAAGGGATTTCAGCGGAAGTACGGATAGTCCTGCACCCAGTTGAACCCACGGCCGCGCAGCGGGAAGCTGTTCAGATCAACCTGCTGCAAGGTGATGGTCACCGGCCGACCGTTCAACTGCCCGTTGAGCCTCAGACGGTCGGGCGCGGGCTGTTCGAAGCTGAAGTCGGCGATCTGGGCGGGTTGCGCGTCCGGCCGCTGCGGCGGCGCGGACACCGAGATCTTGTGCGCGGCGGTATCGATAGCGGGAACGGCGGGCACAAGGGTGCCGTCCATCTTCTGATAGGTCATGCCCGGCACATCGAAAACTACACGCTGCCAACGAGTTTCATCGGTGGTCAGCGGCGGGACCGGCACGCCGTCCTGGGTGAATTCCGATACCGTCCAGATCCCGTACAGCGGCGGCTTCGGGCTGCCACCGCCACCCTCGCTCCAGTACTTCAGGCCGGTGTGCACGAAGCCCGATGCCATCCACACTCCCACTACGACTTGCAGTGCGATCGCGATCCGGCGAGTTCGGTTGCTGCGGAACGGATCCGGCTGCGTGGCGGGTTCGGATGGCCGATTCAGCACCAGTACATTCGCCAACCGCCGCGCCTGCGGTGCGAGCAGCACCATGCTCAGCAGCATGAGGTGGAAGGCCAGGATCTTGACCGGCACGTCGAAGGTCATATTGAGCACGAACACCTGCGCCAAGCTCACCAAGCTCAGCATGGCGCCGACGGTCGCGGTCCTAGGCAGCAACAGCAGCAGTCCGCCGAACACTTCGGCGCAGCCGAGCAGGATCTCGTAGCCGGGTGAACTCCCGACCTGATTCCACAGCACCGAGGCGGGACTGAACTCGCCGTAGGGTTGCAGCAGTTTGGCCAGTGTCGGCTCCGGCATCTGCGTCGGAATCGCCTTGGCGAACCCGTAGAGCAGCATCTGTCCGCTCAAGGATATCCGGATGAAGAGCAGGAACCAGGCCTGTAGCTGCCGATAGTTCGGCCTGCGCCGGTCCAGCCCGGTCCAGATGAGGGTCGCCACCGCGGCGGCGATCAGTACGCAGAAGACGAATGTCCAGATGAAGTATTGATCGCCGCTGCCCGAATCCTCGCGCAGCACGACATCGGTATCGAAGAACAGTCGTCCGGCCGGCTCGATGATCGGGCGCAAGGCGCGAAATTCCCAGAGCACCGCGTCATCCGGCAGCGATTGCGCGAGCAGCCCGGCGAAGGCGAACGGAATCTGGGTGAACAGCAGGCAGAACAGGACGAAATAGCCGAAGGAGAACCGAAAAACGATCCTGGTCACCGGATTCCATCGATCGGGCTGTTCGGGCGGTATGACGCTGCCTTCCCTATCGAGAACCTCTGTACCGATCGCGCTCACAACCGCGCCTCGCTGGCGCTCGGCTCCGTCGTGCGCGAAGGCACCCTGTGCCGATGGTTCACTCGCTGGCGCTCGCTCACGCAGATCCTTCCCTCTCACAACTCCACGTCAGCCGACGGTATCGACGCCGCGGCCGGGCCCGCTTCCAGGAAAACCCCGATTTCCACCCCGATCCATCGGCGTACGCGACTCCGCCGGAGGTATGACCCGCCACCTGGTGCAGGGGATTGTCAATACCGAATATCACCCAGTGAGGGTCGCTCGATTTCTTCGAATTTCTGCGGTAAGCACCGACTAGAACGCGTTACAGTTTCTGCAGGCACATGCGTCAGGAGGACAAAGAATGGCCGACGATCCCGATCCCACCGCGCGACGGCAGCTGACCGTCAGCGCGCGGGACCTCGACACCCTCGCCGAGGACCTGTCCCGGTGGCTGGACGGCAAAGTCCACGCGGATCACCCGCCCAGGATTTCTGCGCTGTCGCGGCCACAGGGGGCGGGAATGTCGAGTCCGACGGTGCTGTTCGATGCGCAATGGAGTGTAGACGGGCGCGCCGACGGCGGTTCGTTCGTGGCCAGGATGACACCGGAGGCCGATTCCTTCCCGGTCTTCGAAAACTATGACCTGGAGCTGCAATACCAGATCATGGCAGGAGTCGCGGCCGCCTCCGCGGTGCCGGTCCCCGAACTGTGCTGGCTGGAACCCGACGAGAAGCCGCTCGGCACAAAGTTTTTCGTGATGCGCCGGGTCGAGGGCCGGGTGCCCTCGGACAATCCGCCGTATGTTTTCATCGGCTGGCTGTTCGACGCGAGTCCCGAGGAGCGGGCCGAGCTGACCGCGAAGACCGTCGAGGTCATCGCGAAAGTGCACGAAATACCGGATCCGGCAACGCGATTTCCGATGCTGGACGGTCCGGGCCAGGCGCTGCGCCGACATGTCGAATGGCACCGCAACTGGTACCGCTGGGCATTGGCCGATGACGGCTATTCGATTCCCCTGATCGAGCGGACCTTCGACTGGCTCGACGCGCACTGGCCCGCCGATCCCGGTCCGGACGTGCTGAGTTGGGGCGATTCGCGCCCGGGCAACATTCTGTACGAGGGCTTCACCCCGGTCGGGGTACTCGATTGGGAGATGGCCGGACTCGGCCCGCGCGAACTCGATATCGCCTGGGTGATCTTCATTCACCGCTTCTTCCAGGACCTTGCCACCCGCTTCGATCAGCCCGGACTGCCGGACTTCCTGCGGCGCGCGGATGTCGTCGCGAAATACGAAGAGGTCACCGGATATACGGTTCGCGATCTCGACTTCTACATCGTGTACGCCGCGCTGCGGCACGCGATCGTGATGGCCAGGGTCAAGCGCCGGATGATCCATTTCGGTGAGGACACCGACACCCCCGATCGCGACGACTACGTGATGCACCGAGCAAGCCTGGAGGCGCTGCTCGACGGAACCTACGAATGGGATTAGAGGAAATCATGGCTGTATCCGATGGTCGCTCCGCAGGCTCCGCTCCCTCGCCCCTTGACGAATACCCCATCCACCAGACCCACCTGTCCATGTCCCGAGTCGCCAGCAGCGACCGGAACTTCTACGACAGAAGCTATTTCAACGGACACGACCGCGACGGCGGCACCTTCTTCGTCACCGGCGGCGGGGTGTATCCGAACCTCGGAGTGATCGACGCGTACGCCTGCGTCCGGCGCGGCGATATCCAGCGCACGGTCCGCTTCTCCGACGCGCTCGGCGATCGCGGCGTCGACCTGCGAGTCGGCGGCTACCGCGTCGAGGTGCAGGATCCGCTGCAGCGGATCCGGGTGGTCTGCGAGCACGATGACCTCGGCTTCGACCTCACCTGGCACGGATCGTTTCCCGCCGTCGAGGAACAACCGCATCTGATCCTCAACGGCAACCGCCCGATTATCCAGGCGACCCGCTTCGCGCAGGTCGGCTCGTGGGAGGGGACGCTGCACGTCGACGGCACGGACCTCACCGTCGACCCGGCCGTCTGGATGGGCACCCGGGACCGCTCCTGGGGCATCCGCCCGGTCGGCGAACCCGAACCGCCGGGCCGGGCCGCCGCCGAACCGTCCGGCGGATTCTGGTGGATGTATGTGCCGCTGCGCTTCGACGATTTCGCCATCGTGCTGATCCTGCAGGAGGAACCCGACGGCAAGCGCACCCTCAACGACGCCGTCCGCATCTTCCCGGACGGTCGCACCGAACAGCTGGGCTGGCCCCGCTACCACATCGAATACCGTTCCGGCACAAGGCATCCCATCGGCGCACGGCTGGAACTGACCACCCCGGACGGTAAGCCGCTCGAGGTCGAGGTGCGGACCGTCACCAATATCCCCCTACACGTAGGCTGCGGGTACGGCGGGGATCCGGACTGGCTGCACGGTCGATGGATGGGTCGCGACTGGTCGTCGAGCAGCAGCTACGACCTCACCGATCCGGCGATCGCGGGGCGAATCCCGTTCGGGGTCATCGACCACGTGGCGCATGCGCGCTGCGGGGATTCCGAGGGGTGGGGCCTGTTCGAACACGGGAGTCTCGGACGGCACGATCCGACCGGGTTCGCCGACTGGGGTTCGGTCGCACAGTAAGGTTTTCGGTGGGCGCGTGCTCGTGCGCGCCCACCCGAGTCAGCTCACCGGCCGCGCCAACTCGGGACGTTTCCGGTAGTCCGTCAGCCCGATCACATTTCCCCACGGGTCGGAAACCTCTACGCTCCAACCGGTTCCGACCTCGAACGGCGCGCTGATTACCTGCACGCCGCGCCCTTCGAGCTCGGCCGTCGCGACCAACGCATCGGGCACCTCCAACCACAGCCGCATTCCGGACAACCCCGCCTCCCCCGCCCGTGGATCCACCCGAGCCATCACACCGGCCACCTCCCCGCCGACATCGAATACCGCAATCCCCTGCTCCGGCAGCGTGAACTTCACCGCCAATCCCAGCACGCCCCCGTAGAACGACACCGCGGCATCCAAGTCACCGACCGAAACCAGCACATTGTCGATACCACGGATATCCATCACCCCACTAAACCACGCCGGTCCACGGGATCGGTGACGAATCGATGGGCTTCCCGCAGCTGAGAACTGTCGTACCAGCGGGCTGACCCGATGTCTGGCACCATGCCCCTCCACCGGCGAAACATCTTGCTGAACATGATGATTCGGCGGAAGTTTTGTCTGGTCGTGTATGCGACCGATCGTCCATACCCGTGCCAACGGGTCGGCACCGCCCGAGGGGTCATCATGACAAGTCTTCCCGCATTCCCCGCCGCCGACGAAAGCCCGCTCGACACCTGCATCCGGCTACAGCAGACCGCTCCGGTGGTCGAAGTGGAATTCCCGGGCGGTGTGCCCGCCTATTTGGCCTTGACGCACGATGCCGTTGCGGAGATCCTCGCCGGAGATAACAAGACCTTCGCCAGGGACCCGAAGCATTGGCCCGCGCTATACGACGGATCGATCCCGGAGGACTGGCCGCTGCGGGCCATCGTCCAGGGCGACCACCTGGCCACGAAGGATGGGGAGGATCACCGCCGGTTGCGTGGTCTGGTCGGAAAGGGGTTCACACCTCGGCTGGTACAGGCAATGGAGCCGCGGATCCAAGAGATCATCGATGGACTGCTGGACGAGGTGATCGCGGCAGGTGATGGAGTGGACCTCGTGCCCATGTTCACCGACGCACTGCCGATGGCGGTCATCGCCGAATTGTTCGGTGTGCCCGAAGGGGACCGACCACGGCTGCGGAAATGGACCTCTACTCTGTTGGCGCACACCACCCCACCAGAGGTGGCATTCGCGACCCAGAACGAACTCGGGGCGTTCCTGCACGAACTGGTGCAGAGCAAACAGCGGGAACCCGGTGACGATCTGACCTCGGATCTGGTGCAGGCGCGCGATGCGGGCGATCGGCTCACCACCGACGAATTGGTCGGCGTGCTCTGGCTGATGCTGATCGCCGGTCACGAGACCACGGTGCATCTGCTCGGCCACGCCGTCGTCGCACTGCATCGGAATCCCGATCAGCTCGCAGTGGCCAAGGCCGAAGACCGCTGGGCGGACGTGGTCGAGGAGACGTTGCGGTTCCGCCACTCGGTCATGATGACCAGCTACCGGTTCACGCTGACCGATGTGACGATCGCAGGTGTGACCATTCCCAAGGGGAGTGCGGTCGGTGTGGTCTATCAGGCGACCGGAATCGATCCGGAGAAGTACGGCGAGACCGCGAACCAATTCGACCTGACCCGCCAGCAGACCGGACATCTCGGCTTCGGACACGGACCGCGCTACTGCATAGGCGCACCACTCGCGCGATTGGAGAGCCGACTTGCCCTCGCCTCGCTCTACGGGCGACTGCCTGACCTGCGGCTAGCCATCGACCCGGATGAGATTCCCTACTCGCCGTCGTTCTTCACCGTCGGCCCGTTGTCCCTGCCGATCGAACTGGGAAAGGTGTCCTGACTCTCGTTACGTCAGTGGTGATTCAGCGGCGAGAGCGGCCGCGATCACTATTCCGTCGACGGTCCGCTTGGGAATTACGAGCGGACCGTTGGCGGCCAGTAGCGCGGCTGCCTCGGCGACGCTGACGGTGCCGAGGGCGTCCTGGGTGCGTGACGAGGGATTCGGCACGTCGACCTGCGCGAGTTCGGCCGCCGTAAAGGTACGGATCGAGACGCCCAAGCGGTCGGCGGCGGCACGAAGTTCCTCGGCGCGCCGATCGATGGTCGCGAGACAGGCAACAGGCTTGTCGCCCACTACTTCTCGCAGCGCATCGAGAATTCGTTCGCTCGATGTGCCCGGTCGGAACCCGAGGCCGACGGCGAAGATTGGTGACGCCGTGGTGTCAGATGGCGGCACGGGTGCGGGCGTAGTCGGCGGCTGCCGCGACGAAACGGCTTGTGGCTCTGGGGTTTCCGGCGGGGTGTGTGTGCAGGTAGGAGGCGTGGACGTGGTGGAGGAGAGCGCCCTCGCGAATGCGGTCGCCTGCGGTGCGCCAGCCCCAGGCGGGGGTATCGGTGCCGGTGGCGACCAGGCGAGTGCGGTGGAATTCGTGGCCGCGCACCCGTTCTCCCGCGCGCCATAGGGCGGAATCGGCCAGTGCAACGGCATCTCGATAGCCGAGGGTCAGGCGGGGACCGAATTCAGCTGTCGCATCGACTACACCGGCCATCGGATGACCATCCAGCGAGCGGCTGAGATACAGCAGTCCGGCACATTCGGCATGCACCGGAAGGCCCTGCCCGGCCTGCTCGGCCACCTGCGCCAACAGCCGATCATTGGCCGCCAATGCTGCCGCATGCTCCTCTGGAAACCCGCCGGGCAATACCAAACCGGCTGCCCCAGTGGGAAGTTCGTCCCGCATCGGGTCGAAAACCACAACTCGCGCGCCTGCGGCCTCCAACAGCTCCCGATGCTCCGCATACCCGAACGTGAACGCAGGCCCGCCGGCCATCGCGATCACGGGACCGAGCCCCCCAGCCACACCCGAGCCACCCGCGGCCGTCGAGCGCTCTGCGATCAGACCCGTCACACGCACTCCGTCGCCGATGCCCGCAGGAGCGCCAGTCGCGCGATTCGAACCAACCTCCTCGAGCTCGGCGAGGTTCCCCGCGAATGCAGCTGTGCGACTGGCACCTGCGGGACCTGAAGCATTCGAACGACTCGCGCCCCCGGCAAACGCACTGGTCACGTCGGCGGACACCGCTTCATCCACGCTATTCGCGACCACCGAGACTTGGGTTTCCCGGATCACGGTTACCGGATCCCAGGCGGCGGCGGTGATGGTCGAGCGGGCGAGGCGGGCGATGGTGGGGAGGTCGACGTGGGCGGCCACGAGGTCGGTCATTGCTTCGACGGCGGTGGTGGCAGCAGCGCCATGTTCGACGGCGGGGATGAGGCCGAGGTGGCGGGAGGGGACCTCTAGTTCGGCCATGCGCGGTAGTGATCCGAGGACCGGGAGGCCGACTCGGTCGCAGGCCGCGCGCAGCACTTGGTCGTGGCGTTCGCTGCCGACGCGGTTGAGAATGACGCCGCCCAGACGGATCGCGGTATCGAAGGTTGCGAAGCCATGCAGGAGGGCGGCGAGGCTTTGACTGTGGCCACGCGCGTCGACCACCAAAATTACTGGGGCACCGAGCAATCCAGCTACCTGCGCAGTGGATCCCTCGGCGATCGGTGCGGCGTGGTTCTCATCGATGCGGCCATCGAACAGGCCCATGACGCCCTCGACCACCGCCAGATCACAACCCTGGGCACCGTGGCGGTACAGGGGGACAACACGTTCCGCGCCGACCAGCACCGGATCGAGATTGCGACCGGGCCGCCCCGCCGCCAAGCCGTGATATCCCGGATCGATATAGTCCGGGCCCACCTTGAACGGCGCCACCCGATGCCCGGCCCGCCGCAGCGCCCCGATCAGACCGGTCGCCAACGTCGTCTTCCCACTCCCCGAAGCGGGCGCGGCAATCACCACCGCCGGGACCCCACTCACAGCCGCACCACTCCACGGGTTCCCCGAGGGGCACCCCCAAGGAGGGCAGGTCCCGACAACGGGTGCGGATCGTATGACGCGCCGCGCGGTGAGGTCACCATTCGATGCCTCGCTGGCCCTTGCGGCCCGCGTCCATGGGGTGTTTGACCTTGGTCATTTCGGTGACCAGGTCGGCGGCGTCCAAGAGGGCTCCAGGGGCATCGCGACCCGTGATAACCACGTGTTGGTTGCCGGGCCGGTTGCGAAGAGTTTCGACGACCTCGTCGACATCGACCCAACCCCATTTGAGGGGGTAGGTGAATTCGTCCAGGACGTAGAAGCGGTGCTGTTCGGCCTGAAGCCTGCGCGCGATCTCCCGCCAACCGGCCAGTGCCGCAGCAGCGTGGTCCTCATCGTTGCCCTGTTTACGGGTCCACGACCAACCCTCCCCCATCTTGTGCCATTCGACCGGCCCACCGACACCGGTCTCCTCGTGCAGACGGCCGAGCGTGCGAAAAGCGGCCTCCTCCCCCACCTTCCACTTGGCACTCTTGACGAACTGGAATACCGCGATATCGAAGCCCTGATTCCACGCGCGCAACGCCATCCCGAAAGCCGCCGTCGACTTCCCCTTACCCGGCCCGGTATGCACCGCGAGCACTGGCAGATTCCGCCGCTGCCGCGTAGTCAGCCCATCATCCGGAACCGTCTCCGGCACACCCTTAGGCATCCAAACTCCTCGGTAGCCAATTGATCAGAACTTGCACACCGACCCGTTGCGTCACCTCAGGCGGCTCGGGTCGCGCTGGGGCGGCCGGATCCGGCGCGGACGACCTCGGCGACCGAGTCGCCGGTCAGTTCGGCCAGTTGGAGGTAGCCTGCGCGCAGGGTGCGGGCCAGTTCGGCGGCGAGGCCGAGGCGGATCATGCCGCGTTCGCAGTCCACGACGATCGAGGTGATCGCATCGGCGGCAAGCAGATTCGCCGCGGCGCGGGAGCGGGGCACCGGATCGACGCCGCCGGTGGCGCGGCCATCGGTGAGCAGGACCAGCATCGGGCGGCGGCGTGGATCGCGGACGCGTTCGCGGTGCACGACCTCCCGGGCCTTCAAAAGCCCTGCGGCGAGCGGGGTTTTGCCGCCGGTGCGGATGCCGGACAGGCGTCGCACCGCGATATCTACCGAGGAGGTCGGTGGCAGGACGAGTTCGGCTTCTAGGCCACGCACGGTGATCACAGCGACCTTGTCCCGCCGCTGGTAGGCGTCGCGCAGCAGAGCGACGACCGCACCGGTAACCGCGGAGAGCCGGTCGCGCGCTGCCATGG
Organism: Nocardia sp. NPDC050412; assembly: GCF_044458825.1. Lineage (NCBI taxonomy): Bacteria > Bacillati > Actinomycetota > Actinomycetes > Mycobacteriales > Nocardiaceae > Nocardia > Nocardia sp. NPDC050412. Next base: position 146,674 of record NZ_JBITIJ010000004.1, read on the forward strand.
ATCCCGATGCGTCGACCACGAAGACGACCAGATTGCCTTCGCGCCCTTCGCGATACGCACCGCGCAGATCATCGGCGGCCAACTTCAACGGCCCTTCGGCTCGGCCGCGGGCGTGCTGGTGCGGTGCGGCGGCGAATACGGTGCCGAGCAGGTGTAGGCCGCCGGAGGTATCGGTACTGGACCGCACCGTGCGTCCCTGTCTGGTCTGCGCGCGCGAACGGCGACCCGCCGCGCCCTCGCCGACGCCCGGCACTTCCCAACGAGGCGGTGTCACAACGGATGTCGCGGGTGCGCCGATACGACCCTCGCGCGCGGACGGTGACTGCCCGCCGCCCGGCGAATCCGGACCGCCGTCGTCGGGGCCAGGCGCGGCTGAACCGCCCTCGCCGGGACCACCATCCGGATCATCTTCTGGGCCTTGACCATCCGGGCCACCATTGGTTGGACCACCATCCGGATCGTCCGCATTGTTCAATGCGCTATCCGGACCGCCTTCGGACCCGGCATCATCGGCATCGCTGGGGCGGCTGTCCAGATCACGCGAACCGCCACCGTCCGAACGGCCGCCGTCGAGATCCTCGGCCCCGGTCTCCGCTAACTCCGCACGCTCACCGGACTTTGCCGCCTCTTCTCCCGCCGCACGCATCGCCTCATCCAGCTGCTCTTCGCTGATCCCCGGCTCATCGAACGGATCCCGCCGCCGCCGATGCGGCAGCGCCAACTCGGCCGCAACCCGCACATCCGCCTCGGCCACGGCATCCGCGCCGCGCCAGGCCGCATGCGCGGTGGCGGCCCTGGCCACCACCAGATCGGCCCGCATACCGTCCACATCGAATGACGCACACAGCGCGGCGATCCGCCGCAATTCCACATCATCGAGCGCAACGGATGCGACCCGATCGCGGGCGGTCAGAATCCGCTCGGCCACCTCCCGATCGGCCGCGGCATAGCGCGTAGCGAATCCCGCCGGGTCCGCCTCGTAGTCCAGCCGACGCCGCACCACCGACATTCGCACGTCCACATTCCGCGAAGCCGCGACATCGACGGTGAGCCCGAACCGGTCCAGCAGCTGTGGCCGCAGCTCACCCTCTTCCGGATTCATGGTGCCGACCAGCACGAACCGTGCCGGATGCGAATGCGAAACCCCATCACGCTCGATATGCACCCGACCCATCGCCGCTGCATCGAGCAGCACGTCCACCAGGTGGTCGTGCAGCAGATTCACCTCGTCGACATAGAGCACGCCGTGATGCGCGGCCGCCAACAGTCCGGGCCGGAACGCCTGTTCGCCATCGCGCAGCACCCGCTCCAGATCCAAAGAACCGACCACTCGGTCTTCAGTGGCACCCACCGGCAACTCGACCAGCCGAGCGGGCCGCGCACCCGTCTCATCGACAATCGGAGGCAGCAATTGCGCAAGCGCCCGCACAACGGTCGATTTCGCGGTCCCCTTCTCTCCGCGCACCAATACGCCGCCGATCCCGGGATGCACCGCGCACAGGATCAATGCCAGCTGCAACCGCTCCTGCCCCACCACCGCCGAGAACGGAAAGCCCGCATCACCATCGGCATCGGGACGCACCCCGGTCAGCGAAGGGGCTTGCGGCGCGTTTTCGGTACGGGACAGTGACACGCCCCAACTCTATTCGCGCCGCAACCATCGTCCGGCAGCACCCTCCACCGTCGAACCGTGCCCGGCCCACACTCAGCAGTGCCTCGCATCCCCAGCGGGCCTCACCCAGCCGCACGCTATGCGAGGTAGTTACGGGGTATGCGACCGCTCGCGGTTCAGCCCCTGCGCATGGGCAAGTGCATGATGCCGTCTTCTTCGAACTCGTCGCCGTCGGGCTTGAACCCGAATTTGGCGTACATGTCGACCAGGTAGGTCTGGGCACTCAGGCGCACGGTCGCCGAACCCGCCTCAGCGAGCGCGGCCTGCACCAGCCGGGTGGTGTACCCGTGCCCGCGCGCCGGAACCGAGGTGCACAACCGGCCGATGCGGAACGATTTCACGCCGTTGTCGTGCTCCTCGGTCAAGCGCAACGTCGAGATGATCTCGCCCTCGTCATCGAGCCAGAAATGGCGCGTCTCCGGCAGCAGGTCGAGACCGTCCAACTCCGGGTACGCGCACTTCTGCTCGACGACAAAGACTTCGACGCGAAGCTTCAACAGCTGATACAGGGTGGCGGTGTCGAGATCGAGCGCCCAGGACCGTTTGAGTGCAACCGTTGACATCATCGAGTCTTGCTATCACAACTACGCGATCGGCGCGACCGCTGTGTCCAATTCGCGATGTCGCGGGGCC
>NZ_JBITIJ010000004.1:149074-682774 GCF_044458825.1 Nocardia sp. NPDC050412
GGCCCTGCGTGGCTACGCAAGCTACCGCCTCCGGGCCCGTCGCTCACACCGCTGTGTCCAATTCGCGATGTCGCGGGGCCCTGCGTGGCTACGCAAGCTACCGCCTCCGGGCCCGTCGCTCACACCGCTGTGTCCAATTCGCGATGTCGCGGGGCCCTGCGTGGCTACGCAAGATACCGCCTCCGGACCCGTCGCTCACACCGCTGTGTCCAATTCGCGATGTCGCGGGGCCCTGCGTGGCTACGCAAGCTACCGCCTCCGGACCCGTCGCTCACACCGCTGTGTCCAATTCGCGATGTCGCGGGGCCCTGCGTGGCTACGCAAGCTACCGCCTCCGGGCCCGTCGCTCACATCGCTGTGTGCTTCGGCGTGTTGTCCGACACACCGTTCAGGTTCAGGGTTTTGGTCGACCAATCCCAGACTTCCTGGAACAGCGCCTGGTTTTCCGAGAGCTTCACGCCCAGCGAGGGCACCATTTCCTTCAGCTTGGGTGACCAGTCGGCGTACTCGCGCGGGAAGCAGCGCTGCAGCACGTCGATCATGGCGGTCACACAGGTCGACGCGCCGGGCGACGCGCCGAGCAGACCCGCGATGGTGCCGTCTTCGGCGGCGATAACCGCCGTGCCGAACTCGAGCACGCCGCCCGCACCCTTGCGCCGAATGACCTGCACGCGCTGTCCTGCGGTGATCAGCTCCCAGTCGTGACCGTCCGCGCGCGGAATGAACTCCTCCAGCGTGGCCACCTTGCCCGCCTCGGACTTGAGCAGCTCGCTGATCAGGTACTTGGTCAGGCCGAGTTCGGTGACGCCGACGCCGAGCAGCGAGAAGATGTTGTTCGGCTTGACCGACTTGAACAAATCGGTGTTTTTACCGTCCTTGAGGAACTTCGGCGTCCAGCCGGCGTACGGGCCGAACAGCAGGCCGGGACGGCCCTTGATGATGCGAGTGTCCAAGTGCGGCACCGACATCGGCGGCGCGCCGACGGCGGCCTTGCCGTAGACCTTGGCCTCGTGCTTGTAGATCAGGTCCGGGTTGGTGCAGCGGATGAACTGACCACTGATCGGGAAGCCGCCGAAACCCCTGGCCTCCTTGATGCCCGCCTTCTGCAGCAGCGGCAGCGCACCGCCGCCGGCGCCGACGAAGACGAATTTACTGATGAGCGTGCGGGTTTGGCGGGTGCGCAGGTTGCGCACCTTGACCAGCCAGGAACCGTCGGACTGCTTGGTGAGGTTGCGCACCTCGTGACCGAAGGCCAGATCGACACCGGAGCGGCCGAGGTAGGCCAGCAGTTCGCTGGTGAGCGAACCGAAGTCGATATCGGTGCCCTCATCGGTCCAGTTGAGCGCGATCGGATCGGAGAAGTCGCGGCCCCTGGCCATCAGCGGCAGCCGCTTGGCGAATTCGTCGGGGCTGTCGATGTATTCCATCGTCGAGAACAGCGGATGCCGCGACAGCGCCTCGTACCGCTTGCGTAGGTAGTCGACGTTGTCCGCGCCGTGCACGAAGCTGACGTGCGGGATGGGGTTGATGAAGGCGGAGGGATCGCCGAGGATGCCGTTCTCCACGCCGTAGGACCAGAACTGGCGCGAGACCTGGAAGCGCTCGTTGATGTCGATGGCCTTGCTGATATCGACCGAGCCGTCCGGATTCTGCGGGCTGTAGTTCAGCTCGCATAGTGCCGAGTGTCCGGTGCCCGCGTTGTTCCACGGATCGCTGCTCTCGGCGGCGGCCGCGTCCAGCCGCTCGAACAGGGAGATCGACCATTCCGGCTGCAACTGCCGAAGCAGTGCGCCGAGAGTGGCACTCATGATGCCGGCACCGATGAGTACTACATCGGTCTTTTCAGTGATGGCAGCGTTCGGCACGGGTAGATCGACTTCCTTGTCCTTCTGCGCACGCCCACCCCCACGGTGGGCCTGCTGGGCACGGGCGCTATGTGGTTGTTGCGAGTCCTGCGTGACTCGGCGGGGTGTAGGTTACCCGCCGTTCACCTAGCCCAATTGTGCACCTCACCTGTTCGAAGTCCGGCAACGAACCCAACGAATGTGACATACATTCCTTCCGGGCTTCGATCTTCGAAACGGCGCTGACGTCGCCTACATTGATCGTTGTGACGAACGAAGTCTCGCTCAGCGTGTCCGATATCACGGCCCCGGCCACCGAGCGCTGGCAGCCCGATGTCCTCGGCGCGGGCTATGAGCAGCGCACTCTGCCGCTCGGTCCGGACCCCGATGGTGAGGGCGAGGCCGTGGCAACCCTCGTTCGCTATACCCCCGACACCGATGCCGCCGCTAGCGATCGCTTGCGGGTCACTCGAAACGACACAGCCACCGAGCCCGCGGTGCTCTACGTGCACGGTTTCACCGACTACTTCTTCCAGCAGCATCTTGCCGAACACTTCGCCGGGCGCGGGCATCGCTTCTACGCGCTGGATCTACGCAAGTGCGGTCGCTCGCTGCGGGAGGGCCAGACGCCGCACTACGTCACCGATCTGGCGCTCTACGACGCCGAACTGAACGAGTCGCTACGCATCGTCCAGGAGGAGGCGGGCGACAACGTGCTGCTGGTCGCGCATTCGACCGGCGGACTCGTCGCGGCGCTCTGGCTGGACCGGCTCAACAAGACGAATGGCACGGCCAAATCGGGCATCGTCGGGCTGGTGCTCAACAGCCCGTGGTTCGACCTGCAGGGTCCCTCGTACTACCGGACCATCGGCACCCCGGTGATCAGGTTGCTCGGCCGGTTCCGGTCGATGTTCGAACTACCCGGCGCCAAGATCAGCTCCTATGGTGACAGCCTGCACCACAGCGTCGCGGGCGAGTGGCATTACAACCTGGATTGGAAACCGCTCGCGGGCTTCCCGGTCCGGTTGGGCTGGTTGCGCGCGATTCGCAACGGGCACGCGCAACTGCAGGCGGGTCTGTCGGTCGGCGTGCCCGCGTTGATTCTGCGTTCGCGCATCACGAAATTCGCGCGCAAATACGGTCCGGCCGTCGATGTGGCGGATGCGGTGCTCGATGTGCGCCAGATTCAGCGCTGGTCGGGCTGCCTGGGCGATCGGACCAATATCGTCCCGATCGACGGCGCGCGCCACGATGTCTTCCTGTCCTCGGCCGAACCGCTGACCAAGGCCTTCGCCGAACTAGACAGCTGGCTGGACTGGTTGACGGTTTTTCGCAAGAAGACCGCGGGTTCACCAGAGGCTGGTGCGTAACACGATCTCGGTGGCCAATTCGTGGTCGGCCTCGGTCGCCACATTGTCGACATCGATCTCCACCACCCGGAATTCGCCGTAGACGTAGCGACCGGAGGCATCGGCGACCGAACGCGGCAGATTCTTGGTGACCAGCACGGTGGCGGCGACCTCCACCGGTCGACATGTCGGGTCCGCCACGGTGCCGTCGGCGGCGGGTATCGCGGGATGGCCGCGGTCGGCGACGACAAGGCTGATGAACCGGCCGAATCCACCCGCGCAGACCTGCCAGCCCAACTGCGCGCCCGCGCCGCGTCCGGCGACATTCACCCAGGGGATGCCGAGTTCGTCGAGGATGGCGTGCACGCCCGCCGGATCCAGGTCCGCCACCGATTCCACCGCGATGGTGCGCAGGTCCGAGGTGTGCAGGCGCGCACACACCTGGTCGTAGACGTCGACCGGATCACCGGCATCGGGCAACAGCAGCACGCTGTGCCGAGACTCCGGGCCGTCGACCCGTACGGTCCATGCCCGGTCACCGACCGTGATCCGCCGAGATTTCATGCCGGAGTACGCTACACGCCCGAACTGAACGGGACCGCGTGTCAGTTACCCGCGAGTCAGGAACATAAACATTTCGGTTATTGTCCGCGCAGGTCAGAGGGGACTGCTGCCGACTGCCAGGCCGGAGACGATGGTCGGCGGATCGGCAGGTCCGCCGTCGGTGAGCAGGCGTTCGATGTGGGCGATATCGAGGTGCTGTTCGATCAGGTCGGCGAGCAGGTCGAGTTGGGACGAGCGGATCGCGGCTACCGAAATGTTGTCGGCGACGACGAAACCGTGCCGCCCGGCGTGGGCGGCGACTATGCGGAGCCAGGAGCGACGGAACTCATCCGATTCCAGTAGGCCATGCAGGTGGGTGCCCCAGATCGCCCCGCGCACTGTGCCCTCGGGTGTACTGTCCACCTCCAGCCAGGCCGGATCACCGCTGCGCTCAACACGACCGTGGTGAATCTCGTAGCCGTGCACGGGAATTCCGTTACCCCGTCCGGCACTTCGCTGCAGCACCTTCGGATCGGCGAATTCGATCTCCAGATCGAGCAGACCCAACCCCGCGACCGTCCCCGCATTCGATTCGACCCGATCGACGATGCGACTGCCGAGCATCTGATATCCACCGCAGATGCCGAGAACCGGCCGACCCGCTACGGCCCTAGCCCTTAGCGCATCGGCAATTCCGGTGCGCCGCAACCACTCCAGATCCGAAACGGTCGCCTTGCTGCCCGGCAGCACCACCAGATCCGCATCGGCAAGCCGGGACGGGTCGCTGACCCAGCGCACCGCGACACCGGGCTCACACGCCAGCGCTTCGACATCGGTGGAATTGGAGATGCGCGGCAGACGGATGGCGGCGACCGTGAGCCATTCGGTGCCGCGCGGCGGGCCGGAGCGGCCGACCGGTGCGTCGGCGATGGTGCCGAGGGAGTCTTCCGCGTCGATCCACAGTTCGTCCGCGTACGGGATGACGCCGAGGGTCGGGCGCCCGGTCAGCTCGGTGAGCCGATCGAGTCCGGGACGCAGCAACTCGACATCACCGCGGAACTTGTTGACGATGAATCCGGAAATCAGTTGCTGGTCTTCGGGTTCCAGTACCGCAACGGTGCCGAATAGGTGCGCGAGCACGCCGCCGCGGTCGATATCGCCGACCACGAGGACCGGTAGTCGCGCCGCCTGGGCCAGACCCATATTCGCCAGATCGGTGGCGCGCAGGTTGATTTCGGCGGGCGAACCCGCGCCCTCGCAGATCACCACATCGAATTCGGTGCGCAGCGAATCCAGTTCGGCGGTAACGACTTCGCGCAGATCCTGGCGGTGCTGGAAATAGTCGCGCGCGCCGACGGTGCCGATTGCCTTGCCGCGCACCACGAGTTGGGAGCGTCGGTCGCTGCCGGGTTTGAGCAGGACCGGGTTGAACCGCACGCTCGGCTCCAGCCCACACGCTGCCGCCTGCAGCGCCTGCGCCCGACCGATCTCGCCGCCGTCGAGGGTGACCACCGAGTTGTTCGACATGTTCTGCGCCTTGAACGGCGCGACTCGAACGCCGCGCCGGGCGAGCATGCGGCAAAGTCCGGCCACTACAACGCTTTTCCCCGCGTCGGAGGTTGTTCCGGCGATCAGCAGCGCGCCTTTCAATGCGCTGGCTCCGTCAGCGGTGCGTACGCCACATCCCCGGCATCGCACCGCGCACGAGCCGACCCCGGGCACGCGCGCGCATGACGGGCTCGCATCACGGCAGGGTCAGGATCTCGGCGCCCGCCTCGATCACGACCCAACAGCGCGAGCACAGAACTGCGCGGTCCACACGTCACGGCAGGGTCAGGATCTCGGCGCCCGCCTCGATCACGACCCAACAGCGCGAGCACAGAACTGCGCGGTCCACGCGTCATGGCAAGGTGAGAATTTCGGCGCCCGTGTCGGTCACGACCAGCGTGTGTTCGAATTGCGCTGTCCACTTGCGATCCTTGGTGACCACGGTCCAGCCGTCGTCCCAGATCTCGTAGTCGATACCGCCGAGGTTGATCATCGGCTCGATGGTGAAGGTCATGCCGGGCTCGATCACCGATTCGATGGCGGGCTGGTCGTAGTGCAGGATGACCAGGCCGCTGTGGAAGGTGGGGCCGACACCGTGCCCGGTGAAATCGCGCACCACGCCGTAGCCGAACCGGTTGGCGTAGGACTCGATGACGCGCCCGATCACATTGAGTGCCCGGCCCGGCCGAACCGCCTTGATCGCCCGCATCGTCGCCTCATGCGTGCGCTCGACCAGCAGTCGCACCTCCTCGTCGACATCACCGGCCAGGAAGGTCTTGTTGGTGTCGCCGTGCACGCCGTCGATGTAGGCGGTCACATCGATGTTGACGATGTCGCCGTCCTGGATCACCGTCGAGTCCGGAATGCCGTGGCAGATCACCTCGTTCAGCGAGGTGCAGCACGACTTCGGAAAACCCTTGTAGCCCAATGTCGATGGGTATGCGCCGTGGTCGCACATGTACTCGTGCGCGATCCGGTCCAGCTCATCGGTGGTGACCCCGGGCGCGACCGCCTTGCCCGCCTCTTCGAGCGCCTGTGCGGCGATCTTGCCCGCGATCCGCATCTTCTCGATGGTCTCGGCCGTCTGCACCCAGGGTTCGCTGCCCTCGTTCACGGTCTTCTTCCACGCATACTCCGGACGCTCGATCGAGCGCGGAACCTCACGGGTGGGCGAGAGCGTGCCGGGAACAAGCGGCTGGCGGGAACGCACTGACATGGACCAAGAGTATCCGCACCGGTCAGCGCGCATTGTCCTTGCCCGCGCCACGAACCCGCGGTCCATAGATGGAATAGTTGCGGACCATGGTCCGTTTAGGCTAGTGGTTGACGTAGAAACTACACACGAACAGGACTCGAGCTGTGGAACTGGGACTCACGACTTTCGCGGAGCTATACCCGGTCGGCGACCGACCTGCGCCCACCGCGGCCGAACGGCTGCGCGAGGTCGTCGACGAGGCGGTCGCCACCGAGCGCGCCGGACTCGATGTCTATGGCGTCGGCGAACATCACCGCAAGGATTTCGCGGCATCCGCTCCCGCGGTGGTGCTGGCCGCAATCGCGGCACGGACCGAGCACATTCAGCTGACCAGCGCGGTGAGCGTGTTGAGCTCCGATGATCCGGTACGGGTGTACCAGGATTTCGCTACGCTGGACGGACTCTCGAACGGTCGCGCCGAGCTGATGGCCGGACGTGGTTCGTTCACCGAGAGCTTTCCGTTGTTCGGTTACGACCTGAGCGACTACGACGAGCTGTTCGAGGAGAAGCTGGCGCTACTGCTTCACATTCGCGCGGACGAACCGGTGACCTGGAACGGCAAATTCCGTGCCCCGCTGCGCGATGCGGTGATCTACCCACGCACCGACAACCGGCCGCTGCCGGTCTGGATCGCGGTGGGCGGCAGCCCGGAATCCGTGGTCCGCGCCGGACTGCTCGGCTTACCGCTGGCGATCGCGATCATCGGGGGTCAGCCCGCTCGCTTCAAGCCGCTGGTGGACCTATACCACCGCGCACTCGAAGAGGGCGGCCACGAGAAGCAGCCGGTGGCAGTGCACGCGCACGGCTATATCGCCGATACCGACGAACAGGCCGTCGCCGACTTCTACGAGCCGTATGCCGGGGCGATGAGCACCATTGGGCGCGAACGCGGTTGGGGCCCGATGACCCGCGCGCAGTTCGATGCCCTGCGCTCCCAGAGCGGTTCGCTCTTCGTCGGCACGCCGGACTATGTCGCCGAAAAGATCACCGATATCCGTGACACCCTCGGCCTGGACCGCTTCATGCTGCACACCAGCGTCGGTACGCTGCCGCATGAAAAGGTGCTGCACAATATCGAATTGCTCGGCGCGAAGGTCGCACCCCAGCTGCGCTGAAGAACCCTCACGAGGTCAGAACGTTCTGCCGGTGCCGGGGTTGCGGTGTCGGCAGCACGGTGAGGACTCCCAAATCCGGTCGCGCAGGCGTTGTAAAACCTTGCCGGTCACGGTTTTCGGCTGCGCGGAAAGCCATACGATGGCCCCATGTCAGCACTGCCCCTGATCTTCACCGCAGGCTGGGCGAGCGGGGTCAATGCCTATGCGGTGGTCCTGCTGCTCGGGCTATTCGGCGTGACCGGTCTATCCGATGACGTGCCCGAGGCGCTGCAGCGCACCGATGTGCTGATCGCCGCCGGTGTGTTGTTCCTCATCGAGGCCGTCGCGGACAAGGTCCCCTATCTCGACAGCTTCTGGGATGCGGTGCACACCATCGTGCGCCCCGCATCGGGTGCGGTCGTCGCCGCACTACTCGCGGGCCAGGACGGATCGCTGCCCCAACTGGCAGCCGGAGCGGTCGGCGGAACCACTGCCCTGGCAAGTCATCTCGTGAAGGCCGGGACACGGATGGCGATCAACACCTCGCCAGAGCCCGCGAGCAATATCGTGATGAGTCTCGTCGAGGACCTGACCGTCGGCGGCATTGTCACCATCGCGATCTTCCACCCGGTCGTGGCGGCCATCTGCGCGGGCACACTGCTGGTGATCGGTGTGATCCTGGTGTATCTACTGGCGAGCCGGATCCGCCGCTACCGAATTCGCCGCAGACAGCGCCGCGAGGCCAAGCGCGCCGCGGCCGTCTAGGCCGGTTTGCGCCACACCAGCGAGTAGCGCCAAAAGACCAGCCGCCGCACCCGCGCACCGGGCAGAATCGACGCGACCCGCGCCCGCACCTGCCGCGTCGTCAGCGGCGGATCGAGCACAACCGGCATGACATCGTGCGTTGCCTCGACCGCATACCAACTCCCCCGCCCACGCGCCCGAAGAATCCGAAACACGATCCCGAACAACCGATGCCCGATCACGGCCGCCAACTCGACGGGCAATTCCCGAAGGAGATCGGGCCGGGGCAATGCCACAGCGGCGATCACCCCACCCGGCCGAACTGCCCGCGCCAACACCGGCAGCACCTCATCGAGCGGCATATGGTGCAACGTGCTGATCGATACGATCGCGTCATAGGAACCCTCGGCGAGCGGCGCTGTCAGCACATCCCCGAGGATGCAGCCGACATTGTCCGGCGTCGCCTGCTTCGCGGCATCGATCATCATCGGTGACCGGTCGATCGCATCGACATGCTCGGCCCGCCGCGCAAGTTCTCCCGCGAATGCCCCGGCCCCACAACCAACGTCCAACACCCGAGTACACGGGGCGGGCAGCTGCCGCATGAGAAAACCTTGGTAGTAAGCGTTATGGCTCCAATTGAGCTTGCTCATCGAAAACACTTTGCCACGCGTGTGCCGAAACTTCAGCCGCGTCCGAGTTTATGTTCCGATCGCGGCGGAATTCCGTTGCGGGGCAGAGGATATTGATCGGCCCCCTGCTGCGCGGCGGGTGATCGACACTGAGCTGGCACGAACTCGGATGGTCCGGGTGCCATTCTTCGATCACACCATTGGAGACAGTATGACCGAGTCGGTCATCCAGCTGCCCACCGCTGGAGAAACGGTTCTCGAAACCTATGAGCGAATCGCTCGACGCGGGCCACTGGTTCCGATCGAGCTGACCGGCGGCGTCGCGGCTTGGAGCGCGGTGAGCTATCGGGCGGTGAGCGAGGTGCTCGCGGGCGACGGCACAATCTTCAGCAAGAACGCCCAGAAGTGTCCGGCGCTGCACGATGGCACCATTCCAGCGGATTGGCCGATGCGCGCGTTGACCGATATCGACCATATGCTGAACAAGGACGGCGAGGACCATCGGCGGTTACGCAAGACGATCAGCGCCGCATTCACACCCGCTCGGGTGGCCGGGCTCGAGCCCCGGATTCATCAGATCGCCAACGAAATGATCGATGACTTCGCCGACGAACAGGGCGAATTCGACCTCGTCCAGCGATTCACTACCCCGTTTCCCGTGCGGGTGATCTGTGAACTGTTCGGTGTGGAGAAGGCGGACCGCGCCCGAATCCGGGACTGGTCCACCACGATCGTGTCGCACACCAGCACCATTGAGCAGATGCAGACGGCGATGGGGGAGATGATCGCGTTCTTCACCGAGCTCATCGAGGGCAAACGACGCGAGCCGGGCGACGACCTCACCTCCGCCTTGATTGCGGCCAATACCGACAATCTGACCACCGACGAGCTGGTCAATATGCTGTGGCTGGTGATCGTGGCCGGACACGAGACAACCGTGCACCTGCTGGCCAACGCGATCATCGCCCTCAGTGAGAACCCCAGGCAACTGGACAAGGCCCTCACCCAGGACCGCTGGCCGGATGTGGTCGAGGAGGCATTGCGTTACCGGTCGCCGGTGTACAGCGCGAATCTCCGTTATGCCCAGCAGGATGTCACCATCGCGGGCGTCGACCTGCCGAAGGGGGCGATCGTCATCTGGTACGGCGGTGTCGGACGGGACCCGCAGCACTACCCGAATGCCGATGTCTTCGACATCGATCATGATCACCGCGGTCAGCTGGCCTTCGGGCGCGGGCCGCACATCTGCCTCGGCGCTCCGCTGGCCCGGCTGGAAGCACGTATCGCGCTGTCCACGCTTTTCAACCGCTTCCCGCTGTTACATCTGACGCAGGACTCGGCGTCGCTTCCGGTCAGCCCGCAAATCCTCACCGCGGGCCCGCTGACTCTGCCGGTGCGGTTGTATCCATCCGAATGACCGCCGGTGTCGGCTGGTCGATGGTCTCGGCCAGCCGGCGTTTGCGGAATTCCCTCGGGGTTTCGCCGTAGCGCGTCTTGAACGCGGCGGAGAACCACGTCACGGTGAATCCGCTGCGCTCGGCGATCTCGCCGATTGTCAGTGTGGTGCCCGGGTTTTCGAGCATGGCGCGCGCCGCACGCAATGATTCATCCTGGCGCACTTCACGATACGTGGTTCCGGCGTGCTCGAGCGCGATGCGTAACTGCCGTGGCGACCAGCTCAACGCCCGCGCCACCGCGGCCAGCCGCAGATCGGCGACCCCGATATTGTCGCGCACATACCGGCGCACCGCCTCAGCCGTCTCGGCCAGATGTGCCCGTTGCGGACTGCTATCGCCGACGGCCATCATGCACAGCAGCTCGGTGGTCCGGTCGCAGACCGCATTGAATTGCCGGCCGGTGAGCCGGGATCGCTCGGCATGGGTTTCGCGGATCATGGTGCGGGCGATGCGCCCGAGTCCGGATTCGAGGTCGAATACCGGTCGGCGCGTACCCAACGGTGCTATCGCGTGGTCGACGTCGGTGCGCGGGATCTGGAAGCCGAATGCCACCGAGCTGGGTACCCATAATCGCAGCCTCTGGTCCAAGCCCGTAAGAACAGCCTGTCCCGGTGCGACACAAGTGATTTCGTGATCATCGGCGACAGTGAACGAGCCGCGCTCCGGGATCACCAGCCAGTAGAAGTTCTCGGCGGGCATCCGGCGGATGTGTGACGGCGTGCGGAAGGCCTGTCGGTCGCCCGGCTGATCCCAGCGCAGCAGGTTGTAGCTCGTCGTGTGCTGCGTGATCAGCGTGACCTGCCACTGGCTCCGATCTCGGTACCGGTGGTCCATCGGAACGATGCTGTTGGCCACAGCGGTCCATTCATCGACACCGGTCACGTACAGTTCGTCGTATCTCATGTCGACACACTCCGATCGCCTCGACGAATAACGATATCCGCCCTGCTCACGGTGAACAATCGGGTGGATTCGCCGACCGAATATCCTGCCCTACAGCCGAACTCGCGTATCGACAATCTTCCCGATAACACAAGTTTCCTGCCCCGAAACATAAAATGGGTGGGCGGGCCGACCGCACTGCCGAGCGACTGCCTTCTACTCGGACTCCGACCGGGCACGTAAGCTCTCTGCCCCACAACGGAATTGCGCGCGCTCGCCGATCGTCGAGTTCGGGCGACTGCCCGGCCACGTTGACACAGGTCCGGCTCGCGGGTTACGCATGAGTCATGCACAACGACCGGCGAATCTGATCGTGGGCACGCTACTGGCCTTGGTTTCCGCATTGAGCTATGGGCTGTCGGATTTCGTGGGCGGAGTCGCGTCACGGCGCATCGGATTCGGGCGTGTTGCCCTGTTGGGCCAGCTCGGCGGGTTCGTCGCCACTGCCCTCGTCGGTCCGTTCGTCTCCCACACAGCGCCTCAGCCGATGGATCTCGGATGGGGAGCACTATCCGGTGTCGGGACCGGTATCGCGATGACCTTCCTGTTCCGCGGAATCAGCCGCGGGGCAATGTCGGTGGTGGTACCGGTCAGCGCCGTCGGTGGTGTCGCGCTGCCGGTTCTGATCGGAACCGCCCTGCTCGGTGAACATCCGGCACCATTGGCGTGGGTCGGGATCGTGCTCGCACTGCCCGCGCTCTGGCTCGTCGCGGGCGGCACCACCGGCAGCGGTCTGATTGTCGGTGCCGCCATCGGTGACGGACTGATCGCCGGTCTCGGCATCGCCGTGCAGTATCTGGCGCTGGCACAAGCCGCGCCCGCGGCCGGAATCTGGCCGGTGACGGCGGGCCGGGCCGCGGCCGTCCTCCTCGTCGCCCTGCTCGCATGGCAACTCGCATCCGAATCCGGGGATACCGCACCGGCCCAACGACATCGAAACGACCTCTTAGCCGCATGTTCCGGCATCCTCGCCGCCGTAGCGCTGGTGTCCTACCTACTCGCGACCCGGACTCAGTACCTGGCCGTCGCAGTTGTGCTGTCTTCGCTCTATCCGGTAGTCCCGGTAATTCTGGGCGTGTCCGCCCTGAAGGAGCGACTGCGCCGAGGCCAGGTCATCGGGCTGGCCGCGGCATTGATCGCCAGCACGATCATCGCCACTTCCTGATACGTCTCAATACGGGATGCTGCTCACAGCAGCTGGGACAGCATGATGAACCCGACGGTGATCGCAAGGACAGATGCGAGCCACGATAGCCGCATACCGAGCGTTCGGCCGGTACCGATGTGCTCGGCCCGCTGTCTTCACAGGGCAATCTGAAAAGGGTTCCGTTCCAGGGGCGCTCGACATATATTCGAATGCATGTTCGAAGCACTGAGCGGAGTCGGTGCAACCTCGGTCCCGCCGGTTCGGCGCTATCCGATGCATCGGACATATCCTCACAGCACGGATCGAACGGTGGCGCGATAGAGGGGGTTCTCGAAGGATGGCGGTACAGGCGACGAAGTTGTTGCGGGATATCGAGCCGTTGACGGCAGCCGAGCGACAGCATGCGATCGCGGCGGGGGCGTTGCGTTTGGCGGGGAGGCCTGAGCTCCGGCAGCTACTCGCCGAGCTGGCGGGGCGGGGGTACTACGAGCGGGTCATCGCGATTCGTATGGCTGCGGTCGTCGCGGACGTCGCGGTCGTCGCGGACCATGAGCATCTGCTGGCCGAACTCGATTCGGGCGGACCGGAATTCGGTACGCGAGCGGTTGTCGGGCTGGTGCGGACGGGCGTAGATCCCGAAGTGCTGATCGAGCGGCTGCTCCGGATGTCACAGCGGATACGGCGAACCATGTATCGAGCCCTCGGCTACGGTCAGCGCTCCCAACTCGCCGATCCCCTGCTCCCGCAAGTGCGACGCTGGTTCGGCGATGCCGAGGCCGCGCGGGTACTGCCGAATTGCTCACCTCCGGTGGTCGCCAAGTATTTGCCCGAACTCGATTACGCGGTCGAGAACTGGGCAGCGTTGGGCCGCAGGCATATCGATGCGGTCCTCGACCATGTCGAAGGACTGGCAGCGGAAGCGGGCGAGTCGGATTGGCCGAATCTGTGGCGATGGATTGCGGCCGGATCCGTCCCGGCCGCCCAACGCCACCCGGATCGGCTGCTCGCCCTCGCTACCAGGGCAGTCCGGTACACCTCGATCTATGAACTGAGTTCGGCGGCCGGACAACTCGCCCGGCACGACCCGGCCCGGGTTGCCGAGCTGATTCTGGATCCGACCGCCAATGGCACCGGCTTGAGCGGAACCGCCCTGTGGCGGGCACTGGGCGGACTACCCGACGATCGGCTGGTCGCACTGGGCACGGTCTACTCCGGATACCAGCGCGACCGGTTTCTGCGCACACTTCCGCTGGCCCGCCGCACCATCGTGGTGCGGCAGGTCTTCGCCCGAACCGGCGTCGATCCGGACCAAGTCCCGATGACCGCGCTCGATGCCCTACCGCACCAGGAACGTACGGCCCTCGCGCGGGAACTCCTCGACCGGCCCGGTGGGGCCGATGTGCGCGCGGTCCGCGAACGGTTGATCGCTCGTCTGCCCTGGAACGAAGCCGAACCGATATTGGCCGAGGCGATTCGACGCCCGACCGTGGATGAGCGGGCGCAGGCATACCCGCTGTTCATCACGGCGGCCGCGGGCACTCGCGATCCCGCGGTCGTCGCCACCATGCTCGAATCCCTGCGCCGCCTGCGCAATGAACAGGACCCGGTGCGCTACACCGCACTCCAGGCGGTCAACAACCTTCCGCCATCACTGCTGCGCGCCGAACACCTCACCGTCCTCGAACAACTCGGCACCGAGGCACTGCAAGCGCGCGACTGCTCCTACCCGACCAGGACGACCATCTCCGGACTGGCACGAACCCTGCTCCGCCGCGGCGTCGAGATTGATGACCCATCGTTCACCGACACCGCACTGCGCCTGATCGAAAGCCTTGCGACCCACGCGGTTTTTCCCGATCTGAATGACCTGGACCGATCGCTGCCACATGGCACGGAACAGCGGATCTTCGCGGCACTTCGCGGACGAATCGACAATGACGCCGCCCGCGACCAATGGCGCCTGACCCTCGATTTGGCCGATGGCCTCAACAAGCGCTCCTGGAAGATCCCTGCCCTGCAACAACTCCTGATACGAGCATGCGGAGCTCGCGACGACCAGGTGGTCCGGCGGGCGGTGCGACTGGCACTGAGCAATCCGTCCACTCGCGACCAGACCCTCACCACCTTGCTCCACCGGGACCGCTCCCTGATCACGCTGGATATCGTGCAGCGGCTGATCGCCACCCGACGCACCGATCTACTCGATTCGCTCCTCGGCTCCGCGACCCCCGGCCGCTTCGCATCGCCGAAAGTGCGGTTGGTGCCCGACTTCTACTCGGGATTCGACCGCTGGACTCCACCGCAGGTCGAATCGTATGCCCGACTGCTGACCAGCCACTTCGAGTCGAAGAAGTCATCGCAATACGAGAAGGTGCGGGCGGTAAGGATTTTGGGTCGGTTGCCGGGCAGCGCGGACCGCCTCGCGGAATACACCGAGCATCCCGATATTCCCATCGCCGAGGCGGCACTTACCGCATTGGGACGCAGCGACCAAACCGAAGCGGCAATCGAATTGCTCGCCCGCCACGTCGACACCGATCGAGCGCGTGCGGCGGTCAGCAGCATCGCGACCTGCGCTAAAAGCCTCGGCCCCGATAAGGTTGCGAACGCTGTCGCACCACTCGTCGACTCCCCCAAGATCACCTCACGTAAGGAAGGTGTCCGGCTGCTCGCCGAACTGCACGCCCCCGACGCGATGGATGCGCTCCAAGCGCTGTGGGCGCAGCCGGATCAGCACCGCGATGTCCGTCGCGCCGTAGTCTTCGCCTGCCGCTGGCTATTGGACACCGACGCGGCCTGGCGAATATTCGCCGATGCCGCAGCCGATCCCACGGTCGCGGATGAAATCCTGAACCTGAGACCGGAACTGCTCCCAATCGCCCAGCGCCACCGCATGGCCGAGCTGATCCGGCAGATAGCGAGCGGCACCGACAGTCAACTCGCCGCTCGGGCAATCCCGGTACTGCACCGCTGGAGCCGCTGGAGTCCGCCCGACACGGCGATAATGTTGGCGCACCGGATCTGCGATCTCGATGAACTCGGCCTGTGGTTACCCGCCACCCAGGCGCTCGTCGACAACATCGCGACCACCGCAGATGATTCGGCGCTGACGGCCGCCGTCGATCGGCTACTCGCAGCGGGCGATCACGTCATCCCGGGACGGGACCTACCCGCCCTACAGCGCCTGGTCGGACTGACCGCCGCACTCGGCACGGCGGCCGAACGCTCCGATGCTGCCAGGTCCGCGGCGAGCGCCCTCGCCGATCGGTTGTCGACCGAGCCGTTCTGGCGCGAATCGGCCATCAATCTGTATCTGGCCCAAATTCGCTGGGCGGAAAGCAAACCGACCGCGCGGTTGATTCAGCAAGCAGGTGCGGTCGCGACTGGCGCGCTGGTCGACTATCCCGCGCGGCGAGTGGAGGCGACGTTGCCGAGCGTGCTGCGCACCGCACGGCCGGAGACAATGCATGCCATCGCGGGCACCCTATCCCGTAGCGACGAATTGGCCGGCCTGCTTGCCGCGGTGACGCTGATCCAGCAATGCGGGAATCACTTCGGCTGGTCGACACCGTGGGTCGATCTGCTCGCGGCACTGCGCGCACATGACACGATCGATATTCGCGTCGCGGCGGCAGCGGTCTGGATGGTTGCCGAATGAGTTCGGACACTGTCGAATTCGCTATTAACGGTGAATTCGTGGCGGGCGTGCCGCGCCAGTCGACCACGCGGCACGCCGGGCGGGGCGCCCCGTTGCGCCCGCCGTCACTGTGCCGGCGACGTTAGCTTCCGGGTCGGGCCATTGGTCGGATAACGCCGACCCGGGACGTCGCCAATTGAGCAGTAACGCTGTCGGGGCAGTGTCACTATTGCGGACGGAGGTCGCCGTCAGGACTTCACTGTTCAGGCAAACGGCGGCGGCCACCGGCCACGTCGGTCACCAGATCAGTGTAGCCGTCGACGAGTTCTGCCAAGTGGTACCAGTGTTTATGGGTATTGTCGCTGCGCGCGCCGTCGACATCGATGGCGGTGTTGGCGTCTACCCAACTGCGCGCCATCCGATCCACCACCGCGCCGAGGCTCTCGGTATGTAGCGAGGCACCATTGCGATGCTGCGGGATCTCCTGAGCAATCCACTCGTTGATATCATCGATGAGTTCACTACGACGGCAATCGATTTCGGCCACGAGATTCATGTCCTGAATCTCGGCACGGCGTGCGTGCAGTTCGGCGAGAGCGTGTGCGGAACGCAGTAATTCACGATCTTGAAAACGTCGTCCCTGGAATGCACACAATATCTGCGGAGCGGTCGGCAGCACCCCCACCGTAGGCGCGCTCATCGCCGTACTCCGAATTCACCCGACACCAACGCGCTTTGTACCAACATGATTGGCTCTCGATTCGGTAATCCCGGTCATCGGATCGGTTCTTCACAACTAGCGTAGCTGGATCATGCTCTTACAAATGCAAGAACGCAAGAGTGCGTTCTCATTGCTGCGGTCACGACCCTGATCACCGAGTAGCGAGCCCACAGCCAGTTGGTGACAACGACTTTCACGCTCGATACTCGCCAGGAGCTGGGCCGGTGGCCAAGAGTTTGCCACATCATCGGCCCGCGCGTGGGCAGTATGCGATCGCCGCCTGCGGCCGGTGAGTCCCGAGGTAACTAGTTACCCCACCCGCTGGGCGCGAGGATCGTCTCCCACGTCGGTAGCGCCAGATCCGGGTGACGCAGCCGCAGGATCTCGCCGAAAGTGTGCCCAGCGGCGCTTGTTCGGATTCGCGACGGTCTGCGCTTCGATGGCCGCCGTGACCGCGCGTCCGCCCAGTCACGGATACGCGCGACGCACCCGATCGGCGTATCCCGGCTGGCAGATCGGCCGGACCGGCCCGACGTCGATCCCGATGCCCGACACCGCGATCCAGGTCTCCGCCGGACGCCGACGCCGGAAGACCGGCGACTTCTGAGCCCGGTGGTATGCGCGGCAATCCCGTCCCGCATGATATCCACTCGCCCATCGGTGAGGCTGTCCTCGAGGAAATTCACAGCGAAATCCGCGCCGTCCATTTCGAATCGCTGCGCACCGTTGGCTATTTCGGCGAGGCCGAGATCGTGCAGTACACAAATCAGGAACATCAGTTCTTCGTCGTAGTCCGCGCCGGGGCGGATACCGGCCTGCTCGGTGAGCGCACGCCCGAAAAAGATAGCCGCGCACATTGTGATTTCGCAGCGGTGTCGCCAGCTCCCGCGTGACCAACTCCTGTGTGGCACGAGCCAACGGAGTCGAGCGATGGATCAACGAATCTGGTTGTGCCGCACCATGTCTTGCAGCCACAGCGTGGTACCGGCCACTCCGACTCCGAGGACAGTGCGACGTTAAATAGGCATGGGTCAACCCCTGATCTATTCGTGCAGTGCCGAATTCGGAATAGTTCGCTACGAGGCGTGAAAGCGATGGCGATAATCGGTTGGCGTAGTGCCGAGTAATTTCAAGAAGATGCGCCGCATCTTCTCCTCGGAACCGAAACCACAGAGCCGCATAATGGTGGCCGCCCCGTCGGTTGACGATTCGAGCAATGCCTGGGCAGCCAACACCGCACCTGCTCGACGTAGCGGCCCGGCGATATTCCGATTTCCTTGGCGAACAACCGCATCAGTTGACGTCCACCGAGCGCAGCGCGCTCGGCCATGGCGGCAAGAGCGTGGTCGGCCGCCGGATCCGCGACCACGGCGGCGACCACCTGGCGCAGTCCGGGCGCGCACGGCGTGCCGATGCTGTTGCCGACGCTGAACTGGGATTGACGACCGGTGTCTGCACCGGAATACGACCAGATGTTTCGCAAGTGCGCGCAATTCAGCGCCGTGGTCCTCCTCCACGAGCGCGAGTGCCATATCAACACCCGGCCCGAAGGCAGCACCTGCACCGACCCGGCCACATCGAGCAGCAGCACACCGTCCGAATCCGCCACCACGATGTCGCCGTGCTCCACCGAACCCATGCCCCCGGTCGCGGGTAGGCGGCGCCGCGGCTACCAGGACGAATGCCCCACAGATCCGGCCGTCGACCGACGATCTGCCGCTAGGAGGCATACCGCACCGAAAACTCCGAACTTCATTGCTGCAAATGGCGGTAGTCTCTCACCACGCTGCGATTGCATATTCGCGGTGTATGGCGGGCACCCACTACAGACATGTACGCAAGAGTGCTATTGGGTGCGCCGGGCGAAAGGGTTGTCATGGCAGGCAAGCGCACAGTCCTCACCGCGGGTTTGCGGCGGCTCTCGGTGCTACTGACCGAGATGCGCGAACACGCGGGGCTCAGCAAAGAGGACGTCAGCGGCAAGACCGGCATCAATATCACCACGCTGTACCGCATCGAGACGGCGCAGGCGCGCCCGCAACGGCGCACGCTGATGGCGATGCTGGATCTCTACGACGTCACCGAACAGCAGCGCACCGATGCGCTCGAGCTCCTCTCGGACGCACTCAAGCCCGGCATGTCCCGCCCGTACGAGGCGACGCTGACCGAGGTGCACGCGGCCTATATCAACTTCGAATCCGAGGCGCTTTCAGCCCGGCACTACCAAACCTCCTACATCCCAGGGCTATTGCAGACTTCGGAGTACGCCGAGGCGGTCATCGACACCAATATGCCGAAGCTGGACAGCGACACGGTGTCGCACAATGTGCGGGCGCGGATGGATCGGGCCATGCATCTCACCAAGCCGGATCCGCTAGAACTGTGGGTGGTGCTCGACGAAGCGGCGATCCGGCGCATGGTCGGCGGCCCGGATGTCATGAAGGCACAGCTGAAGCGGCTGCTCGACGATTCGCAGATGAAAAACGTAATTCTGCAGATACTTCCGTTCAGCGCGGGGGTGCATCCGGGTATGGCCGGATCCTTCACGCTTTTGGACTTCAAGGATCCGGCCGATCCGGAACTGGTGTATGTCGAGGGCATCGCGGGCGATCAACTGATCGAGGGCCATCCTCAGATCCGACGCTTCGGCATTATTTTCGACCAGTTGCGCGCCATGGCGCTCAGCCCGCGCGACTCCATGGCGCTGATCGACAAGGCCTCCAAAGAGATGAGCTGATCAGCTGCGGCTGGCCCGCCGATAGCCGACCGCCGCGGGAATCGAGAAGACGACGAGCCCACCGACACACCAGGCGATGGTGGCCAATAGCGAATCACGCACCGGGCCACCGAGGGACAGTCCACGCATGGTGTCGATGGCGTAGGACATCGGCTGATGCCGCACGATCGGCCTGGCCCACGCCGGGTAGGCGAACAGCGGGACGAACCCGGTACTGAAGAACATCAGCAGCGACGAGCCGAGCGAAACCGCCTCCACCAGTGCGGCTTTCGCGCTGAACACGGCCACTGCGGTGACCAAGGTGGCGAAGGCGATGCCGTACAGCAGCGGCACACCGAACAGCGCGATACCAGCGAGCAGCCCCTGTTGGAAACGGAAGCCGAGCGCCACCCCCACCGCGTACATCACCGCGGTGCACAGCAGGATCCGGATCCCCTCCGCAACGATGCGGGCGGTGAGTCCGGATGCGCGGTGCACCGGCAGCACCCAGAAGCGGGCCAACAGACCCTCGTCGCGCTCGCGTCCGAGGGTGATGGCGCCGGCCACTGAACCGGACATCACGCCGACCAGCGCCACCATCGGCACCGAACCGTAGAGCGCGTTCTCTCCCGTGACGGACGAAATCTGTTGTCCGAGAACGGTATTGAATACGAAAAGCAGTAGCCCGGGAAAGACGAGCGACTGCACGACGGTCAACGGGTCACGCCACCAGCGCACCAAGAGCCGCTTGGTCTGGATCATCGTCTGCGGGATCAGCAAACGCCAGGTCTCGGTCCGACCGGTGACCTTGGGCAACGCCGGAGGATCCAGTACCCGAGTCATGACGACCTCCGTATCGAAATGAATACCGCTCCGACGCCGAACACCACGACGGTGCCGAGTGCCCAGGCCAGCGCGGGCCCGAAGATCGACCAGCCGACCACACCCGCGTGACCCGATGGGTCACCGGCCAGTGCCCGCAGCCCGTACACGTATTGCGAGACCGGCTGGTTGCGTGCGAAGCCCTGGATCCAGCTCGGGAATTGGCGGGCCGGCGCGAATCCGGTCGAGACCATGCCGAGAATCAACTGCGGCAGGATGAGCGCCTGGGTGGTCGCCTCCGGACTCTTGGTCACGCTGCCCAGCAGATCCGCGCCCAGGCACAGCGCCAGTGCTATCAGCATCGCGAACCCGATGAAACCGACGGTATCCCACCAGCTTCCATAGAAGCGGAAGCCGATCACATGGGCACACACCAGCGCCGCGGTCAGCGAGACCGCCGCCCGGTACATCGCGGCCGTGACCCGTGCCGCGAGCGGGACCGCCGAAACCATCGCCATCGATCCGAACCGCGTATTGAGCCCGTCCTTGGCATCGGAGGCCGCCCGGAACGCGGCCGTGATGGCGCAGAAGGCGACCGCCTGCATGACGATCATGGGCGTGAGGAACTGGGCGTAGCTGCTCAGCCCGTGCCCCTTAATGGTCATTACGAAATTCAGCGGCACATAGAAGCCGACGGTGAAGACCGTGGGCGCCAGCAGTGCGGTGATCAGCTCACCGTTGCGCCAGGACGGCCGGACCAGGCGACAGGTCAGCGCCCACCATTGCGCCACCGTCGCCCTACGCGGCGGTGGCGCGTCCACCAGCCGCTCGCTGCTCAGGCGGCGGGTTTCCCCGACGTCGCGTTCCTGCTGGACGGTGCTCGATACCGCGTCGCTACCGATGCTCATCTGCACGCTCCCATCCTGCGCGTCAACCGTGCTTGTCGGTGGGGAACCGGCTGTTCTCAGCATGTCGCACCCAACCGCAGCCGGTACAGCTTTCCGCACTCTTCGAGTACGTACCGCATGGCCGATCTCGCTCGCTTCGTCCCCTGCCCACCGAAATCGGGCGCGCCGCCGCCGTTCGGGGCGATCAGGTCGCCGTCCAATCTCGCCGCACCGACAACGTTTCGATACCGCCCCCGGGTGTCGGAACGGCACTCCGAGGGGGCGATGAATCCCACCAAGGTGTGTGCCGATTCGAGCCGAACGCTGCCCCATGGGCAGGTGAATTATGCAGTGTAGCTATCGTTTTCGACGGAATGCCCGATTCGCGAGGTGACTACCGCGCACCGGGTGAGTAATGTATGCCCCGATGACCAGCATGGAAGCTCGTTTCCGTGAAGCAGCGCGGACCGTGCCCCTCCCCAGTCCTTGGAATCTGTCCGCCTACCTCGCAAATGTCGCCGCGCACCGTGGTCGCTCCATCTCAGTGCAGCCGATCCCCGCGGCCGCGCTCGCGGACATCGGCTGTCGTGGCAGCGGACTCTGGATGGCGCGCGGTCACGACGACATCATCGTCTACGACGCGTCCGCCACCGAGCGCAATGCGGATCACATCATCCTGCACGAGGTCGGCCACATGCTGCTCGGGCACGGCAAGGAAGGTACAGGGGCGGGCGAGCCGATCACACCGTCGCTGGCCGCACTGCTGCCGTCCATCTCGCCGTCGTCCATCAAGCACCTACTCGGCCGCGAGCATTTCGGTGCCGACCGCGAACGGGAAGCGGAGGTCTTCGCCGATATGACGATGGTCTACGCAACCCTGCCGCGCCGCCCGGCACGTTCGTTCCGACTTTTCGGGCGCGGACGCTAGCCGCCGGGTAAACGGCGGGTGCCCTCGCGTAGTCCGTCGATGAGATCCTGATAGCTATCGGCCAGCTCGTTGAGCTGCACCCACGCGTCATAGAAGACGGCCTCCGGCGCCGCGGACAGTGGCAGGAAGGCCTGCGTGGTCATTCCGGCCAGCCGATCCACCAACTGGCCGACGGTTTCGGAGTGCAACTGCGCCTGCGAGCTCGGCACCGGCATCACCAGCGCCACCCACAGGTCGATCGACCGCACCAGTTGGGCACGCCGCCGATCCTGGTTGGCCATCTCGGAAACCGGCGTCTGCTCGCGAATTTCGTGCAGCTGCGCCAACTCCCCCGCCGCCTCCAACATCGGATGATCGTCGTGCGGTAGCCCCCGGCATGCGGCCAGCAACATATCCCGCCCCGGAACCATCCGGTAATTTCCGACATTCATCATCTGAGCCTCCCGCTGACGCCGGAACGCGCCGCCGTCGGCGCCCACTCCCGACCAGCAACGCCGTTTCCGCACCGCACGACCACACGCGACGCCTCGATTATCGACCCAGATCCGCGCTCGCGACCGGAAACCGTCGATATCAGTTTGTTACAGACACGGGCGTGCGCGGCAAATACACAGTAACCAAGGCTATGGTCCGACGGTCAGCAAGCGAGAAGCCTCCACTAGGCAGGTATGCCCTCGGCCGCGCCGTCCGCCAGATAGTCCTGACCGCCGACATAGAACGTGCGACCGGATTCGCTTGCGGCACTTGCGGCCTCGCCGACGACGGCGGCGAACTCCTCGACGGTCGGCAGTGCGCCGTGATCGCGGCGAGCCGAAACCGCGTCGGGATTGCGACGTTCCAGCAGGCGGACAATGATCGTGCCATCGATCATGTCACCGGACACCACATTCAGCCCGATGCCGCGTTCGGTCAGCTCCGGAATCATTGCGCGCAAGGCATCTTCGCCCGCACGCTTGCTCGCGGCGATCGGCTCATAGTCCGCCGGAACGGGTTTGCGGCCGTGAAAGTGCGCCTGATGGCTGGTCACGAAGACGATCCGGCCGCCGGATGGCAGGTGCGGCAAGGCTTCCCGCACCAGACGGACCTGTGCGTCACGGTTCAATGCCATAGCGTATTCAGGCGCGGCATTACGCTCGAGACCACCGGATGCGTTGAGCACCAGGACATCCAGCCGCCCGAACTCCGCCACCACATCGGCGATCAGCGCCGCTGCTGCATCCGCATCCGCGATATCCGCCCCCGTGATCGACGCACTGCCACCGGCCGCGCCGATCTCATCGGCGATCGTCTGGGCGCGCTTGCGTTTCTCCCGATAGTTGATGATCACGTGATCACCACCCGCCGCCAGCACTTTCGCCGTCTCGGCCCCTATCCCCCGCGACGCGCCGGTAATCAGCACAATCCGTCGTTCCGTCGAGTCGCCCACCATCTGCCTCTCACCTCATCAGCCCACAGCAATGCTTCTAATTTAGAATCACTATGGTAGTTCGAAATGAGAAGTGCAAATGGAGCCAAGCCGTCGCGCGGGCGAAACGACCCGGCGAACGCGCCCATGCTGGCCACCATGGAGCTCATCGGCCAACGCTGGATCCTGCGCGTCCTGTGGGAATTGGAACCCGGCTGCCTCGGATTCCTCGAACTGCGCCGCCGCATGGGCAACTGCTCGTCGAGCATGCTCTCGACCCGGCTGCAACACCTACAGACCGCAGGCGTGATCACCAAGAACGCGGACAAAACCTACGAACTCACCCCGGCGGGCCTCGCCCTCACCGCAGCCCTCCAACCACTCTGGGACTGGTCCGAACGCTGGACCTCGCCATCCCCCGATCCCGAGTAGTACATACGACAAAGGCGGTCCCCACCCGGGAACCGCCTTCGCCTACGTATGGGTTACTTCAAGCGGAGCTTGCCGAACAGACCTTCCTTCTCGTCCTCCGGGCCCGCGGTGAAATACAGCGAATCGGCATCGCCAAGGCTCTCGCCATTGCCGAACATCAAGGCCCACAGACCTTCGATCTCGACCGGCTGCCCCTTCTCATCGCGCAGGTAGTCGACGAACTTGCCGGTGGCGTCGTCGTAGGCGAGCACATGGCCGAGGCCGCCGAAGTTGCCGACCAGCAGTTTGCCGCTGAGCGGACCGAAGTTCGCGGGAGCCACCACGACACCCCACGGCGCATTGAGGCGACCGTTGTCATCGAGGATGCGGACCAACTTGCCGTTGCCGTCGAATTCCGCGACCTTACCCTTGGCGGGCTTACCCTTGGCGTCCTTCTCCTGATCCTTGTCGAGCGAATCCTCTTCGGCCTTGTCGAACTTGGACGCATCCTGCTCATCGGGCTTGGTGTCCGCATAGGAGACGAATACGCGGTTGCCGATGGTGGTCACATTGAACGGCGCGGGGTCGCCCGGCTTAGCCTTCTTGCCCTTATCCGGTGCGGCCGCATCGATCTGATCGCCGGTGGCGAAGGGGTTGGCGAAGCCGACGGTCGGGATCAGCTGCCAGTCCTTGTCGAAGGTGCGGATCTGCGGGTTCTCGCCGAAGTCGGCGGCGAGCAGCTTGTCACCGGACGGGGCGAGCGCGATACCGAAGAACGCCATGCCCTGCGATTCGCCATCGAAGACCAGATTCGCGGGACCATCGTGCCGGATGATCGCGCCCTCGGGCCCCTGCTCGGTCCAGGCCGAGATCTTGCCGGAGTCGGTGGCGAAGATGAACCGCGACGAACCGGTCAGCGACACCGGCGCACCGTCGACATCCACCGGCTGGTCACGCACCACGAACAAGTCGGAGGTGATGGGAGCGCCGTTGAAGACGACACCGGTGGTCTTGCCGATGCTCTTATCCGAGGTGTCGGCGTCCGCGCCCGGAATCGTGACGATCTTCAGCGGATCCTGGAACAGCTTCTGCACCTTGGGATCCGCGGACGCGCTGACATCGCCGACGAATTGGAAGGACTTACCGCCCGCGCCAACCCAGAAATGCCCGCCCGCACCCTTGGGGCGATCGGCTAGTCCCCACGCGTTCACCATGTCCGGAAAGGTGTACTGCGCCTTGTATTCGGCATTGTTGGCGGCGAGGTTGGTCTGCGCGTAATGATTGCCGTCGAGGGCAGCCACTTCATCGTTCGATGACTTCGAATCCGAGCATGCCGCGGCCACGACCAGGGCAGCGCCGAGCACCGATGCGCGCAGCAGACCGTTGCGGGTCCGCGACCGCCAGGCACCGTTGCGGCGCAATTCACTAAGGCGTGCGTTCAACTTCTTCGTCCTTTCCAGCCACTCGCAACCCTCATTTGGCGATTAGGCGACGCTAACCTTAGCTGGGGGGAATTTCGACCGTATGGGAACACCCCGGTTTCGACAGGTTTAAGCTGTCGCGCGTGGTCGCCCCCCAGCCTTCTGTCGCCCCCCATCCGGATATCGCTCCGCTCGCACCATTGCTCGGCACATGGCGCGGACCAGGGCACGGTGAGTACCCGACCATCGAGTCATTCGACTATGTCGAGGAAATCAAGTTCGGCCACCTCGGCCGACCGTTCCTCACCTACCGACAGCGCACCCGCGCCGCCGATGGCAGCCGGCCGATGCACGCCGAAACCGGTTATCTGCGTTGTCCGCGCCCCGATCACGTCGAACTGATCCTGGCGCACCCGACCGGCATAACCGAGATCTGTGAGGGCAGCCTCACCATCGTCGACGGCGAACTGCGGATGGAATTCGAATCGACCAGCATCGGCCGCAGCAGTACCGCGAAAGTGGTGACCGCCCTCGGCCGTTCGATCGTATTGACCGGCGACACCATCGAATACACCTTGCGCATGGCCGCGGTAGGCGAACCGCTGACCCACCACCTAGCGGCAACCCTGAACCGCGCCTGACGAGTCGTGTCGGTTGCGCACCGGATTACGTCGTCATACCCGCTCAACCGCATGGGTGTGGTGACGAATTCGCGCAGAGTGCTCGCGGCGGGTCAGTCGCGTGTCGGGTCCGGGTGCCAGGGCACGTAGGTTCGTCCTTCGGCCTCGGCGGCGACCGCAGCCGAGTGCAGCTGATAGGGCGTGATGCCGCCCGCCTCCCAAGCCCCCACAGAACCCGCGGTGACGGCGTCGGGTGACTTCGCGGTCAACCCGATCTCATTGCGCACCACCGCGATCGGCCGATCGGCCAACGTGAACCAGTCCAGGTCCAGGAAATCGTGGCTGCCATGAGTGAGTGCGCCGCGGCGCATGGCATCGCCCAGACGCGTCGCCATGCCCGCGGTGCGCAAATGTCCTTCGTTGGCCTCGAACAATCCGGCTCCGGCAGGTAGGTAGCCGGTTTCGAAGAGCGAAATCACCATGGCGAGCAGGCTGAACGCGCGCGGGTCGTCATTGGCGCGCGCCATGAAGGCGAACACCTCGATCTCGTTCTCCAGCGTGGTGCCGTACCCGGCGAGCACATGCACCCAGTCGTGCTGAGCGAGCAGCGGCGGCGCGGAACCCGGCAGGCCGGGCGTGACGAAACCCCGATCGGCATAGAAATCGGCGACGCCGCGGCCGAGCGTTCCGACGGGTAACTCGCGCAGGCCGGCCCACTGCGCGGCCAAGGCCGGATCATCGCTGACCTGTCCCCAGGACGAATCCAGACTTTCGGTGTGCAGTGCGGTCAACCGGCTCGGGTCCAGCCCACCGAGGTACCCGTTGCGGTCGAAGTCGACCACGGCGAGTTCGATCGCACCCTCGGCGTACTTCTGCGCCACCGCGATCATCTCGTCGTCGACCTCGAGCGCGTCGGCGAACTCCCGCAGTTTGGTCGCGACCGCGGGCGGCAACGGCCGCACCACCAACGCAGACAGCAGCATGGTCTGCACGATTCGCTCGCGGAAGATCCGGTTGCGCCGGGCCAGCCCGACCGCGAAGGTCTCTGCATCGATGGGCGGCAGCGTTTCCAGTTCGACCCGATGTCCGGTCATCGACAGGAACAGCGACGGAACCAGCAACTGCTGCAGCGGAGTCAGCCCGTCCGCACCGGACGCCGCGGCGACCACACCACTGGCCAGCAGCGCCACTTCGGCCGCATCGGGCGGGGTCAGCAGTACATCATCCATCCGGTCAACTCCAACAAGATCGCCGACGAAATCCACCGCAGCGGTGGACGATCCCATTATCGATCCGAATTCGGCACGGCGCGTAATCATTTCGCCGACGGCGTAGTGCGGGCACGGCGCGCCATCAGTGCGTATGCTGAACTCCATCGCGTGACGCTTCCGTCGGCGAAACAGCCGTGGGGCAGCGGCGGTCCGGAAGCGGCTTGCGTTCGGAGGGAATCTGGTGGGCTCTGCGGGCTCGAATCGACCGGCACTCGATATTCGAGTGCTCGGACCGGTGCGCCTGCTGGTCGACGATCAGGCGGTGCCATTGCCGGGCGCCAAACTGCGCGCGCTGCTGGCCATGCTCGTCATCAATCGCCGCAGGGCCGTTGCGAAAACCACACTGGCGAACAGCATCTGGGAAGAGGAGATGCCCAATCGCTCCGTCGACGGCCTCTACGCCTACGTCTCGAATCTGCGCACGATTCTGCGTTCGGCCGGGGTGGACGATCGAGCCGTCCTGCGCACCGTGCACGCCGGGTACCTCCTCGATATCCGCGAGGACCAATGCGACGTCGGCCGTTTCGAGCGGGCCAGGACCCAAGGCTCGCTGGCCTTCACCACCGGCGATCTGGAAACAGCGGCCGAATGTTTCGCCGACGCGCTCGCGCAGTGGAGCGGTGAGACGGTCGCCGGATTGCGCGGCCTGCGCTTTGCCGACAATTTCGCCACCGATATGGACGAACGACGGTTGAATGCCATCGCCGATCGCCTCGACGCGGATATCGCGTGCGGTCGCGAGGGCGCGGTCCTGGGCGAGCTGACCGCATTGACCGCTGAACACGCCGTGAACGAGCGACTCTGGCGACTGTTCATCTCCGCGCTCTACCGCGCGGGCCGCCAGGCCGACGCACTCGCCGCCTGCCTGCGCATCCGCCGCAACCTCGCCGACGAGCAGGGCATCGATCCGGATCCACGCACCCTGGCACTGGAGGAAGCGATCCGCAGCCAGCAGGCACTGCCGACGGTCTCTTCCTCACCCGGGGTGACCAAACAGGACCTGCCCGACCTGCTGCGGCAGGCCTGGTTGCGGGTCGGCGACGGCGAAGCGATCGCCATCCCGGCGACCGGGCTGCGGATCGGCCGCGAATGGGATAACGACATCGTGCTCGACGATGCCCGGGTCAGCCGCAAGCACGCGCGCATCGTGCCGCGCGACAACCGGATCTTCATTCGGGATCGGGATTCGGCCAATGGCGTCTACGTCAACGGTGTGCCGATCGGTGCCGATACCGCACTCGCGGACGGTGATGTCATCCGAATCGGTTCCACCACACTGCGTTATGAAATGCCCGACCGCGGCACCCCGCCGGAGTCCACCAGTCGCACCAACTCCAGGCGCGTTCAGTAGCCCGCGGGCAGGGCGGCGAGCATATCGCGCGTCACCGCGACGGCATGATCCGAACTGCCACCCTTGACCAGCAATGTCGCGAAAGCCAGATCCCCGCGATAGCCGACGAACCACGAATGCGAGCCGCCGTCGACCTCGGCCTCCCCGGTCTTCCCGTACACCTCGCCCTGGTCGGCAACACGTTCGGCGGTACCGCCGGTGACCACCTTGCGCATCATCATGCGCAGACCATCGATCACCTCCGCACCGATGGCCGGACGATCGCCTTTGATCTCGGTGATCCGCCCGGCGATGAGATACGGCACCGGCGCGGACCCGTGCGCGACGGTCGCCGCGAGCACCGCCATTGCGAACGGGCTCACCACCACCTTGCCCTGGCCGATACCGTCCTCGGTGCGCTGGATCATGTCGTCGGCCGGTGGCACCGAACCCGATTCGGTCGGCAGGCCGGGAACCGTATACCCCTGTCCCACACCGAGTTTCGCGGCGGAATCGTGCAGCGCATCGCTCGGCAGCTCGCTGGCCAATTTCGCGAATGCGGTATTGCAGGATCGCTCGTAGGCGGTGGCCATCGGTACGTCACCGAGTTGGAACAGGTTGTAGTTCGGAATTGTCCGGTCCCCGATGACAATTCGGCTCGGACACGGCAAAACCGTTTCGGGCGTGGCCTTTCCGAGTGACATGGCGGCTGCCGCGGTCACCGTCTTGAAGACCGAGCCCGGCGGATACTGGCCGATGGTGGCCACCGGACCGTCGCGGTCGGCCGCCCTATTCTGTGCGACAGCGAGAATCGCGCCGGTCGAGGGCTGCAGCACCACCATCATGGTCTGTTCCTCGCGGCCACTGACGGCCCGCTGTGCGGAGTTCTGCACGTTGCGGTCGATGCTGAGCGAGAACGACGGGGCGGGTTGTGCGGGCACCTCGGTGAGCACGTCGGTATCGGCGCCGTTGGCGTTCATGGTGACAACGCTCCAGCCCGCCTTACCGTCCACCTCGGCGACCACCGTCTTGCGCACCTGCGCGAGCAGATCCGGTGCGAAATTCCGGTCGGTGGCGACCATATCCCACTGTTGGGTCAGCGTTACCCCGGGCAGGCCGATGAGATCAGCACTCACCTGGTCGTATTCGTACTCGCTCAAGAGCGCGACGGTGTACTCGCCCTTGGCGGCGTACGCCGCATTCAGGATCGACACGGGGGTGAGCCGCTCGTCGAAGCGGTTCAGCGCCGCCGCCAGCGAGGTCGCGGTGTAACCCGGATCCGGGGCGGAGGCCGCGGTGAACGCGACCCGAGATACCTTGCCCGGCACCAGCACATCACTGCCGGACTGCTCGTTCACCCTGGCGCGCGGGGCCTGGTTGGCGCGCAGTGCCATGGTCTGGGTATCGCCGAGTTTGGGGTGGATATCGGAGGAGGTCCAGCGCACCATCCAGCGGCCGTCACTGCGACCCATCTGCAATTGACCGGAGTACTTCCAGATGCGGTCCTTGGGCAGGTGCCACTCGTAGGTGTAGTCGACGGTCGCGGTATCGCCGATGACCCTGGCCGCGCCGGTATGCGCGATCAACTTCTCGGCCTGCAACTCGCCCCATGCCGAACGCAGCGCGGCGGTCGCCTTCTCGGGCTGACTGGTGAGTTCGGCCGCGGCCGCGCTGTCGTGGTCGGCGAAGGCGGCCAGGAAGGCATCGGCCGCGGGCACCGGTCCCTGCGGGTTGGCCGAGCAGGCGGTCCCCACCGCCGCGAATGCCGCGACGGCCAGCGTAATGAGCATGCGAGTCGACATCGGGACCGATCGTATAGTCAACAGCAAGCAAACGGCTGTGGCGCACCGATGTTCGGCGCCGCGTTCAGTCGAGCAGAACGGTCGCGAAGGTGGCGATCTGCCGGAACCCGACTCGGCTGTAGGCCCGGCGGGCAATGCCGTTGTAGTCGTTCACATACAGACTGGCGGTGCGGCCCGAGGCCACCACCGCATTCGCCACGGCGGCCGTACCACGGGTGCCGAGACCAGCGCCGCGCCGTTCGGGATGCACCCACACGCCCTGGATCTGCCCGGTACGCCGGGACAGCGATCCGACCTCGGCCTTGAACACGACTTCGCCGTCCTCGAAACGCGCCCAGGCGCGGCCGGATTCGATCAGACTCTGGATCCGGCGCCGATAACCGCGGCCGCCGTCGCCCGCGCGCGGGTCGACGCCGACCTCCTCGATGAACATGGCGATCGCCGCGGTGAGATAGCGCTCCAACTCATCCGGCCGGACTCGGCGGACCTGCGTATCGGCGGTGGCCAGAGCGGGCTGGCCGAGGGCTAGTAGCGGCTGTGCACCGCGTAGCTCGCGTTCCGGTCCCCAATGCGCGGACAACATCTCCCACAGCGGCAGCGTCAGTTCCTGACGCCCGACCACCGACGAACACACCCGCGGCCAGCGGACCGCCCGCGCGGCGAAGGCGCGCAACGCATCCTCATCGCCGCGCAGGGGCACCAGATTCGCACCGGAGAAGCACAGCGATTCCGACGGACCACCCCGACTCCACAGTTCGCCGTGCCCGACGCCGGTATCCAAGCCGAATTCCTGTAACCGCGCCGCCACCATGCACGAGGCGATCGGATCGCTATCCAGCACCCGCAGCACCTGTGCCAGATCTCGGTTCGCGAGCTGACGCGCGGGGGCATCCTTGGCCCGCCGCGCGGGCTCCAGCAGACTCCGCACATCGACAGCCTGCCACGAATCGGCCGAGTCCGGTACGGCTACTCGGGAACCCGTGCTACCCGACGGTGACGACGGGTTCGCCGGCGCCGGGCGTCTCGCCCATCTCCTCGGCGATGCGCATGGCCTCTTCGATCAGGGTCTCCACGATCTGCGCCTCCGGCACGGTCTTGATGACCTGCCCCTTCACGAAGATCTGGCCCTTGCCGTTGCCCGAGGCGACACCGAGGTCAGCCTCGCGTGCCTCACCGGGTCCGTTCACCACACAGCCCATCACAGCAACCCGCAGCGGCACCTCCATGCCCTCCAGACCGGCGCTCACCTCATTGGCCAAGGTGTACACGTCGACCTGGGCACGACCGCAGGACGGACAGGAAACGATCTCGAGCTTGCGCGGGCGCAGATTCAGCGACTGCAGGATCTGCCCGCCGACCTTGACCTCCTCGGCCGGCGGCGCGGACAGCGACACCCGAATGGTGTCGCCGATGCCCTCGGACAACAGCGCACCGAACGCGACGGCGGACTTGATGGTGCCCTGGAAGGCCGGACCGGCCTCGGTCACCCCGAGGTGCAGCGGGTAATCGGACTGCGCGGCCAACTGGCGGTAGGCCTCGACCATGACCACCGGATCGTTGTGCTTGACCGAGATCTTGATATCGCCGAAGCCGTGCTCCTCGAACAGGCTCGCCTCCCACAGCGCCGATTCGACCAGCGCCTCCGGGGTCGCCTTGCCGTACTTCTCCAACATCCGCTTATCCAGCGAACCGGCATTCACGCCGATGCGAATCGGGATGCCCGCCGCGCCGGCGGCCTTGGCCACCTCACCGACCCGTCCGTCGAATTCCTTGATATTGCCCGGGTTTACGCGCACCGCGGCACAACCCGCATCGATGGCGGCGAAGATATAGCGCGGCTGGAAATGGATATCCGCGATGACCGGGATCTGGCTCTTGCGCGCGATGGTCGCCAATGCGTCGGCGTCCTCCTGGCGCGGGCAGGCGACGCGCACGATATCGCAGCCCGAGGCCGTCAGTTCGGCGATCTGCTGCAGGGTGGCGTTGACGTCATGGGTCTTGGTGGTGGTCATCGACTGCACGGAAATCGGGTGATCGCTGCCGACGCCCACATTGCCGACCATCAATTGGCGGGTCTTGCGGCGAGGCGAGAGAACGGCCGCGGGTGCGGTCGGCATCCCCAATCCGATTGTGCTGGTCACTTTCGGCTGCCTACTTTCGTGCGTACTTTTTCGGGCCGTTCGCCTACCGAGCTTAGCCGCGTGCCGCGGCTGCTCACCCTGTGAGGGCCATGACATGAGTCATGACACACAGATGTCCCGAAATACCAGCAATCCGGCGTTCGCGGGGGTTATCGCGACAGGTTAGCGCTCAGCGGAACAACTGGATCGGATTCACGATGTCGGCGACCAGCGTGAGCACCATATACGCACCACCGATCACCACTGCGACGTAGGTCACCGGAAGCAGTTTCAGGTAGTCGACCGGACCGCCCGGCGCCAGCCCCTTCCAGCCACGGACGGTATTGCGGATCTTCTCGTAGAGCACCACCGCGATATGCCCGCCGTCCAGCGGCAGCAGCGGCAACAGGTTGAAGGCGCCGAGGAAAAAGTTCAGGCTGGCGAGGACCAGGATGAACACACCCCACAGGCCGCGCTCCGCGGTCTCGCCACCGATCTTGCTCGCGCCGTAGACACTGACCGGGGTTTCCGGATCGCGCTCACCACCGGTGACCGCGGTCCACAGCGCGGAAACCTTCTGCGGCATCTGGGCCAGCGATTCCACCGTGCGCACGAACATCTGCCCGGTATATGCGCCCGCGGCCGGAATCGCGGCCAACGCGTTGTACTTCAGGGGTTCGTAGTACTCCGAACCGACGCCGACCGCACTGACCTCGCGGCCAGGACCGCCGTCGTCGGGATAGCGAGTGATGCGTTCCGGAGTGACCTCGATGGTCTTGGTCTGACCGCCGCGCTCGATGGTGTAGGTGAACGTACCGGTCTGCTTCTGGGTTTCGGCGGTGAACTGCTGCCAGGTCGTCACCTTCACGCCATTGACGGCCTTGACCACGTCACCGCGCTGCATACCGGCCCGCTGCGCCGGACCGGTGCCCTGGCAGTCGGCAAGCGACTTATCCGGATTCTGCTGGGCTACGCATTTCATCGCACCGATGGTGGTGGCCGGCGGCTGGTCGAAGCGCGGCAGGCCCCAGCCGATAGCAAGCACGACCAGCAGGAGGAAGCCGAGCACGAAGTTCATCGCGATCCCGCCGAACATCACCACCAGGCGCTTCCAGGTGTCCTGGCGGTACATGGCCCGGTCGAGTTCCTCGGGTGCGAGTTCGTCCAATGCGGTCATGCCCGCGATATCGCAGAAGCCGCCGAGCGGGAGCGCCTTGAGGCCGTATTCGGTTTCACCGCGCTGGAACGAGAAAATCTTCGGACCGAAGCCGATGAAATAGCGTCGCACTTTCATGCCGGTGGACTGGGCGGTCCACATATGCCCGCATTCGTGCAGCGCGATCGATATCGTGATGCCGAGGGCGAACAGTACGAACCCCAACGCGAACACCATTTGCTGTACAGCCCTCCTGCGTTGCGCAGCTCGCCTCAAATGAAGTGCGGCCGCCCGCAGCGGCCGCGATTACCCGCACAGGCGCGTCCGTCCGCGCCGCGAGCACCCCGACCACAGTAACCGGACGCCGACCAACCTTCGCTCCCAAGTCTGCCAGGCCACCATTCGGCGGCGCGTCCGATCGCATCGAAGGCCGTTCGGGGCCGACGATCCGCCCGGCCACGCACTTGCGTACGCATGCCGCAAAAGTCACCGGATAGCGCGGGAAATACGCGCTCAGGCGGGGTGGACCAGCGCGCGGGCGTAGTCGCGCGCCCAGGTGTCGGCCGCCAGCACGTCGTCGAGTGTCTCGGGCTCGGCCTGCCACCGATCGGCCGCCTCGACCGCGCGGGCGACGGTGCGCACGATATCCGGGAACCGAATGATCCCGTCCAGGAAGGCTTGCACCGCAATCTCATTCGCCGCGTTGTATACCGCGGTGACGCTGCCGCCCGCGGTGCCCGCCTGCCTGGCCAGCTCGACCGCCGGGAATACCGCATTGTCGACCGGCTCGAATTCCCAGGTCGACGCGGTGCTGAAGTCGCAGGCAGCCGCCGCGCCCGGCACCCGGTCGGGCCAGCCGAGGGCAAGCGCGATGGGCAGCTTCATATCCGGCGGGCTGGCCTGGGCCAGCGTGGAGCCGTCTTTGAAGGTGACCATCGAGTGCACGATCGACTGCGGATGCACCGTGACATCGATGCGGTCATAGGGCACCCCGAACAGCAGATGCGTCTCGATCAGTTCGAGGCCCTTGTTCACCAGCGATGCCGAATTCAGCGTATTCATCAGCCCCATCGACCAGGTCGGATGCGCCTTCGCCTCGGACGGATGCACCGATTCCAGCATTTCGGTGCTCCAGCCGCGGAACGGACCGCCGGACGCGGTGAGCACCAGCCGGTCCACCTCCTCGGCCCGGCCGCCACGCAGGCACTGGGCGAGCGCGGAATGTTCGGAATCGACCGGCACGATCTGGCCGGGTGCGGCGGCGCGGGTCACCAGCGAGCCGCCCGCGACGAGGGATTCCTTATTCGCCAGCGCCAGCCGGGTGCCCGATTGCAGCGTGGCCAGGGTCGGCTCCAGGCCGAGCGAACCGACCAATGCGTTGAGTACTACATCGGCCTCAGTGCGACGCACCAGTTCGGTGACCGCGCCGGGACCGCTCAGTGCCAGTTCGAGTCGGGTGCCCGCAGCCGGATCCGCGACCGCGACATTGCGGGTCCCGGTGGCGGCCATCTGCGCCGCGAGCAACTCGGTATTGCCGCCGCGCGCGGCCAGGCCGACCACCTCGAACTTGTCGGGATTGGCGGCAATCACCTCGAGCGCCTGGGTACCGATGGAACCGGTGCTGCCGAGCAGAAGGACTCTCACGATGTCGGACACGGCCCCATTGTGGCAGCGGAGCCGGCGACGCGCCGCGAGGCGGTAGCCTGCGTAACCACTCCGCCGATCAAACACAGCCCTGCTGGCTACGACGAGCGGTCGTATGCCACGATATCGGCAGCAACGCCCACACCGAGCTAAGGAGCGATCGTGGCCGCCACGGAACTCGAACCCACCAGTGACCGCGCAATCGTCACCCACGTGGATACCGCCGAGGTTCCGTCCGCCGAATGGGGCTGGAGCGGGGAATCGCGCCGGACCTTCCGTGTCGCGGGCTGGATCGTCTGCGTGATCCTGGTGGCCATGACGATCGGCAACCACAAGGGCCACATCGAGGACGTGTTCCTGATCGGTTTCGCCGCCGTGATCGCGGGCATCATGATCCGCGACTCGATCCTGCGCCGCAAGCCTCGGTAGTCCACACCGAAAGGTATTGACTCGCTTGGGGATACGCCCGCCTAACGCCCTCGTCGTTTGGCGGGCTTTTTCTTGGCTGCGGTGGTCTTGACGACATGTTTTGTCGAGCGCTTGGCGGTGGTCTTCTTCGGCTCGGTCTTCTTGCGCTGAGCCTGGGTCCGTGAGCTGCGTTCCGAGCGACCGCGCACGATACCGACGAAGTCCTCGATCAGGTCGGTGGTCTGTGCGGCGGGCCAGGCCAGGGCGATTTCGGTATCCGGGACGCCCATCATCGTCCGGTAGACGAGGTCGCGGCGGGCATGCAGACGGGCGATGGAATGCGGGACGATGGCGACGCCGACACCGGCCGCGACCAATTCGATAGTGCTCGCGATCGCATCGATATCGCTCGAGTCCTGGATTCGTTCGCCCTCCAGATCGCCCATGCCCACCTGTTCGAACAGCGACAGGGTGTGATCCTTGGGCAGCACGACGACAGGAAGCTCTCGGTAGAGCGGAATCGCGCTCAGACCTGCGCGATCGATGGGTAGGCGGACGAAGCAGGCCTCGACGCGCCCGTCCCGCAGCGCGGCGAGTTGTTCGGCCATCGGGATCGCGATCACCTCCAGCGGGGAGTCCGGAAACCGCTCAGCCCAGATGCGCGTCCATTTGGAGACCGTGACGCCAGGTACGAAGCCGACCCGCAGTGCGACATCCTCCGGGGCCACCGGCTCGGGCTTTTCTTCGGCGCGCGCGATGATGTCCCTGGCATCGCGCAGCAACTGCTGTCCGGCCTCGGTCAGCTGCGTCGGCTGCGCACCGGGCACAAAAAGTTTGCTCCCGAGTTCCTGCTCCAAGCCGATCACCGTGTGACTCAACTTCTGCCGCGAAATGTGCAGCGATTTCGCCGCGCGGGCGAAATGCAGTTCCTCGGCAACCGCAACAAACCAGCGCAGACGGGTCACGTCGATGGACTCGGGGTTCATTCGTATGAGGGTATTGCCATCAGGGCTGTCGACTACCGAGGCGGGTGGTCTGAGGGCGAGACCGGGCCGGATACGCTGTACCGGTGAGCCCGGATAAG
Organism: Nocardia sp. NPDC050412; assembly: GCF_044458825.1. Classification (NCBI taxonomy): domain Bacteria; kingdom Bacillati; phylum Actinomycetota; class Actinomycetes; order Mycobacteriales; family Nocardiaceae; genus Nocardia; species Nocardia sp. NPDC050412. Next base: position 186,013 of record NZ_JBITIJ010000004.1, read on the forward strand.
AAACCGCAGACCATGAAGCCGCTTACCGCGGCGAACAAGCTCGGCATCTACCTTCCGGCGACGCCCGAGGAATTCCGCAACTCGCCGATCTCCCGCGCCGAACTCGAACAGTTGCGCACCAATCCCCCGGCCTGGCTGACCGAACTGCGCAAGACCGGCCCCTTCCCTCGCGATATCGTCGCCCGCAAACTCGGAGTTTCCAATACCGGCCTGGCCCGCGCCGAAGTCTCCGATGCGATGAATGCCGAGGAAATCGCCGCGCTGCTCGCCGACCCGCCGGAATGGCTGATCCGCGAGCGCGAGAACTACGCCGCGGTGCGCGAGGAAAACGAGCGCATCAAAACCCAACAGGCCGAACGCCGCGCCGCCGCCAACCGGCCCGCCAAGAACCGCGCCTAGCACAGCCGCACCCATCTCGGGTGCGGCTGCGTTTCAGCGGAAGCGGTTATGTCGCATCGGGTTTCGTGGTGACCAGTTGGCAGCTTCCGTCGGTGCACGAGCGCTGTAATCGGCCACGGGAGAGGGTCTGGAGCAGGCCGATCGCCCAGCACGTCGGGCAGCCGCGCAATGCGACGAGGCCGACCGGTAGGAGCAGCATGCTGACGAGGCCAACCGCTGGCATCAGCGCGAAGGAACCGATTACAGCGCCGAATCCGATTGCGCCACGGACCAAATGGCGAGATAGCGACGCACTGGCGAATTCATCGCGCCCACCCGGTGCTCGACCACCACCTCTCATGGAATCGCTACGCGATGACTTCCTCATTACCGACCTCCAAACTCCGCTGCACCGCCGCACGCGCCCGATGCAGCCGTGATTTCATCGCCGCGGTGCTCAGCCCGAGCAGATCCGCGACCATTCGACCGCTGTACCCCTGCACATCTCGCATGATCAGCACCCGTCGTTGATCGCCCGGCAGCGCCGCGATCGCCGCGGCCACCCGCTCGGCCTCCAGGCGATTGATCGCCTCCTCCTCCGCCGACGCGATGGCCGAGTCGGGAATCGGCTCGGCCCGACGCACATGGAACCGCAGTTGCCGCAGACATTCGTTGCGCACAATCCGAAACATCCACGAGGCCAACGCACCCGATGCCCGCAAGGTCCCGATCTTGCGGTACAGAATGATCAACGCCTCCTGCGCCGCGTCCTCGGCATCCTCCGGCGACGCGCACAGCGAGTACGCGAATCGACGCACGTGCGGATGCGATCCGGACACCAGCGTGGTGATCGACTCGATATCGCCAGCCCGCGCCGCGGCGACGAGATGTTCGTCGGGCCAGCACACCTCGGTCACTTCGACCGGCTCCGCCGCCGCAGCACGGTGATGCTGCACGCGCAAATGAGCAGCGCCCCAACAACAATCGTGGCAATGATCACGACAAACCTCCGATCTCGTGCCGACCGTGTTGCCGACACAGGTATGAGAGGTGTGAACCCGCACAAAGGATTCACCGCCATCGAGTCCCGCAGCTCGATCCACGCGGACAAACGACCAGTCGTTGTTACCATGTGCCCAGGGATATCAAAGGGAGGTGCGGTGGCTGAGGCCGATCGGGCGCCGGTGCGCGTCGATCCATCCAAGCCGAACGCTGCTCGGGTGTACAACTACCTGCTCGGCGGTAAGGACAACTACGAGGTGGACCAGCGAGTCGCCGAGCGAATGCTCGCGGTCGCGCCGGACACCAAGACGACGGCCTGGTTCAGTCGTAAATTCCTCCTCAACGCTGTGGAAGACGCGGCCCATGCGGGGATTCGGCAGTTCATCGATATCGGTGCCGGAATCCCCATCTCACCCAACGTGCACGAGGTGGCACAGAAGGTCGACCCCTCGGCACGCGTCGTGATGATCGACTACGACCCGGTCGTGTACGTGCACACCAACGCGCTGCTGTCCGGTACATCCGGTGTCGCATCGATACTCGGTGATATTCGCCGAACGGACGAGATCATCGAGAAGGCGCGGACCGAAGGACAGATCGACTTCGACCAGCCGGTGGCGATTCTGATCGTCGGTGTGCTGCACTTCGTGATGGACGACGAAGCCCCGGCCGGGATCATCGCGAAACTCCGCGATGTGATGGCACCGGGCAGCATCCTGGCCTTCACCCACGGATCGGTCGACACATACTCGGAATTCGTCGCGCAGTCGACCGGCGATACCAACGGCAGCTCGGCGCAGGTCCAATTCCGGACCCCGGATATGGTGGCCGCCTTCCTGGACGGTTTCGAGGTGGTCGAGCCCGGTCTGGTGCCGGTACAGGATTGGCTCGACGATGACCTGCCGCGCACCAAGTTGGTGCTTTTGGGCGGAATCGGGCGCAAGCTCTAGGTCGCGGCGAGCGTATCGGCGCGTGCCGCGAGCGCGTCGGCGATCGGACGCGGACGGCGGCCGAGTCCACACGCACTCGCGACGCCGTCCACCGGTCTGCCCAGGGCGTTCTCGATCAACCGTAAGGTCTCGACCTGCTCTGCCACCGTGGGAGTGTCGTGGACTAATCCCGCATAGAAATTGGTGCCCTCGTCGATTGACAGGTCCGCCAGGGGTGCGTAGAACCCGGGATCCGCCGACGGCGGCATCTCTCCCGCCGCGAACGGACCGTGCACATAGGTCAGCGGTCGATCCGAAGGCCACTGCCGGACAACGGAATTGGCCAGGTCCACGAAGGGGCGCAGATCACGCATGTTGGCCCTGGACTTGTTGTGCATACTGCCGACGCACAGGTGCACGCCGAATCTCGTTCCCGCAGGCGCGGATTCGGCCAGCGCCGCAATCCCCTCGCCGAGGCGCAATGCCGTCTCCACTCGCTGGTGCAATGGCTGTGTCTTCGCCATGATCACCATTTCCGCGGTGGCCTCCAATTGCACGACCACGTCGGGACCGACCAGTTCGTGGATGGCCGCGATGTCGCGCACGGTCGCGTCCCGGAACGCCTTGCGGTGCGACCTGACTCCGGATATGCCCATGGCGACGAATGCCAGGGTGAAATCGGTCGGCATCCCGATCTGGAGGGTTAATTCGGGCAGCTCGCGCGCCGCGCGCAAATCCCGAAATATCGGGAGTGCCTCCTCGGCCTCGGCGAGATAACCGAGGTCCATCATGTCGCCGGTCAGTTCGCGACCGGATGCGACGCGATGGATGGTGCGTTCTCTACTGGACCGCCACGTGCCCGGCTTCTTCACTTCCAATGCGCCCTGCGCCACCAGATCCTCGATGATCGGCTGAATATAGAACTCGTAGCGGCGCGTTTCCCCGGTAGGGAGCGTGCGTAGCCGCGGTCCTGCGGCATCGAGCATCGCACGCATAGCGTCGTCCGTACTCGTACCCGGAAAGCTACCGACGAAATGCACACCACGCGAACCCATGTCGTGCATCGTAGATCGCATCTTCGCCACGCAACCCCATAGCTACGGATCTTCGTGTGCGGTATGGTAATTCGCCAGAAGATGGCGCAGCGCACGATATTTCCCATTCGGAGGGAACGCGGTGACGAACAAGCTCTACGCCCGGATGCTGGTGGCCGCTACCGCGGCGGCGACAATGCTCGGTGTCGTACCGGGCGCGGCCGGTGCCGATCCGGCGGCCGCACCCGACCGTTGTCAGGAGATCTCTTTTCCGGTACCGGAGGGGACCTTGGCCGCGACTCTGTGCCTGCCGGACCGGCCGACCGACACCGTCATGGTGTTGATGGCGGGCTCCAATTACAACCACACCTACTGGGATTTCCCTTACGCCCCAGAGACTTACAACTTCCGCCGCGCGATGAACGCCGCGGGTTACGCGACGCTGGTGGCCGATCGACTCGGTAACGGCGCGAGCACCCGTCCGCCGAGCATGTCACTGACCGCGACCGCCACCGCGGAAGCCCTGCACAACATCGTGCAGGCCCTGCGCCACGGGCTCGCGGGCGCACAACCGTTCGGCAAGGTCGTCACCGGTGGTCATTCGCTGAGTTCGGGCACCTCGGTCATGGAGGCCACCACTTACCACGACGTCGACGGCGTACTGCTCACCGGATACTCACACACCCTGAGCGTGCCGGATGTCCTCGGTGTCATCGGCACGTACTACCAGGCCGTGCGGGATCCCGTATTCGCCAGCCGCGGATACGATTCGGGCTATCTCGTGACGCAGCCGGGCACTCGGGCCAGTGATTTCTTCGGGCCGGATAATTTCGATCCGCAGGTGCTCGCGATCGACGAGGCGACCAAGGAAACCTTCTCGCTCACCGAATATCCCGACGGGCTCACCTCCACCCTGCCCGGGATGTCGAGCTTCATCACCGCCCCGGTCATGCTGGTCAATGGCAGTTTGGACCGGTTGTCGTGCGGACCCGCCTATTCGATCTGCGCCGATAGCGCGACTCTGCAAACCGCGGAGGCGGCGTTTTTCAGTCCGGCCGCGCGGTTGCGCACCTTCGTGCTGCCCGGCAGCGGACATTCGGTGAATCTCGCACGGAACACCGCGCAGTATCAGGCCGCCGTCGTCGACTGGATGAAGTCGGCCGTCGGATAGCTCAATCTGCCTGCAGTAGTTGACATTCCGCGATCACAACCGGCTGTCCTGCGGAAGGTACGGACGCACCACCGCGGCCGCACGACCTTGCGCCTCGGGATCGCACAGGTAACGCACCTGCTGACCTTCGGCGAGTGCGCGATAGCCCGGCACATCGATATGGCTGTATTCGACGAACACCGGCCACTGCCGGACACCGTCGGGTTCGATGAAGCCGAACCCACGCTGTTCGTCGAACCAGGCCACCGTACCGGTCAGCCATACCGAGGTCGGATCGATAACGCTGCTCATCGTAGCCTCCGCGAGGTCGGGATCGGCGATACCCCCGCATCCGGCCTACCCGCGAATGGCACTGGTAAACACTACTTTTCAGGGCGCGAGATCGTCGCGCAACCGGGAGACATCAACTCGATTAGTCGACTCGATCCGGGGTAGGTCGCAGATGTGGTCCGAACCGGGGCCGCAGATAGTTCCAACTACCGAAAAGGAGTGCCGACCATGGCAGATCCGAAGAACCCCGGGCAGTTCGGTAATCGCAAGGACACCCAGGAGCAGGCCAGCAAGGGTGGAAAGGCCAGCACCGGCAGCTTCGGCCAGAAAAACGCCGCAGACCCGCATGAGGCCGGTCGTAAGGGCGCACAGGCGCAGCCGACGGCGGCCAAGCAGAAGGGCGGCCAGCACAGCCACAGCGGCAGCTAGCTCCACCTGTCGAACGGGCCTCGGTCATCTCGATCCGGGGCCCGTTCGTATGCGTCGAATATCACCGGCGAACCTGGGTAAGCGCCGGACATGGTCACCTTCGGATATTTCTTAGCCAGCGAACAGTTCGGGCCGAAAGAACTCGTCGAGCAGGCCAAACGCGCCGAACAGGCCGGATTCGAACGGCTGTGGATCTCCGACCATTTCCATCCGTGGAATGACGCCCAAGGGCACAGCCCCTTCGTGTGGGGCACCATCGGAGCGCTCTCGCAGGCCACCGACCTGCCGATCACCACGGCGGTCACCTGCCCTACCGTCCGCATTCATCCCGTCATCATCGCGCAGGCCGCCGCGACCGCCGCCGTCCAACTCGACGGCAACTTCGTTCTCGGCGTCGGCAGCGGTGAGGCACTCAACGAGCACATTCTAGGCGATCCGTGGCCATCGCCCACGGTCCGGCTCGAAATGCTGGAGGAGGCGGTCCAGCTGATTCGGCGGCTGCACCGCGGCGGTAACGTCAACCACCGCGGCCAGTACTACACCGTGCAGGACGCCAGAATCTATACCCTGCCCGATGCTCCGGTGCCGATCTATATCTCCGGATTCGGCCCGCAGGCAACGCAATTGGCGGCCCGCATCGGTGACGGCTTCTGCACCGTGCTGCCCGACGCCGATGCGGTCGACACCTTCCGTACCGCGAGCGGAGGCGCGAAACCGGTACAGGCGGGCGCCAAGGTCAGCTGGTCCCGCGACGAGGAGTCGGGTCTGGACGCCGCACATCGCCTTTGGGCCAATGAGCTGTTGCCGGGCCAACTTTCCCAAACACTGCCGCGGCCGCGCGATTTCGAGGACGCGATGAGCCTGATCGATCGCGAATCCACCCGCGACCACTTCGCCACCGGGCCCGATCCGGAACGTCATATCCGCCAACTTCAGCAGTATCTCGATGCCGGTGTCGACGAACTGTACGTCCAACAGATCGGGCCCGATCTGGATGGCTTCTTCACCGCATGGGAGAAGGAGATCCAGCCCGCCCTGAACTGACCCGAGGCTTAGGGCTGAACCGAGACGGTTAGGGGTGAACCGAGACGGTCAGGCCGGTACCGCGACGGTCGCCCGGTTCCAGACCCGGTGCCGGGCAACCGCATTCGCGAATGCCTCGATGAAGTCCTCGGTCACGCCCGCACCGCTGGCGGTCGTGGTGAAGACGCCTGCTTGCGCGTCCTGATCGGTATCGGATAGGAGACCGACGACCCGCAGCAGCGTGACACCGTCGCCGAAGCCGCCGATCGCTTTGACGTGTTTGAACGCCTCCAGGACGAAATGCACCGCCGCGCCATTGCCCACCAGCGTGTCGGCGGACTGTTTTCCACCCGCGACGAGCACCGCATCGTAGAGAACCGACGCGACGGTGGCCAGCGACCGGTCCACGGCGAGGGTTTCACCGTCACTGCCGTCACCGCCCAGCGTACCGGCATGCGGCGCAAGCACTTCGGGGATGGCACCACGCTCGGTCAACCACGATTTGATGCGGCGTACACCGAGGGTGTCCACCCCGTCAGCAGCGAGTATCGCGATCTTGCGGGTCGCGATGGTGTCGGTGACGGTATTCAGTTGCGACAGTGCGGGAGATACCACCGCCTCCCGATCGCCCGAGTCCGGTTGCGGTACCGGCATACCCAGTTCACCCGCGACCCGCTCGGCCAGCTCCGGCTCGATCTGCACCAGATGTTCGAGCACCCTGGCCCGGATGGCCACCCGCTCCACCTTGCCGAGTTCGAAGGCGAAGGCGGCGACGATATGATCGGCCTCCGGCGGTGACATACTGCGCCAAAACATTCGCGGCTGGCGGTAGTACTCCCGAAAACGGTTGGCACGCTGACGAATAGCTGATCCTGTAAGTGGCTCAGCGTAGTGCTGGAACATCTCGGTGTTCGCCAATGCCGGACAACCGCCGCCGATGGTGTTCTTGGTATACGCGGCCTCGCCCTGCGGAATGGCGTGTTGGCCGTAGCCATCCTGCTGGTGATTGCGCACATCGGCGACCGGCCGGTTGATCGGCAGCTGGGCGAAGTTCGGCCCGCCCAAGCGGATCAACTGGGTGTCCAGGTAGGAGAAGTTGCGCAACTGCAGCAGCGGATCATCGGTGAAATCGATACCGGGCACCAGATTGGCTGTGTGGAAGGCTACCTGCTCGGTCTCGGCGAAGAAGTTGTCCGGATTGCGATCCAGCACCATGCGGCCGACCGGCTGCACCGGAACCTGTTCTTCCGGAATGATTTTCGTCGCATCGAGCAGGTCGAAGTCGAAGCCGAATTCGTTCTCGTCCGAGACCAGCTGCACGCCCAGCTCCCACTCCGGATACTGGCCCGCCGCGATGCAGTCCCACAGATCGCGCCGATTGAAGTCGGGATCACGTCCGGCGATCTGCTGACACTCGTCCCACACGAGCGAATGCACGCCCAGTTTCGGTGTCCAGTGGAACTTCACGAAGGTGCCTCGGCCCTCGCTGTTGACGAGTCGGAAGGTGTGCACACCGAAGCCCTGCATCATGCGATAGCTGCGCGGCAATGCCCGGTCCGACATCAGCCACATGATCGCGTGCAGCGTCTCCGGTTGCTCCCCGACGAAGTCCCACAGGGTGTCGTGCGCGGAGGCAGCCTGCGGAATCTCGTTGTGCGGCTCGGGCTTCACCGCATGCACGAAGTCCGGGAATTTGATTCCGTCCTGGATGAAGAACACCGGGAAGTTGTTGCCGACAAGATCGTAATTGCCCTGGGCGGTATAGAACTTCGTCGCGAAGCCACGCACATCGCGCACGGTATCGGCGGATCCGCGCGATCCGGCGACAGTCGAAAACCGGACGAACACCGGTGTTTCCACGCTCGAATCGGTGAGGAAGCGGGCGGTGGTGAAATCGCTGAGCCAGCCATCGTAGGGCCGGAAGTGTCCGTAGGCGCCCGCACCTCTGGCATGGACAACCCGCTCCGGAATCCGCTCGTGATCGAAGTGGGTGATCTTCTCTCTGGCATGGAAATCGGCGAGCAGCGTCGATCCGCGCTCCCCTACTTTCAGGGCGTCATCGGTGCTGTCCACCCGTACGCCCTGCTGTGTGGTGAGCTTCCCCTGTTCGCGATCTACCCGGTATCGGTCCAGCTGGCGCTGCTTCTCATTCGATGCGCCGTTCTTGTTCGTCGCGTCGGTCACGCCGCTCACCCCTCGGTCTTGCGGCGCCAATCACGCACCGCGTCGCGAATCCGATCGAAGAGCGCAAGTGGCGGTCCGGCAACAATATTCACCAGTGCCGACTCACCCGCCTCCGGATGCGGCCGGGTCGGGGCGACGGCCTCAGCGACCCGCACGACATCGGCGAGCACCGCGCTCTCATTGGCGGAGATCTCTTGGCGCAGCTGGTCGAATTCCTCCTTCTCCTCCAGATCGGCGTGTTCGATCACCGATTCGGCGAAGGAGCGGAACTTGGTATCGAAGTCCTCATGCTGCACACCCATGTCGTAGAGCTCGGCCAGCACGTGCTTGGCCTCTTGCTCTTCGTGCAACCTGCTGTCGACAACGCTGGCGGGCACCGATGTGCGCCGTGATGCCGGATGCACCACTTCCTCTTCGGCGCTCTCGTGCACCGCCAGTGCGCGAACCAACTCCTCGAACGGCTCCCGCTTGGCCGCACCCTGCGCAAGCTGCACTTTTTCGATCAGGCCCTTGATCAGTTCGTGCTGTGCCAGCAAGAGCGTGACGACGTCTTCCTTCTGACCGGTGGCCATTGCGTACCTCCTCGATCGGGGACGGAGCCACCGCGGCTCCTCTCGTCCGCGCATACCCGCAAGCGGAACACTCACACCTGAGACGGAGACAGTGCGGACGAGCCGGAGCCGAGCCGGATCGCAGGTCGCGGTCAGTCCGTAGACACCGCCTCCACCACGCCGCCGGTATCGGCATTGCCGAGCGCGACGGCCACATCGGCCTGCGCCACAATGCCCACCAACTGGTCGCCGTCGAGCACCGGCACCCGGCGGATCTGATGCACCGACATCACATTGAGCACCTCATCGGCATCAGTGCCCGCCTGCACCGTGATCGGTGTGCCCTCGGCCAGTTCTCCGGCCTTGACGCCGAGCGGATCCTTGTTCTCGGCAAGTACCTTCACCACGATGTCGCGGTCGGTCAGCATGCCCTCGAGCCGATTGTCCTCACCGCAGATCGGGAGCGCGCCCACACTCAGCTGTTTCATCAGCTTGGCGGCCTCCACCACCGAATCGCTGGATCGCACGCACTGCACACCTTCGGTCATGAGTTCACGAGCGGTTGTCACGGTTGTCCTCCCAATTCGTCGCGAGCAATTCGGGTTCGCGGTACCCGTCGCGTTGCCCGATACACCCTTGATTGATCCCGAACATCCGGGGTATCCGCACGAACGAGACGATCCATCCGAACGGAGAGGACGCCATGTTTCCTGGACACGACCAGCCCGAATCCGATCGGCTGCGCTCCGACTTCCCGGACCGCGCACGCAACACCAGAAACCACGCGGGCGAATTGATCGCCGACACCCACAACTGGCCCGGCGTCATCCTGGTGCTGCTCGGCGTAGTCGCTGCCGCCCTGACACTCACCGCCGCAGGCTACGGATTCGCCGGTTGGGCCATCGTGGCAGGAATCGCCACCGTCGTCTGCCTGATCTGCGGCGGCGGGCTAATCCTCGCCGAACACCGCCGAGTCAAGGCCGACGAGGGCCGCGACCTGCTCGAGCCGGGCGGTCACTGACACACACTCACCTGCGAGGACCGGCGCTACGCTCAGATGTCGCGCCGAGATTCTGGCCGACCTGGACACCGTGGACGCGTGCAGCAGCGTCATCGACAGGTGCCCAGCTCTGGATCAACCACTGTGACTTCGGGGAACTGCCTACCCCTCTGCGGCCAGCTGTCCGCAGGCGGCGGCGATTTCCTGGCCCCGCGTATCGCGCACCGTGCACGGCACGCCCTGTGCGTTGACGCGCCGAACGAATTCCTGCTCAACGGGTTTCGGGCTGGCATCCCACTTGCTGCCCGGCGTCGGGTTCAGTGGGATGACGTTCACGTGCACACGGGAGCCGAGGGCCTTGTGCAGCTTGGCGCCGAGCATATCCGCACGCCACGGCTGGTCATTGATATCGCGGATCAGCGCGTATTCGATGGACACCCGACGGCCGCTCTTATCGGCGTAATAGCGGGCGGCATCGAGGACCTCGGCGACGGGCCAGCGGTTGTTCACCGGCACCAGGGTGTCGCGCAGTTCGTCATCGGGGGTGTGCAGCGAGACCGCGAGGGTGACCGAGAGGTCCTCGTCGGCGAGCTTGCGAATGGCCGGAGCCAAGCCGACGGTGGAAACGACCACGTTGCGCTGAGAAATACCGAAGCCGTCGGGCGCGGGTGAGGTGATGCGGCGAACCGCGGCGACCACCCGCTTGTAATTGGCCAGCGGCTCGCCCATGCCCATGAAGACGATATTGGACAAGCGGCCCGGACCGCCCGAGACCTCACCATCGCGCATAGCGGCGGCCGCTGCACGAACTTGGTCGACGATCTCGGCGGTAGAAAGGTTGCGATTGAGCCCACCCTGGCCGGTGGCACAGAACGGGCACGCCATACCGCAGCCTGCCTGGCTGGAAATGCACAGGGTGGCATGGTCCGGATAGCGCATCAGCACGCTCTCGAGCAGGGTGCCATCGCCCGCGCGCCACAGGGTCTTTCGTGTCTCGCCGCCATCGCACGCAACATGCTTGACCACCGACATCAGCGGCGGAAACAGCGCTGCGCCGATCTTTTCGCGCACCGCGGCGGGCAGGTCGGTCATCTGGTCCGGGTCGGCCTGCAGGCGGCCGTAGTACTGGCGCGCGATCTGATCGGCACGGAACTTCGGCAGACCGAGCTCCTCGACCACGGCCTTGCGCCCGTCGGCATCGAGGTCGGCGAGGTGCCGCGGCGGCATGCCACGGCGTGGAGCATCGAAGACGAGGGGCAGGGAGACGGTCATAATCTCTCCAGTGTCCCATCTCGCGTATGCGGCCCGGACCGAAGGTGACCATCACGACGCCCGACGCGACGAAGGTCACGTGCGATCAGGGCGGGTGAGCAGCCCCTGCCTCGACATAACGACATACCGGTCAGCGCCCAGAAATGCGTGCACCCGGGATAGCGATCGGCAATGATCGAAGTATGACCAGTCACGCCGAGTCGTCCGAGCCGGAGCGCACCGATGATGTCGCACCTGCGTCGACGGGCCGTGAGACGGTCGAGCCGACCGACCGTAGAACGGTGGAACCGACCGGTCGCAAGTCGCTGGCGAAGAGCCGGACCGGTGACACCTGGGTCGCCCTCGTCGCCGCGACGCTGATCGGGATCGTGCTGCTGATCTTCATCCTGCAGAACCTGGAACAGCAACGGGTGGATCTGTTCTTCTGGAGCTTGTCCCTGCCGGTCGGCATCCTGGTGCTGCTGTCGGTGATCGCGGGCGCACTGGTGATGGCGCTGGTCGGCGGCGTGCGGATCATTCAGCTTCGGCGGGCGGCGAAGCGGTAGTACGCGGTTCGCACTTACCGCCCATTCTTGCGTCGAAAATTCAGCTCGAGAATGGACGCTGACTCAGATCAAAGTGGACAGCACCAACCAGGACACGAAGGCCGAGGGCAGCATCGAGTCGAGGCGGTCCATGATGCCGCCGTGGCCGGGCAGCAGAGTGCCCATATCCTTGATGCCCAATTCCCGCTTGACCTGGGATTCGATCAGATCGCCCACGGTCGCCACCAGCACAAGGCCGACGCCGAGCACCACGCCGATCATCGAATTGGCTTCCAGCAGCAGGGTGACGGTGAGCAGACCGCCGATCACGCTGAACACCAGCGAACCGCAGAAGCCCTCCCAGGACTTCTTCGGGCTGATCGCGGGCACCATCGGATGCCGCCCGAACAGCACACCCGCGACGTAACCGCCGACATCGGAGCAGACCACCAGAATCATGAAGGTCAGCACCCGCAGATTACCGTCGGGCTCGAGCAGCAGCAGCGTCGCGAACGAGGCGAGCAGCGGGATCCAGGCCAGCGTGAAAATCGTAATCGCGGTGTCGCGCAAAAAGTTTCGCGGCGCGGTACGCAAGCCGTGATCGAAAAGACGCCACACCATGCAGATCAGTGTGGTCGCGGCGAAGGCGCCCGCCACGCCGCTGGCGCCCCACGGCCAGCCGAGCCAGAACACCGCCTGACCGCCGACGATGAGCGGGATCCGCGGGACCAGGACATCCGCCTCCCGCAGCCGCTTGGCGACCTCCCAGGTGGCGACGCCGACTCCGGCGGCCGCGACGCCGATGAATACCTTCGGCACGAACAGCAGGATCGCGATGAGCGAGAGACCGAGGCCGAAGCCGACGGCCAAGGCGGCGGGGAGATTGCGGCCGGCGCGCGAGGCGGGGGCTGCGGGTTCCGCCGAGTTCTCTTGCTGGACGGCGGGATTCACCGGCGCGGTCGAATATTCGGGGTTCGCGGATCCGTCGCTTTCGGAGCCGGGCGTCACCGGCCCCCAGGTCGAGGGCCCATCGGTGGCGGTTCCTGGGATCGCGGTGCTATTGGTCGCGGGTCCCGGTGCCGCGGGTCCATCGGCCGCAGGCCCGGGTGCCGGGGGTCCATCGGCCGCAGGCCCGGGTGCCGGGGGTCCATCGGCCGCAGGCCCGGGTGCCGGGGGTCCATCGGCCGCAGGCCCGGAACCAGCGGGTCCATTGGCGGAGCGTCCCGGTGTCGCAGGTCCATCAGTCTCGGGAACGGGCGCTGAGGGTGCGGCGGTCGAATCTCCCGAAGTCGCGGGCCGACCGGGCGAGGCCACCGGCGAACCGGATTCCCGACGCGCAGCCTCGGACGCAGCGAAGTCGGTGCGCACGGGTTCGGGAGGTGCGGCTTCGGGAATCGCGGCATCGACCGCGCGCCCGTCCGTCGCATCAACTGTGCCGTTGGCCGGCCTCGGCTCCTCGGCCGCACCGGTCGCGGCGGCGTTCTCGGCCACGATTGTCCCGTCGCTCAACTCGTCGTTCCGTTCGTCCCCCGCCCGGGCGGGCCTGAAAGATCCGGCCTCGGACCTCAGACCTCGAGCAGTTCAGCTTCCTTGTGTTTGACCAGTTCATCGACCTGGCCGACATATTTCGCGGTGGTCTTGTCGAGCTCCTTTTCGGCGCGCCCGACCTCATCCTCACCCGCCTCGCCATCCTTCTGGATCCGCGACAGTTCGTCCATGGCCTTACGGCGGACATTTCGAATCGAGACCTTGGCGTCCTCGCCCTTACCCTTGGCCTGCTTGGCCAGTTCGCGCCGCCGCTCTTCGGTCAGCTGCGGAACCGAGATCCGAATGATGTCACCGTTGTTGGTGGGGTTGACACCGAGATCCGAATTGCGGATCGCGGTTTCGATCGCGCCGAGCGTCGACTGCTCATACGGTTTGATCACCACCATCCGCGGTTCGGGCACGGAAATGCTCGACACCTGGGTAATCGGGGTCGGCGAACCGTAGTAGTCGATGACAATCCGTTGGAACATACCCGGATTCGCCCGACCGGTACGGATGGACCCGAGGTCGTCCTTCGCCACCGTGACGGCCTTCTCCATCTTCTCCTCGGCGTCGAAGAGCGCTTCTTCAATCACGACCGTTTCCTCCACAGCGTCGTCATCGTCATGATCCGCGGGCGCGGGGTCAGGACCGAACCAAGGTGCCGATCTTCTCACCGGCGACCGCACGGGCGATATTGCCCTTCGTCAACAAATTGAACACCAGCATTGGCATCTGGTTGTCCATACACAGGCTGAAGGCCGTCGCGTCGGCGACCTTCAGATCACGCTCGATGACCTCTTTGTGCGTGATTTCGGTGTACATGGTCGCGCTCTCGTCGACCCGGGGATCCGCGGTGAAGACCCCGTCGACGGCCTTGGCCATCAGCACCACGTCGGCGTCGATCTCCAGTGCGCGCTGGGCGGCGGTGGTGTCGGTGGAGAAGTAGGGCATGCCCATGCCCGCGCCGAAGATGACCACACGGCCCTTCTCCAGGTGCCGCTTGGCGCGCAGCGGCAGATACGGCTCGGCCACCTGGCCCATGGTGATCGCGGTCTGCACGCGGGTGTCGACGCCCTGCTGTTGCAGAAAGTCTTGCAGCGCAAGGCTGTTCATCACGGTGCCGAGCATGCCCATATAGTCCGAACGGGCGCGTTCCATACCGCGCTCCTCGAGTTCGGCGCCGCGGAAGAAATTGCCACCGCCGATCACCACGGCCACCTGAACACCGCTGGAGACCACCTCGGCGATCTGCTCGGCGACCGTCTGCACCACATCGGGGTCGAGCCCGACCTTGCCGCCACCGAACATCTCCCCACCCAATTTGAGGAGCACCCGGCGATATCCTGGGCGGTCGGTCCCGGGGTCCGTCATGGGTGTTCGTCTCCTTCGGCGATAGATTTCGGTCTGTCGACACAGCACGTGGGCCGGATGGCAACGCGGAGGCTCAATACGGAGCGCCCTTATCCTGCCCTACTCGGATTCGATGTGGGTAGAAGACCCCCTCGGACGCAACGAACCAGCCCGGTCAGGCTCGGGAATTGCGGATGAACGGCCAGCGTCCGGACAGGCGAAACCCCTCGTACACCGTATCCGGCGCACGAGGGGTTTCGCGGGGCGTGATCAGGCCTGGCCGACCTCGAAGCGGGCGAAGCGGGTCACGGTGACACCGGCCTCCTCCAGCAGCGCCTTGACGGTCTTCTTCGAATCGGTGACCGATGCCTGCTCCAGCAGGACGACATCCTTGAAGAAGCCGTTGACGCGGCCCTCGGTGATCTTCGGCAGCGCGGCCTCGGGCTTGCCCTCTTCTTTGGCGGTCTGCTCGGCGATGCGGCGCTCGTTCTCCACCACGTCGGCCGGCACATCCTCGCGCGTCAGGTACTTGGCCTTGAGCGCGGCGACCTGCATGCCGACCGCACGCGCGGCCTCGGCGGCGGTGTCACCCTCGCCCTGGTACTCGACCAACACGCCGACGGCGGGCGGCAGGTCGGTGGCACGCTTGTGCAGGTAGACGGCGACGGGGCCGTCGAAGGACGCGACCCGACGCAGCTCGAGCTTCTCGCCGATCTTGGCGGCCAACGCCTGCAGCGCATCGTCGGCGGTCTGGCCGCCCAGGTCCAGGGCCTTGAGGGCGTCCAGATCGGCCGGCTTGGCGGCCGCGGCGGTGGTCACGATCTTGTCCGCCAGACCCTGGAATTCGGCGTTCTTGGCGACGAAGTCGGTCTCGGAGTTGATCTCGATCAGCACGCCGCCCTTGGCGGCGACCAGACCTTCGGCGGTGGCGCGCTCGGCGCGCTTGCCGACGTCCTTGGCACCCTTGATGCGCAGCACCTCGACGGCCTTGTCGAAATCGCCGTCGGTCTCGACCAGCGCGTTCTTGCAGTCCATCATCCCGGAGCCGGTGAGCTCCCGCAGCCGCTTCACGTCAGCGGCGGTGTATGTCGCCATGGGTGGCGATCCTCCTGTGTGTTGTTTCGGGTGGTAACACCACCTTGCCGACCGCTCCTATCAGGAGAGGTCGGCAAGGTGAACAAACGCCCGCGGTGGCAGCTACGGGGCCGGAGGCGGCAGCTCGCGTCACCCTGTAGGCACCCGCTGCCACCGCCATCAGGCACCGATCAGGCGTCGGCCGGAGTGGCGGGGGCCTCGGCGGCAGCCTCGGCCTCGCTCGCGGCGGGGGCGGCCTGCGCGAGCAGCTCCTGCTCCCACTCGGCGAGCGGCTCGCCCGCACCGGCTTCCGGCTTCTCGTCACCGGAGGAGATACCGGCCCGCGCCTGCACGCCCTCGGCCACCGCGGAGGCGACGACCTTGGTCAGCAGAGCGGCGGAACGGATCGCGTCGTCGTTACCCGGGATCGGGTAGTCGACCAGGTCGGGATCGCAGTTGGTGTCCAGGATCGCGATGACCGGGATGTTCAGCTTGCGCGCCTCGCCGACGGCGATGTGCTCCTTGTTGGTGTCGACGACCCAGATGGCCGAGGGCACCTTGGCCATATCGCGGATACCGCCGAGGGTGCGCTCCAGCTTGTTCATCTCACGCGTGAGCATGAGGATTTCCTTCTTGGTGCGACCCTCGAAGCCACCGGTCTGCTCCATCGCCTCGAGTTCCTTGAGGCGCTGCAGGCGCTTGTGCACAGTGGAGAAGTTGGTGAGCATGCCACCCAGCCAACGCTGGTTGACGTAGGGCATCCCGACGCGAGTCGCCTCGGCCGCGATCGACTCCTGGGCCTGCTTCTTGGTGCCGACGAAGAGGACGGTGCCACCGTGGGCGACGGTCTCCTTGACGAACTCGTAGGCCTTGTCGATGTAGGTCAGCGTCTGCTGCAGGTCGATGATGTAGATGCCGTTGCGGTCGGTGAAGATGAACCGCTTCATCTTCGGGTTCCAGCGCCGGGTCTGGTGTCCGAAGTGTGCGCCGCTGTCGAGCAGCTGCTTCATTGTTACGACAGCCATGGTGCCGTATCCCTCTTTCGTTGCCGGTTGCCGCGGCGAATCGGTGATCCGCCGCCCTGGCGCCTCCGGATCATCGGACCCGATCGCTAGGATCAGGACCAGCCGATGATTCCCTGCTTCGCATGCACTGCCGATTCACGAAGTCGAGCTCCGGTTCGAACAGCGCCGTTACGAGCAAGCATGGGGTGGCGCGCGAAGTCGGTCAGTGCAGGCACAGACCGCTCGACCAGTCTACGGGCTGAGGGGGTCAGTTTCTAAATCGCCCTGTCATGGGTCGAAACGAGCCCTCTCCACAACCGAGCAAGTTGTCCACACTCGCCGAAGCTAGGGTACTGCGGGCGTCATGCGCGGCCGACGCTTGAAGCATGAATCGCATAGCTATCTCGATAACCATGCTCATCCCACCGCTATTCCTGCTGTCACTGGTTCTGGCACAGCCGGTTTCGGCCGCACCACCGAACAGCTCGACTGCCGCGGCGTTGCCTTGGGGTCCGCTGGCAACCACTGGGCATGATGGCGGTTTCCCTGGAACGGAAGTCGTGTTCGGGGATTGCACGGGTTCGGCTTGTTCGGCGGGTGGCGGACTCACGTGGATGCCCGCTCCGCTTCGGGTTGCACCGCTCGTTGTGAATGTCGCGCCCGACGCACTCCGTGTCGATATCGCACCAGATGCACACCGTGCGGACCTCGCACTCAACGTGCCCAATGTGGACAGCGCGTTAGAGGTACGTCCGACTGAAGGGGTAGAGACGCCGATCTCTGCGGAGGGCGCGACGCCGCTCGCCACCGATATCGCGCGTCGGGGCGGTACCGGATCGGCGAGTTCGTTGCCGCGGGTTTTCAGCGATCTGCTGTCGCGGCTGCTGGATCTGGTTCAGCGGGCTCCGCTCCCGCTGCGGCGCTGATCTCGGATGCATCGCCTCGGCTGGGTCGGCGGGGTCTATCGTCGGCGCCTGATTTCGATCATCCTCGGCGTCATCGCTCTGCTGGGACTCGTTGCGGAGCAGTCGGTTTCGGCTGCGCCACACGGGGAGTTCAGCTGGCCGCTGCAACCACGGCCCGCAGTCGAGCGGCAGTTCGACAAACCGGCGCAGGACTGGCTTCCTGGGCATCGTGGTGTCGATCTGGCAGGTGCGCCTGGGCAGGCGGTCTTCGCGGCCGGTGCGGGAATCGTGGTCTTCGCGGGAACGGTCGCGGGCAAACCAGTTGTGTCGATCGACCATTCCGGCGGTCTTCGCACGACATACGAGCCGGTACAAGCCGAGGTTTCGGTGGGCCTGCGAGTTGCGCGCGGAATGCGAATCGGCACCTTGGGGGCAGGACACGAAGGTTGCGTGGCGGCGGCGTGCCTGCATTGGGGTGCGAGACGAGAAGCGAGTGGGCACAGCCGACGTGAGTACATCGATCCACTCGGACTACTGCACCCGACTCCCCTGCGACTGAAGCCCGTGCCATGAATCAGGGGCCGAGCAGCGGGTTCGACGGGCGCCCTTCCGCCGTGACCATTCCGGGACGAGGATCGGGTTATGGGATATGCGCTCGGAGATCCGCCGTTCACCTATACCGAGGTCGGCGCGACGAAGGGGGTGTCACCTGCGGGCTATCACCGGTTTCGGCTGCGCCGCCGCATCGGATCCGGGCGGGCGCTGTTCGAGCGCGCTGGTGCGGAGATCCTGGCATATCGAATGCAGAAGGGCACCGGCATCTTTCGGGAGGCCGACACACCGACCGCGGAGCCAGGGACGGGACTGACGGTGCGGTTGGGCATCGGTCCGGTCGGCATCACCGCACCGTGCCGGGTCGTGTACGTCCTCGACGAACCCGACCGGCGCGGCTTTGCCTACGGCACGCTGCCCGGACATCCGGAAATCGGCGAGGAACTCTTCGCCGTCGAATACGACACCACCGACGCCGCCGTCTACGGCGTGGTCACGGCCTTCTCCCGCCCGGGGGCCTGGTACGTCCGGCTGGGCGGACCGGTGGTTCGAGCCATTCAACGCATCATCGCCGGAAAGTACATCGATACCCTCCCGACCTCCGCCTAGTATCCGTCCACCGCTTATTCGACTGCGGCACAGCCGAATTCGGTGCTATTTCCTCGATGGCCAACACGAAAACCTGCGGGTGATCGACGTGCTTCGCAGCCATCCGGGCCTCGCGCCCACGGCTCTGCACGTACACAGCACCCGGCGTCGGGTACCTAGAGCTGCACCTCGAGCGCGGCAGCTTCGGCGCGCAACAGATCGCCGTGATCGGAGCGGCCGAGAGCGTCGTATTCGGCGGCGGCATGCTGTCGGTCGGCGATTTCGGCGCGGACGATCTGTTCGATATCGGCCTCGGTGAGATCGCGGCGGCGAGCTTCGGCGGCGCCGAGTCCGACCGCACTGGTCTCGATGGCACCGGCCTTGATGTCCACGGTGTCGATGGCTTCGGCGTTATCGATGGCACCGAGGGCTGAGCGCAGCCCGGAGATCGCGCTGCGGTCGCGGGTCTTCATCGCAGCGGACAGCGCAGTGCGGAGGCGCTCACGCACAGGTACGGATTTGTCGATGGCTTCCGTGGACATGGTCGCCGACCATACGTGCCCGGACCTCGCGCGTCGAGCGATTTAGTCGATCGGCACACAAGGTCCTGGCACGATCTCACGGGGTGACGATGGCGAAGTCAGGATCCGGCGCGTCGATCACACCGACCACCGAGTTCAGCCCGCTGGGATTCCCGGCAATGGCGATATCGCCCGCGGCGACCAGTGCGCCGAGGTTCTCGCCTGCCAACAAGGCTCGAATCAGGATCGCCCTCGTCAAGGTGAAAGATGCGTCCGGATCGGGTAAGTCGGCGCCGTCGGGCTTGTCGTAGTGGACCAACAGGCCGTTGCGCAGTTCGAGGCGGTAGGTGCGTTTTTCGTCGGTAATATGCCAGTCGATCACCACGCGCAGATTCCACGCCTTCGGTCCGTCGATGCGCAGCGCGATCACATCGAAAATCTGCTCGATGGTCAGCGCCCCCAGCATCGTGGGCGCAGTTGTCGTCGGGCTGCCGAACGAGCCGTTGCGCAGCTCATATGCTCCGCTGAGGTAGAAGTTGCGCCAGGTGGCGTTCTCCGCACCATAGCCGAGCTGATCGAAGGTGTTGGCCTGCAGTGTTTTCGCCGCCTCGTTAGTCGGGTCAGCGAAGATGACGTAGTTGACCACCTGGGCGACCCACCGGTAGTCGCCCGCGTCGTAAGCGGTTTGCGCCTTGCGCAGCACCTCGTCGGCACCACCCATGAATTCCACATGGCGCCGCGCGGATTCGACCGGCGGATGCTCCCACAGATGCGCCGGATTACCGTCGAACCACCCCATGTACCGCTGGTAGATGGCCTTGACATTGTGGCTGACCGAGCCGTAATACCCGTGCGTGTGCCATGCATCGGCGATGGCCGGTGGCAGCTCCAGCATCTCGGCGATCTCACCACCCAGATATCCCTGATTGAGCCTGCGCACCGTCTGATCGTGCAGGTATCCATACAGATCACGTTGCAGCGAAAGGTATTCCACCAGCCGCTCGGTTCCCCAGGTCGGCCAGTGATGCGAGGCGAAGACCACGTCGGAATTACGGGCGAACAGATTGATCGACTCGGTCAAATACCTGGCCCACACATGCGGGTCACGCACCAGCGCGCCACGCAGCGTCAGCAGATTATGCATTGTGTGCGTCGCATTTTCGGCCATACACAGCGCGCGCATATCGGGAAAGAAGAAGTTCATCTCGGCGGGCGCCTCGGTGCCCGGGGTGAGCTGGAACACGATCCGGATCCCGTCGACCGTCTCCTCCTGGCCGGTGCCGGTGATATCCACCGTCGGCGAAATCAAGGTGATCGTGCCCATCGACGTAGTCTGTCCGAGACCGGCGCCGACCTGCCCCTTCGGACCGCGCGGCAGCGCGGCGCCGTACATATAGGCAGATCGACGCCCCATCGCCGTTCCCACATAGATGTTTTCGGCAACCGCGTGTTCGAGGAACCCGGCCGGTGCGAGCACCGGACAGCGACCGGCCGCAACCTCGTCGACCGTCGTCACACCCATCGCACCGCCGAAATGGTCGGCGTGCGAATGGGTGTAGATCAATCCGGTCACCGGTCGATCGCCTCGGTGCGCGCGATACAGCGCCAGGCCCGCCGCAGCGGTCTCCGCCGAGATCAGCGGATCGATCACGAGCACACCGGTGTCGCCCTCGATCAGCGTCATATTCGACAGGTCGAGCCCGCGGATCTGATAGATACCCGCCGCGACCTCGTACAGTCCCTGCTTGACAACCAGACCGGACTGCCGCCACAGGCTCGGATTGACCGACGCCGGACAGCTTCCCTGCAGAAAAGCGTAGGAGTCGTTGTCCCACACCATCTTTCCATCCGGCGTGCGCACCTGCCCGGGCTCGAGTGCCGCGATGAACCCGCGGTCCGCATCCGCCAAATCGGCCGTATCAGAGGGCAGCGCGGCAGTCGCTCGTTGCTGCTCGGCGACGATGAATTCGCTCGGCTCGGTCGCAGTGCTCATATCCATCCTCCTGTGGTTGTCCGCCGAACATGTCCGGCCCGCAACGCATTAGGGCCGTGGATCCGTAAAACTGATAGCGGCCGCGACGCATGCGACGGCCAGCACCGCCAGCATGGTCGCGGCAATGGCTCCCCCGCCGTGGCCGAAGCGCCCCTGATGCAAGGCGCGATTGCGTGAAAAGGACAGGGCCGCAACGGCTGCCATGGTGATCGCCGCGCCGGTCGGTGCGATGGCGACGGCGCGCCACCCGTGCATCGCGGCATGATTGACGAAAAGCGCGGCCACGACTATCGCGGCAACGGCGGTGCGCCGCCACGCCAAAGCGGTGCGTTCGGCGGCCAGACCCTTGGCGCTCATCGAAACAACACCACCACGCATGCAAATACCGACACGACGGCGATACCCGCCGACAGGATCGGCACCATGATCGTGTTGGGTAGCGGTTCACCGTTTCGCATGGCCCGACCGACGCGCCGCCAATGTCCATACGCACCGACCGCGATGATCACAGCGAGCACGATGCAGCTCATCGCGAGCGTGCGACGCAACCCCGACATCCGTAACGGCTGCACCAGCGTGTGCACCGCGACACCGCCCGCGAGCAGGCCGAGCGAGGTGCGCATCCAGGCCAGGAAGGTGCGTTCGTTGGCGAGGGTGAAGCGGTAGTCGACCTCGTCTTCCCCGTCCTCGGATTCCTCAGCGGGGGTGGGGAGGGTCATGCCGCCTCGGCTCGGACTGCGCCATGGTCGTCGTCGGAATTCACGGGCACCTCTGCATCGCTTGTCGGTTTCCTGCCGCATGCGAACGTTCCGCTACGTCAGGTTAACTACCGGCATTGCGGTCGTCTACAAAGATCGCGATCGCGTGTGCAGCGCTCCCGGTCAGACGGGTGTGGCGTCCTGGAAGGTCATCGCGAGCCGATCGACGGTCGAGGCCATGAGTGCACGCTTGGGTAATCCGAGGGAGCGCAATTCGTCGGCCCAGGCATGCTCGCCGAGGGACAGTTCTGCGCCACCGGGGCGAACGCGCATGCCGGACGGCTCCATCTGCCAGCGCGTGCAGCGGGTGATCCCATCGATATGGGAGTAGGCGTCGAAGGAGGAGCCGCTACGGCGCTGCGGGACCGCGAGACCGGGGCGGATGGTGAGATCGACGATCAACTGTCCGCTCTGACGCAGTGCGCCACGTCGCACGCTGCCCTCGTGCTGTGCGTCGAAATCGGCGATTTCCTTGGGGAAACCCCAGATACCGCGGCCCGCCGCCAAGGTAAATTCACCGTCTACGGGGAGACGATGGATAAAGACACCCGCGCCACCGGTGGACAGCGCGCGCAGATCACCGAGCGTGCCGGTGGGTCCAGCGGTGTGGTGGCGGACCATGAACGACACACCGAACTCGTTGTACGGCCCGAGGTCGCCGTCGACGTAATCGACGAAAACGAGCGTGCACATCGCGCGACCGCCCGGCAGCCGAAGGATCTCCAGGCCGGAGTAGGCGATGAGTCGCTGCGCGGCAGCCGCCGATACCGAGTAGGTCGCCATAAATGCACGCGCAAGCCGAATCCGCACGGGCATCTGCACTTGCTTGCCCAGCACAACATGCGTACTCATCGGCCCCGCCCCGAGATAGCAGTGCAGCATGCACCGTCGACAAATCGTGCGGTGTTCACGAATCCTCCAAACTAGAACTCGTGTCAGAATAGACGCCATATCACTCTTGTCGCATCGCTTTCAGCTACAAGAACGCGTTTCAATTATCATCTGAGCCCGCGGTCGCTTCGATGGTCCTGCCCCGCTCGCACACCACTGTCAGCTGCACACTCCTCCCTGCAGCGGGGTGCGCAGCCGCTGTAAGCGGGTGGACGAGACATCCTGGTGGCCAGCGCCCCGATCCCGATCACGGCTTCCGGTGCAGTGGTCCTCCATCCCGAGGGCGGTCAGGCGCGGGGGTGGGCTTGGTCGTGCACCTTCTTCAGGCGCTCGATGGAGACGTGGGTGTAGAGCTGGGTGGTTGCCATACTGGCGTGGCCGAGGAGTTCCTGTACTACGCGCAGGTCCGCGCCGCCCTCCAACAGATGGGTTGCGGCCGAATGCCGCAGACCGTGCGGGCTCATATCGGGTGCGCCCGGAATTGCCGAAACGACCTCGTGGACAACCGTTCTGGCCTGTCGCTGGTCGAGCCGTTTACCGCGACGACCGAGCAGTAGCGCGCGCCCGGAGTCGGCTATTGCCAGCGCGGGGCGGCCGTACCGCAGCCAATTCGCAATCGCCTCGTCGGCCGGTACTCCGAAGGGCACCGAGCGCTCCTTGTTGCCCTTACCGATAACGCGGACCAGCCGCCGTTCGCGATCGATATCGTCGAGATCCAGACCGCACAACTCACTGACCCGAATCCCGGTCGAGTACAGCAGCTCCACAATCAGCCGATCCCGCAATGCCATCGGATCGCGTTGTACCGCACCGGATTCCGCCGCATCCATAGCCGCGACAGCCTGCTGCGTACCGAGCACCGCAGGCAACACCCGATGCGCCTTCGGCGACCCGAGCCGCAACCCCGGATCGATGGACAGCCGCCCGGTGCTGGTCAACCAAGCGGTGAACGTCCTCGCCGAGGATGCCCGCCGCGCCATGGTAGTCCGCGCCACCCCACCAGCCGACTGTGCCGCCAACCACGACCGTAATAACGCCAAATCCATTTCCCGCACCGCCGAATCCGCCGACCGCGCAACCAAATGCCCCAACAACGACCGCGCATCCCCCACATACGCCCGCGCCGTATGCACCGACCGATTCCGCCCGAGCCGCAAATGCCGCTCATACTCCGCCAGCAACGCCTCGAGATCCTCCGGCAACTCCATCCCCCCACCGTCACCGCCGCCACCCCCCTTGGCAAGTGAGCACGCCGCAACGCCGCAGGTTTACCGCCGTGGACACGGTCTGCCGCATCATCGCGTCAACTGCATTTCTCCGAAATCGGCGGACGAACGACACCGAGCCACCGACTGCACCCGTCCGCGCCGATGCCGGTCCATGGCCGCGGAGATCGCGAAACGCCCCTCAGCTCACTCGAGCTGTCCCTCGTGACAGCGAGCGAGCTTCGCCACGAGGGCACCAGCACGGCTACCCCCCAGACGAGCGCGACTCGCTTGCTGCGAGCACGAGCCGCGCTGCCGAGCGCGAGCTCTCCGGGTCACTCGAGCGAGCTGTGATCGGCTCGGCGCGTGAATCGTTCATCGGCTCGGAGGATTCGCGGTTCGGTGCCAGCCGTTTTCGTCCATGCCCACTAGACCAACGAGTTCGAGGGCAGGGAGTATGGCACGGACGGTGGGGAGGTCCAGGCCGGAGTTTTCGGCGATAGCGCGGGGTTGGCGGGAGCCGATTTCGGGGAGGACGGCGTAGACCGAGGCTTCGTGGCCTTGTAATCGGTCGCTGGGCTCGGACGGCTGGCCGATTGGTAGTGACAGGCGTAGTGGGCCGGCTTCATCGATGACGTCTTCGGCGCGGGTGACCAGGAGGGCTTCACCTTCGCGGATCATGCGGTGGCAGCCTGCCGATGAGGCGGCGGTGACCGGGCCTGGGATGGCGAGGGCGGGGCGGCCGAGGCGGCGGGCCCATTTCACGGTGTTGCGAGCGCCGCTGCGCAGTCCGGCTTCTACAACGAGGACGCCGTCCGCCAGCGCGGCGATCAGGCGATTGCGGGCCAGGAATTGGTTCTTGTGGGCAACCGTACCTGGCGGGTATTCGCTGACTACCAAACCGGTTTCGGCGATCTCGGCTAACAGTCGCTCGTGCTGGGCCGGATAGGGACGATCGACGCCGCAGGCAAGGACGGCGATCGTCGGAGCGCCGACGGCGAGCGCGCAGCGATGCGCCATACCGTCGATACCGAAGGCGGCTCCAGACACGATTGTCCAGCCCTGTGCGGCCAGATCACCAACGATCTCGCCGGTGACGTGCTCGCCGTATCCGCTGCTGCACCGCGCCCCGACCACCGCGATCGCCCGCTCGCTCGACTCCGACAACGACTGCGGCCCACGCACCCACAATGCCAACGGCACCGCCCCGTCCCGATCGCGTCCCGGCTCGAGTTGGCGGAGCCCGAGCATCCGCCACGCCGGCCACTCCGGATCGTCCGGAGTCACCAACCGGCCACCCAGCCGCTCCATCACCTCGAGATCTCGCACCGCACAATCGATCTCCCGTCGTTCAGCGGTCGGCCCGAGCAACGACCCCGGCAGCTCACACTCCCGTACCGCCCGCGCCGCCTCCACCACCCCGACCGACTCGATCAACGACGACAACGCCGCACACGGCCCCTGAACCACTCGCGACAAATACGCCCAAGCCAACCGCCGCCCATCAACATCCCCACTGGAAACCATTAGCTCCGAACGCCCCGAAGCCCAACCATCCAGATCCACATCCCCATGCCCCGAACCACGTGTGCGGTCTGTCCCCGCCCTGACATCTCCCGCCGCATCCGCCCTGCTGTCCACCAATGCGACCGGATGCGTATCACTTTCCACCGAGGTACCCGAGGTTCCCTTTGCCGCAGCCCCACTCGCCGAGGCAATAGATCCGCCGCATGCCCGCACCTCTACGCGATCCGAGACAACGTCCGAATCGCCTGTGGTACATGAGCTGTCGCCCGGCAACGGAACCGTGGTGGGAACGCCGCCACAGGCAGCTCGGTAATCCGAGGTGGCCATCGACTCGGCTGCACACCCGCCAGTGGCGGATGCACCGCCCGCCGCCGCCTCTGCGGGTTCGGGTGCAACGACCGCTCGCGTCGCGCAAGATCCGCTGCCCACCGGGGTGCGCATGGCACCGCTCGCGGGATGGTCGCCACGCGCCGTCAGTGCTGCCCAATCGGAGACATTGCCCGTCGACTCGCCCGGACACCCCACGGCAGCAAGGCAACTCGCTGCGGTCGCCGAGAGATCCGAAGCGGCCGCACCGATGTACGCCGTGCCTGCGCACCCCGAGGCGTTTGCACCGCCGCCGATGTCTGGCGCAACGGACCTCATAACCTCACCGACGATCGGGCGCTCGGCTCCCGTCGCCCCGCTCAATGGGAGCTCCGTTGGCGGAAGTTCAAGGCGGCCAGTACGTCTTGGGCACTGGGTTGGTCGGCGTTGCGGAGGTCGCAGATGGTCCAGGCGACGCGGAGGGCCCGGTCGGCGCCGCGGGCGGAGAGGCGGCCCAGGCGGAGGGCGGCTTCGATGGGGGCGGTTGCTTCGTGGGGAAGTCGGAAACGTTGGCGCAGGATGTGGCCCGGAACTTCGGCGTTGTTGGACCAGCCGTAGTCCTTCCAACGTTGCACTGCGGCCTGCCGTGCGGCCGCGACTCGATGGCGCACGACCTCGCTGCTTTCGGCTTCCTCGGCGGCGAACGACGCCCCGGGGTGCCCGTGCATCTGAACCCAGATGTCTATGCGATCCATCAACGGTCCGGACAATTTGCCGAGGTATCGGCGGCGCGCGAGCGGGGCGCAGATGCAGTCGACATCGCGGGCGGGGGCACAGGGGCAGGGATTCGCGGCCAAGACCAGTTGGAAACGGGCCGGGTAGCGAGCCACTCCGTCGCGGCGCGCGATGCGAACTTCGCCCTCTTCCAAGGGCGTTCGCATCGCTTCCAGGACCTTGGTCCCTATCTCCGCACATTCATCGAGGAACAAAACCCCGCGATGAGCACGGCTGACGGCACCCGGACGTGCGGTCCCCGATCCCCCACCGACCATGGCGCTGGCCGAGGTCGAGTGATGCGGAGCGACGAAGGGCGGCATGGTGATCAACGGAGCGTCGTTGGAGAGCGCGCCTGCGACCGAATGGATAGCCGTCACCTCGAGCGCCTCGGATTCGGTGAGCGGCGGGAGTAGTCCCGGAAGACGTTGTGCCAGCATGGTTTTACCGATTCCGGGCGGCCCGGTGAGCAGCAGGTGATGTCCGCCGGCCGCGGCGACCTCCAATGCCCACCGGGCCTCCTCCTGACCGACCACCTCGCTCAGATCGCCGCCACAGCGCACGCTGTCTGGCAGCATGCCATCGGGCTCCACCAGACTGCCCTCACCGCGCAGCCACGCGACGACGGTGCGCAGGCTCGTCGCCCCGAAAACCTCGATGCCGTCGACCAGACCGGCTTCGGCCAGTGCGGATTCCGGCACGATCACCCGCGTCCAACCCGCATTGCGTGCCGCGAGCACCGCGGGCAGGATGCCGCGCACCCGGCGGACGCGCCCATCCAGCGCCAATTCCCCCAGCAATACGGTCTTTCCGAGCCGATCGGAGGGGACCGCGCCCGCCGCGTCCAGCACCGCGATCGCGAGGGCCAGATCGTAGACGCTGCCGATTTTGGGCAGTGTCGCCGGAGACAGTGCCAGGATCACGCGTCCATCCGGCCATTTCTCCCCGATATTCGCCACCGCGGAGCGCACCCGGTCACGAGATTCCTGCAGTGCGGTATCGGGCAAGCCGACCAGATGCACCGAAGGCAGTCCCTGCCCGATATCCGCCTCGATTTCGACCAGTTGGCCGTCCACCCCGCTCACCGCGACCGAATACGCCACCCCCAGCGCCATCAGAACACCGCTTTCAGGTGATCGATGACAGGTCGGTGGCCGCGGTGCAGCAGCACCGAAATCACGTCGAAGCGGATATCGCGCCACGGACCGTCCTGTTCGGACAGCCACACCAGCGCCAGCCGCCTGATCCGCTGCTGCTTATCGAAGGTGACCGCCTCGGCGGGCGTCCCGAACTTCGTTCCGGTTCGCGTTTTGACCTCGACGAAGGCAGTCACGCGGCCATCCCGGGCGATCAGATCCAGTTCGCCGTACTTGCACCGCCAATTCCTGTTGATGATCTCCATCCCGGCGGCCTGCAAAAATCGGGCCGCCAGTTCTTCCCCTTGTGCGCCGAGCGCCTGGTTTTCTGCCACCGGCTCAGCGTGCCCGGACCGCGCCCACGGCCGATGAAAGCGACCTGCGCGAACAGAAAACCTGTGGATACCCGCTCAGCTGTGGACAACCCGAGGATCCAGCGCCTGTACTCCACCTACTTGTCGGTGCCCGATGCTATAGGCCCGAGCACCAACCACAGTCTGCGCGGACCAGAGCGTCTACTCGGGCAGCCGCAGATCCGGCTTCTCCAACTCCTCGATATTCACGTCCTTGAACGTGATCACCCGAACATGCTTCACGAAGCGTGCGGGCCGGTACATATCCCACACCCACGCATCGCTCATGCGCACCTCGAAGTACACCTCGCCGTCGGCGTTCTGCGGCCGCAATTCGACGGAGTTGGCCAGATAGAAGCGGCGCTCGGTCTCCACCACGTACGAGAACTGACCGACGATGTCCTTGTACTCCCGATATAGCGAGAGCTCCATCTCGGTTTCGTATTTCTCCAGGTCCTCGGCACTCATCGGGTGGGACGTCCTCCTTCTCGCCGCACTGCGTCTGCTGACATCATCATCGCGCATGCGCCGCATCGGTAGCCACTCGGCTATCCGGTTCGACGCCCTCCAGCAAAACCTCATCGGCCAGTTCCGCGTCGGCGTACTCCGCCGCGGCTACCGGCCGCAACCCCGCTGCCAGTCGCACATTGCGCCAAGATCGGCGGTGCTCACTGCTCGGTCCGAGCCGCTCCAGCGCGGCCGTGTGCTCGGGCGTGTTGTAGCCCTTGTGCGCGGCGAATCCATAGCCGGGGAACCGCTCGTCCAACTCGACCATCATTCGATCCCTGGTCACCTTGGCCAGAATGCTCGCCGCCGCGATACAGGCCGCGGCCGCGTCACCGCCGATGACCGGCAGCGACGGCACCGGAATTCCGGGCACCCGGAAGCCGTCGGTCAGTACATACCCCGGTGTCTGCCCGAGTCCGGCGATCGCGCGCCGCATACCCTCGATATTGGCGACGTGGATGCCGATCGAGTCGATCTCCCAGGCCGGAATGACGACGACCTTCCAGGCCAGCGCCAACCGGGTGATGACCGGGTACAGCTCCTCGCGCACGGATTCGGTGAGCTTCTTGGAATCGTCGAGTCCGGCCAGCCTGTCGTAGGCCTTCGGAGCGAGTAGACAGGCGGCGACTACCAGCGGTCCCGCACAGGGTCCGCGCCCGGCCTCGTCGACACCGGCGACCGGGCCGAGTCCACTGCGGATCAGCGCGGCCTCCAACGTGCGCAACCCACCGGCTCGACGCATCACCACACGCGGCGGCCACCCGTTGCCCGCAGTCGCGCCATTAGCCCTAGCCACTCGACCCTGCCCCACCATCCAATTATCCTGCGGCTCGCACCGATCAGTTCGTCTGGGGATCCTGTGCTTTCACCGGACCGATCCGGCTGGGCGGCCAGATCTTGAAGACCGTTTTGCCGCGCACATTGTCGATCGGGACGGTGCCCTGCAGGTTATCGCTGACGTGGGCGCGTGAATCGGCGGACTGGTTGCGGTTGTCGCCCATCACCCACAGGTTGCCCTCGGGCACCTTGACCGGGCCGAATACCCGCCCCGCCGGGTAGGTCGCGTTCTGCTGACCCGGGTACCACGGGTAGTCGTTCAGGACGTACGGCTCGTCCAACGGCTTGCCGTCCACCATGACCCGCCCCTGCGCGTCGCAGCACTGCACGGTCTGGCCACCGACGGCGATCACTCGCTTCACCAGATCGTTCTCATCCGGTGGCACGAGTCCGAAGAAGGAGAAGAAGTTCTGCACGCCGCGCACGACGACATTGCTGGACCGGATCGACTGGTAGCGGGTATTCCAGGACGGCGGACCGACGAACACCACGACGTCACCGGGCTGCGGCTCGCCCCAGTAGTAGCTCGGCTTCTCCACGTAGATACGGTCGCCGATGAGCAGCGTCTCTTCCATCGACTGGGACGGAATGACGTACGGGCGTCCAACAAAACTGACCATGAGTGCCGCGATGACCGCGGCGATGACAATCAGGACCGGCAATTCCTGCCAGAAGGGGCGCTGCTTGCGCTTCGAGCGCCGCGAGCGACGGCTCGTACCCTCGTCGTCCGAATCGGCCACCGTCATCGACCCACTTTCGTCTGCCACGCCGAACAGATTAGCCCGGCACCATGACTCACGTCCGGTGCCGGGCTACTGAAGAACTTTCGTGCCGGGCGGTACTGCTACCGGTTCAGCGCTTTTCCTTGATCTTGGCGGCCTTGCCGCGCAGATCGCGCAGGTAGTACAGCTTGGCACGACGGACGTCACCGCGGGTCACGACATCGATGTGGTCGATGTTGGGGCTGTGCACCGGGAAGGTGCGCTCCACACCGACACCGAACGACACCTTGCGGACGGTGAAGGTCTCGCGGATGCCACCGCCCTGACGCCGGATCACGACGCCCTTGAAGACCTGGATGCGCTCCTTCGAGCCTTCGATGACCTTCACGTGCACGTTGAGCGTGTCGCCCGGACGGAAGTCGGGGACGTCGCTGCGCAGCGACTTTTCGTCGACGAAGTCAAGGGTGTTCATTTCATCCTTCTGATGTTTGCGCGAGCAGAGGACCCTGGCGGCACTGGCGTGCTCGACCGGTTCATGCTCCGAATAAGGGGTGCTCCGTGGGCCGAACGCACCCAGGGCAACCTGTGCATTGTGCCAGATCGGCGGGTCGCAGGAAAAATCGGGCCCGGCTCATCGGGTGGCCGCACGGTGCCCGCGGCCGCCAAACGGTCGTTCTCCGGCGCGCTGAGTTCACCCACCCCGCCGGCTGCCATCCCCCTGAACCCGAAGGCCGCGCGCCGCCGAGTGTAGCCATAGGCCAACCCGCTGCGCGGATCCGCGAAGCCGTCGCTGCCCACGGCACCGGTGTGACCGAAGGCGTTCGCGCTCAGGTACGGGTAGTACAGGCCCTTGGCCTCGAAGCCGAGCGCATAGGGCGCGCGGTCGCCGCGAACGAGATCCGGGCCGGCGCTGTGGATGGTGGTCACCGCCGCGAGGGTGTCGGGCTTCAACAGCGGAGGGTGTCCGTCACGCCCGGAGATCGCGACGGCGTACATGGCCGCCAGTCCGCGGGCGCTGCCGACCCTCCCGCTGAACCTTGGCCTTGTGCACGTACGCCCGGATCGTTCGGCAGGGTCAGGACGTCCACGGGGGTGAAGCCGGTCGAGGTATCGCCGGTGACCTGCGGACCGGCCCACAGGTCGACCACCTGCTCACCGTGGACAAAGGCGGCGAGTTGAGCACCGGATTCACCGTTCTCCTCGGCGAACTCCTCGCGCACCCAATCGAATCCCGGCGCAACTGTGCCGTTTATCTCGATGATGTTGTCCATGATCGATTCCTCTCCCCATCAGACCGCGAGTGACCTGGTCGGGCGTAGGGACCACGATGCGAGGGTGAGCCCGGCGAAACCCAGCGGTCCGAGCCATGCCTTCGGCTCGTCGCCGACGGCGATATGGGAGGCGGCCGCGCCGCCGTAGACGAAGGTCAGGCCCGCGTACGCCCATTCCTCGGCGCGCGGGAAGCCAGGCGTCACGATCGCGGTGACCGCGGCGGCCTTGGCGATGCCCATGATGGTGGCGAAGTACATCGGGTATTCGAGTCGTTGGAAAACCTCGCGTACGTAGGAGATTCGCGCGAGATCCCAGTAGGACCCGACGACCGTCTCGGTCAACAGGATTCCGGTGGCGCCGAGGTAGGCCAGGCGGGAGGTCTTTCGTAGGTTCATAACTGTCTGACGGATGGCGGCCCGACAAGGTAACGGGTTGTCACACTCACGGGCTCGGTTCCGTCATCTCTTCGAGCAACCTCGAGGAGATCGCTGTGGGCGAAGACAATTCTTTGGCGGACCGATTCGTGGCGTATCGGGCGCACCTGAGCGCGGTGGCCTATCGCATGCTCGGTTCGCTGAGCGAGGCCGATGATGCGGTGCAGGAGGCCTGGCTACGGCTGTCGCGGGTCGATACCGCGGAAATCGACAATCTCGGTGGTTGGCTCACCACGACCGTCGGGCGGGTCTGCCTGGATATGTTGCGATCGCGCAAGTCCCGCAGCCAGGAGGCCTATCTGCCCGACCCGATCGTCACCACCGATGCGGCGACACAGCCGGAACATCAAGCGGTATTCGCGGATTCGGTCGGACTGGCGCTGCAGATCGTGCTGGACTCGCTGAATCCCGCGGAGCGCGTGAGTTCGTACTGCACGATATGTTCGGGGTGCCGTTCGACCAGATCGGCCCGATCATCGGCAAATCCGCGGCCGCGGCGAAGATGATGGCCAGCCGCGCCCGTCGCCGGGTCCAGAATCAAGCGCCACGCGCCGACCGCGATCTGCCTCGCCAACGTCGGGTCGTCGAGGCCTTCCTCGCGGCCGCCCGCGGCGGTGAATTCGACGCACTACTGGCCATTCTCGACCCCGACGTGGTGTTGCGCGCCGACGCCGGAGCCCGCTTCCCCGGCATGCGCGTACTGCACGGTGCAGCGACGGTGGCCGGTCAGCTCGATGCCTTCCAACGCGCCGCCAATACCTTTGCCTCGCAACATGTTCTGGTCAACGGTGCGCCAGGATTACTCAACACCGCCAAGGACAGAACAGTCTCACTGATCGCCTTCACCATCGTCGACGACAAAATCGCCGCCATCGACCTGCTCTCCGACCCAGCCCGCCTGCGCTACGCAGCCTTGGACGCTTGATCAACGTGCAACGGTTGAGGCAAACGTCGAGAGGACCCTCCACCAGTACATTCTCGGCAATTGTGTGGGGGGTTATTGGTCGTGAGGAGAGGCGGGCCAGGGGTGGTGCCAGTGGTGGGGGGCGGGGGGTGCGGGGACGACGGTGCGAGCCAATTCGGCTTCGGCGGCCTCGCGGACGTGGACGACGTCGGGTTTTCCGGCGACGAGGTCTTGTACGAAGATCTTGGCGCGGATCACTGGGCGGCGGTAGCGGCGTTCGCGGACTATCGCTCGGTACATGAGCCGTCGCCTGCCTGGGTAACGCCAGCGGGCCCACGGTGCGCCGGGTCTGCTCAGGCGGAATGCGCCGACCATGAGTAGGGGCAGGAAGAACATGCCGAACAGGCCGGTCCAGATCTTTCCCTTGGCGATGACGATAGCCGCCAGACCCAGGTTCACCACGGCGAAGCAAACGATGAAGATGCGGACTTCGGTGCTGGGGTCGCGGCGGAAGTCGTTGATATCCAATAACCACAGCGGGTGGAACCCGAGCAGCAGCAGTCCGGTCACCGCCAGTGCTACGAAGACCGCATCGACCGAGGTGCGGCCCTGCTCCTCCCAGTACACATCGCGCAGGTAAAAGATCAGCGCGAATTCGTCGAGGGTCAGGGCCGCGCCGACACCGAAGGCGGCGGCGAGCAGGCTCGCGGTGAGCGCACCGGCGCTCTCGTAGGTGGTGACCATCCCGATGCCGGACAGCAGCACCAGGATGACCCCGAACACCATGTGGTGGATGTGCACCCCACCGGAGCGCAGATTGCCGGGCCACCAGCGGACCTGCTTGCGGATCAGTCGGACGCTGAGCCGGATCAGCAGGAAGCCGACGATGAACCCGAGGAGGAAGCACAGCAGCGGGAGGCGGCCGTGCCCGATCACATCGTCTTCGAGCCACCGTCGCATGGCCGCCTACAAACCTCCGCCCGTATCGCCCTACTGCCCGAAACCGGCCCGCCGCAGCGCATCCGCCATCGAACCGCTCGGTGCGGGTGCGTTGCGCCGCTGGTTGCCCTGGTTGCGGCCCTGATTCTGCTGCCTACCCTGGCCCTGCTGTCGACCCTGGCCCTGCTGCCTACCCTGACCATTCTGCCGCTGTCCGCCGCGATCCTGCCCACCGCGACCGCCTTGGCCACGACTGCGACCGCCGTCGCCCTTGGCCGCATCGCCCGGCTCGTCGTCCAGCCGCAGCGACAGCCCGATGCGCTGACGTGCGACATCGACCTCGAGCACCTTCACCTTGACGACATCGCCGGACTTCACGACCTCGCGCGGGTCCTTGACGAAGTTGTGCGACATGGCCGAGACATGCACGAGTCCGTCCTGGTGCACGCCGATGTCGACGAATGCGCCGAATGCGGCCACATTGGTAACCACACCCTCGAGCACCATGCCCGGCTGCAGATCCGCGACCTTCTCCACACCCGCCGCGAATCCGGCGGTCTTGAATTCCGGACGCGGGTCGCGCCCCGGCTTCTCGAGTTCGGAGATGATGTCGGTGACAGTGGGGATACCGAACTTCTCATCGGTGAAATCGGCGGGCCGCAGCGCACGCAGGGTCGTGGTGTTGCCGATCAGTTCCGCCATACCGCGCCCGGTCGATTCCAGGATCCGCCGCACCACCGGATAGGCCTCGGGGTGCACGGCGGAGGTGTCGAGCGGATCGTCGCCGCCGCGGATGCGCAGGAAGCCCGCACACTGCTCGAAGGCCTTGGGGCCCAGGCGCGGCACATCGAGCAGTGCGGTGCGGCTGCGGAACGGGCCGTGCTGATCGCGGTGCGCCACAATGCTTTCGGCGATCGAATTGGCGATACCTGACACCCGCGACAGCAGCGGCACCGATGCGGTGTTCACATCGACACCGACCGCGTTCACCGCATCCTCGACCACCGCGCCCAGCGAACGGGCCAGCAGGGTTTCGGAGACATCGTGCTGGTACTGACCGACGCCGATGGACTTCGGGTCGATCTTCACCAGCTCGGCCAGTGGGTCCTGCAGACGACGGGCGATGGATACCGCGCCGCGCAGTGAGACGTCCATATCCGGTAGTTCCTGCGAGGCATAGGCCGATGCGGAGTACACCGACGCGCCCGCCTCGGAGACCACGATCTTGGTCGGTTTGTTCTCCGGAATCCGCGAAATCAGTTCGGCGGCAAGGGCATCGGTCTCACGCGAGGCGGTGCCGTTGCCGATGGCGATGAGGTCGACGCCGAAGCGGGCGACCAGCGCGCCGAGTACGGCCAGCGACTTCTCGGTCTGGCCCTGCGGCTTGTGCGGATAGATGACCTCGGTCGCGACGACCTTGCCGGTGGCGTCTACGACGGCGACCTTCACGCCGGTGCGGTAGCCCGGATCCAGCCCCATGGTGGTGCGGGTACCCGCGGGCGCGGCGAGCAGCAGGTCGCGCAGGTTCGCGGCGAAGATGTCGACGGCGTCCTTCTCGGCAGCCTGACGCAGCCGCATGCGGGTGTCGATACCAAGACTCACTTGCAGTTTCGTGCGCCACGCCCAGCGAACCGTATCCAGCAGCCAGGTATCGGCGGCACGGCCGCGATCGGCGATATCGAACTTCACCGCGATGCGGCCCTCGTAGACCGACCGCTCGCCCGGCTCCAATTCCTCGGCATCCGGCTGCAGCTGCAGCTGCAGGATCTCTTCCTTCTCACCGCGCAGCAGCGCGAGGATCCGGTGCGAGGGCAGCTTGCTGAACGGCTCGCTGAATTCGAAGTAGTCGGCGAATTTCGCGCCCGCCTCCTCCTTGCCCGGCCGCACGCTCGAGCTGACCTGGCCGCGGTTCCACATCAACTCACGCAGCTCGCCGACCAGGTCGGCGTCCTCGGCGAAACGCTCGACCAGAATGGCGCGGGCGCCGTCGAGCTGTTCGGCGGTGTACTGCGCGGGATCGGTGTTCGGATCGCCGATCAGTGCATCGGCGACGGGTTCGTGACCGGCCTCGCGGGCGATCTGCGCCTTGGTGCGCCGCTTCGGCTTGTACGGCAGGTAGATGTCCTCGATGCGGGCCTTGGTCTCGGCCGTCATCAGCTGCCCGAGCAGCGCGTCATCGAGTTTGCCCTGGCCCTTGATGGATTCGATGATCGCGCCGCGGCGCTCATCGAGTTCGCGCAGATAGGTCAGGCGCTCGTCGAGCTGGCGGAGCTGGGCGTCATCGAGGCCATCGGTGACCTCTTTTCGGTATCGCGCGATGAAGGGCACCGTGGAACCCGCATCCAGCAGCTCGACGGCGGCGCGAACCTGGGTCTCGCGCACGCCGAGCTCATCGGCGATGCGCCGGCCCACGCTGGCCAGAGCTGTGGTCGCGGCCGGTGCGGCGGCGGTCGTGTCGGTGTTCGTCGCTGAACTGGCGATCTCGGGCGCTGTCGTCACGCCCGAGACACTACCGTTGTCACCTGACAAACGGCCCACGCCCAGGTAAACCGGCATGATGATGCCCGGACTGCGCGGTGTCAGCGCTGGTACGGAAGGTCGAGTACGGACTGGACAACTCGCGCTCCGGTCGTGAGGTGCACGAAGACTTCCGTCGCCGGCCGGCGGTCGATCTGCTGCCGTAGTTTTGGACGTCCCCGACGGGTTACCCATGTGCTCACGACATCAGTCGTCACGGTCCGACGACACGAGCAGTTCCACAGCGAGCTCACGCATTTCGGCTTTGCGGATTTTCCCGGTGACGGTCATCGGGAACTCCTCGACGATGTGCACGTAGCGCGGGATCTTGAAGTGGGCGAGCTTGCCGGTGCAGAAGGCGCGGATCGCGTCGGCGTCCAATGGTGTTGTGCCGTCCTTCATTCGGATCCAGGCCATCAGTTCTTCGCCGTACTTCGGGTCGGGGACGCCGATCACCTGGGCGTCGAGTATGTCGGGGTGGGTGTAGAGGAATTCCTCGATCTCGCGCGGGTAGATGTTCTCGCCGCCGCGGATCACCATGTCCTTGATCCGGCCGGTGATGGCGAGGTATCCGTCGTCGTCCATGACGCCGATATCGCCGGTGTGCATCCAGCGGGCGGCGTCGATGGCCTCGGCGGTCTTCTCTGGTTCGGACCAGTAGCCGAGCATGACCGAATAGCCGCGGGTGCACAGTTCGCCGGGTTCGCCGCGCGGCATGGTCAAACCTGTTGCGGGGTCGACGATTTTGACCTCCAGGTGTGGGCCGACCCGGCCGACGGTCGCGGTGCGGCGGTCGATGCCGTCGTCGCGGCGGGTCTGGGTCGACACCGGGGAGGTTTCGGTCATGCCATAGCAGATGCACACCTCACGCATGCCCATGCGATCGATCACCCGCTTCATCACCTCGACCGGGCAGGGTGATCCGGCCATGATGCCGGTACGCAGACTGGACAGGTCGACGTCCCTACCCGAATCCAGTTCCGCGAGTACGGCGATGAACATCGTCGGTACGCCGTAGAGCGAGGTGCACCGCTGCGCGGCCACGGCGTCCAGGGTTGC
Source organism: Nocardia sp. NPDC050412 (assembly GCF_044458825.1). Lineage (NCBI taxonomy): Bacteria > Bacillati > Actinomycetota > Actinomycetes > Mycobacteriales > Nocardiaceae > Nocardia > Nocardia sp. NPDC050412. The sequence goes on from NZ_JBITIJ010000004.1 coordinate 223,438, forward strand.
GACCGGATCGAACGCAGGGGCCGGAATCACCACGGCCGCACCGTGACTGGTGCTCGCCAAATTACCCATGACCATGCCGAAGCAGTGATAGAAGGGCACCGGCACGCAGATCCGGTCCTGTTCGGTATAGCCGCAGAGTTCGCCGACGAAGTAGCCGTTGTTGAGGATGTTGTGATGGCTCAACGTCGCCCCTTTTGGGAAACCTGTTGTGCCGGAGGTGTATTGGATATTGATCGGGTCGTCCATGGACAGCGTCGCGGCAATCGCCGCCAGTCGTCCAGCATCGATAGCGGTCTGCGCCACCGCATCCCATGCAGGAGCGCCCAGTACCAGAACGTGTTCCAGGTCAGGACAATTCGGCCGAACCTGCTCGATCATGGCGATGTAGTTCGAGCTCTTGAATTCCGGCGCGGCAATCAGCATGCGCACACCGGCCTGGCGCAGCACGTATTCCAATTCGCTGGTGCGATAGGCCGGATTGATATTGACGAGGATCGCACCGAGTTTCGCGGTCGCGTACTGGGTGAGGAACCACTCGGCACAGTTCGGGGCCCAGATGCCGACCCGGTTACCCTTGGTGATGCCGCGCTCGGCCAACCCGGTGGCCAGTGCGTCGATCGCGGCCGCGAGTTCGCGATAGGTCCAGCGGCGGCCGGATGGGCAGTCCACCAACGCTTCCCGGTCCGCATAGGCGGCGGCCATGCGGTCGAAGTCATCGCCGATGGTATCGCCGAGCAGCGGGGTGTCCGCGGTGCCGGATGCGTAACTCGCAAGTGCGGACATCACTGAACCCCCTGCTTCCGCAGGATGAACCGCTGTACCTTACCGCTGGGCGTCTTGGGGAGGGCGTCCACGAAATGCACCTTGCGTGGATAGGCGTGCGCGGCGAACTTACGCTTCACCAGGCTCTGCAATTCGGCCTCGAGTTCGGCGTTACCTTCGAAACCGTCGCGCAGCACCACAAATGCTTCGAGCACCTCACCGCGCAATTCGTCGGGCATGCCGACCACCGCGGCCTCGACCACCCGCTCGTCGAGCACCAGCACGCTCTCGACCTCGAACGGGCCGATGCGGTATCCGGCCATGATGATGACATCGTCGTCGCGGGCGGAGAAGTGGAAGAAACCATCCGCATCCAGGGATCCGGCATCCCCGGTCAGATACCAGCGCCCGTCGGCGGTGTAGCGCTGCGCGGTACGTTCCGGGGCGTCGAGGTAGCCCAGGAACCACAGCAGCGGGCTGTGTTCGGTATCGATCGCGACTCGGCCCAGCTCGCCGATCGGCGCTTCGACGTCTGCATCCTCGGCGAGCACCGCGCAATGCCAACCCGGCATCGTCCGACCCATCGAGCCCGCGGGAGTGTCTACTCGCAGCGCATCGTGCCAGGAATTGCAGATGAGCATGCCGTGCTCGGTCTGCCCGTAGTGGTCGCGTACCGCGACGCCGAGGGTTTCGACCGACCACGTCACCACATCCGGAGTCAGCGGTTCGCCCGCGGACGACGCCCGCCGCAACCGGAGATCGGTTGGGGCGGCGGAACTATCGGCACGCAACGCGCGGTAGACCGTCGGCGCGGCGGTGAAGTTGGTGACGCCGAAGCGTTCGAGCACCTGCCAGGTCAGCGGTGCGGAGAAGGCGGCATGTAGCAGCAAGCTGCGGATACCGGAGGCGAGCGGGCTCAGAATCGCCCAGTACAGTCCATACGCCCAGCCCGGATCCGCCGCGTTCCAATAGACGTCGTCCGCGCGCACATCCAGCGAAAACTCTTGGTAGGCATGGAATGCCCCGAGCGCACGCACCGGAATCGGCACGCCCTTCGGGGTACCCGTCGTGCCACTGGTGAACAACTGCACCAGTAGCCCATCCCCGCCGACCGCCACAGCGGCCGCGCGCGGGTCATCGGCGGAGTAGGCGGCGAGCAGATCCGCGAACCGCAGTGATGCCGCCGCGTCACCTCCAGAGGGACCGTTCCCGGCGATGATGACGCGCCAGGGCGGATCGGCTGGGATGTCATCGCCCGGTAGCAGCTTTGTCGCCTGATCGGCGTCGGCGATGACGATCGTCGCGTCGCTCGCGGCCAGTCGGAAGGCGATGGCAGGTGGGGCGAAGGCGGTGAAGAGCGGGACGTGGACCGCGCCGCGGCGCCAGATGCCGAGCAGCGCGATCACCAGGTCGGCGGACTTCGACATGAGCGTGGCGACGCGGTCGCCGGGTTCGACGCCCAGGCCGGCCAGGGCGACGGCGAAGCGCTGGGAGCGTTCGCGAAGCTCACCGTAGGTCAGGTCCGTCGAGGTCAGGTCGGGGTCGACAATGGTGAACGCGATCCGATCGGCGGGGTGCCGGTCGCACAGCAGATCCGCCGCGCTGGCGTCGGGTCCGTCGTAGGTCTGCAGTAACTCGCGCACACGCGCGTTCAGGTCCGCGGTCATCTCGCCTCTCCTCATCGGTGATCCAGGCCACCTCGATCTCCAATAGGATGTGGGTCACATCACGTTCGGCACTACCCCCGAAAAGGGGTGAGTCTTTTGACCCACACCACCGCGCTGCTGCGGCCGCGCGACGGCGATGCGCTGCGCGCCGAGATCCGCTGGGTGGCGAATAAGGCGGGCGTGCCGGTGGTTTTCGGCGGCGAAGTGCATGACGACGCGCTGCTGCTCACCGAATTCGTCGGCACCGTCACCAATGGCCTGCGCGGGCTGACCGTGCTGCGCACCTCCGGACTGGGCGGCCGGGTCATGGATATGCGCCGCCCCGCCTCGGTCGCCGACTACCGCAGCGCCTCAGACATCACCCACCACTACGACGGCCCGGTTTCCGGTGAACGCATCCGTTCGGTGCTCGCGGTACCGGTGGTGGTCGACGATCGCTCCCGCGCGGTGCTCTACGCCGCCAACCGCGGCGGCACCCCACTCGGCGACCGCACCGCCGACCTGGTCGTCACGGCCAGCCGACGCCTCGCCACCGAGATCACCATCCGTGACGAGGTGGACCGTCGCCTGCGCCTGCTGGAAATGACCACTCCCGCGCCCGAGACCGCACCCGCCGTCGCCGAGGAACTGCGTGAGATCAATGCCGAACTGCGTGGTGCGGCCCGCTCGGCCGAGGACGAACGCCTACGCGAACGCCTACATTCGGTATGCGAACGCCTCACCCGAGTCCTGGTCGGCGACCCACCCGCGGATGCGCCGCGACTGTCCCGCCGGGAACTCGACGTGCTCTCCCAGATCGCCCTCGGCTGCACCAATCACGAAGCTGCCCAACGCCTTTCGCTCGGTCCGGAAACAGTCAAGAGCTATTTGCGCAATGCGATGACCAAGCTCGACGCGCACTCCCGCCACGAGGCTGTCGTCACCGCCCGCCGCCTCGGCCTGCTGCCCTGACCAACGATCTCCCGCGCACGAATTCGCACGCCGCGCACAGAATCTCGGACGATTCGATGCGCGGCGTGCGGCACGATGACCGAACCTCGTCAGCGCCCGCCGGTGCAGACGCCTTCGGGGGTGTACTGGCATGGGCGCTCGTTGCGGCCTTTGTATTGCCCGTGATTGCTGCTGCGGCCGCGCTGACCTGCGCTGTTGCGGCTACGGCCAGCATCGGGCTCATGTGTGTCCCGATCCGCGGCGACTCTGACTTCGACGAGTTCGGGCGCGGCTAGGTCCGATAGGACGATCATCGCGCCACCGATCAGAGTCGAGGCCACCGCTCGACGCACTGTCCCGAAGCGAGCCACCGTCACCATAGCCACCTACCGTTCACCGTTGATTAATGTGCCGTTAATTAACGATACATTCAATAGGGCGACGAGTCGGTGGTTTTATTCCTCGAGCAGATCCGGACGCCGTTCGCGGGTCCGGGCGAGCGACTGTTCGCGCCGCCACGCGGCAACCTTGGCGTGATCACCTGACAGCAAGATCGGCGGCACTTCGAGGCCGCGCCAAGAGACGGGACGCGTGTAGCTCGGCCCCTCGAGCAGTCCGTCGGAGAAGGAATCCTCCTGGTGGGATTGCTGATTGCCGAGTACGCCGGGAAGTAAGCGGACCACGGCCTCGGCCATCACGAGGACCGCGGCCTCCCCGCCGATGAGGACGTAGTCGCCGATGCTGACCTCTTCGACGCGTACCCGCCGGGCGGCATCGTCGAAGACGCGTTGATCGATGCCTTCGTAACGGCCGCAAGCGAATACGAGGTGCCTCTCGGCGGCCCAGCGTTGCGCGGTGGCCTGGGTGAAGGGCACTCCGGCGGGCGTCGGCACCACGAGCAGGGCATCGTCGGGGCATACCTCGTCGAGGGCATCGCCCCAGACCGTCGGCTTCATGACCATGCCCGGCCCCCCGCCGTAGGGCGAATCGTCGACGGACTTGTGCACGTCGTGGGTCCAGCGCCGCAGATCGTGCACGTCCAGGGAAATCAGGCCCTTGTCGATGGCCTTGCCCAGCAACGCCGTTCGCAGCGGCTCCAGATACTCCGGAAATATCGTGACGACATCGAGTTTCATGCAGTCCTTAAGTCTCCGGCGGTCCGCTACTCCGGATCGAGCAGACCCTCGGGCGGATCGATGACGACCAGTTGATCGGCCCGCGACACCGTAGGCACGATCGCGGTGACGAAGGGGATCAGGATTTCCCTGCCGTCATCGGCAGCGCGCACCGAAAGCAGTTCTCCCGCAGCCGAATGCAGCACCTCGGTGACCTCGCCGACAACGGTGCCATCGGCGAGCTGGACGCTCATGCCTTCCAACTCGTGGTCGTAGAACTCGTCCGGATCCTCCGACGGCGGCAGCTCCGCACTGTCCACGACGAACAGCGTGCCGCGCAGCGCGTCGGAGGCGGTGCGGTCGGAGATCCCGGCGAGTTGCACGAGAAGTCGGCCCGAATGCTCTCGGGCCGACTCCACGGTGAACTCACGGACCTCATTGGATCGCGCCACCCGCCCGCGCAGCCGCACACCGGGTGTGAAGCGCGCGTCGGGATCGTCGGTACGTACCTCGACGACCAGTTCGCCGCGCACACCGTGCGATTTGGCGACCCGGCCTATGACGAGTTCCATTAAGCGTCGGTATCGACCACGTCGACCCGGATGCCCCGGCCGCCGATTCCGGCGACCAGAGTGCGCAGCGCGGTCGCGGTACGACCGCCACGACCGATCACCTTGCCCAGATCATCGGGGTTGACGTGCACCTCGACGGTGCGTCCACGGCGGCCGGTGATCAGCTCGACCCGGACGTCATCCGGATTGGCGACAATGCCGCGAACCAGGTGCTCGACGGCATCGGCGACGACGGCCGACATTATTCGGCAGCCTCGGTCTCGGCGGCCTCGTCCTTCTTGGCGGCCTTCTTCTTGGGGGTGACGGCCTCGGCGACCGGCTCGTTATCGGCGGCGGCCAGCGCGGCGTTGAACAGGTCCAGCTTGGACGTCTTCGCCGGCTTCACCTTCAGGGTGCCCTCGGCGCCCGGCAGGCCCTTGAACTTCTGCCAGTCGCCGGTGATCTCCAGCAGCCGCTGCACAGCCTCGGTCGGCTGCGCGCCGACACCCAGCCAGTACTGCACGCGCTCGGAGTTGATCTCGATCAGCGACGGCTCTTCCTTCGGGTGGTACTTGCCGACGTTCTCGATGGCACGGCCGTCACGACGGGTGCGGGCGTCGGCGATGACCACGCGGTACTGCGGGTTGCGGATCTTGCCGAGACGGGTGAGCTTGATGCGAACAGCCATGTGCTGATCTGCCTTTCAGTGGTTGGTCACGGCGCAATTCAGCGACCCGCACGGTCTGCGAGCCCGGTTTTGCGCTTGGAGTGTGTGACCGCCGCGCGGCACGTAACCGGAGACGGGCTGACACTTGTCCAGGAAGGACGGTGGTCCATTCTGCCAGACCGGTCCCCCGCTCCCGAAATCGCGTCGTCCGGAAACGATCGACCGCCCGCCTCGGATAATCACAATATGGGGATCTTCAGGAGGCGCCATCGGCGCAGGCGGGGCCAGGTTGCCGAGGCCGCCACCGAAATCGGCGGTGACGCGGCCATGGAATTGCTGGCGCCCGGCCTCGCGCGCGCCACTGTCGGCGGTATTCGCGGCGTGATCGGCGTGATCGCGAACCTGCTGAGCTGACGATCACGTGGTTCGATAGCGCAGCAGCACGACCCCGGCGCGGAATTTACGGCGGTCGACCCGGCGCACCCCAGCGGAGATCTGCCGTTTCGACGGTGATCGGAACGGGGCTCGGTGAGAGCGGATACCGTCAGGAGGTATACGTCGCGGCGGGCGAGACGGTCGTGCCTCCCGGACCTGCTTTAGCGTGAGCGCCCATTCCTGAGCACGATTCGTGGGATGCCCGGGATTCGGCCAGGAAATGGGCGCTCAGGTCAACCGGCGCTCAGATCAACCGCTCAGCGGACCAGCGGGGCGAGGGTGCGACCGGCGAGGTCTACCGCACCCGGCTCGTGGCCGTTTGTCACCATGTTGACGACGAGGCCCTGCACACCCTGGTCGAGGACCCTGGTTTGCAGTTGCTCGGCGACCTCGGCCGGGCTGCCGACGAATTGGCGGTCGGCGATGGTCTGCTTGCGCTGGTCCTCCGAGAGCGTGGACAGGTCGACGCCGATGCCGCTGAGTAGATCCTGTTGTTGTTTGCGTGCGCGGTCGCCGTCTTCATCGATCATCAGAAAACAGAGGTAGCTGATCTCCAAAGTATCTGGATCACGGTCGTTTTCGGCGCAGCGCTGGTGCAGTGCCTCGATCTTGCGGGGCAGTTCGGAGGCGTTGCAAATGATGTTGATGTGGTCGGCGAAGCGGGCGGCCAGTGCGAAGGTCTTCTTCTCGCCGCCACCACCGAGCAGGATCGGCAGGTCATCGCGCAGCCGTGGCTCGTTCATGGCGTTATCGGTGTGGTACCAGTTGCCGTCGAAGGTCGAGTGTTCACCGCGCAGCATGGGCGTGATGATCCGCAGTGCCTCGTCGAGCCGCTGGAAGCGTTCGGTGAAGGTGCCGAATTCGAAGCCGTAGGACTGGTGTTCGAGCTCGAACCAGCCGGCTCCGATGCCGAGCACGGCCCGTCCGCCGCTCACCAGATCCATGGTGGTGACGGTCTTGGCGAGCAGTGCGGGATTGCGATAGGTGTTACCGGTTACCAACGCCGACAACTGAATTCGTTCGGTAGACGCAGCGATTCCGGACAGCGTGGTGTAGGCCTCGAGCATCGGCTCACTCGGCTCACCGAGACCGGGCAGCTGATAGAAGTGATCCATGACGAAGACCGTGTCGAAACCGGCGGCTTCGGCTTCCCTGGCCTGCGCGACCACGGTCGGAAAGAGTTCGCTGACGGGCTGGCCATAGCTGAAATTGGGCATCTGATAACCGAGGCGAATGGTCATAACCCGACCCTACGCGCGCCCCGCCCCACCTTCCCGATCTTGGCCACATCAAGCCGTTGACCTGGGAGTCTGTCGCACGCAGAGTAACAACCTCGCACGAGTTACAGCCCGTGCGCAATGCGGGGGTCAGCGGTGGCCAGTGACCGGATTGTGGATTTTGACCAGGCGGCCGCGCAGGATGACATATTGCGGCTCAGCGAGCGCCGCCGGGTCGATGCGCGGATCTTCCTGGTAGACAACGAAATCCGCTGGGGCACCGGCCTCGATGCCCGGTCGGCCGAGCCAGCTGCGGGCATTCCAGGAGGCGGCGCCGAGTGCGTCGTGTTTCGACAACCCCGCCCCGGCCAGGGCGGCGATTTCGTCGGCAATCCGGCCGTGACGGATGGATCCACCCGCATCGGTGCCCGCGAAAATCGGAACGCCCGCATCGTGCGCCTTGGCGACGGTGCCGCGGACGCGCGCGTGCAGGTCGCGCATATGTGCTGCGTAGATGGGGAATTTGCCTGCGCTGTCGGCGATTTCGGGGAAGGTGTCGATATTGATCAGCGTCGGGACCAGCGCGGTGCCGTGTTCGACCATCAACTCGATGGTGTCGTCGGTGAGGCCAGTGCCGTGTTCGAGGCAATCGATGCCCGCGTTGATCAGCCCGGGCAGCGCGTCCTCGCCGAAGACGTGCGCCGTCACCCGTGCGCCATTGGCGTGCGCGGCGTCGATCGCCTCCTTCAGGATCGCATCGCTCCACAGCGGCCGCAGATCGCCCACCGACCGGTCGATCCAGTCCCCGACGATCTTCACCCAGCCGTCGCCGAATCGAGCCTGCTCGGCGACGATCTCCGGCAGATCGCGCTCATCGCCCAGTTCGATGCCGAGCTCCCGGATATACCGCCGCGGTCGGGCGATATGGCGGCCCGCACGGATGATCCGGGGCAGCTCCTCATGCTCATCAATGAAGCGCGTATCGATCGGTGAGCCCGCATCGCGCAGCAGCAACGCACCCGCGTCCCGCTCGGTCTCGGCCTGGGCGATGGCACCCGCACGCTCCTCGTGCCCCCCGCCGTACCGGATCCCGACGTGGCAGTGCGCATCGACAAGGCCGGGCACGATCCACCCTGTGTCGCATAGTGTTTCGGCCCCCGCGACGGGATCGAACGACACCAGTCCATCGTGCACCCACAGGTCACGCACCTCGTCATCAGGGAGAACCACACCCCGCAGATGCACAGCAACCTCCTCGACCGCCCTCGGAACCGTCCAACCTACTGCCCACGCCCCTTGACGGGCACCCCGCCCGCAACGGCTTCCCAGCCGACGTTCGTCAGCCCGGCACTCCGTCTTGGAACCTCCGCGTAGAGGGTGCAGGGTTCGACGACAGGGCGCCCGGTCGAGCGGGTACGTTCGGTTGCCTTGCGCCGCAGCCGCAAGTGCGGAAGGCGCAGCCGCCTACTTCTTGGGGAAGTTCAGCTTGGACAGATCGAAGCCCTCGAGCCCGGGCGGCAACTCGTCCAATCCGGCGGGCATACCAGACAGATCCGGCATCCCGGCGGGCATACCCGGCATGCCGGGGAACCCACCGCGCACCTTCGGCGGCGTCGGTCCGCGCCCACCCTTCTTGCCCTTCTTGCCCTTCTTCGTATTGCTGCGGCGCGAACCGGGCAGGCCCATCTGGCGGCCCATCATGGCCATCATCTTCTTGGCCTCGAAAAAGCGGTCGACGAGTTGGTTGACCTCGGAGACCTGCACACCGGAGCCGTTGGCGATGCGCAGGCGCCGAGATGCGTTGATGATCTTCGGGTTCGCGCGTTCGGCCGGGGTCATACCGCGGATGATCGCCTGCACCCGGTCGAGCTGCTTATCGTCGACCTGGGCCAGCACATCCTTCATCTGCCCCGCGCCGGGCAGCATGCCGAGCAGGTTGCCGATGGGACCCATCTTGCGGATGGCGAGCATCTGATCGAGGAAGTCCTCGAGCGTCATCTCGCCGCTGCCGATCTTGCGGGCGGCTTCCTCGGCCTGCTGCTGGTCGTAGACCTGTTCGGCCTGCTCGATGAGGCTCAGCACGTCACCCATGCCGAGGATGCGCGAGGCCATCCGGTCGGGATGGAAAACGTCGAAGTCCTCGAGCTTCTCACCGGTGGAGGCGAACATGATCGGTGAGCCGGTCACATTCCGGACCGACAGCGCCGCACCACCGCGAGCGTCACCGTCGAGCTTGGTGAGGACGACACCGGTGAAGCCGACGCCGTCACGGAAGGCCTGCGCGGTGTTGACGGCGTCCTGACCGATCATCGCGTCGAGCACGAACAGCGTCTCGTCCGGCTGCACCGCATCGCGGATGCCGGCGGCCTGCGCCATCAACTCGGCGTCGATACCGAGGCGACCGGCGGTGTCGACGATGACCACGTCGTATTGCTTGCTGCGCGCCTCCGCGACACCGGCCTCGGCCACCGCGACCGGGTCGGCCGCCGAAACGCCGAGCGGATTCGCGCCGCTGCCGATGGAGGTGCCGGGATGCGGCGCGAAGACGGGCGCACCCGCGCGCTCACCCACCACCTGGAGCTGGGTGACCGCGCCGGGACGCTGCAGGTCACAGGCCACCAGCAACGGCTGATGTCCCTGTCCCTTCAGCCATTTCGCGAGCTTGCCGGCCAGGGTGGTCTTACCGGAACCCTGCAGACCGGCGAGCATGATCACCGTGGGCGGATTCTTGGCGAGCGTTAGTCTGCGGGTTTCGCCGCCGAGGATGCCGACGAGTTCCTCGTTGACGATCTTGACGACCTGCTGGGCAGGGTTGAGGGCGGCGGAGACCTCCGCACCCTTGGCCCGCTCCTTGATCTTCGCGATGAAACCACGCACCACGGGCAGCGCGACGTCGGCTTCGAGCAGGGCGAGGCGGATCTCACGACAGGTGGCGTCGATGTCGGCCGGTGACAGACGCCCCTTACCGCGAAGATCCTTGAGGGCACCGGTAAGCCGGTCGGACAGGGATTCGAACACCGATCGCGCTCCTGATCTCGTGGGACGTCACTTGATATCCCAGGGTAATGGGACTCGCCCCGGCGCGAGCGACGGGCCCGTAGGAGGCAGCGCAGCGTAACCACGGAGGGACCCGGGAGCGCCGAAATCGAAAACAGTGGGCGCGCAAGCGGTGCTCGGTTATTCCATCGTGCGGCGGCGCGGTTTGGCGGTTTTGCGGTAATCGTGGTTCTCCTGAGCAACCATGAAAACCGCCTCCCGACCGGTGAGACCGAGCTCGAGGGCCAGGTCGTCCAGCATGGCCCAGTCCGCGCCTGTCGGCACATCGCGGGTGGCAACAGCGGTGGCAATCGTCATAGCGGTCACAGCCTGCTGTCCGGACAGTGTCCGGCCGGGCAGCCAGGAGACCACCCACCGATCACCGCCGACGCAGCGCGCCATATGCGTGGTCTCGTCACTCGTCATCGTCGACGCCGAAACGACTTCAATTGCCACCGACCTGCTCCCCTCATGCTCGCGATAGCCAGACGCTCTGATAGTAGGGTGCGACGGGCGCGCTGCATACGCTTTCAGCAAATCATGTGCAAATGTCAATCATCCTGGTCAGGAGACCTGGCTGGTACCTGGTGGTCCGACTCCCTCCGGAGGCTTCGGGGCGGGCCGCGGGACCACGGCAAGGACGGCCTTTTCGATGGTTTCGCGACGCTCCGGAATGTCGACGCCGAGGTCGAGGCCGAAGGCGTCGACCACCGCGGAACCCATGGTCACTACCTTCGCCCAGCTCACATCTGCGCCGCATTCGGCAAACGCCGAGGCCAACCGGCTGAGCAGGCCGATCCGGTCCTCGGCGCGCAATTCGAGGACCACCTGGCCCGGCGTCGATGTCGCCGACCAGATCACTCGGGGCTGTGCCTGCGCATACTGGCTCGGGCGAGCGCCGGTGGCGTCGTGCTCCCGCTTCGCCAGCAGCGCGGACAGATCCAGATCGCCCGCTGTCGCCCGGATCAGCTCCTGTCGCAGCAGTCCGCCGTCCGGCGGATCGCCGAACTTCGGGGAGACCACGAAAGTATTGATGGCCGAGGCACCTTCGCCGCCCACGGTCGCCGAGAGCACCCGCAGCGAATGCAGGGCCAACACCCCGGCGGCATCCGACAGCAGGCCGGGCGTATCCGGTGCGATCACGGTGACCGTGTAGGTGTATTTGCCCTCGCCCGGCCGCAGATCGACGTGCACGCCACCCGCCGCGGCCTTGGCCAGCAGGTTCGGTGCGATCGGTTCCGGCTCAGGCAGCAGATCTCCCGCCATGACCAGGCGGCAGCGGCGCACGAGTTCCCCGATCAGCGATGCCTTCCAATCGCCCCACACCCCGGGGCCGGTAGCCAGCGAATCGGCCTCGGCCAAAGTGTGCAGCAGTTCGAGCAGCTGCACGTCGCCGCCGAGGGCCTCGACGACGAATCGCACGGTGTCGGGGTCGGCCAGGTCGCGCCGAGTCGCGGTGTCGGGCAATAAAAGATGGTGGCGCACGATGGCGCTGAGTGTCCGCACGTCCGACGGCCATAGGCCGAGACGCCGTCCGATATGGGTGGCCAGTTCGGCGCCGACAATGCTGTGGTCACCGGCGCGGCCCTTACCGATATCGTGCAGCAGCGCACCGAGCATCAGCAGGTCGGGACGGGCGACGCGGGTGCTCAACGCGCTCGCGTAGGCGACCGCCTCCATCAGGTGCCGGTCCACGGTCCAGGTGTGCAGGGCATCGCGCGGCGGCAGGTCGCGCACCGCACCCCATTCGGGAAGCAGCCTGCCCCACAAGCCAGTTCGGTCCAGTGCCTCGACCGCATCGATGACGCCGCGACCGGCTCCGAGCAGGATCAACAGGTCGTTGACCGCATCCTTGGGCCAGGGTTCGCGCAGCTCCGGCGCATCCTCGGAGAGTCGATTCAGAGTGGTCGCGGACATCGGCAGCCCGGTCTGCGCCGAGGCTGCGGCCACCCGCAGGATCAGTCCGGGATCGCGCTGCGGCCGCGCATCCCGCGCCAACACGACCTCCCCCGCGTGTTCGACCACCCCCTCATCGAGTGGTCGCCGAACCGGCATGCGCCGCAGTCGCGCGAGGCCGCGCCGTGGTAGCGCATTGGCTGCGGTGCGAAGACCGACATCGACGGAATAACTCACCGTCCGCGCCGAATCGCTCAGTGTGCGAGCGAGGTCGAAACGGTCACCGATGCGCAAGGCCGCGCCGATCTCGTCGGCATCCTGGGCTCGCAGTTGATCGCGGGCCCGGCCCGCTACCCGATGCAGCTCCGTGCGAACATCCAGCAAACGGCGTCGCGCCTGCTTCAGACCACCGCCGGGCACATCTGGCCCCAGACCCGGCATGGCATCGGTCAGTTGGGCGATGGCCAGCGCGTCGAGCAGTTGGATATCGCGCAATCCGCCGCGCCCGTTCTTCAGATCGGGTTCGGCGCGGTGAGCTATCGCACCGCTGCGCTGCCACCTGGTCTCGGCCTGTTCGATCAATTCGTCGAAGCGCGAACGGATTCCGGTCCGCCACTCCCGGCGCACCCCGCCGATCAGCAGATTGCTCAACTCCATATCGCCGACGATGTGTCTGGCCTCGAGCATGCCGAGGGCCGCGATGAGATCGTCGGAGGCCACGCGCAATGCCTGCGGCACGGTGCGCACGCTGTGGTCGAGCTTGATATGCGCATCCCACAGCGGATACCAGAGCTGATCGGCCACCTCGGCCACCCGCGCGGGATCGACGTCATCATGCAGCAGCACCAGATCCAGATCCGAATACGGCAGCATCTCCTTGCGCCCGAGTCCGCCGACGGCGACCACGGCGAGACCGCTGTCGCGGCCGATGCCGAGTTCGGTGCCCTTGGTGGTCAGCCACAGTTCGAACAGATCGACCAGCGCCGAACGCAGGGATTCCGCGTCCAGGCGCGGATTGCGGGGCAGTCCACCCTCGAGCAATTGATTGCGTGCGCGGACCAGGTCGGTCGCGCCATTGGAGACGTTCGTGCCGACATCCTCGGTTACCTGTCTGCCGTCTTGCTCGTGACTACCCACAAACCACCGTCCATCCAAATGCGTACGGCCCCGCCCCGACCGGGCTATCCGGTGGGAGCGGGGCCGCCGCTCGATTTCGATTCTCCGTTTAGAGGGCGTCGGTACCGCGTTCGCCGGTCCGCACTCGGATGATCGACTCCACCGGTGTCACCCAGACCTTGCCGTCACCGATCTTGCCGGTGCGCGAGGCCTCGACGATCACCTCGACGACCTTGTCGACCGAGGCATCGTCCACGACAACCTCGACCCGAACCTTCGGCACGAAATCCACCGAGTACTCCGCGCCGCGGTAGACCTCGGTGTGCCCCTTCTGGCGGCCGTAGCCCTGCACCTCGCTGACGGTCATGCCCAGCACACCAGCCTGCTCGAGCCCGGATTTGACGTCCTCGAGAGTGAACGGTTTGACGATTGCGGTGATCAGTTTCATGTCGTCATGCCTCCTTGACGGCGGTACGTGCCGTGCCACCCACAGCAGCGAAATCGTATGCCGTTTCAGCGTGCTCGGACTCGTCCATGCCCACCGACTCGGCTTCCTCGCTGGCGCGCAGCCCAATGGTGAACTTCACGATATAGGCAATGATCAGGCTCGCGATAAAGGAGAACGCGAGTACCGCACCGGCACCGATGGCCTGACGCCACAGCTGGTCGAAGCCGCCGCCGTAGAACAGCCCGGTCTTGCCCGCGCCCGCCTCCGGTGCGGCAACCAGGCCCACCATCAGGGTGCCGATGACGCCGCCGACGAGGTGCACGCCCACGACATCGAGCGAGTCGTCGAAGCCGAACTTGAACTTCAGGCCGACCGCCAGCGCACAGATCGCACCGGCCACGAAGCCGATCACCAGGGCGCCGACCACGTTGACCGAGGAACACGACGGGGTGATCGCGACCAGACCGGCCACCACGCCCGATGCCGCGCCCAGCGAGGTGGGCTTGCCATCGCGGACCTTCTCCACCAGCAGCCACGCCAGCATTGCGGCACAGGTCGCGAGGGTAGTGGTGATGAAGGTCGAACCGGCCAGACCACCGGAGGAAACGGCGGAACCGGCGTTGAAGCCGAACCAGCCGAACCACAGCAGACCCGCGCCGAGCATCACGAACGGCAGGTTGTGCGGGCGGAACGGCGTCTTCGGCCAGCCCTTGCGCTTGCCGAGCACCAACACCAGGGCCAGGCCCGCAGCACCGGCATTGATATGGACCGCGGTACCACCGGCGAAGTCGACCGCGAGCAGTTTGTTCGCGATCCAGCCGCCTTCGTGCACGACATTGCCGTCGGCGTCCTTGACATCGAAGTCGAAGACCCAGTGCGCGACCGGGAAGTAGACGACCGTCGCCCAGATACCGGCGAACAGCAGCCAGGAGCCGAACTTCAGGCGGTCGGCGACCGCACCCGAGATGAGGGCAACCGTGATGATCGCGAACATCAACTGGAACGCGACGAACACGGTCGCGGGGATCGTACCCGCGAGCGGAATGTTCACTGCCGCAGTGGTGACAGCGCCGCTGGCGTCCTTGACCTCGGCAACCGAATTGCCGCCGATCAGACCCTTGAGACCGAAGAACTGCGCAGGATCGCCGATCACGCCGAATTTGTTGTCACCGAACGCGGTCGAGTATCCGTATAGCGACCACAGCACGCCGACCAGACCCATGGCACTGATGCTCATCATGATCATGTTGAGCACGTTCTTGGAGCGGACCATGCCGCCATAGAAAAACGCCAGGCCAGGCGTCATCAACAATACGAGCGCTGAACTGGCCAGCATCCAGGCGGTGTCACCAGTGTCCGGTGCACCGGTAAGGGGAAAAGCCACCTTAATGTCCTCCTCATCTCGGGCCCAGCCGACTCCGGCAATTGGACCTGCACAGAAGGGTCCTCATTCGGTGTTTCATCCGTGATGATGCTGTGTTTCGCCTAAGTGAACGCCTGGGGCAGTTGTGTTGCTACCACGTTTCCTGGCGTACACAGACGTTTCATCGCAGGTGTGCGATGGGTGTCGGAGCAAACCGACAGCTGCTTCCGAGAGGGAGGATCGGTGGTTGCGGAACTAGCCGAGCAACGCGTCCACGAAGGCGGCGGGTTCAAAGGGAGCCAGGTCGTCGGCGCCCTCGCCGAGACCGACCAGCTTCACCGGAACACCGAGTTCGTGCTGCACTTGGAAGACGATGCCGCCCTTGGCCGTTCCGTCCAGTTTGGTGAGCACGACGCCGGTGATATCGACGACCTCCGCGAAGACACGCGCCTGCATGAGGCCGTTCTGTCCGACGGTGGCATCCAAGACGAGCAGGACCTCGTCGACCACGGCCTTCTTCTCTACAACGCGCTTGACCTTGCCGAGCTCGTCCATCAGACCGGTCTTGGTGTGCAGCCGACCGGCCGTATCGATCATGACGACGTCGACGCCGCCCTCGATACCCGCGCTGACCGCGTCGAAGGCGACAGCAGCCGGGTCCGCGCCCTCCCTGCCACGAACCGTATCCGCACCGACGCGCTCACCCCAAGTCTGTAGCTGATCAGCGGCGGCAGCGCGGAAGGTGTCAGCGGCGCCGAGCAGGACCCGGCGGCCGTCGGCGACCAGTACGCGCGCGAGTTTGCCGGTCGTGGTGGTCTTGCCGGTGCCGTTGACACCGACAACCAGCAGGATCGACGGGTGATCGTCGTGCGGGAGTGCCCGCACCGAGCGGTCGAGTTCGGGACGTAGCGCCTCGATCAACACCTCGCGCAGCACGGCGCGAGCCTGTTCGGTATCGCGGACGCTGCGCGCGGCCATCTCCTCGCGCAGCCGCTCCACCACCGCCGCGGTGCTCGCGGTGCCCAGATCGGCGAGGACCAGGGTGTCCTCTACCTCTTCCCAGGAATCGTCATCGAGGTCGCCGCCGCCGAGCAGGCCGAGCAGGCTCTTGCCGACCGCGTTCTGCGAACGGGACAGGCGGCCGCGCAGGCGCACCAGGCGGCCCGCGGTCGGCTCGATTTCCTCGAGGGCGGGGGTCGTGGCCGCGTCGGCGGCTGTGGGTTCGGGGGCGGTTTCTACGGAGGGCTTGTCGGGGGTTGGCGGCGTGGCTGCGCGCGGGGTGGTGTCCGCAGGAGGGGCCGGTTTTGTGTCCGTCGGTGCGGTGGTGTCCGCGGGTGCGGCGGTTCCGGTGTCCGCGGAGGTGATGCTCTCCGCAGGCGCGGTGCCATCGGCACTGGTGGGCGGGGCGGTTCCGGGTTCGGCGGTCGTCTCGTCCGATTCGACCGCGGTATCCGAATCGGACGTGGCCGTTGCGGATTCGGCCGTGGTGGCCGCGCCGTCGGTTTCGATCGGCGCGGACTCCGCGGTTTCGACATCGCCCTCGGGCAGCGGCACATTGGTAATGCCACGCTTCGGCGCGTCACGCGGAATCGCCGCGTCATCGCCGACGTGCGGCTGCCCCTCGGTATCGGTTCGCTCGATCGGTGAGGGCGGCTCCGGGCGTGTCGCGGTGGCCGTGCCGCCCTGACTGAAGTTGAAGCCACCGGAGGCCGCGTATCCACCCGACCGGTCGGTCACTTCTTTCTCGGCGGTGGGCGCCGTCAGCGTGATGCGACGGCGCTTGTACAGGACGAATCCGGCGACGAACGCCACCACCAGCAGGGCGGCGACAGCGGCGATCAGGATCCAGGCTTCGGAACTCACGCCGACCATCCTTGCAGAAGCAGGTCCTTCGCCTTACCACAGCGTCCTGGACCCAACACACAACCCCCGAGATTTCTTGTCCTGCGGAACTTCTCGCGATGGGACAATAGTATCGGCGACGTGACCGATCGAAACGTGCTTGGGGGGCCGCTGGAAGAGTGCGGCACCGATCCTCTCACCGGCTTCTACCGGGACGGCTGCTGCAGTACCGGGCCGGAGGATCTGGGCAGCCATACCGTGTGCACCGTCGTCACGGCCGAATTTCTCGAACACCAGGCGTCCATCGGCAACGATCTGAGTACGCCGCGCCCGGAGAACAACTTCCCGGGCCTGCAGCCGGGAGACCGGTGGTGCGTGGTGGCCGTGCGCTGGTTGCACGCCCACGAGGACGGTGTCGCCGCGCCCGTGGTGCTTGCGGCCACCCATGAAAACGCCCTGGAAGTGATCTCGATGGACATTTTGCGCAAATACGCTGTCGACGTACCGGACGACGTGAGCGATCTGCTCTAACTCCCCGCCCTTTTGCCGACCGTCTGCCCAGAACGTCCCGTCCCGGGCAGACGGTCGCTGGGCGGAATCCGAATTATCGCAGCAAGGCCGCCTCGGCCAGCGCGGCGCGGGTGGTTCGTTGGCGGTGCGCCTTCTGACGGCACGCCGCTGAGCAGTATCGGGCCGGGCGGCCAGTGCCGGTGGAACGGATCTCGGTACCGCATATCGGACAGTGCGGAGTTTCGTTACGCACACCGGTTTCGTTACGTAGCTTGACCTCCGAATCAGGTTTCGTTACGGAGTTCGCGCGCATGGCATCGAGCATGATCGCGACAGCCCGAATCATCGGTCCGCCGGGTCGCTGACGTCGTTGGATCGCGACGCATCCCGTGAAAATGTCCAGTACATCGGCGATTTCGATATCGGCACGGACCGAACCTTGGCGCTGCGCGGCGGTCAGCAGCGCGCCGAGCGCATGATGGAAGCGGTCGCCCGCGCCGCGAAGCAGTGCCTTCGGCCAGCCGTCATCGGACTGGACCATATCGCAGAGCGCCTGGCTACGCGGGGACGACATGACCACGTCG
Source organism: Nocardia sp. NPDC050412 (assembly GCF_044458825.1). NCBI lineage: Bacteria > Bacillati > Actinomycetota > Actinomycetes > Mycobacteriales > Nocardiaceae > Nocardia > Nocardia sp. NPDC050412. The sequence goes on from NZ_JBITIJ010000004.1 coordinate 241,577, forward strand.
GTGCAGACCGCGAAGAACGCGGCACCGGGATCCGGCGCGTCGAGATATTCGGCGGCCAGTGTCGCGAGCCGGTCGACGCGCTGTTGCATAACCGCTTCCAGCAGATCGGTTTTCGTGGGGAAATGCCGATAGACGGTGCCCGCGCCCACCCCGGCCCTGCGGGCGACCTCGGCCAGCGACACCGAGATGCCCTGTTCGGCGAAAGCGCGCTGCGCGGCGGCCAGCACCAGCGCGCGATTGCGGCGGGCATCGGCCCGCGCGGCGACTACCGACGGCGCTGGAGTGGATAGCGAAGCAGACATTTCGTTACGGTCTTCCGTTCCTGGACCTGGCCAACTGGATGAGCGCACCCATATCGTCCGAATACGGGTTATCCGACCCGATTGTATCGAGCAGAGAAGGCGAGCATGCCCCTTCAGCAGAATCCCATCCTGGTCACCGGCGCGACCGGCAAGCAGGGCGGCGCGACCGCGCGCCGACTGCTGGCCGACGGTATCGCGGTGCGCGCGCTGGTCCGCGATCCGCAGGCCCCCGCGGCCCGCGCATTGGCCGACGCCGGTGCCGAATTGGTGACCGGTGACTTCGACACCCCCGCAACGCTGGACGCGGCCGTTGCCGGAGCGCGCGGCGTATTCCTCGTGCCGCCAGCCGCTTTCGGACCGAACGGTTGGCAGGCCGATCTGGAAGCCACTCGCGGCATCGCGGTGATCGATGCGGCCGAGCGCGCGGGGGTCGAACAGATCGTCTTCACCGGTGTCGCCTCGATGACCGACGACGCCGCCTGGGGCCAGGCCGGAAAGAAAAGCATCGAGGATGCGGCGGCGGCCAGCGGATCGCGCTACACCCTGTTGCGTCCGGTGCGTTTCATGGAGAACTACATCATGCGTGGCAGTCCGGTCGACGGCATCATCGACGGCGTACACAAGCACCTGTTCGCTGCGGACCGGCCGTTGCAGATGATCGCGATCGATGATATCGCGGCCTTCGCCGCACTGGCCTTCGCCGACCCGGATCGTTTCCACGGCCGAACCCTCGAATTGGCCGGTGACGCAATCACTCCCGTCGCGGCCCTGGCCGCGATCACCCGGGCCACCGGATATCCGGTGCGCTACCACGAGGTCACCGAGGCCGAAGCCGATGCCCTCGGCGAACAGATCGGCAATACCTGGCGGCTGCTGCACGAATCCGGCGGCGGCTGGCGCGCAGACATCCCCGCGCTCCGGGAAATCTACCCCGCCCTCAACACCCTCGAATCCTGGCTCACCACAACCGGTGCTGCCAAGATCAAGGCCCAACAGGACAGCGACCGCTTGGCCACTTCACACTGACCGAGGTCGTCGGGATCCGCACTGGGCGCGCACGTACGGATCCCGAAGAGCCCTGGGTTCAGCTGGCCGCGCCGACCGGGGTCAGGGTCTCCCCGCGCAGCCGCTGACTGATCACCTGGGTAATGCCGTCACCGCGCATGCTGACGCCGTAGAGGGCGTCGGCGATCTCCATGGTCGGCTTCTGGTGGGTGATGACGATCAGTTGACTCTTCTCCCGCAACTGCTCGAACAGGCCGATGAGGCGGCGCAGATTGGTATCGTCCAGCGCGGCCTCGACCTCGTCCATCACGTAGAACGGTGAGGGGCGCGCGCGGAAGATGGCCACCAGCAGGGCAACCGCGGTAAGCGACTTCTCACCACCGGACAGCAGCGACAGTCGCTTGACCTTCTTACCGGGCGGACGCGCCTCCACCTCGATGCCGGTGGTCAGCATGTCCGAGGGATCGGTGAGCACCAGCCTGCCCTCGCCGCCAGGGAACAGTTTCGCGAAGACGCCGACGAATTCGCGCTCGACATCCTCGTAGGCCTCGGTGAACACCTGCAGGATGCGCGCGTCGACTTCCGCGACCACATCCAGCAGGTCCTTGCGCGCATTCTTGACGTCCTCGAGTTGGGTAGCGAGGAAGTTGTAGCGTTCCTCGAGCGCCGCGAACTCTTCCAGCGCAAGGGGATTCACCTTGCCGAGGGTGGCGAGGTCCTTCTCGGCGCGCTTGGCGCGGCGCTCCTGGGACTTGCGGTCGAACGGCATCGGCGCGGGCGCGGTCACCTGTTCGCCGCGCTCCTTGGCCTGCTCGTACTCCTGCCATTCCAGATCCGACGGCGGCATCGGCACATCCGGACCGTATTCGGCGATGAGATCGGACAGTGCGATGCCGAACTGTTCGGCGATGGTCGCCTCGATCTGCTCGATGCGCAGTGCCGCTTGGGCTTTGGCGACCTCGTCGCGGTGCACAGCGTCGGTGAGTTGGGCGAGCTGGGTGGTCAGCGCGCGGACCCGCTCCTTGATCTGTTCGACCTGGGTGGCGCATTCGGTGCGGCGGCGCACCAGTTCATCACGGCGTGCACCCGCTTGCGCCACAACCGATTCCAGTTCGGCGGCGACCTTGGCGCCGGATTCGGCAACGGCGGCAGCGACTTCGGCGGCCTGCCTGCGCGCGGCCTGTGCACGTTCGGCGCGGGCCCTGGTCTCACGTTCGGCGCGGGCCGCCCGGCGCAGCGAATCCGCCTTGCCGCGAACCGATTCCGCGCGTTCCTCGGAGGTGCGCACTGCCAGGCGGGCCTCCACCTCCATGGACCGTGCCTCGGCAAGTGCGGCGGCGGCTTCCTCACGGTCGCGTCCGGCGGATTCGGTGCCCGCCGCGCCCATACCGTCGTCGTCGACCTCGGATTCGAGTTCGGTGCGGCGCAGCCGTTCTTCGAGATCGGCCAGTGCCGCCAACGCCTCTTCCCGGCCCGACTCGGTTTCCGCGCGCTGGCCGGTGAGCCGGTCGATATCGGATTGGGCGGTGCGTGCCACCTCGCCGAGCCTGCCCAGACGGTCGTAGATAACAACCAGCGCCTGATCCGATTCGTGCAGCGCGAGCAGTGCCTGGTCGACGGCATCCTTGCGGTCGGCTTGTTCGGCAAGTGCACCGGAAAGGGCCGCCTCCAGCTCCTCGGCGCGGCGTTGCGCAGCGACCAGATCGGCCTTTGCCGTATCGATATCGGCCTGGATCTCCAGCTGACTCGGTGCGCGATCGGATCCGCCGAGCACCCAACCGGTTCCGGTGAGATCACCGTCGCGGGTGACCACGCGCAGTTCCGGCCGGGCCCGGACCAGTTCGGTGGCGGTGGCGAGATCGTCGACCACGGCGACACCGGCGGTCAGCGCGGCAATGGCACTGCGTACGTTGTCCGGTGCGTCGACCACGTCGACCAGCCAGCGCGCCCCGCCGGGCAGCACACCATTCGACGCGATCGGCGCACTCGCGGCATCGAAGACGAGCGCGACGCGACCACCGTCGGCTTCCTTCAGCGCCCGCATCGCGGCGTGTGCGGAATCCCCAGTATCGGCCGCCACGGCGTCGGCGAGCGGGCCGAGCGTCGCGGCGACCGCGGCCTCGAAACCACCGTGCACCCGGATCAGCCCGGAGAGCGGGCCGAGCAGGCCCTGCGCGCGATTCTCGACCAGCCAGGCCGCGCCGTCCCTGCGCGCCAGACCCATGCCCAATGCTTCGATGCGGGCGCTCAGCGAGGCGACCCGCTTGCTGGCGTCGCGATCCTGTTCGCGCAGTTCGGTGACACGCTGATCGGCGAGTTCGAGGGCCTGCACCGCATGCTCATGCTGGGCGTCCAGACCGGTCTCCCCGGCCTCGAGTTCACCGAGTTCGCCCTGGACCGTTTCGAATTCGGCCTTGGCCGCCTCGCCGCGCTGGCGGGCCTCGCCGATCGCGACGGTGAGCCGGGTGATTTCCGCGTCCACCGACTGCGATCGGGTGCGCAGGGTTTCGACCTGACCCGAGAGCCGGGCGAGACCCTCGCGCCGATCTGCGATAGCGCGCACCGCGGCCAGATGCGCCTGCTCGGCGGCCTTCGCGGCCTGCTCGCGTTCGGCGAGCGCCTCGCGCGCGGCTTCCAGGGTTTCGGTCGCGATTTCGACGGTCTCGCGCAGTTCGGCCTCCTCGGCCTCCACACGTTCGGCCTCGGCCTCGAGCTGCTCCGGATCGCGTCCGCTGCCGACGGGCATTTCGGTGTGCAGATTGCGGGCTCGGTCGCCCGCGATGCGGATGGTGGCATTGACCCGCTCGGCCAGCGCGGACAGCTGGAACCAGATCTGCGCGGCGGCCTCGGCGCTCGGGGTCAGTCGGGACAGCTGGAATTCCTGCTGTGCCAGTGCGGCATTGGCGGCATCGAGTTCGGTCTGCACGGTGATCTGCTGCTCGCGCGCGTACGCCTCTTTGCTCTGCTGACTCTCCAACTCGTTGCGCCGGGTGACCAGGTCGTCGGCGGCCAGACGCAGGCGCGCGTCGCGCAGGTCGGCCTGTACGGTCTGGGCGCGGCGGGCCACCTCGGCCTGTCTGCCGAGCGGTTTGAGTTGGCGGCGCAGCTCGGTGGTGAGGTCGGTGAGGCGGGCGAGGTTAGCCTGCATCGCCTCCAGTTTGCGGACCGCCTTCTCCTTGCGCTTGCGGTGCTTGAGCACACCGGCCGCCTCTTCCACGAAGGCGCGGCGGTCCTCGGGACGTGATTCCAGAATGGCCGAGAGTTGGCCCTGTCCGACGATGACGTGCATTTCCCGGCCGATGCCGGAGTCGCTGAGCAGTTCCTGCACATCCATCAGCCGGCAGGAGCTGCCGTTGATCTCGTATTCACCCGCGCCGTCACGGAACATGCGCCGGGTGATGGAGACCTCGGCGTAGTCGATCGGCAGCGCACCGTCGGAGTTGTCGATGGTGAGCGTGACCTCGGCGCGACCGAGCGGTGCGCGTCCGGTGGTACCGGCGAAGATGACGTCCTGCATCTTGCCGCCGCGCAGCGCTTTCGCACCCTGTTCGCCCATCACCCAGGTGAGCGCATCGACGACATTCGACTTACCTGAACCGTTCGGGCCGACCACACAGGTGATGCCCGGCTCGAAACGCAAGGTCGTCGCGGACGCGAAGGACTTGAAACCCTTCAACGTCAGACTCTTCAGGTGCAAATTCGACGACCCTTCCCTGCGCGGTGGTCGGACAATTCGTCGTCCCATAAGGCGACCAGCCATGGTATCCGCCGAGCATCGGTTACCCCGTAAGCGGGCGGACACCGCTGGGCCACCTCCGTAGGTTATCGACTCCGCGCCCGATGTCCGGCATTTCGTGTGCCCCACATTTGCTGGCCGCGCGTAAGTTTCGCACCCCTTATCGGTGTTCGCACGTCGGGCGTTCAGCATGCGGTGACGGTGGTTGAGGTTCGGTTCTCGCACTGACGGAAGTACTCCGGAGGAGTCGGCGCATTCGGTGACCAAGTCCGGTGCGCGGATCAGCAACCGCTTGGCTTCCAGGATGGTTCGCTGAACGAGGGGTGTCTTCGGCGCTGCGGCCGGTGTTCTCCCTGGCCAGGCGGTCGAGGGTACGGATGGAGTGCCGACGCTGGCCGCGTGGTCGGTGACCCTGTGTCGACTTGGCAGACGCTACCGACTACGCCGGACTGACCGGTTTGTGCTTGCGGTATCGCCGGGCTGCTCGGGCGCATACGATCCAGTCTGATTCGCCAGCGGAACCTTAGTTCGGAAGTGCACAGCATGTCATCGGACAAGACCAGCACCTTGCTCGGTCTAATCCGTCATGCGACGACGCTGCGGCTGACACGCATCGCGACGCTGGTCGTGGGGAGCCTGGTGTTTCTGTACGCCTGCGAGGTCAGTCGAAACAGCGACCTTTCCGATGTCTGGGTGCAGGTCGCCGTGGCCACCGGATTCGCGCTCACCGGACTGACAACCGCCTGGTTCGAGGTGAAGGCCGCCGACCACGCCGCCACTCGCGCCCGCACCGATATCCGCGGTTTCCATATCGAATCCGACGGCATAACGGTGCGAGCCCGCATCACCCGCTCCGGCGATCTCGTCTTCCACGGACACGACACCAGCGGCGCCCATCCGGCATACGAATGGGACTGGGCCTTCCGGGCCTCCACCTTCCCTGCCATCCGCACCGCCCTCGGCGGCGGCCGGGGCGACCTGCTCGACCTCCTCGAACACACCGCCCCCGACCTGGACCGCCACGAACGCTACGACCCCGGCGCCTGGCTGTACAACCAGGGCATCCCCGCCGCCTTCCGGGAACGCGGCGACACTTCCCACCGCATTACCCGGAAGCTGCCCGTGGTCGGTCCCGATGCTTCCCGACCCGCCCCGTCCCGCGAAACCATTGGGGCACACCAGCTATCGAACACTCACCGTAACCCCGACGTGGACTCGCCTCGGCCCACCCGATCAAGCCGCCGCGAACCACCACCCGACCAAGCCCCGCCGGTCCCCACCCGACGCCGGACATCGGCCCGTCAAGATCCTCGGACCTCAGCGAAGCGCCCCGACGAACCACCAGCCGGAGGCCGCGGCCAGCCGTCGCACACCCGCCGCAGAGCAAAGGATCGGTGGGAGGCACAGCCGGAGGCTCATGCGGGCAGAACACCGAGTGATCGCTCGGACGCCGCACCAAGTGACGGCTGGGACGCACCATCGAGCGATCAGTGGGACGATCCGCCAGCACGCCCAACCGGACGATCGGGCACACCCCGCTACGAAGCATCGCCCGATAACAGGGTGGATCCATCAGCCGCCCGCCGTGGCGCACCAGCGACCCGACATCCTGAGCAACCACCATACGAACCAGGCACACCAACGCATGCCCGCCGCAGGACCCCTGCGGATCCACGGCAATCCGAGCCCTCGAGTAGTCACTGGAACGAACCCCCAGCCACCCGTTACAGGGCACAAGCGGCGGATTTCCGCGAAACCACCGGCTGGCCCCGGGACAAAAGTTCCGGCGCGCATCGGCACGTGCTATCCGGTGCACACCCCAGCGAACCGCCCCCGCCCGACCAGCGCGAACAACAGGCGCAGCGGCGAGACGAGCAACCTGGTCGGCGTCATCGCAGATCATAGGCTGCACACCGGGTAGCCCAGCTCATTGATGTGGCGGCAGCCGAACCCAGGCTCATTTGTGCTGAGGCGACGGAGCGAGCAGACCAGGCCACAAGTGATCAGCTGAACGCAGAGCAGAGTTCGTCGGGGCTACGGCGGCTGGAATCTCGGATGCCGCAGCGATGGCCAGCCCGGCCCCATTCCGCAGCACACCGCTTGACATTCCACATTGGAGGGTGCACGCTGAGGTCACCTTCCAATGTGGAATATGGACCTAGTCGTTAGGAACTGGACATGGAAATCTCGCCTGGTACTCGGGCCTCCGATGCGGAGCGCGAGAAGGTTGTGCGGCTGCTCGGACGGCACATGGCCGACGGTCGGATCGACCTCGCCGAATACGATCAGCGCGTCGCCCGCGTCTACGAGACCGGCGTTCGCGACGATCTGCAGCTAGTTCTCTCGGATCTGCCAAAATTGCCGAAAGAGTCTGCCACACAGAAGAACTCGATGAACCGCTTCCCGATCTGGCAGCAGATCGAAGGTACCTCGTGGCTCGGTGTGAGCGTGCTCGTGCTCACCATCTGGGCCGCGATCTCGATCAGCGTCGGCGAATTCACCTACCCGTGGCCGATCTGGGTCATCGGCCCATGGGGCGCCGTACTCGCCTTCCGCATGCTGGCCGGTTTCGAATCGGGCCGCTTCGGACGCCACACCAACTGACAATCGCCATGGTCAGGGATCCAGCCGTCGGAATACTCTGAGCGAGCGGGCTTTCGAGTGACGACGCCCAGCGCGAAAAGCCTTCGATCCGGCGGCCGGCGACTGAGCCCTTGGGCCTTGGTGGCGTTGCGGGAAGTTTCGGTGAGCATCCCGAAGAGGTTGGGACGCATTGGGTTTGCGCATTGATCTTCGGTGGTATTACGGGATCGTGAGGGCTTCAAGGTATTTGGCCTCGCTCGTGAGTGTGCTGGTGGCCGGTTTTGCGATTTCTGTCATATCCGTTCGGCCTGCGCTGGCGGCGCCGCAAGTGGTCGGTGAGACGCCGCTGGACGGCTCGGTCTCGCGAGTGGACGTCTACTCCCCCGCTATGGATCGGGTGGTGAGCAACAGGGTGATTCGAGCGGCGGGTGGGCCCGCGCCGACGCTGTATCTGCTCACCGGAATCGGTGGTGGCACCGATGGCATCTCGTGGTGGGACGATACGGATGTCCGGCAGTTCTTCGCCGACAAACACGTCAACGTGGTGATGCCGATCGGCGGCGCATACAGCATGTACACCGATTGGCTCAGCGACGATCCGGTGGTCGGCCGAAACCGGTGGCAGACCTATCTCTCGCGGGAACTCCCGGCTGTTCTGGATACCCGGCTCGGCAGCACCGGACGCAATGCGATCGCGGGTGTATCGATGAGTGCCGGGTCGGCAGTGGACCTGGCCATTCAGGCGCGCGATGTGTACAGCGCGGTGGCGGCCTACAGCGGATGTCCGTGGACGTCGGATGCGCTCGGGGTGGCGATGGTCAGCGCGCAGGTGATCCGCGGCGGGGCAAATCCGGTGAATATGTGGGGTGAGCTGGGCCAAGGGATCTGGCGAATGCACGATGCGTTCGCCAATGCGAGTGCGTTGGCGGGTAAGACGATCTATCTTTCGGCCGCCACCGGCACCCCTGGCGCGATCGATGAAGGCGGACTCGGCTTCCCGCCCGTCGAGGCCATCGCCAGCTCCTGCACGGATGCATTCGCGGACCGGCTCAGCGAGCTCGGACTCCCCGCCATCCATGTCAACCGCCCCGAAGGCTCACACACCTGGGGCCAGTTCGAAACCGACCTCCACGATTCCTGGCCGCACCTGGCCCGAGCCCTCGGCGCATGACCGTGCCTGACCCGTTGTGCCGATAGTCTCGGGCAGTGGCCTACTTCGCGCGCAAACTAGGCGCGTGTTGTGCCTGCCCGCAATCTGGGCGGCCACTCCCGCGCACCGATTCACGCGTCGCGCACATTTCGCCGGGCGAATCGGTACATGGCGCGGGAGAACGCGACCGCAGGCAGGAGAGGGCGCGCGGTCCACGGCGCGAAGTTGTCACGCGGCTAGGGCGTGACACTACGGTGGGGTGACATGGATACCGTCGCCGTGCCGGAGTGGGTCGACCTCGCGCCTGCGCGGGAGGTTCGGGCGGGGCGGGGTGTGCTTGGGGTGGCGGTATGTCTTGTGGTGGTGCAGTTGGTGATTCGGGGGTGGGCAGCGGGGAGTGGGTTCTTCTATTGGGATGATCTGATTTTGGTGGGTCGGTCGGGGAGTCATTCGCTGTGGTCGGCGGATTTGCTGTTGTACAACCACGATGGACATTTCATGCCGTTGGCGTTTGCTACGGCTTGGGTGGTTACTGCGATTGCACCGTTGACGTGGGCTGGGCCGGTGGTGTCGCTGGTGGTGTTGCAGTTGGCGGCTTCGGTGGCGGTGGTGCGGATGCTGGTCGTGCTTTCGGGGGTGCGGTGGGCGATTCTGGTGCCGCTGGGGTTTTACCTGTTCTGTCCGTTGACGCTTCCGGCGTTCGCGTGGTGGGCCGCCGCGCTCAATGCGCTGCCGCTGCAATTCGCGCTCGCTTGGGTGATCACTGATGCGGTGCGGCTGGTCGAGACGGGGCAGCGACGGTATGCGGCATCGGGGGTCGTGGTATTGGGGGTGGCGCTGCTCTTTTTCGAGAAGTCGGTGATCGTTCCGTTCGCGGCATTCGCTGTTGCGGCGCTCGTTCGGCATGTTGATGGTGTCGGATCCGCGCTGCGGGTGGTGGCGCGGCGTGGGGCGGCGCTATGGGGCGGGTCGGGCGTGGTGATCGCCTGCTGGCTGGCCGGATATCTGATGGTGGTGGATGTTTCGGCGGTGCACACCAGTCCGGCGGAATTGCGTGACTTATTGCCCGGCGCGACGTCATTGGGGATTGTGCCGACGCTGTTCGGCGGACCGTGGAGTTGGCAGCGCTGGCTACCGTCGACGCCGTGGGCGGATCCGCCGAGTTGGGCTGTCGTGGCGGCTTGGGTCGCATTGTGCGCGTTGGTGCTGCTTTCGCTGCGTGCCCGACTCCGGGTGGGGCCGGTGTGGGTGACAGCGGCGGTGTACGTGCTCGTCGCCCAACTGCCGGTCGCATTGGCCCGCAGCGGACCGAACACGGCCGGCGAGCTGATGCAGTCCCTGCGCTACTTCGCCGATATCGCGGTGGTGTTGACCGCCGCGGGTGCGCTGATATTGCGTGCCCAGCCGCGCGACCACGGTTCGGATCTGCTTCCAGGTACGCACGGCCGCACCGCTGAAATACTTACCGGTTTTCGCGATCTCGCGCGTGTGCCGCATTTGCGGAGTGGGGCCGGTGCGGCATGCGGGCGGGGCCGTGCGGTGCTTTGGGGCGTCGGTGGTCGGGTGACCGGGTGGATTCTCAGGATGGGTAATCGGATACCGGTATTAGTGCCCGGTTTGCGGGTTACGGCTGTGTTGGGGGCGGTGTTTCTGGTGAGCAGTCTTTGGTCTACTGCGTCGTTTGTGGAGTCTTGGCGGGTCAATCCGACGAGGACGTATGTGACGAATGTGAAGGGGGCGTTGGCGGCGGGTGATGGGGTGCCGTTGCTGGAGCAGGAGGTGCCATGGGATGTGTTGAATCCGACGGCTTATCCGCAGAATCTGGTCAGTCGGGTGCTTGCGCCGCTCGCGACGCCGACTACGTTTGCTGATTCGACTCCGCGGTTGCGGATGATTACTGATAGCGGTGAGATTGTCGAGGCGGCGGTTTGGTGGAATCGCAGTATTGTGCCCGGGCCCGAGGCCGGCTGTGGGTATCGGATTCAGGGGCCGCAGCCGAGCGATATTCCGTTGGATGGGCCGATGCTCGAGCATGAATGGACCGTGCAGCTCAACTATCTGGCCAACGAAGATGGACGGATTACTGTCTCGTTCGAACACGGCGAGCCCGTGAGTGCGCCGGTTCGCGAAGGGTTGAATACGGTCTACGTTCGAGTGGTCGGTAGCGGGTCCATGCTCCGAATCAGTCCTCGCACACCAGGACTCGCCCTCTGTCTCGGGGTTGGGCCCGTAGGAGTTGCCTCCTACGACAACTGACCTCCGGGCGGGTGCCAACTACAGAATGGCGAAGGCGACAACCAGACCGAGCGCGAAATGCGCGGCTGCTACCACGAGAACCTCGGTGGTGTAGACATCGGACGCCAGCGCCGCACCTATATCGATGCCGAGTGCGCGCTCGATGACCCGCACCGAGATCACCTGCGCGATAATGCCGACCAACCCGTAGACGCTGGCCGCGATGAGTCCCTCGGAGAGTTTGCCCGCCGAGGCGTAGGTCGCCAGGACCACGATCAAGGCCATGCTGACCATGCCCGCGGCCGTGACGATGATGGCATTCGGTTTACCCGCAGCGACCAACGCGCGCAGCTTGCCGGGTGTGGTCAGATCGATGGCGTAGAAGCCGACGAGCATGAGGGCCAAGCCGACAATGGCGTAGAGGACGATGGCTCCAACGCCGGTGCCGAGCGAGTTCCAGTAACCCGATTCGAGGGCAACTGCGGTCATCGTGATCCTTCCGAGGTGAGGTCGCGTTTGCTACTGCGTAATACGGTGCGGGACAAAGGCCGAGCCGTCGTCGGTGATCAATCCTGCCGTTTCACGAATCCCGAGTCCGGCCGCGTTGTCGCCGACGATCCAAGCGCCGAGGACCGGGCGCATATCGTCGAATTCCGGTAGCGGGTCCAGCAATTGGTAGACGAAACCCTCTTCGCCGTAGACCCCGCCGGTGGCCGTCTCCAGGCCCGCGCCGACAATGGTCATATTCGCGCCCTCGCGCCCGAGCTTCGGCTTTCTAATGTATTCGGTGAGCTCATTGGGCTGATCGAGGTAGGCGGGCAATAGGTTCGGATGCCCGGGATACATTTCCCACAGGATGGCGAGGATCGCCTTATTGCTCAGCAGGGTCTTCCACAGCGGCTCGACCCACATGGTCTGCGGCAGGCTCGCGACCACACGCTTACCGAAATCGTCGTCGAGCACCCACTCCCACGGATAGAGCTTGAAGATCGCATCGATCGAACCCTCGGCCAGATCGACGAAACGCTCCAGCTCGCTGTCGAATCCGACGTCCTCGATCGGTAATGCGATGGTGTCGAATCCGGCCTCGGCGGCGGTCTCCTGCATATACGCGGTGGTGACGTTGTCCTCACCGGTAGCGTCCGCACCGGACCAGGTGAAATGCAATTGCGCGGAGGGCAGGATGTCGCGCAGCTCGGTCCAGCGCTCGACCAGCTTCTCGTGTAGGGAATTCCACTGATCGCCATCGGGATAGAGCGCGGTGAGCCAGTGCCACTGCACAATTGCCGCCTCTAGCAGCGAAGTCGGCGTATCGGCGTTGTACTCCAACAGTTTCGCCGGACGGCGCGCGTCATAGCGCAGATCGAAGCGCCCGTAGACGTACGGATCATTGCGCTTCCAGGATTCCGCGATCGGCCCCCAACTCCATTCGGGCAGACCGAAATCCTTGTACCGCTCGGTGAGTACCACATGCTCGACGGCATTCAGGCACATCGAATGCAGCAGTTCGACATCGGCCTCCAGCGCGAGGATCTCCGACATCTCGAACTCGTAGCGCACCGATTCATCCCAGTACGGCCGTGGCAGACCGCTCGCATCCCGGCCTGGTGATCCGTAGACAAGTCCCTGGCCCTCGATGATCTGCTGCCAGCCGGGCCGCGGCGTAGCGCGCACGCGTCGCATTACGAACCCCCGCTGCTCTTGCTGCTGGTGCCGAGACCGCCGCGAGTGATGGTGCTGCCGCTCTTGGTCGAGATCTGAGCGCCCTTGGGCTGCACCGTAGTTCCGCCGGTCGGCGGTTTGCCGACGGTGTTGTTGCCACCGTAGTAGTAGCGGTACTGGTGCCCGTTGTAGATGAAGATCCCGTTGCTACCGGTGTACGCTCCGGTCGTCCCGGATCCGACGGCGGTCGAGGCGACCTCGCAGTCGTCGTCGGGCGCGGTGACCTCCTGACCGTTCTGATCGATCACGGTGCAATAGGCGGTCACCTGATCGGGTTTGGTGAGCGCGCGGTATGCGAGATAACCGCCCCCGACCAAACCCGCGACACCGACAATGGCGACACCGCCGATGAGCACGCGCTTGCGAGTGCGTTTCTTTTGCTCGGCGGCCGCCGTCGCGGCCCGCTCGGCCTCCTCGGCGCGCTTACGTGCCTTGTCACGCGCCCGCGCCTCCGCCACCGTCGGCGGGCGCGGCTGGGTGATACCGGGCTCTTGCCGCTGGATACTGCCCCTTTGCGGCGGGCTACTGAACCGCCGCGGCTCGGCGCCGGGCTGAACCGGCCCGCCACCCGGCGGACCAGCCCCGCCATCCTGCGAACCAGAGCCGCCACCGGCCGCGTCAGACCCAGGACTTGCAGGACCAGCCTCGGCACCCGCCGAGTGGGCCCCACTCCCCGGCGAAAACGGTTGCGATGGCGTGCTTTCAAATCCCGCGTACCCGCCGGACTCGGGCACGTCAGGCTTCGACGACCCCGGCTCCGGATCGGGCTGAGTCCGTCCCGCGTCGTCTCCCGCCCCCGGACCTCCCGTACTCAACGATCACATCGCTCGGTCGTCGAAACCACTACCGCTCCTCGAATCCGGACAAATCTCCCCGCGCGGGTTCCCAGCTTTCCACAACAAGGTCGACCCGACCAGGAGTATCTCCAGAACGCAGAAGATCCAGCAACATTTCGCATGCGGGTCGTGGACCTTCGGCCACCACATGCACCCGACCGTCGCGGGCATTGGTGGCGTGTCCGACGAGTCCGAGTGCCAACGCCCGTGAGCGCGTCCACCAGCGGAAGCCGACGCCCTGCACGTAGCCGTGCACCCATGCGCTGAGCCGAACCGCTTCCGGCATCACGCGTCGATGGCGTCGATATCGAATGTCAGCGTGACCTTCGAACCGGCCTTGAGCGTCCGGCCGACGGTGCAGACCTTGTCGATGGCACGCTGCACGGTGACCAGCAGTCGCTCGCGGGCCTGCTCGTCCAATTCGCTGAGGTCCAGCTCGAACACCTCGTCGAGCTGCGGGTACACCTCGTTCTCGCGGTCGGCGTCGCCGGAGACGTGGATGGTCGCGTCGAAGGTGTCGCCCAGCTTGCGCGAGAGCGGGAAGTCCGCGCTCAGTCCGGAGCAGCCCGCCAGGGCGATCTTCAGCAGCTCACCCGGGGTGAAGGCTCCCGGTACGCCCTGCGACGCGATCAATACCTCGGCACCGCGCGAACTGCGACCGGTGTACGCCCTCGTCCCTGTGCGCTCGACCCACAGGGTGGTCGGCTCGGTCGCGGCGGCGGTGGTGGTCGCGGATGCGGTGGTCTGGTCAGCCATGGTCTGATCCTGCCATTCTCTAAATGGAACACTCACTCCCGCCAACGCCATGCGAGCGCGAGCCCTTCCGCGAATGGCCACCCGAGCCGGTGATCTCCGAGACATCACTCCTGGAATCGGTACCCCATTCCGGCCTCGGTCAGCAGATGCTTCGGATTCGACGGGTCGATCTCGAGCTTGCGCCGCAACTGCGCGAGATACACCCGCAGATAATGCGTTTCGGTGGCGTACGACGGCCCCCACACCTCGCGCAGCAGCTCGCGCCGCCCGACGAGTTTGCCGCGGTTGCGCACCAGCATCTCGAGCATCCCCCACTCGGTCGGGGTCAGATGCACCGGTTCACCGTTCCTGGTGACCTTCTTCGCGCTCAGGTCGACGGTGAACGAGGACGTCACCACCACCGGATCCGAAGTATCGGTATCGGTCGCGCCGCGGCGGACCGCGGCCCGCAGCCGAGCGAGCAGCTCATCCATGCCGAACGGCTTGGTGACATAGTCGTCCGCGCCCGCATCCAGCGCCTCCACCTTGTCGGTCGAATCGGTACGCGCCGAGAGCACGATCACCGGTGCCGCAGACCAGCCGCGCAATCCGGCCAGTACCTCGATACCGTCCATATCGGGCAGGCCCAGATCCAGGATGACCACATCGGGATGCTTATCGGCCGCCGCTCGCAATGCCGCCGCGCCGGTGCCCGCGGTGATCACCTCATAGCCGCGCACCGACAAATTGATGCGCAGTGCGCGCACGATCTGCGGTTCGTCATCGACCACAAGCACCTTCGTCGACGGTGCTTCCTGCTTCTTGTCGGTCATCACGACTTCCTGTGCGGTCCGCGGCGTCGTTGTGCTCATCATCAGCTGCTCACCTCGGTTTCATCGGCAGGCAGGTCCACGATCATCGTCAATCCTCCGCCCGGTGTCGGTTCGGCGTGCACGGTGCCGCCCATCGCCTCGACGAAGCCGCGCACCACCGACAGGCCGAGCCCTACCCCCGAGGTGTTGTCACGATCGCCGAGCCGCTGGAAAGGCTCGAATAATTGCTCCTCGGTGCCCGGCGGGACACCGGGACCCAGATCGACCACGGCGATCGACACCTGGTCGCCGTCGCGTTCCGCGGTGACCCGAACAGGCGAATCACGGGTCGAATGCCGAAGTGCGTTATCGATCAGATTGGCCAGCACCCGCTCGAGCAGGCCGCTATCTGCCCGCACCGAAACCTCGCCGACCTCCACCTTGACCCGATCCATCGCCGCGCGCCGCAGTCCGCGCGCGCCCATCCCGACGCTCACCAGCGCCTGATGCACGACCTCATCCATGTACACCCGACGGAACTGCGGCTGCACCACACCGACCGCCAGACGCGACGAGTCGAGCAGATTGCCGACCAGCGCGGTCAGCTGATCCACCGATTCCTCGATGGTTTCCAGCAATTCGACGGTGTCCTCGGGCGAGAACTCGATGTCGTCACTGCGCAGACTGGAAACCGCGGCCTTGGCCCCGGCCAGCGGTGTGCGTAGATCGTGGCTCACCGCGGACAGCAGCGCCCGGCGCAACCGGTCGGCCTCGAGCAGGGCCGCGGCGGCGCTGGCCTCCTCGGCCAGCCGAGACTGGCGGACCAGTCCGGCCGCCTGATTGGCGACCGCGTTGAGCACCGGACGGTCGGTCGCGGCGAGGGGACGTCCGGCCAACAGCAGCCAGCTCATCGCATCGCCCGCCTGAATCGCGGTTTCGGCCTCGGAGGCCCGCTGCGGCGGACTCGTGCCGACCGCCGCGATCACCTCGTCACCGCACTGCATGCTGACCGCGCGAAGCCCGTAGGTCTCGCGCACATATTCCAGCAGCTTGGGCAGATCCGCACCGTGCAGCACGGCTCCGGCGAACAGGGTCAGCAACTCGGCCTGCTGGGAGGCTCGGCGCGCCTGACGGGTCTGTTTGGCGGCCACATCGACCAGCGCCGCGACCGCCACCGCGACGATCAGCAACACCGCCACCGTGACGAAGCTGTCCGGTTCGGCGATGGTCAAGCTGTAGCGCGGATCGACGAAGAACCAGTTCAACAGCATGCCCGACAGCAGCGCCGAAAGTGCCGCTGGCACAACGCCACCCAATAACGCCACCGCGACGACGCCGATGAAGAACACCGCACTGAGCCCGCCGAGCTGCAGATATCCGTCCAGAAAGAAGGAGCAGACGGCCGAGACCGCCACCGGAACCAGCACCGCCGCGAGCCATGCGCGGATCGGCTGGCGCGGCATCAGCGAATAGCGGCGCAGCCCTCGGTTTGCCTCCTCGTGCGTGACCATGTGCACATCGATCTTGCCGGATGCCTGTACCACGGCGGAGCCGATGCCCTCGTCGAGCATGCGCGCCCAGCGCGAGCGCCGGGACGTGCCGAGCACCAACTGGGTCGCATTCACCTCGCGGGCGAATTCCAGCAGCGTATTCGGCACATCGTCACCGGTGACCGTATGCAGCGAGGCATCCAGACTCGCGGCGAATTCCCGCAGCCGTGCCAGCCGTTCGGTCGACACCCCGGCAAGTCCATCGCCGCGCACCACATGCAGCAGGATCAGGTCGGCGCTGGATTTGGTGGCGATGCGGCCAGCCCGGCGCACCACCGTCTCCGATTCGGGACCGCCGGTCACCGCGACGACGACACGTTCGCGCGCCTCCCACAGCTCAGTGATCTTGTGGTCGGCCCGGTATTTCGCCAATGCGGCGTCGACCTGATCGGCCAGCCACAGCAGCGCCAATTCGCGCAGGGCGGTGAGATTGCCGGGCCGGAAGTAGTTGCGCAGCGCCGCGTCGACCCTGTCGGCGGCGTACACGTTGCCGTGAGACAGCCTGCGCCGCAACGCCTCCGGCGTGATATCGACCAGTTCGACCTGGTCGGCGCTGCGCACCACGGCATCGGGCACGGTTTCCTTCTGCTGGATGCCGGTGATCTGCTCGACGACGTCGTTGAGGCTCTCCAGATGCTGCACATTGACCGTCGAGATCACATCGATGCCCGCGGCCAGCAAATCCTCGACGTCCTGCCAACGCTTGGCGTGTTTGCTCCCCGGCGCGTTGGTGTGCGCGAGTTCGTCGACCAGCGCCACCGCCGGTGCGCGGCGCAGCACCGCTTCCACATCGAGTTCGGGCAGCGTCGTGCCGCGATAGGCCACCATGCGCGGTGGAATCCGCTCGATGCCCGCCAGCAGTTCCGCGGTTTTGGCTCGGCCGTGTGTCTCCACTACCGCAGCTACCACGTCGCGGCCGCGTTCGAGTCGGCGATGAGCCTCGGCCAACATGGCGTAGGTCTTGCCGACCCCCGGTGCCGCACCGAGGTAGATGCGCAGTAGCCCGCGTTTCACTCGTCCATCATCGCGCGATACGGCGTGTCGCCGAAGATCCGTACCCGTTCTGTCGCGGTATCCGAATCCCGCCCCATCATCGCCAGCGCGCGGATGATCAGCGCGCAACAGATGAATCCGATGATCACCGCGACCGTGACAGCCGACATGACAATCCTTTCACCGACCAATAGGACCCCGGTCGCGCTGGCATCCCCCGCATGGCCGGTCGATGAATTTCTACTCCCGTATCGGCTGTCTATCTGGATCTTTACGGGGTGTTGACGGGTTGTCCCGCTACCTTGACGGCATCCTTTCGCTGGGTGCCCGAGCCTTCCCCCGTAAATGAAGCGTCAATGCTCATCAACACGCCGCCAAGAACCCGTAAACAGGCTGCGCACCAGCTCGAATGGCCGCTTGACTGCCCATGTCGCGCGCCATACCGGCGGCGCCAATGGAGGTTGTGTAAATGTCTGTCCTGGTGTTCACGGTGCTCACCGTGGCGATCTTCGCCCTGCTGGGCCTGATCCAGCGTGGGGTGGAAAAGCTGTGATCGCGAACCTGATCGGTCTGGTCCTCGCCGTACTCATCGCCGTCTACATGGTGGCGGCGCTGCTGTTCCCCGAGAGGTTCTAGTTGAACACGACCACCGCGGGGATCGCCTTCGTCGCATCCCTGATCATCGCGTTGGCCCTGGTGCATGTGCCGCTCGGCGACTACATGTTCCGGGTATACAACGCCGAGAAGCACTCGCGCGCCGAGCGAGTCGTCTACAAGGCCATCGGCGTGCAGCCCGAGGTCGAACAGACCTGGGGCGTCTACGCCCGCAGTGTGCTGGCGTTCTCGGCGGTCAGCATCCTGTTCCTGTTCTTCCTCCAGCTGATCCAGGGCAAGCTGCCGCTACACCTGCACGATCCGGCGACCGAGATGACCCCGGCGCTGGCCTGGAATACCGCGGTCAGCTTCGTGACGAATACGAATTGGCAGAACTACTCCGGTGAGTCGACCCAGGGTCACCTGGTGCAGATGGCCGGTCTCGCGGTGCAGAACTTCGTCTCGGCGGCTGTCGGTATCGCGGTGGCGGTCGCGCTGGTGCGCGGCTTCGCCCGCCGCCACACCGGCGAACTCGGCAACTTCTGGGTGGATCTGGTGCGCGGTACTATCCGCATCCTGTTGCCGTTCGCGTTCGTTTTCGCGATCGTGCTCATCGCCGGTGGCGCCATCCAGAATTTCCACCTGCACGATCAGGTCGCGCAGACGCTGAACGGTAGCGAGCAGACGATCACCGGCGGGCCGGTGGCCAGCCAGGAGGTCATCAAGGAACTCGGCACCAATGGTGGCGGCTTCTATAACGCGAACTCCGCGCATCCGTTCGAGAACCCCAACGCCTGGACCAACTGGCTGGAAATCTTCCTGCTGCTGGTGATCAGCTTCTCGCTGCCGCGCACGTTCGGTCGCATGGTCGGCAGCAAGAAGCAGGGCTACGCGATCGTGGCCGTGATGGGCACCATCGCGCTTATCAGCGTGACCTTGCAGAACTTCTTCCAGCTGCAGCACCATGGGACCGTGCCGACGGCGATCGGCGCGTCCATGGAGGGTGTCGAAACGCGGTTCGGCGTCGCCGATTCCGCGACCTTCGCCACCGCGACCACGCTGACCTCGACCGGTGCCGTCGACTCCTTCCACGACTCGTATACCAGCCTCGGTGGCATGATGACGATGTTCAACATGCAGTTGGGTGAGGTCGCGCCCGGTGGTACCGGCTCGGGTCTGTACGGCATGCTCATCCTCGCGGTGATCACCGTCTTCGTGGCCGGTCTGATGGTCGGGCGCACGCCGGAGTACCTGGGCAAGAAGATCACCCCGCGCGAAATCAAGCTCGCCGCGTCGTACTTCTTGATCAGCCCGCTGATCGTGCTCGTCGGCACCGCCGTCGCCATGGCAATGCCGGACCAGCGGGCGAGCATGGCCAACAGCGGGCCGCACGGACTCTCAGAGGTGTTGTACGCCTTCACATCCGCGGCGAATAACAACGGGTCCGCCTTCGCGGGTCTGACCGGAAATACCGAGTGGTACAACACCGCGCTCGGCCTGGCCATGGTTTTCGGGCGGTTCCTGCCGATGATCTTCGTGCTCGCGCTCGCAGGTTCGCTGGCCCAGCAGGGCACCACTCCCGAGTCGATCGGCACGCTACCGACGCACCGGCCGCAGTTCGTCGGCATGGTCGTCGGTGTGACGGTGATCTTGGTCGCGCTCACCTTCCTGCCCGCACTCGCACTCGGGCCGCTCGCTGAAGGAATCCACTGAAATGACCAGTCCCACTACTGAAATCATCAGCGTTCCGGACGAGTTCAACGAGTCGAAGAAGCGGCTGGAACACAACCGCGGTCGTGTCCCGCGTGGCGCGCTCGACCCGAAGATGCTGCTGACATCGCTGCCGGATGCCGCGCGCAAGCTCGACCCGCGCACCATGTGGCGCAACCCGGTGATGTTCATCGTCGAGATCGGCGCGGTCTGGTCGACGATCCTCGCGATCACCGACCCCAGCTTCTTCGCGTGGGCGATCGTGGTGTGGCTGTGGCTCACCGTGATCTTCGCCAACCTCGCCGAAGCAGTCGCCGAGGGCCGCGGCAAGGCACAAGCCGACACCCTGCGTAAGGCGAAGACCGACACCGTTGCTCGGCGACTGGTCGACTGGTCTCCCGGCGCCAGAATCGTCGAGGAGAAGGTCGGCGCGCCCGAACTGCAGCGCGGCGACTACGTCGTCGTCGAGGCGGGGCAGATCATCCCCGGTGACGGCGATGTCGTGGAAGGCATCGCCTCGGTGGACGAATCAGCCATCACCGGCGAATCCGCCCCGGTCATCCGGGAATCCGGCGGTGACCGCTCGGCCGTCACCGGCGGCACCACGGTCCTGTCCGATCGGATCGTCGTGAAGATCACCCAGGAGCCGGGCGCGAGCTTCATCGACAAGATGATCGCCCTCGTCGAAGGTGCTTCCCGGCAGAAGACGCCGAACGAAATCGCGCTGAACATCCTGCTCGCCTCGCTGACGATCATCTTCGTCTTCGCGGTGGTCACCCTGCAGCCGCTGGCTATCTTTTCCAAGGCGAACAACCCTGGCGTTACGGATACTTCGGCACTCGATGTGCACGGCATCACCGGCATTGTCATGGTCTCGCTGCTGGTCTGCCTGATCCCGACCACCATCGGAGCACTGCTCTCGGCCATCGGCATCGCGGGTATGGACCGCCTGGTCCAGCGCAACGTACTGGCTATGTCCGGCCGCGCGGTCGAGGCCGCCGGCGACGTGAACACCCTGCTGCTGGACAAGACCGGCACCATCACACTCGGCAACCGCCAAGCCTCGGAATTCGTTCCGGTACCCGGCGTTCCGGATAACGAACTGGCCGATGCCGCACAGCTTTCCAGCCTCGCCGACGAGACCCCCGAGGGTCGCTCCATCGTCGTCTACGCCAAGCAGGCGTTCAACAAACGCGAACGCACACCGGGCGAGCTGACCGGCGCGACCTGGGTGGAATTCACCGCCCAGACCCGCATGTCCGGCGTGAACCTTCAGGACGGGCACCAACTGCGCAAAGGTGCGGCCAGCGCGGTCACCGAATGGGTTCGCGCACAAGGAGGGGACGTACCTACCGAGATCGGCGTGATCGTCGATGACGTCTCGGCCTCCGGTGGTACGCCACTGGTGGTCGGTGAGGTCAACGATGGCACGGCCCGGCTGCTCGGTGTCATCCACCTCAAGGACGTCGTCAAGCAGGGCATGCGGGAGCGTTTCGACGAGATGCGCCGCATGGGCATCCGCACCGTCATGATCACCGGCGACAACCCGTTGACCGCCAAGGCGATCGCCGATGAGGCGGGCGTGGACGACTTCCTCGCCGAAGCCACGCCGGAAGACAAGCTGGCCCTGATCAAACAGGAGCAGGACGGCGGCAGGCTGGTCGCGATGACCGGTGACGGCACCAACGACGCTCCGGCACTGGCACAGGCCGACGTGGGCGTCGCGATGAACACCGGCACCTCCGCGGCCAAGGAAGCCGGGAACATGGTCGATCTGGATTCGGATCCGACCAAGCTCATCGAGATCGTGGAGATCGGCAAACAGCTGCTCATCACCCGTGGCGCGCTGACCACTTTTTCGATCGCCAACGACATCGCCAAGTACTTCGCGATCCTGCCCGCGCTGTTCATCGCACTGTTCCCCGGCCTCGACGCGCTCAACATCATGCGGCTGGCCAGCCCGCAGTCGGCGATCCTGTCGGCGGTCATCTTCAACGCACTCGTCATCATCGCGCTGATCCCATTGGCGCTGCGCGGGGTGAACTACACACCGACCCATGCGTCGAAACTGTTGAGCCGCAACCTGACCATCTACGGCCTCGGCGGCATCATCGCACCGTTCATCGGCATCAAACTCATCGACCTCGTTGTCCAACTCCTCCCCGGGATGTCCTGATATGCGTATGTCAACCTGGATCCGGCAGCATCTGGCCGCGTTGCGTGCGCTGCTGGTGCTCACCGCGATCACCGGAATCGTCTATCCGCTAGCGGTTTTCGCGGTCGCTCAGTTGCCCGGCCTGCACGACAAAGCCGAGGGCTCGCTGATCACCGTCGCCGGAAAGACAGTGGGCTCCAGCCTGATCGGGCAGTCCTTCACCGATAAACACGGCAATGTGCTGGCGCAGTACTTCCAAAGCCGCCCCTCCGCAGCCGGTGACGGCTACGATCCACTGTCCACCGCCGCGTCCAACCTCGGCCCGGAAAGCATCGTCGACACCCTCGACTCCGATCCGGACAAGGTGAAACTGAGCCAGCTCTCCACCGTCTGCGCGCGCAGCAAGGAGGTCGGCGACCGTGAGGCGGTCGACGGCAGCCGCCCGTTCTGCACCAAAGACGGTGTCGGCGCGGTGCTTTCAGTGATCGGTCCACGCGACACCGACGGCGAGGTCTCGCAACCAGTGCAGGTCATCAGCGTCAACGAAGCATGCCCGACGACACCATTCCTGGACACCTACAACGGTGTCGAAGTCGAGTGCGCCAAACCGGGCGAGGACTACTCGGCCGGCCGCATCGTCCCGATCTACGGCGACGCCGCAACCAACACACCAGTACCCACCGACGCGGTCACCGCCAGCGGCAGCGGTCTCGACCCGCACATCACGCCGCGGTACGCGGCCATCCAGGTCACGCGAATCGCCAAGGCCCGCAATATCTCCGAGGATCAGGTGCGCACACTCGTCGACGCGCACACCGATGGCCGGACCCTCGGCTTCCTCGGTGAACCGCGCGTCGATGTGGTCGAGCTGAACCTCGATCTCGACAAGCGATACCCGTTGCGCGGCTAACGACCCGAGCGCTCATTCCCGATGGGAATGGGCGCTCGGTCGATTCTGTTCAGTTGTCCTCGACGCAGGCGAAGCAATACGCCGATGCGGCGAGATACTGGTGGCAGTCCGGGCCATGGCCCGCATGCGTACTGCAGATGAAACGCGCCAGGTCGAGATCGAGATCCATGGGCTCGGCACTGCAATCACGGTGCTGACTGCTCCACAGATCCCGGCGATCCAGTGATGTCTGCATTGTGCACCTCCAGCCTGCTGGTATTCAGTGGAGAAGCAAACCAATGTCCTTACGGTGGTGGATTACCCGATTCGGCGCGGTTCATCGCGTGATCTGCCAATCATCGGGCAGACGCACGGTGGTGACCTGATCGCCCTCGGCCTCGAGATCCACGGTCGCCGAACCCAATCGCAGATCACTCAAAGTGACCGTGCCCCACTGCGGCGGCAGCTGCGGTCTGACAGTGAGCGTGTGCGACGGCGCGGCCGGATCCAATCCGAGGAACGAGCGCACCAGCAATAGCGGTGCCGCGCTGGCCCACGCCTGCGGTGAACAGGAAGTGGGATATGGGACCGGAGCGGCGAACTGATCGCGCGGGAATCCGCAGTACAGCTCGGGCAGCCGACCGCCGAAAGAGGCTGCCGCATCGAGTAATCCGCCCGCCAGCCGGGTGGCGAGCTCGACCGCGCCCGGCACCTGCCGGTAGCGTAGCAAGCCCGCGACGGCGATCGCGGTATCGTGCGGCCAGACCGATCCACAGTGGTAGCTCATCGGGTTGTAGGCACCCATCGACGAGGCGAGTGTGCGCAGCCCGAAGCCGGTGTCCATTTCGGGTCCGGAGAGCCGCCCGACCATTTCGGCGGCGTGCTCGTCACTGGCGATGCCGGTCCAAAGACAATGCGCCACATTGCTCGTCAGCGCGTCGACCTGCCGTTTGCCGCCGTCGAGTGCGACCGCGTACCAACCCTGTTGCGGCAACCAGAACTGTTCGGCGAATTTACCTCGCAGTTCGGCGGCCCGCTCGCGTAACCGGGTCGCGGCGCGCTGATCGTCGAATGCCTCGGCCAATTCCGCGCGGGACAGCAGTGCGGCATACGCATAGCCCTGCACTTCGCACAGCGCGATCGGCGCCTCCGCGAGGTGTCCCGCAGCATCGTTGATTCCGTCGAAACTGTCCTTCCACCCCTGATTGACCAGGCCGCGATCGGTGGCACGGCGATATTCGACGAAGCCGTCGCCGTCACGATCGCCGTAATCGGTGATCCACCGCACCGCGGCGTCGGCGGCGGGCAGCAGTTCCCTGATCACCTCCGAATCCGCGCCCCACCGATGACATTCCGCCAGCAACATGATGAAAAGCGGTGTGGCATCCGCGCTTCCGTAATAGGTACTGCCACCGAGCACATGCCCGCTGGCCGGGCCGCGGCGCATTTCGTGCATGATCCGTCCCGGCTCCTCCTCGGTGAGCGGATCGATACACTGCCCTTGCATTTCGGCCAACTGCTGCAGTGTGCCCAGCGCGAGATCCACTTCCAAAGGAAGCGCCATCCACGCTGTGAGCAAACTGTCGCGGCCGAACAGGGTCATGAACCAGGGCGCACCCGCGGCCACGAACGGACGGCCTTCGCCGGATTCGTCGTGGATCTGCAAGGCGCCCAAGTCGCTTTCCGAGCGGCGGAGTACCTGGGTGAGAACGGGATCCGCGGAAGTGATCTTCGTCGCGGTGTGTCGCCATGCCGCCATCTTGCGGCTCGGCGCGCTGAGCCCATGGTGCTCCCCCGGCGCCAATGGCGCCTGGACGCGCTGATTACCGACGGTCGGCTGGGCCACGATCTCGGTTTGCCAGCGTTCGCCGGGCAGCACGACCACCCGCCAGAGCAGGGTGCCGGGCAGAACAGCGGGCTCGACGGTCGCCGAGACCGTGAGCCCGCGCATCCGATCGGTGCGGTCGTGCAGCAGCAGTTCGCCTTCGGCCACGGCGACCTCGGCGCGGCCGTGCGCTACGCGGCCCTCCTTGACCGCGAACAGATCGACGAAATCAGCGTCGACATGCAATTCCAGGGTGACCGCGGTGGCCTCGCGGCCCATATTCTCCAGCGTCAGGATCTCGTGCATGCCGTCGGCGATGAGGCGTTCGCGCACCACGAGCAGGGTGCTATCGACCTGTCCGGCCTGCGGTGGCCGGCGCAGCACGAATCTGGCGGCGAACGCCTCTGGGCTGAGCACCGACAGTGATTCGGCAGGTTTGCCGTCCACCAGCAGTTCCCAGCGGGAGATGACGCGGGCGTCGCGAAAGAACAACCCGTGCGGGTGTCCCGGTTCGACATCACCGAGCCGATTCGATAGGCAGAAGGTTCCGCCCTCGACCAAGGTCACCGAACTTCCACAACCGCCGAGACCGGTCGGCTCACCGGAATTCAGCGGTGCGGGATTCGACGCGACGCCGGCGTCAGTGGTCATACGCGTTCGCTGGCGGGAATACGGACCGGCACCGTCTTATCGAGCAGCAGTGCCGCGCGCGCATGACGCCGCGAACGCAGGAGCTGGTGATAGACCTGCTCGTAGCCGCGCCCGAGCGTGCCAGCGCCGAAGTTCGCCTCGACGTGTGCGCGGCATGCGGCCGGATCCATCTGGCTCGCTTCGGCGATCGCCGCGGGCAGCTCGGACGGATCATCACAGATCCGGCCGGTCACACCATCGACGACGACCTCGGCAACGGCTCCGCCGCGAAGCGCGACCACCGGCGTACCGCAGACCATCGCTTCGATCATCACCATGCCGAACGGTTCCTCCCAGTCGATCGGGAACAACAGGCAACGCGCACCCGCGAGCAGTTTGCGCTTGGCCTGCGCATCCGCGAGTCCGAAAAGATGATCGCGCTCGGTGATCAGTGGGCGCACATGTTTCTCGAAATACGCCCGCTCGGGTGCCTCACTGCATTTGCCCGCGAGCACCAGAGGAATACCGGCCTCGTGCGCGGCTTGCAATGCCAGATGCGTGCCCTTGGTTGCGGTGAAGCGGCCGAGAAACAGTGCGTAGTCGCCTTTTTCGGTTTGGTACGGCCACTGGTCGACATGCAGTGCATTGTGTACGCGACCGACCCAATTCAGATCGGGCGCCAATTCGCGCTGCCGATCACTGATCGCGACCAGCGATACTTCCTGGCCCAATTCGCGATAGTAGTGGTAGCAGTCGCCCTCGTCGACCGGGCCGTGCACGGTCACCACTGTCGGCAAGCCCAGTCCCATATATGCCGGGGCATTCAGTGGTCCGGCAAAGGTGTGGTCGTGCACCAGATCCACGCCCGAGGTGGCGGCAACCTGTTCGATCGCCCTTCGCACCTTCAGAGCGTGCACGACCTCGGGAAACGGCTCGCCGAGCCGTTCGGGTAACGCGCGATCCCAAACCGGAACGAATTTCGCTGTGGTACCGGGTTCGCCGGCGCCGAACAATGTCACGTCGTGCCCGCGTGCGACCAAGGCGTCGACCAAATCGGCGACTACGGCCTCGACTCCGCCATAGGCCTTCGGCGGTACGTCGAAGTATGGCGGAACAACCATCGCAATGCGGAATCGTTCACCGACGTGATCGGTAGACAGCAAATCCGAAGCGGCAATGGGCGCCGAATTCGGCGCGATTAGACCTGCGCTCATGACCATCCTTCCAGGGACAACCTTGTGCACATCCACCCAGCACTTCGGTGCGCTGGGCGCCGAACGTGTTGGCCGCCGCGGCGGAGGTGGAGACTGAAGCCTGCACCGCCGTCCATGAAGGCTTGGTTGGCCTGGTCACGCCGGTTGGCATGAACAGGGGGGCCGCACACAGACGTACCTTATTTCTGGATGCTCAAACCACGCAGTCGGTCTGAAATCTCAGCATTTGGGATAAAATAGCCCATTATCCGACTTTGGCATCAAGGGGACTTATCGCAAAATTGCATATTTCGAACGGGGCGAGCGAACAAATCCGGTGCGCGATTGCTCTACCATCTCATTATACGCATACATATAATATGAACATGTTCGATCCCATCACTCTCGCCGTCGGAGCCGCAATCGCGGGTGCCGGCTGGGCCGTAGGCCGGTTCGGCAGGCGCTCGCCCGCTGGAGCCGCAGTCGCCCGGTGCGGCTGTGGCCACGACCTGGCGCTGCACGATCCGGAGGCGGGCACCTGCCATGCCGAGCTGGTCCGCAAGACCTACGGCGGGCCCGTATGGGTGCAGTGCGGTTGCCGACGCTACACGGGTCCGGTTCCCGTCGAGGAATTCTTCAGCAGACCGATCATGCCCTCGGACGACTGACTCACGACTCGGCCGCCGAGGCGGGCTGCATGCGCAGCGGCACCCCGATCCGGTTCCACAGGTTGATCATCGCGGTGACCGCGACCAGACCGGCCCGCGCGTCCTCGTCGAAGTTCTTCTCCACCTCGGCCCAGATTTCATCGCTGACACCGTGTTCACCAAGTCTGGTGACGGCCTCCGCGTAGGCAAGGGCGGCTCGTTCGACCTCGGTGAACTTCACCGACTCACGCCAGGCATTGAGGTAGTAGATCCGCTGTTCGGTCTCGCCCGCCATCCGCGCATCGGTGGTGTGCATATCGATGCAGAACAGGCAGCCATTCATCTGGGAAACGCGGATCTTCACCAGCTCACGCACCGTCGAATCCAGTGGTCCGCGGCGGATGGCCTGCTCGGCGGCGTACCAGGCCTGGTAGATCTCGGGCGCCGCCTCGGCGAGCTTCATACGTGACATAGGTCGTCCTCTCTCGAAATCGCTTACCCGAGTAGGACGAGATAGCCGCCGAGTCTGTGACAACGTTACGAAGACGGCAGGCAGCGGGCCCGATCGGGAAGCTCGCTACAGGGCTCGTTGCCATGCTCGCGCAACACATCCTTACCGGTCAGATCGGTCAGGAAGTGTATGAAGCTCGCACCGAGCGAATCGCCGGGGAGTTCGCCGTAGCTGTAGGCGTATTCGACACCCCAGAACGGATAGCTGCGGTTGACGGCGGCGTCGCGACCGGCCGTTACGCCATTGATGGTGAGGGTCGTGGCTCCTACCTTCACCGCCTCGGAGAACTCGCTGTAGCCGATCGCACCTGGGAGATCGCTCACCGCCTTCTGCATATCCTTGGTGACCTGCACATCGCAATATCTGGCTGTCGCGGGTGCGCCATCCTTGATCGCAACACAGCTGACGTGCGGCCGATCGGGCTGCGGACCGCCGAGTAACCTGCGCTCCAACGTATTTCGAGTGCCCGATCCCGGTATCCGATTGACCAGCACGACCGGCAGATCGGCACCGCCGACATCGCGCCAGTTGGTGATCCGGCCCTGATACAGATCCTGGATCTGGGCGACGGTGAGGTTGGTGACGCCGACATCCTTGTGCACGATCATGGTGAACAGCGATAGCGCCAGCGGGCGTGCCAGCAGCGGTTGGTAGCCATCACCTTTCGGTCCGTCGCTGATCGTGAGCAGGTCGGGATCGTCCTCGCCCTCCTCGGCGAGCTGGTCGAGTCCGCGTTCGGTGCCCTCGAAACCGAAGGCGAATTCCGCTCCGGTGCAACGCTTCCCATACTGCGCGGCCGCATCGCGAATGACCGGTTCGAAGGCCGAGGAGCCGACTACCGAGAGTTTGCCCGCGGCACAATCCAATGGCGTCGGATCGGGCGCCAGCACGGCGACCAGGAGCTGGACGACGATCACCACGACCAGGAAGGCCGTGAGCGCCACCATCACTCGCGAAATGCCGGTACGGCTCTGGGTTTCGATGATCCGTCCACCCTTGATGCCGCCGCTCAGCACCGGATCCGGATACTCTCCCGTGCCCTCCGAACGTTGCAGGATGGCCAGGATCTTGTAGTGATCGCCGCGATTGAGCGGCACTCTCGGCAGATCAATGGCACCGATATGTCCGACCGTATCCTCGCGAACCGCGATGCCCGAATCACGGCCCAGCGAATCGGCCAGACCCTGGTCGCTCAGCTCGGTCACCGCCATACCGATGACCCGGCGCTGTGGAAAGTTCAGATGCAGGCCGACCCGGCCCGCCTCCGGTGCTTGGTAGTCGTGCGTGTCGATCGGTGTCGCACCGCTGTTTTCGATGCGGACCAGGACAACCGACAGATCCTTCAGCGGGGGACTCACACCGTCCTGCGCCGGGCGCAGCTGCGGCAGCACTCCAGGAAAGACCGACTCGATCTCACCGGTGACCGGCGTATCCATCTGGACCCGATAGCCGAGTTCCTTGCGTCCGACGAACACGAACTCCCACAGGAATGCGATGACCGGCACCGCGATACCGATGAGTCCGAGCACGATTTCGATCGGAAAGCCACCCACCGGCGCCGCCACCCCCAAGAGATCTGTGTGTCAACCATTCTCGAACGTCATCGGGCATCCTCGCAGATCCCGCACCAGTGTTCGGCAACAGTTAACCGGATGGTCGGAAGCTGGCGCCGAAATCATCTCCGAACAGGTCGGCCTGCTCGTGCTGAAGCGACGATCAAACCACGTCCCCGGCTGGCGATTTGGTCCAGGCAAGCAGCTTCTCGGTTGGCCAAGTGTTGATAACCCGTTCCGCCGCAACATCGTTCGCGACAGCGCGCTCGCAGCCGTAACCCAGCCAGTCCAACTGACCAGGGGCATGCGCATCGGTGTCGATCGAGAAATAGCATCCCATCTCGACCGCCATCCGCAGCAGTCGCGACGGCGGATCGAGCCGTTCGGGCCGGCTGTTGATCTCCACCGCTGTCCCGTAACTCCGGCACGCCTCGAAGACGAGTTCGGCATCGAAACTCGACTCCGGCCGCAGCCCCCGCTGCCCCGCGATCAGTCTGCCGGTGCAGTGGCCCAGCACATCCACATTCGGATTCGCCACCGCATACACCATGCGCTTGGTCATAGCCTCGCTGTCGGCACGCAGATGCGAATGTACGCTGGCCACAACGATATCGAGTTCGGCGAGCAGATCGCTGTGCTGATCCAGGGCCCCGTCGTCGAGGATGTCCACCTCGATTCCGGTGAGAATTCGGAATGGCGCGACTCGTTCGTTCAGCTCGGCGACCACATCCAACTGCCGCCGCAATCGGTCGGCCGAAAGTCCGTTGGCGACGGTCAACCGCGGCGAATGATCGGTCAGCGCGCAGTATTCGTGTCCGAGCGCGGCCGCGACTCCCATCATCTCCGCGATCGGACTGCCGCCGTCGGACCAGTCGGAGTGGGTGTGCAGATCGCCGCGCAACTGGGCCCGCATGGGCTTGCCCGGTCCCCCGATGGGCTGCGCGGCCTTGCGCAGTTCGCTCAAATAGTCCGGTACCACACCGGAATACGCCTGCTCGATGACGGCGGCGGTCTTGGGGCCGATCCCCGCGAGTTCTTGCCAACTGTGCGCCGCCCGATGGATCGCCCGCTCGCCCTCGGGCAGCTGCGCCACGATGTCGGCAGCCCGCCGATACGCCTTCACCCGATGTGTTTGCGCCCGTGCGCGTTCCAGCCAGAAGCCGATTTCGCGCAGCGCCTCCACCGGACCCGGAGCGGCGATCGAATCGTCTTCCGCCACAGCGGTTACCGAATCCGGCTGTACTTCACGAAGGCGACGCCGTCCTCGAAAACCCGGCTGGTGATCACCCGGAAGCGGGCCGCCTCGGGCAGGCGCGGGCCGGCACCGAACAGCGGACGGCCACTGCCGAGTACGACCGGGTACAGCTTCAGGAAGATCTGATCGATCTCCGGCAGCAACACCTGCGCCAATTCCCCGCCGCCGCACAGCCAGATCCCGAGTCCGTTGTCCCGCTTCAACTCTCGCACTGTGGCGAGCGGATCGGCCGAGATGAGCTCAACCGACGGATCCGGGCTCTCGGGCAACGTCGTCGACACGACGAATTGACGCAGATGCGAATACGGGCTGGAGGTTCCGGTCCGCACGCCGAAATCGTGGGTCTTGCGACCCATCAGCACGGTGTCGAAGTAACGGTTGCGCTTATCTATGCCGAGGGCCTCCCGCACCTTCGTCGGCAGGGTCTCCGGGTACTGCGCGGTGATCGCCGGGCCGTGATCACCACCGACCGGGAAGAAGTCGACCGACCCCTCCTCGGTGGCGATGAACCCGTCGATAGTCGATGCGACGTAGTAGGTGAGCTTGCGCATAAGTCCTTCCTCCACGGCCGGTCTAACCGCCTAAAAGAACGGTAGCTCGCCAACCCTAACGGCGACGGGGCTTCGGTTGGCAGCGCGGGCAGGAGTACGAAGAACGATTCATGAACTTCTCCCGCAGGATGGGCGCACCACAGCGACGGCAGGGTTCGTCCTCGCGCCCGTAGACCGCGAGCGAACGTTCGAAGTAACCGGATTGGCCGTTGACATCGACATATAGGGCGTCGAACGAGGTGCCACCGGCCGCGAGCGCCTCCTCCATCACCACGCCGACCGCGGTGAGCAGGGTGCGTACGGCGGGTCTGGTCAGGCCGGATGCGAGCCGGTTGCCGTGGATCTTGGCCCGCCACAGTGATTCGTCGGCATAGATATTGCCCACGCCGGAGATCACGGTCTGATCCAGCAACACCCGCTTGATCTCGGTTTGTTTGGCGCGTACCGCTGCCACCACGGCCTCTGGGTCGTAGCGCGGGTCCAGTGGATCCCGGGCGATATGCGCGACGGGCTCGGGCACCAAGGTGCCGTCGACCTCGACCAGCGGTGCGAGCGCCCAGCCGCCGAAGGTGCGCTGATCGACGAAGCGCAATTGCGTGCCGTCGTCGAGAGTCGCGAGTATATGCGCGTGCTTCTCCACCGGAGCATCGGCGGACCGCACGAGCATCTGCCCGCTCATACCGAGATGGACGACGAGCGAGGTGTCCGGATCGTCGAAGGTGAGCCACAGGTATTTGCCGCGACGCTCGGCGGCACAGACCCGCAGACCCTTCAACCGGGCCGTCAGATCGTCCGCGCCTTCGAGATGGCGGCGCACCGACCTGAGATGGGTCACCGTGACGGATTCGACGACCCGCCCGACAACATGTGCGGCGAGTCCGCGCCGGACGACCTCGACCTCGGGCAACTCGGGCATCAAGCACTCCTATCGACCACGCGCGAGTCTTACGAGCACCCGTTCGCGGCCTGTCTCGCATCCGGGTGGCCGAAGCGCATCCGACGCCGTCGCGAGTCTCGGCCACTCGGAAGCGAGACGCCGGGGGCCGCGAATACGCGGTGCCGTAGGCGCCGCGAATTAGATACTGTCGGTCAGCGCCTGATAGGCGGCGCCAGCGGCCTTCTGCTCGGCTTCCTTCTTGGAGCGGCCGACACCCTGACCAAACGGACGACCGCCGATCACGGTGGTCGCGGTGAATTCCTTGTCGTGGTCGGGGCCGGTCGAAGTGATCTCGTAGCTGGGCACGCCGAGGCCACGTTCGGCGGTGAGCTCCTGCAGGCTGGTCTTCCAGTCGAGTCCGGCGCCCATCCGCGGGCCGCGCTCGAGTAGGTCGGCGAACAGGCGCAGCACCACCTCGCGCGCGATATCGATACCGTGCTCGAGATGGACCGCACCGAGCAGCGACTCCATGCCATCGGCGAGGATGCTGGGCTTATCCCGGCCGCCGGTGAGCTCTTCGCCCTTACCGAGCAGCAGGTGCACGCCGAGCCCGCCTTCGCCGAGCCCGCGCGCCACCTCGGCGAGCGCGTGCATATTCACCACGCTCGCCCGCAGCTTGGCCAGTTCGCCCTCGGACTTGTCCGGGTGCTCATGGTAGAGCCGCTCGGTGATGCTCAGGCCCAGGACCGAGTCGCCCAGGAATTCCAGACGCTCGTTGGTCGGCAGCCCGCCGTTCTCGTATGCGTACGACCGGTGCGTCAGCGCCAGGCGCAGCAAATCGGCCCGCACGTCGACGCCGAGCGCCGCGAGCAGGCTCGCATGTTCACCGGACGCGCCGGGTTCGTCCTTGCTGGCGGTCACGTCGATACGACAGGTCGAACGATCAGACAGCAGCGGTGACCTGGCGGCCCTTGTAGGTGCCGCAGGAGGGGCATGCGATATGCGGCAGCGTCTTCTCGCCGCAGGCGCGGTTCGGGCACGTGATCAGGGTCGGCGCGGTGGCCTTCCACTGGCTGCGCCGCGACCTGGTGTTGGAACGGGACATCCGGCGCTTGGGAACGGCCACGACTACTTCTCCTCTTGTCCTATTGCTCGCCAGTTAGGCAGCATGGTCTTACTGGTCTGGTCTAGACGTCTGGGTTGGCACCCGCATTGGGGCTGCCGTTGCCGGGCGACTCGGCGGCGAACTTCGCCAACCCGGCCCAGCGAGGGTCAAGTATCTCATGCCCGTGGCCGGAACCCGCAATCGCCATCCGGACACCGCATTCCGGACACAGGCCGGCGCAGTCCGGAGTGCACAGCGGCTGCAGCGGCAGCTCCAGGCCGATCTGGTCCGTGATCACCGGTTCCAAGTCGATCGTGTCGTCCACGATGCGGTAGATCTCGTCGTCCTCGGTGGTCTGCTCGGTGGCGCTGTCCGGATAGGCGAACAGTTCCGTGAGCTGAATATCCACCGTGCCGGTGAACGGTTCGAGGCAGCGCGAGCACTCCCCTGCTGTCGGTGCGGCGACCGTCCCGGTGACGAGCACACCTTCGGACACCGCCTGCAACTGCAGATCGAGGTCCACCTCTGCGCCCACCGGAATGGCGATCAGATCCAGCCCGATCCGCTCGTCGGTGGTGACCACGCGATGCAGCGCTTTCATTGTGCCTGGGCGGCGGCCCAGGCTGATGACATCCAGCACGAAACCCGCGTCCGGCGTGCGGCGTGCGGCCGTACGAGGACGCGAAGCGGGACCGGAACCGGCGGACATCACGAACTCACTTCACATTCGAGGGGAAATGGGCAACCAGTCCACAATACGCGAGGGCACGGTGAAGACCCAAACCGTCTGGGTCGTTCCGACCGGGCCGCCCGGCGACTTTCGCCAACTGTACGGATGTCGAGGGCCGCACGGCTGGAGCGGGCCGAAGGGCCGGGTGGGGTGGTTCAGCGGCGATAGTCGGCCGCGTAGTCCGGAGCGCCCGCACCCGAGCGCAATTGGTGACGTCCGCCGCGCACGGTCCGCAAGGTGGCGTTGAGCGTCTCCTCGAAGTCGGCGAGCCTGCTGTCGACGTACTGGTCACATTCGTCGCGCATCCGATCGGCCTCTTCGTTAGCGCCGTCGATCAATCGAGCCGATTCGGCATGCGCGGCCCGCACCACTTCGGTCTGTGTGACCAAGCGGTCGCGCTCGGCCTCACCTTCGGCGACCGAACGGGCATAGGATGCCTTGCCCGCCTCGATCATCCGCTCGGATTCGATGCGGGCCCTACCAGTCACGGCCTCGAATTCGGCATTGCCGTCGGCGACGACGCGGTCGGCCTCGGCCTGTGCGGTATTCACCAAGTGGTCGGCGTGCGCGCTGGCCTCGGCGACCATGCGGTCGGCGTGCGCCTTGGCGTCGGCGAGGATCCGGTCGGCCTCCTCGCGGGCCGATCCGATGGTCTGGTGTGCCTGTTCGTTCGCGGTCGTCACCGTCGTTTCGGCGGCCGAACGGGCGTCGGAGACGATCTTGTCGCGATGATCGAGCACATCCTGGGCGTCGTCGAGTTCGCCGGGCAGTGCATCGCGCACGTCGTCGAGCAGTTCGAGCACGTCACCGCGCGGCACGATGCAGCCGCGGGTGGGCGGGATGCCGCGCGCTTCTTCGACGATGGCGACCAGCTCGTCGAGAGCTTCGAATACGCGATACATGCTCCTACCCCACTCTCGTGCAGACCTACGGCGAAACTTTCCGCCGTAGGCCAAGTGTGCCTCTCGTCACGGCTCGTGCCGAGTCCCCCACCGGTGTGTCGTGTAGGTGTCTCGTACGCCACAAAAACAAGTGGAGGATATGTCTCCACTTGGTGTTACATTTGTCCAGGAAGGTCGCAGACAAGATCTTCTTAAGTGGATCGCAGGCCCTGACCGGGACTGTGGGGATAGAGGAGGCCGACCGGGCGGATTGCGATGACCATCGCGGTTGTCCGTACCGAAGGCTCGTGTGGGATCGGAAAGACAATGACCGTACTGGAACTACCGCGGACGGCGGTTCTGCCGACAAGCAGCCTGTACACGCCGTGGGCGGGACCGTACCCGGTGCTGCAGTCGGTGACGGCCGCTCGGTTCGGCCAGTTGATGCAGTATCTGCGTGGCGATCGGGCGCTGGCTCAGCTGATCCGCTTCGCCCTGGTCGGCGGTTCCAGCAATGTCGCCTATGTCCTGCTGTTCTTCGCGATGCACGGCGTCGGTCCCCTGGTCGCCAATATCGCGGGCTCGGTCGTGAGCACCGTGATCGCCAATGAAATGCACCGTCAGCTCACCTTCCACGCAGCGGGTCGGGTCGGCTGGTTCACCGCACAGTGGGAGGGCGGCGGGCTCGCGCTGGTCGGACTCGGGATCACCACCGCCGCACTTGCCGCGCTCGAGGTGTGGATGCCAGGTATGGGCGGTACGTTCCAGGCCGCGGCCATTCTGGCCATCACCGCCGCGGTGGGCGGTATGCGCTTCCTCGCCCTGCGCGGGTTGGTCTTCTGAGCCTTTATCACGAGTCCGCCCCGGTTCTTCGGAACCGGGGCGGATTTCGTTGGGCGTTCAGCCTTTGCGTTCCGCGAGGCGATCGACCAAGCGCTTGTGGACGGCGGGCGGAAGCATATCGGTGACATCGCCGCCGTAGGTCGCGACTTCTTTGACCAGTGAGCTGGACAGGAAGCTGAAGGCCGGGTTGGGGGCGATGAAGAAGGTGTCGACGCCGCTGAGCTTCTTGTTCATCTGCGCCATCTGCAGTTCGTAGCCGAAGTCGGTAGCATCGCGCAGACCCTTGACGATCGCGCCGATGCCCTCCTGCTTGGCGAAATCCACCAGCAGACCCTGCCAGGACTCCACCCGGACATTGGGCAGGTGCGCGGTGGCCTCGCGCAGCATCTCCATGCGCTCCTCGACGCTGAACATCCCCTGTTTCTTGGGATTGATCATGACGGTCACCACGACCTCGTCGAACTGGGCCGCGGCCCGCGCGAAGACGTCGATATGTCCATTGGTCACCGGGTCGAACGAGCCCGGGCACAACGCTTCTGCCATGGACAGACGGTATCAGGAGGCCGGATCGTGACCTCGAATGCCGCGATGGCGGAGTTACTCCGGGGCGAACTCGGCTAGTTCGATGCGGGTTTCGCCGTATTTGCGCGCCTTCGCGGGGATATAGCCTGCGGGCCAGACGATCTCGGGTGAGCGGATGGAACGCTCGACTACGACGAGGGCGTCCGGTGCCATCCAATCGTGTTCGGCGAGGGCGCGGAGGTCGGCGGTGACCGTCGCGGTGTCGACGTCGTAGGGCGGATCGGAGAAGACCACGTCGTACTTTCCCGCACCGCCGCCCGCCAGGACGGTGGCGACGGAGCCGATGCGGAGTTCGGCACCCGGCAGACCGAGGTCGGCGATATTGCCGCGCACGATGGCGGCAGCCTTGCGGTCGGACTCGATAAGCAGGGCGTGCATGGCGCCGCGTGAGAGGGCCTCCAGGCCCAGTGCACCGGATCCGGCGTAGAGGTCGAGTACCCGAAGGCCGTCGAAATCGATGCGGGCGTCGAGGGCGCTGAACAGGGCCTCGCGCACCCGATCGGAGGTGGGGCGCGTGCCCGCGGGCGGGACGCGTAACCGGCGCCCGCCCGCGGTACCCGCGACGATCCGGGTCATTCGGCCGCGGACTCGCGCACCGTCAGTTCGACCAGCAGGTCACCGCCTTCGACCTGCTGTACCTTGCCGATCGCGACGCGCCCGACGATGCCCCCGCGCGGCGCGGTGATCGCTGCCTCCATCTTCATCGCCTCGATGGTGCCGACGGTATCGCCCGCCGCGATCGAATCGCCTTCGGACACGGCAAGTGTCACCACACCGGCGAACGGGGCAGCGATATGGCCCTGGTTGTTCTTATCGGCCTTCTCTGCGGCCGGGATATCGCTGGCGATGGAGCGGTCGCGCACGGCGACCGGGCGCAGTTGGCCGTTCATGATGCACATGACCGTGCGCATACCGCGCTCATCGGGTTCGGAGATGGCCTCCAGTCCGATCAGCAGGGTGACGCCCTTCTCCAGTTGCACACGGTGTTCTTCGCCGCGACGCAAGCCGTAGAAGAACTGGTTGGCCGACAGCCCCATGGTGTCGCCGTACTTTTCGCGGTGCGCGAGGAATTCGGCGGTGGGGCCGGGGAAGAGCAGCCGGTTGAGCGTGGCACGGCGCAGTTCGGAGGAACCGGCGAGTCCGGCCTCGTCCGCCGGGGTCAGCGGGGTCTCCGGCTTGGCCGGTCCGCGACCGGCCAGTGCCCGACTGCGGAACGGCTCGGGCCAGCCGCCCGCCGGATTGCCGAGTTCGCCACGCAGGAAACCGATTACCGAATCCGGAATGTCGTAACGGCCCGGATCGGCGGCGAAGTTTTCGATGTCGACACCGGTGCCGACGAGTGCGAGCGCGAGGTCGCCGACCACCTTCGAGGACGGGGTGACCTTGACCAGGCGGCCCAGAAGTCGGTCCGCCGCAGCGTATTTCGCCTCGACCTCTTCGAAGCGGTCACCGAGACCGAGCGCGATCGCCTGCTGCCGCAGATTCGACAGCTGACCGCCCGGGATCTCGTGGGTATACACCCGGCCGGTCGGCGCGGGAAGCCCGGATTCGAAGGGCGCGTACACCTTTCGCAGCGCCTCCCAGTACGGCTCCAGGTCGCAGACATTCTGCAGGTTGAGGCCGGTGTCGAATTCGCTGTGCGCCGCAGCCGCCACGATCGCGGAAAGCGCTGGCTGAGAAGTGGTTCCGGCCATGGCGGCACTCGCGCCGTCGACCGCGTCGGCACCGGCCTGCCAGGCGGCGAGATAGGTGGCCAGCTGACCGCCGGGAGTGTCGTGGGTGTGCACGTGCACCGGCAAGTCGAAGTTCCTGCGCAGCGCGGAGACCAGGGTCGCGGCGGCCGGAGCGCGCAGCAGGCCCGCCATATCCTTGATGGCCAGCACGTGCGCGCCCGCATCGACGATCTGCTCGGCGAGCTTGAGGTAGTAGTCGAGGGTGTAGAGGTTTTCGTCCGGATTGGACAGGTCGCCGGTGTAGCTCATCGCGACTTCCGCGATGGCCGTACCGGTTTCGCGCACCGCATCGATGGCCGGGCGCATCTGATCGACATTGTTGAGCGCGTCGAAGATGCGGAAGATATCGATACCGGTGTCGGTCGCCTCCTGCACGAATGCGCGCGTCACCTGCTCCGGATACGGTGTGTAGCCGACCGTGTTTCGTCCGCGCAGCAGCATCTGCAGACAGATATTCGGCACCGCCTCGCGCAGCGCGGCCAGCCGCTCCCACGGGTCCTCGAACAGGAAGCGCAGCGCCACATCGTAAGTCGCGCCGCCCCAAGCCTCGATGGAGAGCAGTTCCGGTGTCAGACGCGCGACATGTCCGGCGACACCGAGCAGACCATTGGTGCGCACGCGGGTGGCCAGCAGCGACTGGTGCGCGTCGCGGAAGGTGGTATCGGTGACGCCGACGGCCTTCTGCTCGCGCAGCGCCTGCGCGAAGCCTTCGGGGCCCAGGCGCAGCAGCCGCTGACGGGAACCGTCCGGCGGCGGCACGCTCAGATCGATGGCGGGCAGTTTGTCGTGCGGATACACCGTGGTCGGACGCTCGCCGTGCGGCTTGTTGACGGTGATATCGGCGAGGTAGTTGAGGATCTTGGTGCCGCGGTCGGCCGAACCGCGCAGGGTCAGCAACTGCGGGCGCTCATCGATGAACGAGGTGGTGACCCGGCCCGCCCTGAAGTCCGGATCGTCGAGCACCGCGAGCAGGAACGGGATGTTGGTGGTGACGCCGCGAATGCGGAATTCCGCGAGTGCACGGCTGGCGCGCGCCACCGCAGCGTGCAGATCGCGGCCGCGGCAGGTGAGCTTGACCAGCATCGAGTCGAAGTAGGCGCCGATCTCCGCGCCCAGGTTCGCGCCGCCGTCGAGGCGGATGCCCGCGCCACCGGGGGTGCGGTAGGCGGTGATGCGGCCGGTGTCGGGGCGGAAGCCGTTGGCCGGATCCTCGGTGGTGATCCGGCACTGCAGGGCCGCACCGCGAATGGCGACCTTGTCCTGGCTCAGGCCGAGCTGTTCGAGGCTCTCCCCCGTCGCGATGCGCAGCTGGGACTGCACCAGATCGACATCGGTGATCTCCTCGGTCACCGTATGCTCGACCTGGATGCGCGGGTTCATCTCGATGAAGACGTGGTTGCCGCGCTCGTCGAGCAGGAATTCGACGGTGCCCGCGCAGCTGTAGCCGATCTGGCGAGCGAAGGCCACGGCGTCGTTGCAGATGCGCTCGCGCAGTGCGGGATCCAGGTTCGGGGCGGGCGCGAGCTCGATCACCTTCTGGTGGCGGCGTTGCACCGAACAGTCGCGCTCGAACAGGTGCATGACATTCCCGTGCTGGTCGGCCAGGATCTGCACCTCGATGTGGCGCGGGTTCACCACGGCCTGTTCCAGGAAGACGGTCGGATCACCGAAGGCCGACTCCGCCTCACGGGATGCGGCCTCGATCGATTCGCGCAGCTGTGCCGGATCGGCCACCCGGCGCATACCGCGCCCACCGCCACCCGCTACGGCCTTCACGAAGATCGGATAATCCAGGACCTCGGATGCGGCCAGCAGTTCGTCCACATCGGCGGAGGGGGCGCTGGACTTCAGCACCGGCAGCCCCGCCGCCCGCGCCGCTTCGATCGCACGGGCCTTGTTACCAGCCAGTTCGAGCACGTCGGCCGACGGACCGATGAAGGTGATGCCCTCGCGGGCGCAGGCCGCCGCGAGGTCCGGGTTCTCGGAGAGGAAGCCGTAACCGGGGTAGATGGCGTCGGCACCCGCGGACTTGGCCGCCGCGATGATCGCCTCGATCGACAGGTACGCCCGAACCGGGTGCCCCTGTTCGCCGATCTGGTAGGACTCCGCGGCCTTCAACCGGTGGACCGAGTTGCGATCCTCGTACGGGAAGACGGCGACTGTCCCGATGCCGAGTTCGTAGGCCGCACGGAAGGCGCGGATGGCGATCTCGCCACGGTTGGCAACCAAGACTTTCGAGAACATTGAACTAAGGTACCCGCCCCGGAATCGTGGCCTGACAGGGAAGTCCCTTTCGCAGGAATCTTCACAACGAGTCCTAGCAGGCTTGCGAAGTTGTGTTCATATCGCTGACACATAACTGTGTGTTGACTGGCGTAGCACGGAAATCGGATGGCGCTACCGACTATGCTGGTCGACGCAGCTGGTTCGCCGTGCGCAGACGAGATGGAGCCCCGTCGTCGCGTTACGGAGTCGAGTTCGCGGATCGGGTAACCGGTGCGCGGACGAGAGGGAACCCGGTGAGAATCCGGGACTGTCCCGCAGCGGTATGCAGGAACGACCGCCGTCATCAGCACTGGGTAGGCCGTAGCGACTGCTTGCAGGTCGCTCGAAATGGGCCGTAGCGACTGCTTGCAGGTCGAAATGGTCAGCCCGGGAAGCGACGGCCAGTAGGTGAGCCCCGTACGGG
This sequence comes from Nocardia sp. NPDC050412, assembly GCF_044458825.1. Taxonomy (NCBI): domain Bacteria; kingdom Bacillati; phylum Actinomycetota; class Actinomycetes; order Mycobacteriales; family Nocardiaceae; genus Nocardia; species Nocardia sp. NPDC050412. Next base: position 282,189 of record NZ_JBITIJ010000004.1, read on the forward strand.
GTCGGCCAGAAGGCCCGTGCCCGCAAGTCCGAAGACCTGCCAGCCGTGTCGGATACGCCGTATCCGGCGGCCACCGCCTCGTGGACTGGGCGCGCGGACCTCTGGGTGTGATTGTCGGGCTCCGTCGGTGCGCCGGCACGTCACTCGGTCTCCGCTAGCTCGTAGGGCGATGGTCTTCGATCTCAGCACTGGAGAAATTCGTGACTGTTACGCATAACCCGTTCACCGCGACGGTTCTCGGTCTCCCGAGGGTGGGGCCGCACCGTGAGCTCAAGCGCGCCACCGAGTCCTACTGGGCCGGACGCATCGACGCGCAGCGGCTGCACGCGATCGCCGCTGACCTGCGGCACAATCAGTTGACCGAATTGCAGCGGGCCGGTCTGGATTCCATCCCAGTCGGCACCTTTTCCTATTACGACCAGGTGCTCGATACCGCCGTGCTGCTCGGCGCGCTGCCGCCCAGGATGGCCGGTATCGCCGATCCGCTGGATCGCTATTTCGCGGCGGCGCGCGGCACCGATACGGTCGAGCCGCTGGAAATGACCAAGTGGTTCGATACCAATTACCACTATCTGGTGCCGGAAATCGGTCCGGAGACGGTGTTCTCGCTGGATCCGTCGAAGGTGTTGGATGAGCTGCGGGAGGCGCTCGCACTCGGGGTGCCCGCGCGTCCGGTGGTGGTCGGGCCTATCACCTTCCTGAAGCTGGCGAAGGCGACCGGTGGTGCGGCGTTGGATCGCCTGGAGGAGTTGGTGCCGCTCTATCGGGAGCTGTTGCGGCTGCTGGCCGCGGCGGGCGCGCAGTGGGTGCAGCTCGACGAGCCGGTCCTGGTCACCGACCTGACGGCTGACGAGGTGGAACTCGTACGGCGCAGCTACGCCGAACTATCGGCCGCGACGGATCGTCCAGCACTGCTGGTGGCCACCTACTTCGGCAAGCCAGGTGCTGCGTTGAGCGCTTTGGCCGAGACCGAAATCGAAGGTATCGCACTGGATTTCACCATAGACGCGGACTTCTCCGGTGTGCCGGCACTGGTGAACAAGCTGCTGGTGGCGGGTGTGGTCGACGGGCGAAATGTCTGGCGGGCCGATTTGGATAAGGCTTTGACGATGCTCGGCACGCTGCTGGGGTGCGCGAAGTCCGTTGCGGTATCGAGTTCCTGCTCGTTGCTGCACGTGCCCTACACCTTGGCGAGCGAAACCGGCCTAGACCAGCGGCTGCGTTCGTGGTTGGCCTTCGGTGCGGAGAAGGTCGCCGAGGTGCGGTTGCTCGCGACCGGACTGAGTGCGGGGTCTGAGGCGATCTGCGATGAATTGGCCATGGTCCGTGCCGCTCTCGCCACTAGGCGCACCGATCCCCGGTTGGGCAATCCGCAGGTGCGGGCGCGCCTGGCCACGCTGGGTCCCGATGCAACTCGGCGGGCTCCCGCGCAACAGCGGCGGCCATTACAGGCCGAGCGGCTGCGGCTGCCCTCGTTGCCGACGACGACGATCGGTTCGTATCCGCAGACCTCGGCGATCCGGCTGGCGCGTGCGGCACTGCGCAGGGGTGAGATCGATCAGACCGAATACGCGCGGCGGATGCGGTCGGAAATCGCGGATGTCATCGCGTTGCAGGAGAAACTGGGCCTGGACGTGCTGGTGCACGGCGAGCCGGAGCGCAATGACATGGTGCAGTACTTCGCCGAGCAGCTCGACGGATTCGCCACCACCGACGCGGGCTGGGTGCAGTCCTACGGCACCCGTTGCGTGCGGCCACCGATTCTGTTCGGAGATGTGGCGCGGCCCGCACCGATGACGGTGGATTGGATCGGCTACGCGCAATCGTTGACCGATAAGCCGGTCAAGGGCATGCTGACCGGCCCGGTGACGATTCTGGCCTGGTCATTCGTGCGCGATGACCAACCGTTGGCGGATTCGGCACGTCAGGTGGCGCTGGCGATCCGGGACGAAACGGTCGATCTGCAGGCCGCGGGTATTCGGATCATCCAGGTCGACGAGCCCGCACTGCGGGAACTGCTGCCGCTGCGCGCGGCCGATCAGGGCGCGTACCTGGAGTGGTCGGTCGGCGCGTTCCGGTTGGCGACCTCCGGGGTATCGGATGCCACACAGATCCACACCCATCTCTGCTATTCGGAATTCGGTGAGGTCATCGATGCGATCGCCGGATTGGATGCCGATGTGACCTCGATCGAGGCGGCGCGCTCGCATATGGAAGTGCTCGACGACTTGAATGCCGCGGGCTTCGATCTCGGCGTCGGACCGGGTGTGTACGACATCCACTCACCCCGGGTGCCGAGTGTGGAGGAAATCACCGCCTCCCTGCGCGCCGCACTGAAGGCCGTTCCCGCCGAACGGCTTTGGGTCAATCCGGACTGCGGGTTGAAGACGCGTGGACCAGTCGAGGTCGAGGCGTCATTGCGCAATTTGGTCGCTGCTGCGGCCGCGGTGCGCTAGAAGATCGTGCAGCCCGATAGCGCGGTTTGGTCACCGCGCTATCGGGCTGCGTATCAATGAGATTCGGCCCCGGGGAAGGGCCGGAGCCGACGACGCGGTGTGTACCTCTCACAACTCTCGCCGTTGCGGACCATCGGGCGCATGCGCGACCGCGCGCTCAGTCCCCGCCGCCAGGCCGTATGACATTCCGAGCAACGATCCATGCATACCCCTCCTTATACGTCGCCATCAGATATCACCCCCGATGTCCTATTCGACGCATGGGCGACCGATTCGGTTCCCTCGATTATTCGGCCGCGGGCGCGGTTCCGAAGGCGCGGTTGATGGCGGCCATATCGAAATAGTCGCGCCAGGCGGTAATGGCGCCGTCTGCGACCTCGAAGACGCCCACTACCGGCAGCGGGGTGTCTTTGCCGAGGCCGCGCAAGATATCGGTGCGTTCGTTCATGACGATATTCCCGGCGGCAACCTGGTGGTGGACGTCGAATTCAATGGATTCGAAGGTGTTGAGGAAACCGGCGATGAAATCGCGGATGGCGGCGCGGCCGCTGACGGGTTCCATCGGAATGTTGTGGTAGACGGCGTCTTCGGCGAAGAAGGCGCTGATCCGGTCCGGGTCGGGATCGGACCAGCTGCGGCACATGGCGGTGACGATTTCGTCGGGGCTCGGCATTGAAGTTCGCTCGCTTCCTTGCGCCGATGCGATCGGGCACATCGGTCGATTCGATCGCACCGATTACACCAAACAATCGCTTGGTTGCGCCAGGATCAGCCCCTGACCAGCAGTTCGCGCTGCGGCACTCCGACGCCAGACGAGCCAGCTGCCCTACTTCGCACGCTACGCAGGATTGATCTTCGGCAAAATCCCTTGCAACAGCAGATTTCTGCGGGCGAGAATCCTTCAATTTGCGATGATTGCGAATTGTGAGGGCTACCATCTTGCGGTGCGCAAGATGTACGCGGGCGCCCGACTGAGACGGTTGCGCGAGGAACGGCGGATGACCCAGGCGGCGCTGGCGAAATCCCTGGATCTATCGCCCAGCTACCTCAACCAGCTCGAGCGCGATCAGCGACCGCTAACCATTCCGGTGCTGCTGAAGCTCAACTCCACCTTCGACCTCGACGTGCAATTTTTCGCCGCCGACTCCGATGCCCGGCTGGTCTCGGATCTGCACGAGGTCCTCGTCGATGCGGCGGGCGGTGACAGTGCGCCACTGACAGAGGTGGAAGAGCTGGCGACGCGACTTCCGGAGGTGTCTCGAATCGTCGTCGCGATGCATCGGCGATTGCGCGCCGCGACCGATCAACTCGATCTACTCTCCGCGCGGGTAGCCGCGCCAGCGGGCGCACCCGGCGTGCCCATGCCGTATGAGGATGTGCGGGATTTCTTCTACGACCATCACAATCACATCGCGCAACTCGATCATGCGGCAGAACAGCTCTTCGAGGAGTGTGGTCTGAGCATCGGGTCACTCGATCGGCAACTCGCGAGGGTCGCCGAGGAGCGCGCGGGGGTCACCGTGCTGGTGCGCGGTGATGGCGCGGATCCGTCCATCCCGAAACGACATTACGATCCGGACAGCCGCACGCTGACGCTGGCGCGGCGGCTGCGTCCCGGGCAGCGTGCATTTCAAATCGCAACCACTCTCGGGTTTCTGCTGTACGGCAAGGATTTGGATGCCGTACTGGCCGAAACACCGTCACTCACCGGCGAATCCAGGACGTTGGCGCGCATTGGATTGGCCAACTACTTCGCGGGCGCGCTGGTACTTCCGTATGGCCGCTTCCTGCGGTCGGCCGAGGAACTGCGCTACGACATCGATCTGCTCAGCCTGCGTTTCGAGGTCGGCTTCGAAACCATCTGCCACCGGTTGAGCACCCTGCAGCGGCAGGGACAGCGCGGCGTTCCGTTCTTCCTCGTCCGCACCGATCGGGCGGGCAATATCTCGAAACGCCAGTCCGCCACGGCATTCCATTTCTCCCGGGTAGGCGGCAGCTGCCCGCTGTGGGTTGTGCACGAGGCCTTCGCCAATCCGGGTCGCATCCTGACCCAGATGGCGGCGATGCCAGATGGTCGCCGCTACCTCTGGATCGCCCGCACCGCGCTGGCCGGGCCACACGGATTTGGCACGGCGACAAAGGATTTCGCGATCGGGCTGGGTTGCGATATCGAATACGCCGACCGGCTGGTGTATGCCAATGGTCTACAACTCGACAGTCCGGCCGCAGCGGTCCCGATCGGCGCGGGCTGCAAGGTCTGCGAGCGCCCCTCCTGCCCGCAGCGCGCCTTCCCCCAAATCGGCAACCCTCTCGCAGTCACCGAGCACATCAGCACCGATCTTCCCTACCCCCGAGCCCTGCGCTAGCCGGACAATTGACCAGCATGCACTGATGCAGTGCAAACGTCGAGTAGGGCCTGTCCAGCAGCGCATTCTCGATCAAGACTTCGCCAGGTACTCCAAGCGTTCGGCGTCTACAGCGGCGTGCATCATGGTGGCCAGGCCTGGGTGGTGGTGTAGGCCTGGGTCGGATTCGACTACCTGGCGGGCGAGGCTTTGGGCGGCGGTGATGACTTCGAGGTCGTCGAGTAGCGAGAGCAAGCGCAGGGAGCGAGCGGTGCCGGATTGGGCGGCGCCGAGGACGTCGCCTTCGCGGCGTTGGCGCAGGTCGAGTACGGCGAGTTCGAAGCCGTCGGTAGTGGCGGCGACGGCGTCCAGGCGGGCCATGGCGGTGCCGGTGGGGCCCGCGTCGGTGATCAGCAGGCACAGGCCGGGATGTTTGCCGCGGCCGATGCGGCCGCGCAGCTGATGTAGCTGGCTGACACCGAAGCGATCCGCGTCCACGATGACCATGACGGTTGCATTGGGCACGTCGACGCCGACCTCGACGACCGTGGTGCAGACCAGCACATCGATGTCGCCGTCGTTGAATGCCCGCATTACCTGGTCTTTTTCATCGGTCGGGAGTCTGCCGTGCAGCAGGCCGACCCGGACGCTCGCGAGCGGACCGGTGCGCAGCATGTCGAAGACCTCGAGGGCGGCGGCCGTGGTCGGGCCTTCCTTCTCCTCTGCCTTACCGGACTTCTTTCCGTTGCGGGCCTTGCCGTTCTCCTCGTCGTCGCCGATGCGCGAGCACACCACATAGGCCTGCCGTCCGGCGCCGACCTCCTCCAGGATGCGCTCCCAGGCACGGTCGACCCAGTTCGGATGCTGTTTGCGCGGCACCACCTTCGACACGATCGGCGAGCGGCCCCGGGGCAGCTGGGTGAGGGTGGAGGTCTCCAGATCACCGAGGGTGGTCATGGCGATGGTGCGGGGGATCGGGGTCGCGGTCATGACGAGCAGATGCGGGCTGGTACCGGCTTTCGCCTTGGCGCGCAACGCGTCCCGCTGTTCCACACCGAACCGATGCTGTTCGTCGACGATCACCATGCCGAGATCGAAGAACTCCACCGCGTCCTGGATGAGTGCGTGCGTGCCGATCACGATGCCCGCTTCGCCGGTGACCGCATCCAGTAGCGCGGCCTTTTTGGCCGATGCCGACATCGAGCCGGTTACCAGCACGACCTTGGTCGCGTTCTCGGCGGCACCGAGTTCACCGGCGGTGCCGAGATCGCCGAGCATCGTGCGCAGTGACCGATAGTGTTGGGCGGCAAGGACTTCCGTCGGCGCGAGCAGTGCGCATTGCTGACCGGCGTCGACCACCTGCAGCATGGCGTGCAGTGCGACGATGGTCTTGCCCGAACCCACCTCACCCTGCAGTAGCCGGTGCATCGGATGGCTGCGCGCGAGATCGTCGGAGATCTCCGCGATCACCTTTTGCTGTCCCTCGGTCAGCTCGAACGGCAAGCGGGTTTCGAAAGCCGCTGCGATACCGTCGGATCGGGGCGGACATGGCCGGGCCGCCCGCGCCTCCGCATCATGTCGCCGCTCGGCGAGCACCAGTTGCAATGCCAGCGCCTCATCGAAACGCAAACGCTCCCTGGCCTGTTCGATATCGGACTTGCGTTCGGGCAGGTGGATCAGGCGCAGTGCGTCGGAGATCTTCACCAGCCCGCGGTCCTCGCGCAGGTCACCTGGTAGCGGATCGTCGATCGGGTCGAGTTGGTCGAGCACCTGCCGGACACAGGCGAGCAGATCCCAGCTCTGCACCTTGGCGGTCGCGGGGTACACCGGGATGTATTCGCGTTCGAAGAACGAGACATCCACTCCCCCTTTACCTTTCGCGCTCTGCGCCAATCCACGCAGTGCGCCGCCGCCGCGTACCGAGGTGAGGTTCTCGATCGAGTCCTCTTCCTTCTCGGGCAGGATCAGATAATCCGGATGCGAGAGGTTCCAGCGATCCGGGCGCCACCAGTGCACGGTGCCCGACATCATGGCCCGGACCCCTTCGCGGACAAGGTAACTCACCTTGTCGCCGTTGAAGAAGGTGATATCGATCGGGGTGACCGAACCGGTGTCGAGTGCGACCTTGAGCAGTCGGCCCCTGCGGTTCTTCATCGGGCGCAGTTCGGTTTTCGTCACCCGGCCGATGACAGTAATGTGCGCGCCCTCCTCCGGCTGCTCCTGAGTGAGCGGTTGGCCCTGGGTGGCGTAGCGTAATGGGTAGTGCCGCAACAGATCCTCGACGGTATGCATGTCGAAGGCGTCGGCGAGCGGCTCGGCTGCCTTCACGCCGAGCAGGTGGTCCAGCCGATCGCTGAGTGTCGCCATATTCCTATTCCACCCCTATCTGCACCAGATCCGCTTGCTGCCCACCGAAATACACACTCACCTCGACACCGGGAAAGCCGTTCGCGATATGCCCGGCCAGTTCGTCCGCGAGTTCGGCCGGGGCCGCCACACCCATGAGCAGGGTGACCAGCTCACCGCCGAAGGCGAGCATCCGGTCCAGCAGGGTCCGCCCCGCGCTCGGCGCATCCCGATCGATCACCACGACATCATGACCGACCAGCCCCAGCCCATCACCGGCCTCGCAGGTGCCGACCATGGTGAGCGCCCGCTCTGTGGCAGCACGCAATGAGCCCCAACGGGTCGCGGCCGCCGCCTCCGACATGGCGAACGCATCGTCCACCGCGATCCGGCCGCAATCATGCACCGCCAGCGCCGCCAACCCCTGCACCATGGACCCGCTCGGCAACAACAACACGTCCCGATGCGCGTCACGAGCCGCAACACCGACCGCAACCAGCTCATGCGCGGGCAGCGCGCCGTTCGGCAGCACCAACACCTCCCGATTAGGCAGCTGCCGAATCGCCGCAAGCAGCGCCGCACTGGTCACCCGCCCATCACCGCCGAGCACCACCGCACCCCCGGCCTCGAACAGCGCCGCCGCGCCGTCCCCCGATGCGACAGCCAGAACGGCGCGATCTGCGGGCCCTTCGTGATCGGATCCGGTGTGCGTGGCAACGCCCGATCGGATGGACACGCCGGAAAACTGAACGCGTGCGGTCGCGTCAGTGCGTCCGGCACTACCAGGCTGAGCGGCCACATCAGCGGGATCCACAAGGTCCGCCGGGGCTGAATCGCGGTGCCCCCGAGCATCAGTGCGATCCGCTTTATCGGCGGGCGCTGAATCGCGGTGCACGCCACCATCAACATGCGCGGACGGAACCGCGTGCCCAGTACCTCCAAGCCGCGCGCCGGCATCAACCCGCCCCGTAGCGTTCGCAGGGTCTGTGTCAGAGTGCCCGCCGGCCTCACCGGTGCGAGCTGCATCGCGGTGCCCGCCGGCCTCACCGGTGCGAGCTGCATCGTGGTGCCCGCCGGCCTCACCGGTGGGAGCTGCATCGTGGTGCCCGCTGGCGGCAGCACGCGGAGACGGAGCTGCGCGTCCAACATGAACAGGCCGAACAGCAGCGTCGGTACGATCCGCAGCAAGTGCCCGGGCTGCGTCGGTGGTGAAGCTTTCGATGCGGATAGCGCTGAGGGTGCCGGTGGCGATTCCCGCTTCAACGGCGGCACCCGCGTCGGCGCAGTGGACGTGCGCGGACCACGAGCCCGCGCCGTCGCCAACGACCACGACGGAGTCGCCGAGGTCGGCGAGGCGGTCGCGCAGGTGTGCGATTCGTTGGTCGTCGGTGTCGGAGAGCAGGTACATCACCTCGAAGTGAGGTTCGGCACTGTTCAGGGATTCGGCACAGCTGCCATACGGTTCGGCGTCGGCTCGCAGAGCGGAACCAGCCTGCGCCGCGGCGGTGCCACGATCAGCACCCGCCTGGTCACCGGCGAATACGAATTCGCCGCGCGCGTATCCCGGCCGAGCGGGTGTCTCACCGAGGGTCAGGGCGACCAGACTGTCGAGCAGCACGACCAACCCGCGCGCGCCCGCATCGACCACCCCCGCTCGGCGCAGCACACCGAGCTGGGCGGGTGTATCACCGAGCGCCTTGGCGGCGCCATCGGCCGCCGCCACCGCCACCTCGGCCAGTGCGGATTCCGAGCAGGCAGCGGCACATTCCGCGGCCCTATCCAGGACGGTCAGAATGGTCCCCTCGACCGGCACACTCAACGATTCCCGCACCAGCGCCGATGCGGTGGCCAGCGCGTCGCGCAACGTCTGCGCCGTCAGCGGCCCACCGCGCACCGCCTCGGCAATCCCCCGCAACACCTGCGACAGGATGATCCCGGAATTACCGCGCGCCCCGAGCGTCGCCCCGCGCGCCATAGCCATGGCCACATCGTGCGTCGAGAGCGATTCGCTCGAGTCGGGATACCCGTCGGCAGTTGCACCCCACAGCGCCGCGCTGGGGCCGTTCCGCGAGCTCCCACGCGCCGCGGAATCAGACAGACCGCGGCGATCGATGCCGTTCGTGGCGATAACTCGGTCCGCGAACTCCTCTGGCGACGTCGTCGGGGTGTCCGATACCGGGGCACCGCCGATCGTCCCGGCAACCGCCGCAAAACCACTGACCGCCCGGGCGTCCGACACCGCAGTACCGGCGACCGCGTCGCCGTCCGCAGCAACACCCTCGGTCGCGGCGCCATCCGATCGTTCGGACCCGCGCGCCGAGATCACGGCGGCATCCGCGGCCTGCATTGCCGCTCGCATGGTGGCGAGCATGTTGGTACCGGTGTCGGCGTCGGCGATGGGGAAGACGTTGAGGGCGTTGATCTCCTCGCGCCGCTGCTGCAGGCCTTCGAGGCAGATTCGGCCCCAGCGCAGTAGACCCGTGCCGTTCAGCTCATTCGGCCCGGCAACGGCAGGCAGTCCCGCGTCGGGGCCATCACCCATCATGTCCCGCACTCCGGGCACCGCCACCTCTCTCCGCGATCGTTCACACCGCCACCCGCACCCAAGCGACTGCTGGCAGATCGCTCGAAAGGTTCTGCCACCGTTGGCCAGGTTAGCTGGCGATACCGACAGTCGATCGGCGACACCGATCCACTACCATCGGGTGTGCCCACGGGTCGTCATTCCATGACCCGGTTTGGTGGATCCGGGCGCCGCCAGCTACCCTTGCAGGGTTGCCTAGCGCGGCCCAGAGGGTTTGCGCAGGCCGACGTCAGTCGGCAGGGCATTAAGACATTGTTTCCGGACATGCTGCCGACGTGCGGCGGTCCCCACATGACATGAAGGAGTTCGCGACTATGGCTGCCGTCTGCGACGTCTGCGCCAAGGGCCCCGGCTTCGGGAAGTCGGTCTCGCACTCGCACCGGCGTACCAACCGTCGTTGGAACCCGAACATCCAGACCGTGCGCGCCCAGGTCGCGCCGGGCAATACCCGCCGCATGAACGTGTGCACCTCCTGCCTGAAGGCGGGCAAGGTCGTTCGCGGCTGATTCACCCAGAGACCGACATACGCCCCGAAACACCATCAGGTGCTCGGGGCGTTGTCATCTGCGGCCCCTGGTCATCGACGACCTCCCTCGACAACGATGGTCTGCATGACCCAGCCCGCCTGGCGCATAGCCCCACTCCCCGCCGAATACGTCCACGGCCTCGCCGAATGCCATATCGCCTGCTGGCGCGAGGCCTATCGCGGCCTGGTCCCCGACCACATATTGGATGCGTTCGAGGTAGAACGCCGCGCGGAGCAATGGGAACGCGTCCGGGTCCGCTATCCGGGCAGCACCTATGTCGCGCTCGTCGAGGATGAGGTGATCGGTTTCGCGAGCGTGGGCGCGGCACGCGACGAATCACCGGTCACCCCAACCGAACTCAACGCCCTCTATGTCCGCGCCACTTGGTACGGCACCGGCGTCGCCCACGATCTCATCCGCGCCGCCGTCCCACCCGACATCCCGTGCTCGCTCTGGGTCTTCGAGAAGAACCCACGCGCCCAGGCCTTTTACCGCAAACACCGCTTCGAACTCGACGGCACCAGCCGCATCGAGGCCTTCACCCCCGCCGTCGAAGTCCGCATGGTGCGGCGCTGACCGGAAGTCGGCTCGAGGCGGGGAGCTAATGTGCTGGCCATGACTTCCACGCACACCGAGTACGTCACCGTTGTCGACGGCGTACTACAAATCACCATCTCGACCGCCGCGAACGGCACTTCGCTGGACTTCGCGGGTATCAACGCGGGCACCGAGGCACTGCGGGCCGCGGGCCGCGAGATCGGTGCCGTGCTGTTGACGGGCGCCGGACCGAATTTCTCCGCGGGTGGCAATGTGCGCGGCTTCGCGGCGGCCGAGGACCGGGCCGGTCATATCTACGGCCTCGCGACGGATCTGCACGATTTCGTGCGCGCGCTCGACGAGACCATAGTGCCCGTCGTCGCCGGGGTGCAGGGTTGGGCGGCCGGAGCCGGGATGAGCCTGGTGTGCGCGACGGATATCGCGATCGGCGGTCCGAGCACCAAGCTGCGCCCGGCGTATCCGGGCATTGCGTTGAGCCCGGACGGCGGCATGTCCTGGACGCTGCCGCGGATCGTCGGCGCTGGACGCGCCCGCGAAATCCTGCTCACCGATGCGATTCTCGACGCCGAAACGGCGGTGCGCCTCGGCATCCTGAGTCGGCTCGTCGCTGACGAGCAGGTGCGGGCCGAGGCACTGAATGTGGCCCGAACCCTCGCCGCCGGACCGCGATCGGCCTACGCGAGCATCAAATCGCTACTGGCACGGTCGAATTCGTCGACGCTGAGCGATCAGCTCGACTACGAGCGCGACGCCATCAGCGCCGCGGCGAACAGCCCGGCCGGGCGCGAGGGTGTGGATGCCTTCGTCGAGAAGCGCAAGCCCGACTACCAGAACCGGTAGCTAACCGCGCACCTGGAGCACGAATTTCGCGACCGCGTCGGTGAACGAATCATTGTCGTCACCGGCCGCGGTATGCGCCGCGCCGCCGATCTCGACCAGCTGCGCATGCGGCACCAATGCCTGGAATTCCGCGGCGCCTTCCGGCGTCACCACATCGGATTGCATGCCGCGTACCAGCAGCACCGGAATGGTGAGGGCGCGCGCGGCGGCCTCCAGCTGCGGGACCATTTCGCTCGCATCCTCGACGCGGTCGCCGAGCATATCCGGATCCCAATGCCAGTACCATCGGCCGTCGCGCTGGCGCAGATTGCGCAGCAGGCCGTCGGTGTTCTTGGGCCGTGGCCGATGCGGCATGTATTCCGCGACCGCGTCGGCTGCCTGCTCGAGGCTGTCGAAGCCGTCGCGATGTTTGCCGAGGAAGTCGATCACCCGCGCGACACCGGCGGGTTCGGGTCGGGTGACGATGTCGACGAGCACCAGTGCGGTGATCGGCGCGCCGCCCGGATCCGCGGTGGTGAGCAGGCCGGTGATCCCGCCCATGCTCGCACCGACCACGACCGCGGGGGCAGCCAGCTGTTCGAGGACCGCCACCAGGTCCGCGACCATCGTGTGACGCCGGTAATCAGCGGTCGACGACCAAGCGCTGTCGCCGTGGCCGCGCGCGTCCAGCGTGACGACCCGCATCCCGGCGGCGGCCAGCTTCGCACCGGTCTGCTTCCACGAGTGTCTGGTCTGACCGCCACCGTGCAGGAACAGGACGAGCGGGCCGTCCGCCGGGCCGAATTGGTCGGCGGCCAGCTCGATCCCATCCGAACCGCGCAGTCGCAGCCGGATCGGATCGAGAAGGTTGTTCGCATTACTCACGATCCTACGATCGCACAGCTACCGCGGGGACTCATGCGAGCCCCGATAAATGGGACCTCAGCAGTCCCACTTGCCCTGCGCGCTGATGGTGTTCTGCAGCAGGCACGCGACCTTGGCATTCACCGAGGACGAGATGGTCGAGGAGCCATTGGAGGTGAATTCCTCGCCGACCGGAGCGGCGGTATTCGGCGCGGAGGTCTCCGTGGCGGGCTCGAGCGGCAACCCGGCCGCATTCGCCGCCGCACTGCCGCCGGCCAGGGCCGCGCACAGGGCCAGCGTGGCGGTGGTGCCGCGCAGTGCGCCGCGAACGGTCTTGTTCTGCATGAAATTATGCTCCTCTACTGTGTTTTAACCTCGACGCCCGAGATCTAGGGCAGGCGCCAGTCAACAGGTTCAGCACCCAATTCGTCGAGTAGTTCATTCACTCGTGAGAAGGGTCGCGAACCAAAAAAGCCGCGCGAGGCCGACAGGGGCGACGGGTGCACGGATTCGATATAGGGCACCTCGGCCGCGGTGAGCTGCGGTTTCAGTGTTTGCGCGTCACGACCCCACAGGATCGCGACCAGCGGCTCGTCCCGGGCCACCAGCGCGCGAATCGCCTGGTCGGTCACCGCTTCCCAGCCCTTGCCGCGGTGTGAGGCGGGTTGTCCCGGCGAAACCGTCAGAACTCGGTTCAGCAGCAGCACGCCCTGATCCGACCACGGGCTCAGGTCGCCATTGGATGGCGTCTGGTAGCCGAGGTCCTTACTGTATTCGGCGAAGATATTGGCCAGGCTGCGCGGAACCGGCGAAACATCCGGGGCGACAGAGAAACTCAGGCCCATCGGATGTCCCGGCGTCGGATACGGATCCTGGCCGACGATCAACACGCGCACCGCATCGAACGGACGCTGGAAGGCGCGCAGCACATTGTCACCGGCCGGTAGATAACCGCGGCCCGCCGCATTCTCCGCGCGCAGGAATTCGCCCATCGCCGAGATCTGTGCCGCAACCGGTTCGAGAGCCTTCGCCCAGCCCGGATCCATGATTTCCGTCAGTGGTTTCGCGCCCATGACCGCACAACCTATCGTGGCTCGGGCTCGGATGCCGAGTCCACCCCGCTGAACGATTCCCAGCCCCCATTGCCCGGATGCCGCACTCCGTCTACGGTGACGCCGTGACCTGCCAGCACCCGTCCGATCGGCAACCAGCCGGGCGGTAGCTCCCGGTGCGCGGGCCAGGTTCCGACGAAGGCGTGATCCTCACCGCCGGTCAGAATCCATTGCGTCGCATCGGCATCCAGACGCCGCGCGATATTCGCCAAAGCGGGATCGCGCAATGATTTCGAGTCGACGTCGATGGCGACAGCGGATGCCTCGGCGATGTGCCCCAGATCCGCGAGCAATCCGTCCGAGATATCGGTGAGCGCGGTGGGTATCGGCGGCCATTCGGTGGGAGATCCGATAATGCCTTCGGATCCGAACTCCGTCGCGTTCGACTGATCCGACACCCCGATGTGCTCCGAGCCGAGCAGTCCATCCGCCAAGGCGGCACCCGAGTTGCCGACTCCAGCAACGGAATCGGCGACCACCGCCAGCACCGCCGAATAGGGCGGCCGCGGGGCCCGATGGGTCGCAAGCACTTCGGCGAAGAGTTCGTCTGCCGGATCGAATCCGCCGGTCAACACCGCCAACCCAGCAGCAGACCAGCCGAGACGGCCAACCACCGCGACCGTATCCCCCACGCGCGCACCGGCTCTGGTGATCGGCGCGCGGCCGTCCAGATCGCCGAACGCGGTGACCGAGATGACCAACTGCGGGCTGCGCACCACATCGCCGCCCGCGATGGAGCCGCCCGCGCGCCGCGCCTCGGCCCACATTCCGTCGGTGAGTCCGTCCACCAGCTCGAGTGGCGTATCGGCCGGACAGCCGAACGCCACCACGAATGCGGTCGGGACAGCTCCCATCGCGACCACATCGGCGGCATTCTGCGCGATCGCCTTACGCCCGATATCGCGCGGATCGGACCAGTCGAGCCGGAAATGTCGATCCTGGATCAGCATGTCGGTGGTGACCACGAACCGGCCGTCCGGCGCGGCCACCACGGCGGCGTCGTCACCGGGGCCGAGCAGCACGCCGGGCGCCTGCACCCGTCCCGTGTTGATCCGCTCGATCAGTGCGAACTCCCCCAGCTCACGCACTGTCTTCGGCCGCATGCTGTCGCTGATGACCTGGCCCCTTCCCGGCGTCGTGCTGGCTGAAATCGCCCCGAGGGTACCCTTTCCAGGGCAATCGAGTACTACCAGGCCGGTGCGCGGCACCCATCCCGCAGGTGACCGGACCCCACCAGCGCGAGCAGGAAGGATCGGTGAGCATGGCGGCGGAGTCGTCGAACCGAGATTCGTCGGAGACGGAGTCGTCGAAGGCCGAGCTGTCGAAAGACGCCGAGGGCGTGAGCTCCGAATCCGCGGACGAATCCAGCGGCTACCCGCCCGCCCTGATCGCGACCGCAGTCGCACTCCCGGTGGTGCTGGTAGTCGCCGTTCTGGTCGCCGCAGTGCTGGCCCACCGCGCGCCGACCGAACGCGAACCCCTGGTCCTCGGTCCGGTACCGGCACCCGCCGCGGACGGGCCCGCGTGCACCGACGTGCTGCCCGCACTGCCCGTCGATCTCGGCGACTACTCGAAATCCACGCTGGTGGAACCGGCTCCCCCCGCGACCCGCGCCTGGCGGCGCAAGGACGGCGGCGACCCCATCGTGCTGCGCTGCGGTCTGGAACGTCCGCTGGAGTTCAACCGCGCATCGCCGTTGCAGATCGTCAATGGGGTCCAGTGGTTCGAGGTCCGCGATGCGGCCGCCAAGGCAAGCACCTGGTTCGCCGTCGACCGCGAAACCTATATAGCGCTGACCGTCCCCGACGGCTCCGGTCCCACTCCGCTGCAAGGAGTTTCGGACACGATCACCGCCAAACTATCGGCCCAGCCGATCGATCCCGGGCCGCTGCCGAACTGACGTGCACACCCCGCATGGCCGCTCCACATCCGTATACGGGGTGTGTACTTACGACACCGAGTGTGCGAGTCGAGGACACATCCGCCGATTGCGAGCGGACACGCGACCGCGCCCATTCCCTGAGCCGGCTCCAAAAGAGAGAGTGTCGCTCACCGCAACCCGGTACCCCGTGCGAGCGCGGTCTCGATCAGCGTGGAAACCAGTGCCCGGTAGTCGATTCCGGTCGCCTCCCACATCCGCGGATACATGGAAATCGAGGTGAACCCGGGCATCGTATTGATCTCATTGATCACCGGCCCCTCCGGCGTGACGAAGAAGTCCACCCGCGCCAACCCTTGGCAGTCAAGCGCTTTGAACGCCCGCACCGCGAGTTCCCTGACGCTGTCGGAAACTTCGTCGTCCAGCTTCGCCGGAACATCGAATTCGCAGACGTCGTCGAGGTATTTGGTGTCGAAGTCGTAGAACTCCGGTGCCGCGGCATCGGCCTCGGGCATCCGGATCTCGGCGACCACACTGGCTGCCACCCGTCCGTCCGGGAATTCCAGCACGCCGCATTCGACTTCGCGTCCGACGATGCCCGCCTCCACGATCACCTTCGGATCGTGTTCGCGCGCCGTCGCGATCGCCGCGTCCAACTCGCTCCAGTCGGTGACCTTGGTGATGCCGATCGAGGAACCACCGCGCGCCGGTTTGACGAACACCGGCAGGCCCAGCATCGCCCGATCGTCCGCGTGGATGGTGTCGGTCCCGCGCCGCAAGACCACCTGCCGCCCGATCGGCAGCCCCTCCGCGGCTAGCAGCTTCTTGGTGAATTCCTTATCCATGCCCGCCGCACTGGCCAGCACGCCCGGCCCGACATACGGCACCCCGGCCAATTCGAGCATGCCCTGCAGCGTGCCGTCCTCACCGAACGGACCGTGCAGGATCGGGAACACCACGTCCACCGACCCGAGCGCCGGTCGCGGGTCGTCGAGCGCGACCAACGAGCCGGACCGGCTCGGATCGGCAGCGAGTGTCAACGCCGTGCCGCTGCTGTCGACGGCGGGCAGCGCATTGTCCTTGAACCCGAGCACCGCGATCTCGGAGCCACCGAGCACCCAGGCGCCGTCGCGGGTGATACCGATGGGCACTGCCTCGTACTTCTCCGGATCGAGGTTGCGCAGCACGCTGCCGGCCGACACACACGAGACGGCGTGCTCGTTACTGCGCCCGCCGAACACCACAGCAACCCTGATCCGGTTCGTCATGCACCGAACCGTACCCGTTATGGATGCCGAACCAACCTAGCGCCCGCATTCGCCCCTATTCCGGTTTGATCCGCCGACCCAGCAGATTGTCGACCGCCTCGCGCACCGAAAGGCCCTCATGGCATACCTGGTGCACCGACGTAGTGAGCGGCATCTCGACATCGTGCGCCGCGGCGAGCGCCCGAACCGATGTGCACGACTTCACACCCTCGGCGACCTGACCATGGGTGGCCTCCTGAGCCGCCTCCATGGACCCGCCCGCCCCGAGCACATGCCCGAACGACCGGTTGCGCGACAGCGGCGAAGTACAGGTGGCGACCAGATCGCCGACCCCGGCCAGTCCCGCCAACGTGACCGGCTCCGCGCCGAGCGCGACCCCGAGCCGGATGATCTCGGCCAGCCCGCGGGTGATCAGGCTGGCAATCGAGTTGTCGCCCAACCCCATCCCCGAGGCGATTCCGCAGGCCAGCGCGATAACGTTCTTGCAGGCGCCGCCGATCTCGCAGCCGATCACATCGGTATTGGTGTAGGGCCGGAAGTAGCCGTTGGCGCAGGCCTGCTGCAGCGCGACCGCCCGCGCGGCGTCACTGCACGCGATCACGGTGGCCGCGGGTTGCTCGGCCGCGATCTCCTTGGCCAGATTCGGGCCGGACAGCACCGCGATGCGGCTCTCATCGGCACCGGTGACCGCACCGATGACCTGGCTCATCCGCAGCAGCGTTCCGGTCTCGATGCCCTTGGCCAGGCTCAGCAGCGCGGCATCCGGTCCGATCGAGTCCCGCCACGTTTCGAGGTTCGCGCGCAGGGATTGGGACGGGACCGCGAGCACGACGATATCGGCGCCGTCGAGCGCCTCGGCGTGATCGTGAGTAGCCGCCACGCTGGGTAGTTGCACATCGGGCAGATAGAACGGATTGCGATGTTCGGTGGCCAGGGCCTTGGCCACCTCGGGCCGCCTGGCCCAGATCGTGACGTCGGTTCCCGCGTCCGCCAACACCTTCGCGAACGCCGTCCCCCATGATCCCGCGCCCAGCACTGCCGCCCTCGTCATCTGCCCAATATGCCACGGAACCACTCATGGAAGGATCAACACCATGCATGCGTTGCACGCCGTGATCGCGGTGAAGAGCCTCGATAAGGCCAAGAGCCGCCTGGCCGATCGGCTGCGCCCGGAAAATCGGGCCCGGTTGGTGCTCGCGATGCTCGCCGACACCGTCGCCGCCGCCGTCGCGGTTCCGCGGATCGCGTCGGTCACCGTGGTGACCCCGGATCCGGTCGTCACCGAGCTGGCGCGCACGCTCGGCGCGGTGGTCCATCCCGAACCTCGCCGCGAGGTGATCGATGCGACAGATCCAGACGGCCTGAATACCGCACTCACCGACGCTGCCACCGCATTGCGGCACCGGCACGGTCCGATCGAACTGCTGGCCCTGCAAGCGGATCTGCCCGCGTTGCGCCCCGACGAACTCTCGGCCATGCTCACCGCCGCGCCGGTGGGCGTCCGGTCGGTCGTTGTCGACCACACGGGCAGCGGCACGGCCGCGCTTTTGCTCCGCGATACCGTCGCCCCGCTGGATCCGCGTTTCGGTCCCGACTCGGCGCGTCGGCATATCGCCGCGGGCGCGGTCGACCTTCCCGGTGACTGGCCCGGATTGCGGCTCGACGTCGATACCGCCGACGATCTGGACCGTGCCGTCGAACTCGGCGCGGGCGATTCGACAAGTGCTGTCCTGCACGACATCGGTTGGCCGATTCGCATTCACGAGCGGGTACGCCGGGTGTGCTAGCCGGTCGCCACATCCGGGGTGATACGCACGGCAAAGATGCTGTCGGGCTGCACATGGCCCGCTTCGTAGGGGATGATCGTTGTCGTGAGTGAGCGAAGCAAGCGATTCCGGAACCAGCGTGCGTCGCGCATGTCGGTGCCGCGTGCCAGCGAGGCGCGGGCATGAGCGATATCGAAACCGTCAAACAACAAGTGCTGCCGGCCGCACTGCCCGCCGCGACACCGCCGGCCGAGGATGCCGGCGCGCAACGGTTGCCACGTGATCGCTACCTGAACCGCGAACTCAGTTGGCTCGACTTCAACACCCGAGTGCTCGCGCTTGCCGAGGACGCGTCGCTGCCATTGTTGGAGCGCGCGAAGTTCCTGGCGATCTTCGCCTCCAATCTGGACGAGTTCTATATGGTCCGCGTCGCCGGCCTCAAACGCCGTGCGGAGACCGGGCTTTCGGTGCGTTCGGCCGACGGCCGCTCGCCCACCGAACAATTGGAGCTGATCACGGCGCGCGCCCAGGAGATCGCCGACCGGCATGCTCGCGTCTTCCTCGACTCGGTACTGCCCGCGCTGACCGCGGAGGGCATCGCGGTCATCGTCTGGTCCGATCTGGATGACGATGAGCGCCAACGCCTCTCGGCCTACTTTCAGGATCAGGTCTTTCCGGTACTCACCCCGCTCGCGGTGGATCCGGCGCACCCGTTCCCCTACATCAGCGGCCTGAGTCTCAACCTCGCGGTGACGGTGAAGGATGCCTCCACCGGCGGCGAGCATTTCGCCCGCGTCAAGGTGCCCGACAACGTCGACCGCTTCATTCGGGTGCGGCGCACCGACTCCGGCTCCCCGGTCGCGGCCTTCCTGCCGATGGAAGAACTGATTGCCGCGCACCTCGATCTGCTGTTCCCGGGTATGAAGGTGGTCGAACACCACTCGTTCCGAATCACCCGCAATGCCGATTTCGAGGTCGACGAGGATCGCGACGAGGATCTGCTGCAGGCGCTCGAGCGCGAACTCGCCCGTCGACGCTTCGGTTCGCCGGTTCGACTAGAGGTCTCCGACGATATGACCGAGCACATGCTCGATCTGCTGTTGCGCGAGCTCGAGGTCGATCCCGGCGATGTGATCCAGGTGCCCGGGCTGCTCGACCTGTCCTGCCTGTGGCAGGTGTGCGGCGTGGACCGGCCCAATCTCAAGGACGCACCGTATGTGCCCGCGACGCCGCCCGCGTTCGGCGAGCGCGAAACACCGCGCAATGTCTTCCAGGCACTGCGCGAGGGCGATGTGCTGGTGCACCACCCCTACGACTCCTTTTCCACCAGCGTGCAGCGCTTCATCGAACAGGCCGCCGCCGACCCGCAGGTGCTGGCGATCAAGCAGACCCTGTACCGCACTTCCGGTGACTCCCCGATTGTGAACGCGCTCATCGACGCGGCCGAGGCCGGTAAACAGGTCGTCGCGCTGGTCGAGATCAAGGCCCGCTTCGACGAACAGGCCAATATCAAATGGGCCCGCGCGCTGGAGCAGGCGGGCGTGCATGTGGTCTACGGCCTCATCGGACTCAAGACGCACTGCAAGACCTGCTTGGTGGTGCGCCGCGAGGGTTCGACCATCCGCCGCTACTGCCACATCGGCACCGGCAACTACAACCCGAAGACCGCGCGTCTCTACGAGGACGTCGGGTTACTCACCGCCGCACCCGAAATCGGTGCCGACCTGACCGATCTGTTCAATTCGCTGACCGGTTACTCGCGAAAGGCCAACTACCGCAACCTGCTTGTCGCACCGCAGGGTGTGCGCGCCGGAATCATCGAACGGATCCAGCGCGAGATCGAGCTGGCGCAGCAGGGCATCCCGGCCCGAATCCGGATGAAGGCCAATGCAATTGTCGACGAGCAAGTCATCGACGCGCTCTACCGAGCTTCTCAGGCCGGTGTACCGGTGCAGATCGTGGTGCGCGGCATCTGCGGTCTGCGACCCGGTGTCGAGGGAATGAGCGAGAACATCGAGGTGCGCTCGATTCTCGGACGCTTCCTGGAACATTCGCGGATCATGCACTTCCAGGCCCAAGACCAATACTGGATCGGCAGCGCCGACATGATGCACCGGAATCTGGACCGGCGCGTGGAAGTCATGGCGCAGGTGAAGGATCCGAAGCTGTGCGAGCAGTTGGGCTCGGTATTCGACTCGGCGCTGTATCCGACGACCCGCTGCTGGGTACTCCAAGCCGACGGCAGCTGGCATGCCTCGCCCGACGGCGCCGAACGCGACGGCGTCGAGGTGCGAGACCACCAGCAATTCATGATGCGAGTGCGGAGACCGGATCAGCAGTGAGTATGACGGGATACGAAATGGACGGGGGACCGTTCTGGGATCCCCGGGTAACAGCCAACATTCACGCCGCGGGTGCGGTGCTGTGGCGCAGAGCGGCCACTGACTCCGGTGGCATCGAGATCGCCGTGGTGCACCGTCCCAAGTACCAGGATTGGTCGCTGCCGAAAGGCAAACTCGATCCGGGCGAGACGCCGGTGCTCGCCGCTGTGCGTGAGGTCCGTGAGGAAACCGGCCTCGACTGCCGGCTCGGTCGCTACCTCGGGCACGTCACCTATCCGATTCCGGGGCATCGGAAACTCAAGCGGGTCGACTATTGGGCCGCCGAGGTTTGCGGCGGTGAATTCAGTGCCAATTCCGAGGTCGATGTGCTGTCCTGGCACACCTTGGACCGGGTGATGGACCAATTGTCGTATCCGATGGACCGACAGGTGATGCGCGCCTTCACCCGCCTGCCCGCCGCCACCAGCACGCTGCTTGTAGTGCGGCATGCCAAAGCGGGCAGCAGGGACCGATTCGACGGTCCGGACGAGCAGCGCCCGCTGGAGCGGGCCGGTCGGGCCCAAGCCGACGCGTTGGTCCCGAATCTACTGGCATTCGGTGCATCTGAGATCTATTCGGCCGATCCGGAGCGCTGCGTCCAGACGGTGCAACCGCTGGCCGAGAAACTCGGCGCACTCATCAACATCGAACCGGATTTTTCCGAAACCGCTTATGCCGCAGCGCCGGACAAGGCTCGACAGCGCGCCGTTGCTCTTGTGTCCGATCGTGCGGTGCGCGTTCTGTGCAGTCAGGGCAAGGTGATTCCCGATCTGCTGCGCTGGTGGGCCGATCGGGATGGCATCACGCTGCCGTCCGCGCGCAACCGCAAGGGCAGTGTGTGGGTGCTGTCGTTCGCCTCGGGTCGACTGGTCGCCGCCGACCACCTCGACCGGTCACTCTCGGACGCCATCGTCAAGTCCTGACGCCCGCAGGGACCACAACCGTCATACGGTCGCTTCTGCGGACCAAATCCAGACGTGGACAGCCGAAACGGCCCCGGGGCGAACCTCGGGGCCGTTTCGAGTCGGTTATGCCGGTGATTCCGCCTAGCGGAGCCGAATCACTCGGCGGCACTGCACCTTCAGCGTCAGCGTCAGCGCGCGCGGCGAGCCGGAGCCTTCTTGGCCGCAGACTTCTTCGCGGGTGCCTTCTTCGCGACCGTCTTCTTGGCGGCGGTGGTGGTGGTCTTCTTGGCCGCCGTAGTCGACTTCTTGGCCGCTGTCGCCTTCTTGGCGACGGTCTTCTTGGCGGGTGCCTTCTTCGCGGCAGTCTTGGTGGCAGTTGCCTTGCGCGCCGTCGTCTTTGCCGGGGCCTTCTTGGCCGCCGTCTTCTTCGCGGGCGCCTTGGTGGCGGTCGTCTTCTTGGCGGCGGCCTTCTTCGCCGCCGTCTTCTTTGCGGCCGCCTTCTTGGCTGCCACCGGTGCATTCGCGCCGCGCTTTACCGCAGGGCCGCTCGCGGTCAGCTTCTGCTTACCCGCAATTACGGCTTTGAACTGCGCGCCCGGACGGAACGCTGGCACCGAAGTGGGCTTCACCTTCACGGTTTCACCGGTACGCGGGTTCCGCGCGACGCGAGCCGCACGCTTACGCTGTTCGAACACACCGAATCCGGTGATTGTGACGCTCTGACCCTTGTGCACCGCGCGCACGATGGTGTCGACCACGTGCTCGACTGCCGCGGTGGCCGTGCGCCTGTCCGTACCCAACTTTTCGGTCAGAACGTCGATCAGTTCCGCCTTGTTCATTGAATCCTCCGCAGACTAATGGCCCGTCGTCGGACCGACTAGGTACCACGGTAAACCCACTTTGAGCAAGAGTCTATGTGCCACGCCAAAATTCATGTGGTTTAGCACACGTCCAGCTACCACCCCAAGGCTAACTCAGCTATCGCTACCGGGCGATTACACCTGCGAAATATGCGCCGGAAGGGTTGTGGGTTTCCAACTTGGCCTTGCCTTTTCGAACTCGCCGATGACGTCACTACGCCGTAGTGTCAGCCCGATGTCGTCCAATCCTTCGAGCAGACGCCACCGCGTGTAGTCATCAATATCGAACGGCAACACGACGGTTCCGGCCGTCACCGTGCGCGCCTCGAGGTCTACTACCAATTCGAGACCGGGCTGTTCCTCGAGCAACTTCCAGAGCATTTCGACATCGTTCTGTGACATCTGCGCGGCCAACAGTCCACCCTTACCCGCATTGCCGCGGAAGATGTCAGCGAAGCGCGCGGAGATGACGACTCGAAAGCCGTAGTCCGACAGCGCCCATACAGCGTGCTCGCGGGAGGATCCGGTACCGAAGTCCGGGCCGGCCACCAGCACACTGCCACGGTTATACGGTTCGGTGTTCAGAATGAAGTCCGGATCCGATCGCCATGCTGCGAACAGTCCGTCCTCGAATCCCGTTCGCGTCACCCGCTTCAGGTACACGGCCGGAATGATCTGATCGGTGTCGACATTGGATCGGCGCAGCGGCACTCCGATCCCCTTGTGCACAGTGAAGGCTTCCATTTGCTGATTCTCCTGGGTCATTAGACGATTTGGGCTGGCTGTTTCGAGTGACTTGCAAGCAGTCACTAGCGGCGCTGTTTCGAGCGACCCGCAAGCAGTCGCTGGCCGCCAGCAGAACGAATCGGCGCGGACACAACGGCGTCCGCGCGCCGATCAGTCCAGATCCGTAGGCGAGGACAGGGTGCCGCGGACTGCCGTAGCGGCCGCTACGAGCGGGGAAACCAGGTGTGTACGGCCACCTTTGCCCTGCCGACCCTCGAAGTTACGGTTCGAAGTCGAAGCACAACGCTGACCCGGCGCGAGCTGATCGGGATTCATTCCCAAGCACATCGAGCAGCCCGCCTGACGCCATTCGGCGCCCGCCGCGGTGAAAATCTCGCCCAATCCTTCTTTTTCCGCCTGAGCGCGCACCCGCATAGATCCCGGTACAACCAACATTCGCACCCCGTCGGCGACGCGGCGTCCCTTCAAAATCCCGGCGACCGCACGCAAATCCTCGATGCGTCCGTTGGTGCACGAACCGACGAATACGGCGTCGACCGATACATCACGAAGCGGAGTACCCGGCTCCAAATCCATGTATCGCAACGCTTTCTCCGCGGACTCGCGCGCCGTCTCGTCGGTAATCTGCGCGGGATCGGGTACCTGCGCACCCAGTGGCGCACCCTGCCCCGGGTTGGTACCCCAGGTGACGAACGGGGTCAGCGAGGCGGCGTCGATGTGCACCTCAGCGTCGAAAACCGCCCCCTCATCGGTCGCGAGCGCATCCCAGGCGGCCACTGCGGCATCCCAGTCGGCTCCCTGCGGCGCGTGCGGGCGGCCTTTGAGGAATTCATAGGTGGTTTCGTCAGCAGCGATCATGCCGGCCCGCGCGCCCGCCTCGATCGACATGTTGCAGATCGTCATTCGCGCCTCCATGGACATGGCGCGAATGGCCTCGCCGCGATACTCGAGCACATAACCCTGACCACCGCCGGTACCGATCTGGGCGATGACCGCCAGAATCAGGTCCTTGCTCGTCACACCGGGCGGCAATTGGCCGTCCACGGTGATCGCCATGGTCTTGAACGGGCGCAGCGAGAGTGTCTGCGTGGCAAGGACGTGCTCGACCTCGCTGGTACCGATGCCCATGGCCAGCGCGCCGAACGCGCCGTGCGTGGAGGTGTGGCTATCGCCGCACACCACCGTCATTCCGGGCTGGGTCAAACCCAATTGCGGCCCGACGACGTGCACGATGCCCTGATCCAGATCCCCCATCGGGTGCAGTCGCACACCGAATTCCGCGCAATTGCGGCGCAGCGTCTCGACCTGGGTGCGCGAAATAGGGTCCGCGATCGGCTTATCGATATCGATCGTCGGGACGTTGTGGTCCTCGGTCGCGATGGTGAGATCGGGACGGCGCACCGGACGCCCCGCGGCGCGAAGTCCGTCGAAGGCCTGCGGGCTGGTCACCTCGTGTACGAGGTGCAGATCGATGTAGATCAGATCGGGCTCCCGCGAGGCGCCCTCGCCCTGTCCGCGGGCGACGACATGCTGCTCCCACACCTTCTCGGCCAGTGTGCGACGCTCGGCCATTCTCGATCACCTTTCCGACGAGCAACCGGGGTACGCGATCCGGGCTGAGACGCGCTCACGGCTGCACAAGTTTTCGACTGTTTCCGACGCGTCCGGAGCGAGCAGTCCACTAAAATGGCTTTCTCAGTATCCGAGACGCTAATATCGTTCTATGAGACAGCATAGCGGTATCGGCGTCCTCGATAAAGCGGTGTCAGTGTTATATGCCGTCGCCGAGCACCCATGCGGTCTCAACGAACTGTGCACCCGCACCGGCCTGCCCCGGGCCACCGCCCATCGCCTAGCCGTCGGGCTCGAGGTGCACCGGCTGCTGTCCCGCGACAACAACGGCCTGTGGCGGCCCGGACCCGCCCTGGCCGAACTCGCTGCCGGGGCCACCGATCCACTGCACGAGGCGGCTACGGCCATTCTCCCCCGCCTGCGCGAGATCACCGGCGAGAGCGTTCAGATCTACTGCCGGGACGGCAATGCGCGGGTCTGCATCGCGGCCCTCGAACCGCCAGTCGGCCTGCGCGACACCGTGCCGATCGGGGCGCGACTGCCGCTCACCGCGGGCTCGGCGGCCAAGGTGCTGGTCGCCTGGGCAGATCCGGAACTGCAGCGCATCATCCTGGCCGACGCGGTATTCGGCGAGCGGGCACTGGCCGAGGTCCGCAAGCGCGGCTGGGCCCAGAGCGCCGCCGAGCGGGCCAGCGGTGTGGCCAGCGTCTCCGCACCAGTGCGCGACGCTGCGGGCCACGTCATCGCGGCCGTCTCGGTATCCGGACCGATCGATCGCATGGGCCGCAGGCCGGGCGCGCGCTGGGCGGCCGACCTGGTCGCCGCCGCTGACGCACTTCACAAGCGACTGTAACGCGTTCTAGTTTCGACCCTCTAAAGTTGGTGCGCATGGGAGTAAACCAACGGGCACAGATCGTCATGTCCGACGCCGAGATTTCCGAATTCCTGGAGCGCAGCCGCATCGCGACGCTGGCCACCATCGGCCCGAACGGTGCACCGCATCTGACCGCGATGTGGTACGCCCTGATCGACGGCGAGATCTGGTTCGAGACCAAAGCCAAATCGCAAAAAGCGGTGAACCTACGCCGCGACCCCCGCGTAACCTGCATGGTCGAGGCGGGCCAGACCTACGACCAGCTGCGCGGCGTCTCGATCGAAGGCCACGCCGAGATCATCGATGATGCGGACAAGCTCTTCGCCGTCGGCGTGAGCGTTTGGGAGCGCTACACCGGCCCCTACAGCGAAGAGGTCCGCCCGCTCGTCGAGCAGATGCTCAACAAGCGCATAGCGGTCCGCGTTATCCCAGATCGCCTGCGCAGCTGGGACCACCGCAAACTCGGCCTCCCCCAACTCCCGGTAGGCGGCACCACCGCCCAACCCCTCGACTGATCGCGCCACGCGGACAAAATCCGCCTGACACGCCGGGTGCGGCACAGTAGCGTCAACCCTGTTCGACCCGAATCGGCAGCGCGGCGACGCCCCG
Organism: Nocardia sp. NPDC050412; assembly: GCF_044458825.1. Classification (NCBI taxonomy): domain Bacteria; kingdom Bacillati; phylum Actinomycetota; class Actinomycetes; order Mycobacteriales; family Nocardiaceae; genus Nocardia; species Nocardia sp. NPDC050412. The sequence goes on from NZ_JBITIJ010000004.1 coordinate 308,661, forward strand.
TGGCGCGCGCCACCCGGCCGCGACGACGAGGAGCAGACATGGCGGAAGCAGAAAGTTCCAACGGCAAGGCGGCACCAAGCACCGAAGAGGTAAAACGCAAGTTCAAGGAAGCCCTGGAGCGCAAAAACCAGCACCACGCCAAGTCGAACGACCACCTCGACGGCCGCTCCAAGGCCACCTCCGCCCAAGGCAACGCGAGCCATAAGCGGGAATTCCGCCGCAAGAGCGGATAGGAAGCCCAACCGATACGCAAGAGGCCCTCCAGCGGACCGCTGGAGGGCCTCTTGTGTATCGCGGCCCTGTCGAGACCCCAACTCCGGCGGATCACAAGGAACTCGGGTCACCTGCTCAACGGCACAATGCCGGCCCAGCCCCGACCAAGCAGCGCCATCCCGAGCCAGCCGTCCAGGAGGCGCAAGCCCCAAGCGGCAACCAACCGCCTCCCGGATAACGGCACCCTGAGCTGACGTTATCCCGGGCGCACCACCGTCCCGAGTAAGTGCCCTAGGAGCGCAGCCCTCTGGCTAGGGACATCGGCTCCCACTCACAACAACCTGATGATCCCACTCCCCACCACCGCGACAAACGCCCCCAGCAGCAGCGAGGAAACAGACCCCCACCCACCCAAATGACACCCATGACCTGCTGTTCCGGGGCGAAGCCTCCGGCCGAACTCGGGGGTCCGGGGGCAAAGCCCTCCGGGTGGGGGTGTGGGGGTTTCACCCCCACAAGACAATGCGAAGCAGAAAAAGGCCCATGCTCTCCATGAGCATGGGCCTCCCATTCTGCGTAGCCCCGACGGGATTCGAACCCGCGCTACCGCCTTGAGAGGGCGGCGTCCTAGGCCGCTAGACGACGGGGCCAGGACTGGATCTCCCACATTTCAGTGGGTGATCTTTCCGGTTGATCTTTCGATCAGTGGAAGCTCGGTTAGCTTAGCCGACCGGAGCTCGGCGACCAAATCGCCGGATGCTGAACAACTTTCGGTCGCGCGCCGAGAGGAGAACAACATTTCCGCTGGGGTACCAGGACTCGAACCTAGAATGGCTGAACCAGAATCAGCTGTGTTGCCAATTACACCATACCCCAATGACCAGGACGTTCGACCTCGTGTCCGGCTGACCCGAGGCCCTGTTCCGAGCCGAGAAGTAGAGTACCAAACCGCATACGGTTTACTACAAATCGCCTGTTCAACGCCCTGTTTTTTGGTCAGAGACAGATTTTCAGGCCGGTGCCGTCCAGTCCCGCGCCGAGCGCAGTCGAGCCAGGCTCGTCTCGCGGCCGAGCAGCTCCAGCGATTCGTACAGCGGCGGGCTGATATGCGAACCCGTCACTGCCACTCGCACTGGTGCGAACGCCTTGCGCGGTTTGAGCCCCAGATCATCGATGAGCGCCGTTTTGAGCGCATCCTCGATAGTGGGGGTGGTCCAGGCCGGCAGCGGCTCGAGCGCGGCAATGGCGGCATCCAATACCGGCGTCGCTTCGGAACCGAGATTCTTCGACCCCGCCGCAGGATCAATCGCGAACTGTTCCGCGGGCGCCAACAAGAAACGCAGCAGATCCCATGCGTCGGACAACACCACGATCCGGGTCTGCACCAGTTCGGCGGCCGCGGCGAACAACTTGTCGTCGATGTCGGCGCCGATGTGGCCGTGTTCGGTGAGGAACTCACGCAAGCGGTGCGTGAAATCACCCGGCTCCAGCAATCGGATGTGTTCGGCGTTGAGTGCGTCGGCCTTCTTCTGATCGAAACGGGCCGGATTCGAATTCACCTTCGAGATATCGAAGGCTGCCACCATCTCTGCCATCGAGAAAACATCGCGATCATCCGCGATGCCCCAGCCGAGTAGCGCCAGGTAATTCAGCAAACCCTCCGGGATGAATCCCCTATCCCGATGGACGAACAGATTCGACTCCGGATCGCGCTTGGACAACTTCTTGTTGCCCTGCCCCATCACGAACGGCAGATGACCGAACTCGGGAGTGAACTCGGCGACGCCGATCCGGCGCATAGCCGCATAGAGCGCGATTTGACGGGGAGTGGACGAGAGAATGTCCTCACCGCGCAACACATGGGTGATCTTCATCAATGCGTCGTCGACCGGGTTAACCAGCGTATAGAGCGGATCGCCATTACCGCGAGTGAGTGCGAAATCGGGCACGGTACCGGCTTTGAAGGTGGTTTCGCCGCGCACGAGATCGTGCCAGGTGATGTCTTCATCGGGCATTCGGAGTCGGATTACCGCCGGGCGTCCGGCGGCACGATGGGCCGCGATCTCCCCGGGGGTGAGATCGCGGTCATAGTTGTCGTAGCCGAGTTTCGGATCCCGGCCCGCGGCGCGATGGCGCTCTTCGACTTCCTCGGCCGTCGAAAAGGATTCGTAGGCTTCACCGGCGGCCAGCAAATTCCGCACGACCTCCATATGCAGCTCGCGTCGCTGCGATTGCCGATAGGGGGCATAGGGCCCGCCGACCTCCGGCCCCTCGTCCCAGGTGAGGCCGAGCCAGCGCAGCGCGTCCAGGATCGCACCGTAGGATTCTTCGGAATCGCGTGCGGCATCGGTATCTTCGATGCGAAAGACGAACTTGCCGCCGGTGTGGCGGGCGTACGCCCAATTGAACAGCGCCGTCCGGACCAGGCCGACATGCGGCGTTCCGGTCGGTGACGGGCAGAAGCGGACCCGTACTTCAGTCATGGCTCTCTTTCGACTAGCGCTTGGCGGCAACAGGATTGGTGAGGGTTCCGATGCCCTCGACGGTGACGGAGACGTTCTGTCCGGCCTGCAGTGGGCCGACGCCCTCCGGGGTGCCGGTGAGCAGCACATCGCCGGGCAGCAGTGTCATCACCGTGGTCACCCACTCGATGAACTTCGGAATATCATGCAGCAGAAGCGAAGTGCGGCTGCGCTGGCGGACCTCGCCGTCGACTTCGGTGACGATCTCCAGATCCGAAGGGTCGAGCGAGGTTTCGATCCACGGGCCGAGCGGGCAGAAGGTGTCGTAGCCCTTGCCCCGGGTCCACTGACCGTCGTGCTTCTGCTGATCGCGCGCGGTCACATCGTTGGCGACGGTGTAGCCGAGCACCACATCGAGCGCGCGGGCGGCGGGCACATCCTTGCACGGACGGCCGATGACGATTGCCAGCTCGCCCTCGTAGTCCACCTGGGATGAGCTGGGCGGCAATACGATCGACGCATTCGGGCCGATGATCGAGGTGCTCGGCTTCATGAAGATCACCGGATCCGCCGGTGCGACCCCACCCATTTCGGCCGCGTGCGCGGCGTAGTTCTTACCGATGCAGACCACCTTGCTGGCCAGAATCGGCGCGAGCAGGCGCACGTCGGCCAGCGGCCAACTCCGCCCGGTGAATGTCGGAGTACCGAACGGATGTTCCGCGATCTCCTTGGCGACGCTCTGGCTCCCCTCCCCTTCGATGCTGACGAAAGCGACTCCATCGGGACTGGCGATTCGACCTAGACGCATGCACCGCAGTCTATCGACCGCCCTCGACCTGCTCGAACGCGCCCGACCGAGCGGTCCGGAACCGTACGGGGTGGCGGGTTCGGCGGCCCGCGATGTGAGCAGTTCGACAGAACCACAGCGGAATCCAGTTGCTCACCGGGTGTACGGTAAGTCTCGATGTTCACACAATGAGAACTCATTCCCATATATTGAGATTTCGAGGTGAGGCCGATGGCTACGACGGTGACGCAGATGCGCGACATCCGACGGTGGTCCATGCTCGGTCTCGGCGTGTTCGCGCAGGCCTCCAGTGCCGTCTTCATCCACGGCGTGCCATTTCTACTGCCCGCGCTGACCGCCGACGGCATGCCGCTGGCTACCGCGGGCCTGCTCGTGGCCATGCCGACCGTCGGGTTGGTGTGCACGCTGATCGCCTGGGGATATGTCGTGGACCGGATCGGCGAGCACAAGGTGCTGGTCAGCGGACCGCTGCTGATGTTCGGTGCCGGTGTCGCGGCGGCTACCGTCTCCGATTACGTGCTGCTCGGCGCATTGTTGTTCCTTGGCGGCGTCGGCGCGGCGAGTACGAATGGCGCCAGCGGCCGGGTGATCGTCGGGTGGTTCCCGCCGCAGCGACGCGGACTGGCAATGGGAATTCGACAGACCGCACAGCCGATCGGCGTCGGTATCGGCGCGCTCAGCATTCCGGCCGTTGCGGCCGCGCACGGTGTCTCGGCGGCCATTCTGGTGCCCGCGGTGATGGCGGGGGTCGCCGCGCTCGGCTGCCTGATCGGGATCGTCGATCCGCCACGGCCCGCGGGCCGCGCAGCGGATCGGGTCAACCCGTATCGCGGCGATTCCACCCTGTGGCGCATCCATGCGGTGTCGGTACTGCTGTGCATTCCCCAAGGGACCGTATGGACTTTCGCATTATTGTGGTTGCACAATGACGTTGGCTGGTCGCTGCCCGTAGCGGGTGCTCTGGTGACCGGAACCCAATTCCTCGGCGCCCTAGGACGAATCGGCGCCGGCGCCTGGTCCGACCGCGTCGGCAGCCGACTGGGGCCGCTGCGCACCGTCGCCATCGCCGCCGTAATCTCCATGGGCGCCTTGGCTTTGGCCGCGTGGACGGATGCATGGTGGGCCGCGATTCCGTTGCTGATCGCCGCGTCGATCATCACGGTCTCCGATAACGGTTTGGCTTTCACGGCGGTCGCCGAGACCGCCGGACCGTTCTGGAGTGGACGCGGACTGGGTATCCAGAACACCGGCCAGAACCTCGCAATGGCCGCTATACCACCGATTTTCGGCGCGCTGATCACCGCAAGCGGATTCCCTGCCGCCTACCTGCTGGCCGCCGTGTTGGCAATGGCGGCGGTTCCACTGGTCCCTGTTCACCGCCGATCCGATTAACGGCCCCTTAGGAATTCGCGCCCGTTCCGGTTCGCCGGTGCGAGCGCGATGGATGTGCGTCGGCCGGCCAACTCCGACGACGCAATCGGGCCGCCATCATGACCGCACATGCAGGGCCCACCGCGGAACAATTGGCCGACCTCGCAAGCTCGGACCAGTCGTCACCGAATCCGTCAGTGCGGCAGCCACGGTCGTCGAACAGCAGTCCAGCGGTCGCCCGCTGCGATGTTGGCGGCCATCGGGCCGATCGCCGAGCCTACGGCGCGGGTCCACGATGCTATCGCGGGTGTCATCCATGAGTCGATTCGATGCATTGCCGCGCGGATCGGCGCCGCACTGACCGAGCGCGAATAGTTCAGATCTCGATCAAAACAGCTGGATCGAAACTCACCCGGAACGGTGGCTCGGCGCGGATCGACGCGGTGAATACGGTTCCTGCCGGCACCACTGGATGGGCGCTAAAGGCACCGTCCGCGAGCAGCATTCGGTGGATCCGGACCTCCGGATGATGTTCGACTATCCAGTACTGCGGAATGTCGATGGCCGCGTACTCGCGAACCTTCCTGACCCGATCGGTGCGTTCGCTGCCGTCGCCCGGCGTGACGACCTCCACGGCGAGCAGCACCTCCGCACCGGCAACCAGTCTGGGCGTTTCGGCGATAATCGCAGCCCGTGCCACATCTCTCGGGATCACCACGATATCGGGCTTGCGAATGCCGCTGGGCGTGTTGACTTCCCAACCACCGCCGATAAATACATGCACCGCGGCCCCACCGGCCGCGACATCGATGAGCCGCCCGACCCGCTGCACCACGAAATCGTGACGCGCACCGCCCACGATCTCGATCAACCATCCGTCCTCGAGCTCGAAACCCTTACCGCCGTTCGGCAAACAGCGCAGATCGACATCGGTAAACGGTCCCCGACGCTCGGTCATTGGATTCCCTCGTGTTCCTGCGGAGCGGAAAGGCCCGCACTCGAAACTCGCTCGAGCGCGGGCCTCAGACAGAACACGTCAGACCGCCGCGGCGATCCGATCTCCGATCTCGACGGTCGAAGCCCCACCGGTGCGCGACGCGAGATCCTTGGCGACCGCCGCTTCGATGCGGGCGGCGCCTTCGGTATTTCCGAGATGGTTGAGCAGCAACGCCACCGACAGAATCGCGGCGGTCGGATCGGCCTTGGACTGACCCGCGATATCGGGGGCGCTGCCGTGGACCGGCTCGAACATGCTCGGGTTGGTGCCGGAGGCATCGATATTGCCGCTGGCCGCCAGGCCGATACCACCGCTGACCGCGGCCGCGAGGTCGGTGATGATGTCGCCGAAGAGGTTGTCGGTGACGATCACATCGTAGCGGCCCGGATCGTTCACCATATGGATGGTGGCGGCGTCGATGTGCTGGTAGGCGGTCTGCACCTCGGGGAACTCCGCCGCGACCTCATTCACCGTGCGCTGCCACAGCGAACCGGCGAAGGTCAGCACATTGTTCTTGTGCACCAGGGTGAGGTGCTTGCGCCGGGCCTGCGCCTTGGCGAAGGCGTAGCGCACGACCCGCTCGATGCCGAAGCGGGTGTTGGTGCTCACCTCGGTGGCCACCTCGTGCGGCGTCTCCACCCGGATCGCGCCGCCGGTGCCGGTGTAGGGGCCCTCGGTGCCCTCGCGCACGACCACGAAGTCGATATCCGGATTGCCCGCGAGCGGACTGGTCACACCCGGGTACAGCTTCGACGGACGCAGGTTCACATGATGATCGAGCGCGAACCGGGTGCGCAGCAGCAGTCCACGCTCGAGCACACCGCTGGGCACCGACGGATCGCCGATCGCGCCGAGCAGGATCGCATCGTGCTGCTTCAGCTCGGGCAGTACCGAATCCGGCAGGATCTCGCCGGTCGCGTGGTAGCGCCGCGCGCCAAGGTCGTATTCGGTCTTCTCGACCCCCGGCTGCACCACGTCGAGCACCTTGAGCGCCTCGGCGATGACCTCGGGCCCGATCCCATCACCAGCGATAACAGCAAGCTTCATAACACCAATGCTCCGTTCAGTAATGCCGACCGCCACCGTACTTCGCCCCGCACCGCTCACCGCTGCCGGGCATCGCAGCGCAGGTTTCCGCACGCCGCGCACTGTTTCGTCCGGCAATCACGTGCGCGGCGCGACACTTCGTGCGCGGCACATGTGACGACGCCGCGCACGGGTAGGTGTGCGCGGCGGCGGTGGCGGTCAGAAGAGGTCGACGACGACGATCTTGGCGGCGCCGACGGATTCGGCGATCGCGGCCTGGACGTCGGCGGGGACTTCGCGGGCCACACGTAGAACCACGGTCGCGCCCTCCTTATCGACATCCTGGCTCAGCTGCGCGGCGAGGATGTCGATCTCGGCCTCACCGAGCTTGGTGCCGATCTTGCCCAGGGCGCCCGGCTTGTCCTCGTAGTTCAGCACGGCCAGATTCAGACCTTCGGCGCGCATGTCGTAGTTGCGACCGTTGATGTTGACGATCTTCTGCACCTGCTGCGGCTCGGTCAGCGTGCCCGCCACATTCAGGGTGCTGCCGTCGCCGAAGACCGCGCGCAGGTCGACGACGCTGCGGTGGCTCGGGCTCTCCGAAACCTTGGTGACCTCGGTGGTAATGCCGCGGTCCTTGGCCAAGGCGGGAGCGTTGACGAAGGTGACCTGGTCCTCGACCAGCGCGGAGAAGATGCCGCGCAGCGCCGAAAGCTCCAGCACCGCAACATCTTGTGCGGCCAGCTCGCCACGCACCTGCACCTCGACGCTGACCGGCAGCTCGTTGGACACCGCACCGAGCAGATGCCCCTGCTTGCGCACGATCTCCAGCCACGGCGCGACCTCGTCGCCGACGGCGCCACCGGTGACGTTCACCGCACCCGGCACGAACTCACCGGCCAGGGCCAGCAGTACGGACTTGGCGACATCGGTGCCCGCGCGGTCCTGTGCCTCGGCGGTGGATGCACCCAGGTGCGGGGTCACCACGACCTGCGGCAGGTCGAACAGCGGACTGTCGGTGCACGGCTCGGTGTCGAATACATCCAGACCGGCGGCACGCACGTGACCCGACTTGATGGCGTCGGCGAGCGCCTGCTCATCGACCAGCCCACCGCGTGCGGCATTGACGATGATGACGCCCGGCTTGGTCTTGGCGATGGCTTCCTTGCCGATGATGCCCTTGGTCTCCGGGGTCTTCGGCAGGTGCACCGAGATCAGGTCGGCGCGCTCGAGCAGCTCGTCCAGGCTCAGCAGTTCGATGCCGAGCTGGGCGGCGCGGGCCGGGGAGACGTAGGGGTCGTACGCGATCACCTTGGTCTCGAAGGCGGCCAGACGCGCGGCGAACAGCTGGCCGATGCGGCCGAGGCCGACCACACCGACGGTCTTGTCGAAGATCTCGACGCCGTTGAACTTGCTGCGCTGCCAGGTCCGCTCGCGCAGAGTGGAATCGGCGGCCGGGATCTGGCGGGCCGCGGCCAGTAGCAGCGTGACGGCGTGCTCGGCGGCGGTGTGGATGTTGGAGGTGGGCGCGTTGACCACCATGACGCCGCGCTCGGTGGCCGCGGGCACATCGACATTGTCGAGGCCGACGCCGGCGCGGGCGACGATCTTCAGGTTCTTCCCGGCCTCGAGCACCTCGGTGTCGACGGTGGTCGCCGAGCGGACGAGTAGGGCATCCGCCTCGGGCACCGCGGCCAGCAGCGCCGGACGGTCGGGGCCGTCGACCCAGCGGACCTCGACACCGTCACCGAGCGCGTCGACGGTCGACTGGGCGAGCTTGTCGGCGATCAGAACAACAGGACGGCCTGCTTGGCTCACTGTGGGGTACTCCTGGGAGGAAAGGGGTCGGCAATTACCGCGCCCAAGCTTAGTTGGCCGGAATCCGCCGCGGCCTACTCCCCCGGTAGGCGGGTGCCTCAACATGGAGGAAGGCCCCGCACCAACGGTGCGAGGCCTTCCCTCGTCGCACGCCGTCACGGCGGCGTCGGCACGATCGATTCGATCGACCGAGACAGCGCTATCAGCCGCCGAAAGAACCCGTCCACAGGGTGTTGAGAATACCGTGCAGAGCAGCGCTACCGGTGGAGAACAGGCCGTTCAGGGCGGCGGAACCGGTGTCGATGATAACGGGGATCATGAAATTCCTCTTCGTCGAAAACTAATCCAGTCGAACTGGCTGACACATGACACATCGGAGCGTGAACAAATCCGGTTACGAAATTCTGGCGAATTGTGACGCAGACTACATATCGCTTTTCATTGTGATCTGGACAACCGACCAACACGCTACTGATCAGGCGATATATGCATGAACGCAGGTCGGAAGCGCTTTTTCGCGCGGTAATTAGATCAGCAAAAGAAGTTTTCTAAGAGATCTCTGAGAGAATGTTCGACAGCGCCTGAGATCTGTCCGAGATAGGACGCGGTGCAACCCCGGCAACCTTCGTACATAACAGACTGCATTGCCGCCTCATCGCGAGTCAGCGTATTAATCGGCGCGATACGTCAGATACGGCCGCGCCAAGATCAACGCGACAGCAAGCATGGCGCTACTTGAATACACGGGCAGCAGAGGAATGAACGCGGCGTAGCGGATGGAGAAGGGGATCACCAGCGCGCTGGCCGAGCCCGCGGCAGCCGTGCCGCGCAGTATCCACTCACGCCTCGCCACTGTCGCCAACCCCACAGCCCGAGGCGACGATCGCCACCGCCGTAGCCATCAGCGCGCCACCGAATCCGGCGATGAGGACGCCGACCCCGGTCGCGATCACCAGCAGGCGGCCTCCGAGCGCGCGGCGCTCGGGACATTCCGACGGCGCCGTCCAATGCGGCGTGGTCGGCTTGCGTCACACTGCGAGGAGGAACGTAGGGAACAGCATGACCGCCGCCGTGACGTGTAGTGGCTCGTCGAAGCCGATCACCAGGAAGTAGAACAGCGCCGGAAACTCGATCAGCCCGGAGAGCAGATACGCGGGGCGCAGACCCGGCGGCCGTATGCCGCCTCAGGCCACGCCGGTGTACAGCACGTCGATGGCGATCATGACAGTGCCGGACCCAAAGACTGCCGCCGAGCCGATGCCGGCGACGATCATGCCGATGCCGACGAGCGGACCTCAGCACCAGGCGGGACAAGGTCGTGGGTCCAGCGGAACGCCACGAAGGGTCGGCGGTGGTGGTGCGGTCGGTTGTGCGGCCTCGATGGCAGTGGAACGAGCCGGGTCCGGCGGCGATCAGCACCGCGGGTGTCGCCGGCACGATGGCGGCAGTGTCGGCCGACGCCGTCATCGCGGCGGCGGTATCGGATTCGGTCAGGCAGTGCCGCTCAGCGGGTTCGCCGATGACAGATGTCATCGAGGCGCCACTGGTCCGCCGGTCACACCTCGGCGACCGCAGCCGCGTAAGCGCGGGCCAAACGGTCGGTGGCGGTCGGCGCGTCCGGATCGGGACGCGGAATCCCGAGGTGCGACTCACGCAGTTCGTTCATGAACTCGGCCCACAGCTGCGGTCCACCCTCCTCGAGGAGTTCCGCTCGCACGCGCAGGCGCTTCGTCGTCGGGCGATGCCGCAGCCCCCATGCGCCCAATTGCGCCATGATCGGCACCAACTGGATCGCGGGCTCGGTGAGCCGGTACTCGGCCTTCTGGCCGGGACGAGTGTCCTCTCGACTGAGTAGTCCGGCCGCGACCAGGCGCTTGAGCCGGTCGGACAGAATATTGGACGCGATCCCCTCCTCCGATCCGGCCAGCAGCTCGCGGAAGTGGCGGCGATTGCCGAACATCACGTCACGCAGCACCAGCAGCGTCCATCGATCGCCGATCACCTCGATGGTCGCGTTGATCGGGCAGCCCGAACGTCCATCGTCGCGCATGTGGCGCTCCTTCCCTCGACATTTCTGCTTGCATTCTACAACCAGTTGCGCATAGGCTGCCCACAAGCGATTGCAAAATGCAATCAGATCAGAGAAGAGACACATCATGGCAAAGTTGCGCGTGCACAACATCGCGATCTCGCTCGACGGCTACATCGCCGGACCGAATCAGGGACCCGAGAACCCGCTCGGCGAGGGCGGATTGCGGCTGCACGATTGGGTGTGGGCCACGCGCTACGCGCACCAGATGGACGGCGCGAACACCGGCGAGACCGGCGTGGACAACGATTTCATGGTCGCGGGCGATGCCGGCATCGGCGCAACCATCATGGGGCGCAACATGTTCGGCCCGATCCGCGGTCCGTGGACCGATCACGAATGGAAGGGTTGGTGGGGCGACAACCCGCCCTACCACCACGACACCTTCGTGATGACCCACCACGCGCGGCCGTCGCTGCCGATGGAGGGTGGCACAACGTTCCATTTCGTGAACCAAACGCCGGAAGCCGTTCTGCGCCAAGCATTCAAGGCCGCGGACGGTCAGGATGTGCGGCTCGCGGGCGGCTCATCGGCGATTCGGCAGTTTCTGCGCGCCGGTCTGGTGGACGAGATGCATCTCGCGGTGGTCCCGATCCTGCTCGGCGCGGGCGAGCGGCTCTACGACGATCTCGCCACCCTGCCGGGCTACGAGATCAGTTCGATGGTTCACTCCCCCGCGGTCACCCATGTCACCTTCGGCAAGAGCGCCTGAATGTCCCCGAAAACGACGAGAGGCCCGCACCCCCTGCCGGGTGCGAGCCTCCTAAGTCACGCTTGATCAGATAGCGCGGACGTCCTGGGCCTGCGGGCCCTTCTGGCCCTGGCCGATCTCGAACTCCACGCGCTGGCCCTCTTCGAGGGACCGGAAACCCGAGCCGGAAACGGCCGAGTAATGCACGAAGACGTCAGGGCCGCCTCCGTCTTGAGCGATAAAGCCGAAGCCCTTCTCGCTGTTGAACCACTTCACACTGCCTTGAGCCATGTTCTTTACTTCTTACTTCCTGTTGATGAGCCGAGCAGATCACTTCGATAAGCCCGATCTCGTGATCAACAATGCCATCATCGGACGAATTCGGCCACTTCCAGCAGTGGCAACTGTGAGCAAGCCGACGTTGGAGCAACGGTGTGGCCGCGGACGCAACATCGGTTGCGAAGGGCTGGCTACCCTGATCATCGACCGGTAGCGGAGCATAGATCGCCAGGTCAGCGCGCAGTTTCGGCTACCGATGCGGACTCGGCCGAAATCCCAGCAACCACGCTCGACATAGACCTCGCACCGGAACTGAGAATTCGCAAAGAAAATACGACAGTTCGGGCTCAGATGTGCACTAAGTGGTCGGTTTTCAGTTATGCAGCCGTGACCAAGTGAGCCATGCGATCGTCATATTGATGGAATTTCCGGCCGCAGGCCACGACCGGCTAGTCCGCTGATTCGGCTCTGTTCAGGTAACGCAGCTGCGCCGTCTTGGCCTGGTCGTAGGCCGCGCGGCCCGCCAGGTGCTCTGGCACACCGACCTCCCACCAGGCACCCGCATCGGTCCAGGCGGACGGCTGGGTGCGCACGACCACAACGGCCGGCCGGGACTCGCTCAGTGCCGCTGCCCTGGCCCGCGCATACGCGCCGCGGAACTCGGTCAGATCGGTCGCGGTGAAGACCGCGCAGCCCAATGATCTTGCGTGGCTTGCGAAGTCGACGCGCGGCGGTCGCACGTGGTTGGTGCGGCAGTCGGCATAGAAGTTGTTGAAGGGGTCGCCGCCCTGACCTTCTTGGAGCCGGGCGATCACCGCGTAGCCGTCGTTGTCGCAGACGACCGCGACGAATCGGTGGCCCGCGAAGGCCGCGGAGAACAGCTCCGAGTTGAGCATCAAATAGGAGCCGTCGCCCAGCATGGTGGTGACCAGACCGTGCACATGCGCCATCGCCGCACCCCAGGCACCCGCGAGTTCGTAACCCATGCAGGAGAACCCGTACTCGACGTCCATGGTCGGCACGGTGCCGGTGGCCCGCCAGCCGCCGATCAGCTCGCCGGGCATACCGCCCGAGGCGGTCATCACATAGTCGTCGGGTGCACTCAATTCGTTGACGACGCCGACGATTTGGGCGTAGCTCGGAATGCCCGGTGTCGGTGCGCGCAGCTTGTCGATATGGGCGTCCCAGGTGGTGCGGAGTCCTTCCGCGCGCTCGGACCATTCGGTATCGACTTGCCAATTCGCCAGGAGCGCAGCCAATTCCCGCACCGTCGCGTCGGCATCACCCACGACCGCGAGCGCACCGTGCTTCACCGCGTCGAAACGGGCCGTGTTGACGGTGATCAGCCGGACGTCGGGCGCGAAGACGGTCCAGGAGGCGGTGGTGAAGTCCTGAAGTCGGGTGCCGATGGCCAACACCAGATCCGCCTGTGCTGCAGCGGCATTGGCCGACGCCGAGCCGGTAATGCCCAGCGGACCGGCATACAACTCGTGGTCGTGCGGTACGAGAGAGCGCCCAGCCGTCGTTTCGGTTATCGGAATTCCGTGCCGCTCAGCGAATTCGAGTACCAGCCGGCCCGCACCCGAATAGCGCACACCGCCGCCGAGGACCAACAGTGGACGTCGCGCCGATCGCAGTGCCCGCGCTGTCTCGGCCAGCACCCGAGAGTCGGGGCGCGAACGTGTGATTCGGTGTACGACCGGCTCGAAAAGCGCCTCGGGAAAGTCGTAGGTCTCGGCTTGGACGTCCTGTGGCAATGCCAATGTCACAGGGCCCACATCAGCCGCATCGGTCAGCACCCGCGCCGCCTGGGGCAGGGTGGCAATCAGTTGTTCCGGTCGGGTGATGCGGTCGAAGTAGCGGCTGACCGCGCGGAAGGCATCGTTGACGGTAATGGTCGGGTCGCCGAAGTGTTCGACCTGTTGCAGCACCGGATCCGGTGCGCGGTTGGTGAAGGTATCCCCCGGAAGCAGCAGCAGCGGAAGACGATTCGCATGTGCCACTCCGGCGGCCGTCACCATATTCAGCGCGCCGGGACCGATCGAGGACGTCGCGATTCCGACCTGACGTCGGTGGGTCGCCTTGGCCAGGCCGACGGCCGCCAGCGTCATTCCCTGCTCGGTATGCCCACGCCAGACCGGGATTTCATCGCGACGCTCGGATAGTGCGGTGCCGAGGCCGAGCACATTGCCGTGCCCGAATATCGCGAAAGCCGCCGGGAACAACGGTACTTCGCGGCCGTCGAAGGTCTCCGAATGCTGGGCGACCAGCCAGCCGACCAGTGCCTGCGCCGTTGTCAGCCTCACGGCGTCACCACGCGCTGCAATTCGTGCTGCAGTGCGTCCAATTCGGCACCGCCGGCCATTTGTCTTGTCAACTCCGGCAGGTCGATCTTCGACTTCTCGTACGAGCCGAGCATCGCACCGCGTTTGAGCAGCAGGAAGCGGTCGCCAACCGGATAAGCATGGTGCGGGTTGTGGGTGATGAGGATGACCCCGAGCCCGCGATCCCGGGCTTGCACAACGTACTTCAGTACGACACCGGCCTGTTTCACCCCCAGGGCGGCGGTCGGTTCATCCAGGATGAGCACCTTGGCCCCGTAGTGCACGGCCCTGGCGATCGCGATGCACTGGCGTTGTCCGCCCGACAGCGTGCCGACCGGCTGTTCCATATCCCGGATCTCGATCCCCATGTCCGCCAACGCCTCTCGCGCGATATCGCGGCCTCTGCGACGGTCGAGCAGTCGCAGCGGACCGTAGCCGATGGTCGGCTCGGAGCCGAGTACGAAGTTGCGCCAGACGCTCATCAGCGGCACCACGGCGAGATCCTGGTAGACGGTCGCGATGCCGTGGTCCAAAGCCTCGCGGGGCGAAGACAACCGGGTCGACCGGCCATCCAGCTTCAGTTCACCGCGATCGTGCTGATGTACTCCGGCGAGAACCTTGATCAGGGTCGACTTGCCCGCACCGTTATCGCCGAGGATGCAGGTGACCTGTCCGGCATTAACCACGGTGGAGACGTCACGTAGTGCGACGACACCGCCGTAGCTCTTGCCGATATCGATCGCTTCGATCAGGGGTGGCCCACCCGTCACCCGACCACCAGAATCGCTACGCGACGCTGTGTTCATCGGCGTACCCTTTCGGCTCGCTTCTTGAATATGTTGTTGACCAACACCGCGGCCAGCAGCAGCACGCCGAGGAACAGCATGAACCAGTCGCTGTCCCACCCGGCGAAAACGATGCCCTGCCGGGCCATGCCGAAGATCAGCGCGCCGATGGCGGCGCCGATCGCGGAACCGAATCCGCCGGTCAGCAGGCAGCCGCCGACCACGGCCGCGATGATGTAGTGCAGTTCCAGCCCGACGCCCTGATTCGCCTGCACGCTGGAGAACCGGAGGATACTGCAGGATCCGACGACCCAACCGGCGAAGGCTGTGGTCATGAAGAGCAGGATCTTCGTCCGATCGGCGGGGACGCCGACAGCCCGCGCGCTCGGCAGCGCACCGCCCACCGCGAAAATCCAGTTGCCGAACTTGGTGCGCACCAGGACAAGTGCGGCGATCGCGGTGAGGACCACCCACCAGACGACCGACGCTTGCAGGTGCGTATCGCCGATGTCCAATGTCGAGGCGAAGGCCCAGCCCGCCGAGTTGTATCCGTCGGCGGCTCGAATGCCCGACACCTGAACAGTTCCGGTAACCAGACGGGTGACGCCGAGGTTGAGACCTTGCAGCGCAAGGAAAGTGCCAAGAGTAACGATGAAACTCGGTAGCCCCGTTCGCATCACGAGCCAGCCGTTGAAGGCACCCACCATAAGCGCGAAGAGCAGCGAAACCAAGAGCGCGAGCCAGACATTCCAACCCGCGTGCACCGCGAGCAATGCGGTGACCAGTGCGGTAGAAGCGGTCATGACACCGGCCGAGAGGTCGAATTCGCCGCCGATCATCAGCAATGCGACCGCGACCGCCATGATGCCGAGCGTGGATGAATCGTCCAGCCAGGTCGCGACACCGAGTGAGCTGAGGAAACGGTCGGTAATGATCGAGAAGAATACGAAGACCAGTGCGGCGCCGAGCAATGCGCCGATCTCTGGACGCACGACCACCCGCTGCAACAGCGACGGCCCGTCGGGCGGGGTGTTGGGCGTGACCTCGGAAGTTTTTGTGGCAATAGTCATTTCATCCACTTCCTCAGCGCATACCCAGTGCCACGCGGGCCGCGACAGCTTCGACATTGTTCTTGTCGACGAAGGCGGGACCCGTCTGCACCGGTGCGCCACCACCCACCGAGTTCAGATTCGTCCGATACAGCTGCAGCAGCACGATCGGCAGATAGCCCTGTTCGTACTGCTGCTGGTCCACGGCGAACAGCAGCTTCCCGGCCCGAATGGCCTCGACCACATCGGTATTCAGATCGAAGGTCGCGACTGTCGCCGTCGACAGCGATTCCTTCACACCGTCCACCGCACGGGCGGCTACCTGTGAATTCAGCGTGAGCACGGCGTCGATTGACCTGTCCGCCTCCAATGCGCCCTTGATGCGGGACTGCGCGTCAGTGGGATTGTTGATATCCACCTGCAGCGTGGTGCCATTGCCGAAGGCCTTGGTCGCGCCGTCACAGCGCTGGTTGGCACCGATATTGCCCGCCTCGTGGATCACGCACAGCAACTTCTTGCGACCAGCGTCGGCGAGGCGCTTGCCCGCGGCCTGTCCGGCCAGTGTTTCGCTCTGCCCCACATGGCCGATCGCACCGAACTTGGTGCTCTCGCTCTCACCGGAGTTGATGGTCACCACCGGAATGCCCGCGGCAATGGCCTTTTCGATCGAGGATCGCAGAGCTTCAGGATTCGCCATCGATACGACGAGACCGTCCACGCCTTGTGCGACAGCGTTATCGATGAGTTTGGCCTGCTGCCCCGGATCGCCCGAGGAGTTGTACTCGACGCGGACGCCGAGATCCTTGCCCGCCGCCTCCGCGCCATTCTTGACGACGTTCCAGAAGGCGTCGCCTGGGCTGCCGTGGGTCACCACCGCGACGGAGCCCAATTTGCCTTGCGCGACCGGGGATTGGGTCGGGGCGGAAACATCCGCACCCGGACCCGTACACGCGGCGAGGAGGGTGGCCGCAGCCAGCCACGGCAGCACGCGACGGGATCGCCGCCACCATGCCGTGCGTATTTCCAGCGACATCGTTGTCATCACTTCCCATCTAGATTCGGACTGAGCCCAGCGCGGAAGCTATGCCCGCAAGGTGGATCAGACTGCGGGCGGCGTCGCGGCTGGGCAGTTCTGCCGAATCCTTCGGGCGCAATGCCGTGTCCTGTTCGATGACGTACCAGCCGCGGTAGCCTGCGGCGTGTACGCCGCGTACCAGAGCCTCGATGTCGATATCGCCGTCGCCGAGCGGGGCGTAGATGCCGCGGCGGACGGCATCGCTGTATTCCATTGCGCCGCTGCGTACTCGGTCGGCAATGGCGTTGCGCACATCCTTGAGATGGATATGTCCGATGCGATCCGGATGGCGCTGTGCGAGACGCACCGGATCGGTGCCGCCGATCAGCAGATGGCCGGTATCCAGGCAGAGGTCCAGATCGGAATCGGTAAGGAACCTGTCGACTTCGGCGTCGCTCTCGATGTAGGTGCCGACGTGCGGATGCAGGGTGGTGCGCAATCCGAATTCGGCGGCGACATCTCGGATGGCGCCAGCGGTTCGGATCAGGGTCTGCCATTCTTCATCGGAAAGTGTTGGGCGCATGTCGTATCCGTCGAGCCCGGTCGCGGCCGCGAGGACGACCACCTCCGCACCCGTCGCTGCGAAAAGAGCGGCGTTTTCGCGGGCGGTCTCGATTGCCTGTGCCGGGCCGCAGTGCAGCGGGAGGGCGAGGAAGCCCCCGACGGCGGTGATGCCGAAATCATCGAGCAGCGAGCGCAATTCGGCTGGATTCTGCGGTAGGTAGCCGGGCGGGCCCAGTTCCGTCGCGGAGATGCCGAGGGCGGACATCTCGGTAAGGACGGTCCGCGCGTCGAGCACGTGACCCCAACCGGGGACTTCGCAGACGCCCCAGGAGATCGGTGCGGCCGCGATACGTAGCGGATAGCGAGGTTGGGTCATCCGGCTCTCCGACCTTCGGTGTCGATCTGGCGCTGTTGGAGCGCTCCAACTATGTAACGTAGGTCATAGAGTGTCAAGTACTGCATCGGTCGCTGTTTCATCGCTGCTACCTGCGAAAATTCGTATTTGCAGCGAAAATACCCGACGCTGACGGTGAGAAAAATGTCGGATTAGAGCGCTCTATTGATAAGGCCAGGCCAACCTTGTAACGTCCGACACTGCAGGAGCACGGTGGGATGCGGAACGGAGGCGAGATGGCGCGACCGACCATGGAAGACGTCGCCGCCCGCGCCGGGGTGTCCCGCGCGCTGGTCTCCCTCGTCATGCGCAACTCCCCGAAGGTCAGCGAACATCGTCGCCGCGCGGTGCTGGCGGCCGCGAAGGAGCTCGGCTATCAGCCGCACATCATGGCGCGGTCGCTGGCCAGCCGGACCTCCAACATCATCGGCGTCACGGTCTCCGACCTGCGCAACGCGTTCTTCGCCGATGTGGTGGAGGGTATGGACGCGGCCGCGCAGGACGCAGACCTGGAACTGATCCTCAATACCGGACGCCGCAGCGCCGCCCGTGAGCGCACGGCACTGGAAAGCCTGCTGTCCTTCCGCCCCGGCGGAATCATCCTGCTTTCACCCGTACTGCCGGTGGCGGCCATTCGCGACGCCGCCGAGAAATGCCCGATCGTGCTCATTTCGCGCAGTTCTACGATCGCGGACGTCGATACCGTCAATGACGACGGCGAGATCGGCGCCGCACTGGCCGTGGAGCATCTGGTCTCGCTCGGCCACCGCCGGATCGTGCATCTCGACGGCGGCGGGGCCTTCACCGCTGCCGCGCGCCGTCGCGGTTACCGTGCCGCGATGGCACGAAAAGGGCTGGAGCCCATGATCATCGCCAGCGAGCACACCGACTCGGGGGGCATCACGGCGGTCCAGAAACTGCTGAATCTGTTCTCTCGTGAGAACTTCCCCACCGCACTGGTGTGCGGCAACGACTTCAATGCCGTCGGCGCGATGTCGGCACTCGAAGAAGCCGGACTTTCGGTGCCGCAGGATGTTTCGGTCATCGGCTATGACAACACCTCTCTTGCCGCCCTGCGCCACGTCTCCCTTACCACCATCGATCAGCCGCGAATTCAGATGGGCCGCTTGGCAATCGAGGCATTGGTCGAGCGCCTGCGCGACGGCCGTACCGACCCAATGCGCCGCCGCCTGGAACCTTCACTGGTCGTTCGCGCGACGACCGCAGCACCACGCAACTGACGCTTTCGTATACCCACCGCCAATTCGCATTTCACCAGGAGGAGAGCCGATGACATCAGCACACACCGTCACGCTGGGCCTGGCGGGCACCGGCCGTATCGGCACCTCCCATGCCGAAACACTGAAACACCTACCCGGTGTCGAGACCGTCATCGTCGCGGATGCCGACGCCGAACGCGCCCACGCCGCCGCCACCAAACTCGGCGTTCAAGCCGTCCCCGACATCGACACACTCTTCGCCGCCCCACTCGACGGCCTCATCATCGCCACCGCCACCGACTCCCACCCCGAACTCATCACCCGCGCCGTCGATCAAGGCATCCCGGTCTTCTGCGAAAAACCAGTAGCCACCGACATCCAAGGCACCCGCGCCGTCATCGCCCACCTCGAAAACTCCACCGTTCCAGTCCAAATCGGCTTCCAACGCCGCTTCGACGCCGGCTACCGCGCCGCCCGCGATGCCATCGCCTCCGGTTCACTCGGCTGGCTGCACACCTTGCGCGCCACCACCCTCGACCCCACTCCCCCACCCGCCGAATACATTCCCCACTCCGGTGGCATCTTCCGCGACTGCGGCGTACACGATTTCGACATCATCCGGTGGGTTACGGGGCGCGAAGTAGTGGAGGTCTACGCAACCGGAGCCAACCGCGGCGAGCAATTCTTCGCCGACGCGGGCGATGTGGACACCGCAGCGGTGCTGCTGCGCCTGGACGACGGCGCTCTGGCCACAGTCTCCCTCGGCCGCTACAACGGCGCAGGCTACGACGTCCGCCTAGAAGCCCTCGGCTCCCTCGGAAATGCCGTCGTCGGCCTCGACGACCGGTCACCGTTGACTTCCGTCGAACCCGACTACGCCCCTTCGCCATACCCCGCCTACCCCAGCTTCATGGAACGCTTCCGTCGGGCCTACACCGACGAACTCGCGGCGTTCCTCTCCGTAGTATCTGGCGAACTCGCCAGCCCCTGCACACCCGCCGACGCACTCGAAGCGTTCTATATCGCTGAAGCATGCGAACTTTCGCGACACGAAAATCGGCCAGTTGCCGTGGCCGGAGTCCGCCGCTGACAGGTCCGCGTCGCACTGGGCTCCCACCTAGCTGGACGGACGATCACCGGGAATCCTTGGCGGCATCCGCTTCGCCCCCGGCCCGCTGAACCGCGACCACCTGATTCGAATCCTCGTACAGGATCTCCCCTGGCGCACCGGAATCCAACCGCACCCACCCCACGCCATGTGCGTCAAGGATCGCGAGATACCCCTCCACCCGCCCGATCATCCCCACAGCCGCCGCATTGAACCACGACGCCGCTCCTGGATGAACCGCACGGTCGTAGATCCCAGGATCCACCTCACTCGGATCAACAAGATTCGCGTTGTACCAATCGTTGTTGACCCGCCGAAACCGCTCCTGCTCCCCTGTCAACACCCCCGCCCACGCCAACCCATTGACCAGCCCGAACACACCCGGATGCCGCCCATGCCGGTTCGCTTCCGCAGCTTCGAACCGCACAAACCGACGCTCGCTCACGAATCTGTTGTACCGCAAAAGATGTCACACCCTGCTGCAACACTTCTTGTAGTCAGCACGACCATCCGCTGACCTCTAGAAGCCGAAATCCTCGGGGGTCTGATGCTATTCGCCGCACTCATCACTATCTCGATCCTCTGCATCACCGCCGCAGTCACCGCCTTGACCGCATCCGTAGCCACCGACTCCCTCGCCACTAAAGCCACCCAAGCCGCCAAGTCCTGCTTCATCGGCGACAACCTCCCCACCGACGCTTACTTCACCACCCGCTCCCGCTCCACCCGCCTCTCCCAAATCTCCACCTGCCTGATGACTTCCGGCGTCCTCCTCTTACTACTAGAAGTAGCGAACCTCGCCTTGGCCGCCTGGCAACACAAACACACCAGCAACTAGCGCGAGCTCTCGGTATCGCGCCTTGCCGCCGCGCACCGCACGAGAGTGAGCCGACACCAGGAACCGTTTGGTCCAGACCGCTTTCGAGAGTTGGTTCCAGCGAGCCGCCCAACCGAACATCGACGCGACGGGATCGTCACGAGGATGATGTCGCCTGTACGGGTCACATATCGGCAACGGCCACAGCTTCTGGCTGGGAGGGATCCGGCTGCTTCGGCGCCGCCGGTACCCATCCACGCAGCGGCTGAATCACCGTCCCGTAGAACGAGTCGGTCGCCGAGGTGACGCTGGCGATGAAGCTGGCCGCCGTCCCGGATCGCCGGTTGCCCATCGGGAAGGTCTGCTCGAGCGAGAAGGATACGATAGTGCCGACGCGACCGCCGGTAAGCACCTTGGCATCCGCGCGCACCTTTTCGAGATGCTCACAAGCTTCATTGCCGCGCGCCGAAAACACCGCTTCGACCTGAACATCGCCTGGTGCGTCCGCGAGTTGCTTGAGCAACCACGACACCCTACGACCAGACGTCCCTTCATTCGGCGCGTCGAGGGTCGTACGGCAGCGAATCTTGTTGGTTCGAATGTCCGCTACCACGACCAGATCCCCCGCAGTGTCAGGAATCCGCAGCACAGCCTCGAATGTTCCGTCGGCGGCCAGTCGCTCTGTGACGGCTGCGCTTCGGGCGACCCGATCGGTGAGGTGTCGCCGGGACAGGACGTGCTTGACCGTCACACCGAGTTCAGAGGTCAGCCGCAGCGCCAGATGGCGCGAGAGGGACATCCATGTATCGGCGACCGTCAATGCCTTCTGGTCACTCGCACGCAATGTGCCCGCCGTGACGGCGTCGCGAACAGCAACCCAGTGGCGTCCCATGTCGACGAACTCGACGGCGCCCGAGCGAGGATGGTCAAGGTATCGCAGGAACTCGCTCAAGATCCACACCTGCAAGTCGTCCTCGATACCACCGTGCGAGAGCAACATTCGCGCCTCATGCGCCACTTCCGCCCACGACAAATGGCGCAGGGCGACCTTCGTCAGCTTACGGCGGTCGACCTCTACGGGAAGTTCACCCGCGCTGGCCGGCACATCGTTCGACAGACTGACCACCGCGTCATACTTCTTCCGACGCGCCACGTCGAGGTAGCTCTCGAGTTGATCGCGCCGGAGCTTGCCGCTACCGGTCTTGACCTCGAGCAGACCAGTCCATATCCGACTTCCCCGAACTACCTTCAGCACCGCGTCCGGAATGACCTTCGATTCGCCCCGCTCGTACTGCACTTCGACATATCCCTCGAAAGCGCCTGCCGGAGCACCTATCCTGGCGCACAGCGCCCGAGCGAATGGACGCACGACCTGCATTGTGGCGATCAGCGCCGACGTAGCGCGCTTCTCCTGTTCCTCGCCCGCCCCGACTCCGAACACTGAGAACAATCGAGCCGGCTGCCAGTTTTCGCCCTCAGCAAGCTTGAACTCTATCGGCTTGGCCTTCTTCGCTGCCCGCTTGGCGGTTCGCACGCCGCGAGTCCGCACAGCGGTATTCGGCTCGTTGTGTGGTGTGCGCTCGTGGATCGGCGCAGCGACGTCGACGGAACCGACCTCCTGCACGACAACCGCCTCCGGCTCGCTCACCGGTGCCGCACCCAGCGGCGTAACGGACGGATCGGGGTCCTCTTCGTCGATGTCGACACCGAAATCCGTTGCCAGGCCGGCTAATCCAGAATCCCAGCCTTGCCCTACCGCCCGCACCTTCCACTCGCTGCCCCGGCGGTACACCTCGCCGAACACGAACGCCGACTCCGAAGTGGCATCAGCGGTGACATACTCAGCCAGGATCTTGCCCGCTGCATCAACGACCCGGAGCGCAAGTTTGCCGAGGTCCCCAAAGGATCCACTGCCGACGCTACCGGCAAGCGCCACTGTATGGACATTGTCCGGAACGGCCGATAATTCGATCGCGATCCTGGCCTGCGCGCCCTCCTCGGTCGCGCTCGTACCCAGGAATCGCACCGAACCGTCCGATGATTCCGGCTGGTTATAGAAGACGAAATCACTGTCGGAGCAGACCTTTCCGTCGACGCCTAGCAGTAGCGCGGACGCATCGACTTCAATCTCCGACTCCACCCACCCGATCACGACATCGACCCGGACGACATCCTCCGGCAACGGCATATTCTGGCCCTTGATCAGGATCGGAAACGTCACAGCGTTCACCCTTCGACGTTCGGTACGCATAGTCACAGATAGAGCTGGGGCAGCCGGTAACGATGCGGTCCCCCATTGCAATCGACACCGCAGATCCGCGGCGATGCTGTCCTTTTCGGCCGGAGCGAACCACCTGTTACATGCGCCGGCCGACGCGGTGGCGACATGTCGATGAGCAGCGTGTGAGCGTGCGCCGCCCGCAAAAGGAACGGTTCCGGCGCGCATACACGCACGCGTTGGCAGCGTTCCTGTCAGTCGTTTCGTGCGATCTCAAAACCGGTGCACCGCAATGGATGCCCTCGAAGCGTTCTACATCGCAGAGGCGTGTGAGTTGTCACGCACCGAGCGCCGCCCGGCCTCAGTGGCCGAAGTCCGGCGCTGATCGCTCCGTTGCGTCGGGCCGCGCCACCTGCGATCCGACGCTCGTTGTCCTCCACAGGACCGTCGACCTTGTTATCGTGTCCGAGCACTCACCGTGCGTCCCACCGCCATGGCCGCGCAGGCAAGCAATTTAGTGCTTCGCCTGCGACGCCGCCGTGCAGCCTCCGAGCACGCGACTGCGGATCCACCCCATCGAATTTCTCACTAGGACAACGGAAGCCGTGGGAACGAGACTATCAGGCTGGGCGCTTTCGGCTCATTTTCGTAATCGCCCCTCGCCGTGCACTACACCGCCCTTCCATCGAGTATCGTCAGACGGTAGGCCGCGCAGCACTCCTGACGATTCGCGTCACGCCGCCAGCAGTGCCCGAGCGCGCTCGTTGAAGTCTGCGACCAAGGGGTGCGGCCCGAATGACCTCATGCGCTGTTGAACATCGCGGACCGCTTCCACCGAGCGAGACGACTTCACCTTGCGGGAGAGATCGACCGTCCGCACACCTGCCGCGTAGGCGGCATCAAGGTCGCGCTTCTGAATGTGCGTGACGGCCAACGCGGCATGAGACAACGCACCTCGCCGCGCACGATTCTGCGTGCGGGCGTAGGCGATCGACCGTCGGGCGTGTGGTGCGGCGTCCTCGGGTTGTCCGAGGTCTCGGAAGGCGTTGGCCCACTCGCCGCAGATGTACGCCTCATCAATGAACTTCGCCCACTCCGGCTCGTGATCGGGTTCCACGCGAGTGAACGCGTCCTCGGCGGCGTTAACCGCCTGCGCCGTCCCGACTTTGTCGCCTAGGACCGCCAGGGCGCGAGCTTCGAGCGTCCACAGGTCCGCGAGACATGCCGGGGAGTTCAGCTTCGAAAGCCCTTGGCGGCCCGCTTGGGCCAGTCGACGGCCCTCCTTGGGGTGGCCGAGCAGGGTCGCTTGATCGGCCATTCCGGCAAGCACATGGGCGCCGAGCGCTGGGTCTCGCGATTCCTCGGCAAGGCGCAGTGCCTGGATCAAGTACCGCTGCGCGGTCCCGTGCTCGCCATTGTCGAACGCCATCCATCCGAGCAGATAGGTCTGTTCGGCAGCCGCTCCGCACAGTGCCAGTCGAACCTCGGCGGTGAATGTCCGGCGAAGCAGCGGGTAGACGTGCTCGTTCATGTACGCAGCCAGCACCAACCGACCCGAGCCGCCACCTTGGAAGATGTCCATCTCCTGGAAGGTGGCGAACATGTTCTTCACCGCGGTGACGTCTTCGAGTCGCACCCGTTGCCGTTCGTCAGGCAACTGGTCAAGGGTGTTGAGCAGCCAGTCACGGGATGGTCCGATCGCCGCAACTATCGCAAACGGCGCGGTGACAAGCAACTTTCGCCGATCCACGTCTGCCCTCCCAAGATCTGCGACGGCTTCTACCGTCTCGGCCAACGACGGGTTGTATGTGAGGGCGCGGTCAACAGACGGTGCGTCACCCAGACCGAGGTCATAGGTCGTCACGCGAAATCCGAACCGCACAGAGAACAGATCCGCGAGCATCGCCGGAACCGGCTGGCGTGGGGCTTCCCCGTCGTCCGTCCAGCGCCGCACGCTCGAGGCGTCCGGCCTGACATGAGGTTCGTTCCACTCGATCGCGAGGGCGCGCACGCGGCGCGCCAACTCCTTGTTGCTCCACCCGGAACGGGTGAGCCACTGCGAGAGCTGCGTGTTCGGAGCCTTCATCACATCACCCATTTGGTCAGCGACGGTGGGCTTTCCACCACCCTTCAACACCTCCGACGACCTTACTACCAGCACCGACACAGTGTGTGCTGGTTATACGCCCGAAGAGAACACTCTCAGGAGTTGTTTGAGGGCACCGGGCGCACCCACAACCGTCGAGGTCCTGGAGGTCTGCACAATGCCGAGCCGAGAGCTTCCAAAACGCAATCCGTTCGTCGGGCCGCCAGCCATCTACAGCGGGGCGCCGGCCGAGATGGTCGAGCGGTTCGCGGACGCGATCCGCTCATGGGCGGGCCAGCCCATTCCCACAGAATCGTCTCGGTGCCGGGGTGTCGAGGCCCCCTGCACCGGGCGCACCACCGGTGGAGCGGCATGATGCGCCGAGAGGCGTTGCGGACCACGCAAATCCAGCACGACCGGAAGGTCGCGGTGTGGCAACTGGTCGGGCGTTCTGCGCGCATCTTGCGCGTGCAGTTCCCGCATGAGTCGTTCACCGCCTTTCGTTTGCCGTCGCGCACACAGCTTCCGGACGCGCAACCCGGAACAATCATGTTCGACACGTACCCTGATCTGGCCGATGCTCGCCAGATGCTTCCTGAGCACGACGACCTCTGGGACGCGCTTCGCAATGACTACTGGGTCGCTCTGCTGTCCGCGACGGACCTCCCAAAGCCATTGGGGTCGTAGTTCAGATGCGCGAAATCCAGCCCAAGAGAAAAGAAATCGCGCCATCGGTAAAGGCGCTGCTCGCCGCGTTCCACGAAGACACACCTGAGAAGCTGGAACTGGCTCCCTCCCATAGCCATCCAACGCTTCAGCGATCAGACGGTTCGTGGTGCGAGGTCGACGAGGACGGCTGGCCTGCCGACTGCGACAACTTGGACCAAGACTACGAGGCCAATGTCCAGCCGCTCAGTGTCTTTGATACCGACAAGTCATGAGGCAAGGAAATTCGGCAGTCAAAGCCCGGCGACCGCCGACGGGCAGAGCAGTTCCACCACATCAAGCCAGAAACCTGCCTGCTTGGCACCGAGAAGAAGACGTGTCGCTACCCAGGGGCCGGGAATTGACTGTCTAGCCAGACCTGAACAGCATTGGCATCACCAAATCCGTTCTTGACCAGGGCTTCGACGACATCCTTGCCACAGATCATCGCGATTGGATGACCATCGGTTCGTACCTCCTTATAGACCTGCGGGTTGAAGTACGACAGCGTCACGAACACGCCGAACTGCCGGTGCCGAATCCTGGAGATCAAACGGCTCATTTCCTTGACACCAACGCCGCTGCTGACCTGATAGCACTTCGCTTCGAGTCCGAAATCGACGGGGACCCTATCCGCGTCAGGACCGAGAAGATACTGGCCAATGGCGTCGCGGCCTCCGTCACGGGACGGCGGCGTCACCGTAACCTCACCGGTCGCGGGCGCGATGAACTTCCAGATCGCAACTGCGCACTTCTCGAAATCAGTTGGCCTACCAGCAAAGTGACTGTGAATAGTGCGCAAGATCGCTAAGCCCTTCTGATCACCCGGTAGCTGATCGGCCTTGTTACGGATAGTGATAGTCGGAGGTGCTACTAGCGCGCGGTATACACGACCCCCGACCCACTCCCGCCATGGCGCGGGACACCCTGCAGAGGTTGTTGGTGCGCCGGCCAGGACGGCGTCCAACCAAGACCGCGGCACCACGCCGACATCGAGCACGGTGAAGATTGCGCGGTAGTTCTGAAATCTTGCTCCGGATGTGTTGCGCCAGATCGCAGATAGGTCTACATCCGAGGTCAATGCTGCTCCGCCAGGAGCCAGCAGCCCACGAAAGCGGACAGCCCTTCCAGGCGTGGACTTTTCGAAGTACAGGAACGGCGGCACCCGAAGCCGGTCTGCGGAAGAGCCATGCGCACGCTCAAAAGCGTTTCGCAACAGCAGGTTTCCAGCGCGATCGGTTTCGTGCAGAGCCGTTCCAGGCTTACGGTTGTCGCCGAAGTAGGTGAAGATACCCGTCTCCGGGTCAAGACTGTCAGGCCAGCCAGGCGCTGAACCACTGGTGTAGAGCACTACCAGCTTGACTGCGTCGTTTGCGACCGAACCCTTGTACCGAAACCCACCTTGGTTGCCGACCGGAAGTAGACGGGCAACCGGATCATCGCCGGCAGTCCCCTTGGTGCCACCGAGATAGCGCCGCTCGACATGCAGGTCGGCGGTCACCAGATCGTCGAAGGCCGTTGCCTGATCGCTGTCGAACACGATCAACAATCATAAACTGAATTGCTTCTTTTTCGTTCGGACGCACAGCTTCACTGCCCCTGCCGGGTCAAACCGCGATTGAGGACTAAACCGGCGAGAACGGTGCCGCGCCTCTCGCACCGGGGCTATCGACTCTTGCGCTCACCCATTCGCACCAGTGCAGCGTCGGCCACTGTTGCGAGAGCGCGTGCCATCAAGGGCGGTACGGCGTTGCCAACCTGCTTCAGCATCTGCCACTCACTGCTCTTGAAAACAAACCCATCGTGGAACGACTGAAGGCGCGCCGCCTCACGGACGGTAATCCACCGTTCGTACAGCGGGTGAATCCACTCGGACATGTCCCTGTGCATCTGGGCGAGGATCGTGTGCGAAGGCCGATCCAGATGCAGACGTCGCCACTTTTCGGCTCTCTTACCTGACCACACATCTGCAGGAAGGCTCTTCGCATTGGCTCCGGGGTCAAGATGGGCAATCAGAGCGCGACGTCGGTCTTGCATACCCTTCGTGTGGTGATTGTGCAGCTCGACCGGCCCGCTTAGAGAGTTCTGTTTGTAGGCCTTCCCGTACCACCTGCCCTCACAGTCCATGCGAAGTTCACGTGCATATGTACTTGCGCGACGAACAGCCGGATACCGCATGGGGCCATCGTCGCCGGCAAGCTGCTCCGGCAAATCACGTAGAATCTGCCACACGGTCGGCGTCGTTTGCTTCTGGCCCTCTAATGTCTTCGAGAGAAACTCACCCGCCTCCATGCCGAGGTCCAAATCGTCGCGGACACCAAAGAAGATCGCGCGCCGACGCACCTGCGCGACACCGAAATCACTGGCAGTTACCACCGCAACCCCAACATTCCGATAGCCCGCCTCGGCCATAGCTTCCAACACTTCACCCTTGAAACGTCCGCCAGCGATCGCAAGCATGTTCGGGACGTTCTCCATCAGGAGCACCTTTGGCCGCAGCTGGGTGAGCACTCGAATGAACTCGCGGTAGAGCCCGTTGCGTGGGTCGTCAATCGCCCGTGGACCAATCTGACTGAATCCCTGGCATGGCGGCCCCCCGAAGACCAGATCAACCGGCTCCCGAGACAAATGCCCGAACCGGGCCCCTTCTTCCCTCCAGGTCGAAGACTCCGGCGCCACGAAATCCTGCACATCCCCATGGAATAACGGCACCTCGGGGAAGTTTTGTCGGTACGTCTGGACGGCATAGCGGTCCAGCTCCACCGCAGCGCGTACGGAGAAGCCAGCAAGCCGGACACCTTCACAGAACCCGCCGCAGCCAGAAAAGAGCGACACTGCACGGTAGGGAGCCACTGCCGAAGACTACGTGATCACCCTGACAACCGCCGCGACCACCATCAGCGAGTCATCAAATCCGTTCTCTAACAACAGAAACTACGCCGGCCACCACCTGTGCGGCGTCGCCTGGGTCGATGTGCTCCCACAATCGGATCACTGTCCACCCTGCCTCGCGCAGAAGGAAGTCCGTCTCCTGGTCACGGCGCTGGTTACCAGCGATTTTGTTCGCCCAGTAGTCAGTATTCGTCTTCGGCACGCGGTAGTGATCCGGGCAGCCATGCCAGAAGCAGCCGTCGACGAACACCGCGACGCGTGCACGAGTGAAGACGATGTCAGCAGTCCTGCGTACGTCGGAAACAGGACGAACACAAACCCGAAACCGGAACCCGCGGGCATGCAGCAAGGAGCGCAGAGCCTTCTCCGGGCGGGTATCCCGGCTACGACATGCCAGCATCGTTCGTCGAATGGCGTCACTAGACGCCCAGCTCTCTTGTGACTGATCCATCTGGGTCCCTACCCAACCGCAACATGCTCGGCCAATCGATAGGCGGAGCAACTTTCACGCTACGACATCTCGACTTTGTCGGAACGTATCTGCAAAAATTATGTGTAGCAAGGTCGGTTCCACATGCGATCACCTCAGCGTGAGGGGAAACGCTGGACTCGATCGCTCAGCCCGGGACATTGATCCCGGGCACCGACCACCCGGGGGCTCGAGCAGGGTGGCCGACAGACAAGGTGGGGAGGTCCGGCGCAACGTGCACGACGCTCTAGCATCCCTGCTTGTTATCACTGATCCTGTTGGAAGCCACCAGGACTCGCCCGCCTGGATGGACTCCTGGCAGCGACTCGGCGCGACACTCGCCCGACGAACTCAATCGCTCGTGCCGAGCAAGTTCCGCAGACTAATCATCGCCGCCACAACCCCGACCCGTGAGTACGCCGCAGTTATGGTCGCCCTCGGCATGGTACGGATGTCCTACCATGACCGTGTTCTGCCGGATGCCATGGCGCAGTTCCATCACCTTGCTTCGCTGCCCAAGGAGACTATGGTCCGTGCCGTATTGGGCGGAACAAAAGTCCAGCTCGCTCCCGTCGCGGGCGTGAACCACCGGGGCAACCTGATCTTCGGTCAGCAAGAGATCGACCCAACATACTGCGCCGACATCAGCACACTGCCGTGGCTTGGATCAACGTCGAAGTCGTGGCCTATTGACTTGCGGGACAATAGCGACTTCATCAGGAGCATGGTCCCCACGGCATCGCCGCGACTGTTCGTCACCTCGACTAGAACCATCTGTGCAGTGATCGGCCCAGGACCAGCTCTCAATGAGGAGTCCAGGCTGCTGATTGCACGCACGAATACCGCGCCGAAGCCTATCTATGAGATACTCCGCCCGTTCGAGCTGTATGGCGAAAAAGGTTGGAACACAGTCATTTTCAATTCTCAGATGCGCGACTGGCCTGCCCCCGCAGCTGACAAGCTGCCTCGACTCGTAGTCCTCGACGGTGCAGCTGCGGTGCAACGTTGGGTCGAGAGCACTAATGAAGCAGAATTGGTGCTTGCTTTAGTACACCGCAACGACTCCGGAGCAACAGCGGCGGCCGAGACGATGCTCAATCTGAGGCGTAGGACGATCCCTATCGACATCTCCGAGTTGCAGTGGACACCACCCGCGGCGGTGGAGGCAACCGTATTCGGGGAGCCAGCATGAGCATCCTGACGAGGGCTGATGTCAAGTACCGGGCGGCTACCCAACTTGATCTAGACCGCATGCCGGTGCATGACGCCATCGTGAGCAAGGTGTGCGCCGACGTGCAAATCTTGCTCACTGCCATTGATGCCCGTGAGCGCCCAGATGTCTGGCACCCCACGCGTTCCGCTGCGTCCGCGCTGCGTTGGGCTCTCCTGACCAGGCCTCGCATCGGCCTGGATGGCCGGACAGTCGCCCAAGCCGCCCTGAACGAATTACGTAGGCAAGCTGAGGTTCTTGCTGGGCAGGTGGATGCACCTGTCTGGGGGAAGCTGTGCGAACTTGCTTCCGATGGAAACGCACTGGCCAGCGGAACCGACGGACTGTCCCAGCAAATCATTGACAGCCTGGAAGACAGGCCTGCCGGTCGGACCTGTGTTGTGCTCGCAGATGCTACTGCGAAGAACGAGGCCGAGTCTGCACTGCCCCCCTTCAGTCAATCTGCATTGTTCCTGACCCCGCGGCAGTTTCTCAGTGGGGAAGTATGGGATGCCGCGGTTGTTGTGGGCATTTCGAAGTGGTTCCCTGACGAGATCTTCACGGCACCACGCTGTTTCGAGCTGACACTCGTCCACCATCACTGGCTTGAAGATCGAGATCGGGTATCCGGCATGTTCTCGGTATCCGAATCGCACTCCTTAAGCATATTGCTACCACGACAGGATCGCTCGCGATTGGACCGGGTTGTTGTCCAGCCGCCAACAGCCGCAATCGACTGGACGGCTATCGCGCCAGTCAGCGGCACTCCGCATGGCAACGATCCAGCCGAAATGGTTTCCGCACGTCTGATTATCCTAGCCGGCGGATACGGTTTCTACCTCGAACGTAATGCTGAAACCGTCCGAGGACTCGATCCGGCCGGCCACCCAGGAAGATGGATCAGACAGCTACCGGCCGCAGACCTCGGTCCCGATCGTGTGATCGCGCTGCGCAAGGGGGTCAGCGAGCTCGATGCGCTGCGGCCCTATGTCAGCGAGATTCTCGGCGACCGTGAGACTTCTGTTCGGGAACACCAGGCACAGTGGAAGTCTCGGCTGGCCAGGCGACTCGACTTGAGCGGTCTTCACGACATCGCTCTGGCTGTCGATCGTCCACAGCTGACCTTGGAGTACGCACGCTACTGGGCCGGACCGACCTGTATTAGTCCCCGTCGACCAGCATTTGAGAAGCTTCTGAAGCACCTCGACGTGCCAGACCCATCCGCCACTATCGACGCTGCGGCGCAGCTGCACTCCGCGCATGTGAGCGCTGGACATCAGCTTGCGAAGGAACTGGAGCGCTCGGTCGACGAAACGGTCCTCCAGCGATTGAGCACTGAACACTCTGTGACACTTTCCACCGGTAATGCCTTAAGAGCAGGTCAGACTACGCTCTTTCGGATCGTTGCCATTTCCCCAGAGACCACTAATGTTCCTGCCCGCATCCTCCGGATAGCGTTGGAACTGAAAGGCACCCGATGGCTCGAATGATCCCGCCGGTCTTCGATGATTCGACCCCTAGCCCCGGCGAGCGTCTACTTTTCGAGCGGCTGCAGTGTGAACCGGGCACGGACAGCTGGACAGTCCTGCATTCACTGGACATTGCAAACCACACCACACAGGTGCGTGGTGAAACCGATTTTCTAATCGTAGCTCCAGGACTCGGGGTGCTGTGCCTAGAAGTGAAGGCGCATAAACGAGTCGCCCGGGATGCGGACGGATACTGGCGTTTGGGTAGTCACCCGCCTGACGAGCGGGGCCCATTCAAACAGGCCAATGACCAAATGCAGTCCATCAAGCGTTTCATCCGCAAAAACAATCCTGACCTGGCCAGAGTACCCGTTCTGTTCGCCGTCTGGTTCACTCACTGCCGCTCTGACCTGCAGCCCAATATGGAGTGGAATGAGTGGGAGCTCCTCGATGAGAGAGACCTTTCGAGACCGGTTGCCCAGACACTCACTGAACTGATAGCGAAAGGGCGACAGCACCTCGCTGCCAAAGTCCGCTGGATACAGGACACGGGCCCTAATGAGCAGGTATGCCGACGGCTAGTGCGGCTGCTCCGCCCGAAGTTTGAATTGGCTGTCGATCACGGGGCTCTTCGCAGCAAGCGCGAACAACATGTACTGCGCTTCACAAACGAGCAGTACGACGCGCTAGACACGATGTACCGCACTCCTCGCGTACTGTTCACGGGCCCCGCAGGAACGGGCAAGACATTTCTTGCATTAGAGGCTGCGAGAAGATCAGCTTGCCAGGGGCAATCTGTGCTACTGGTCTGCTACAACAGGCTCCTCGCCAATTGGATGGCCGGTGTCGCCGCAGATGGTGTACGCGTTACGACGCTCCACAAGCTCATGCTCCAAGCCACTGGCCTAACGCCTCCAGAGGCCGCGTCTCGCGATTGGTGGAACGAAGAATTACCGGAGCTTGCGATTGAACCGCTGCTCAACGACGCAGGCGCCGCGGCAGATATCCTCATCGTCGATGAAGCGCAAGATCTGTCAACTTCATCCTATCTTGACGTCCTCGACGTCAGCGTCAAAGGAGGCTTGGGTGGAGGAGAATGGCGAATGTTTGGCGATTTCGAGCGCCAATCGATATTCCATAAAGCTGCCGAAGGCGCTGTCTTGAAATATGCACAAGATACAGTGCTCGCCGCGCTTCGCAGAAACTGCCGCAACACTCGCCGAGTCGGCGAGATGACACAGCTACTGACTCAACTCGCCCCAGGCTACACCGGTTTCCGCAGACCCGATGATGGAGTCAACGTCATTCTTCGCCCCTTCGCGAGCAGTGCTGACCAGGGGCGACTACTGCTTACACAGCTCAGGTCATTCGAGGACGAGGGATTCACACCTGACGAAATTGTCATTCTGTCACCGGATGTGGACGGAGCAGCCGCTACTAGCCGCGATCCCGTTCTTCGCAAAAGACTCTCGCTGCTCGACCAAGGCGGATCTGGATTCGTTCGGCATGGAACAATCCACGCCTTCAAAGGACTCGATGCACCGGCGGTCATCGTCACCGATATCGACCGACTCGACCACCGCGGCCGGGACCTGCTCTACATCGCGATGACCCGTACAACCGGCCCTCTGTGTCTGCTTGTGAGCCAGACCATTAGTTCAGAGATTGCCAGTCTGATTGAAGGAGGCATCGGTGGCTAATTTTATCGACGCTCGGGACCGTGTGGTCGATAAGCTGCGCCAGGAACTGGTTGGTCCCAAACCGGCTGGCAAGTCACTTAATACCGCCGCAGCTGTCCGATTTGACAACTGGGACGAAGCTACGGGGCCGTGGCGGGATGCACAATCCGGAGAGGAGATCCTGACCGAAGCAGGGCCAACTACCCGCTACGGCGTTGGGGTGCTGTTCGCCGTCGATTCGCGACAAGCGGGTGGTCCTGACACCAGTGCTAGCAATGACTCTGACCCTGCTTCTCAGGGACCTGATTATGCGCCCGGCACAGCGATGCCAGATGCCGAATTCGACATTTTGAGCGGCAGCCTCCGAGAATCACTCTGCGCAGACAGTGAACACAGCGATGACGACGACTTCGATTTGGATGCAGCGAATGCCTACAAGCCGAGCGCGCTCGGCGTTACATGCCGCGTCCGGATGCCGGCCGGCTCCCGCATCACTCTAACTGCTACCTTTGGACGCTATCGTGAACTGCCCGTGCGAATCGGCACATCGACACAGACCTGGTTCCGACGCACTCCTGTCGCGCTAAAAGCGGCCTTTTCCGCTGATCGTCTCACTCAATTCTCCAGCAGGAAGACGGTTACAGAGGATCCTCATGCTCGTCTGCGAACTGGTGATGAGGATCTAAATATCGTCGTTGAAGCATATAGCCGCCCTACTGGCGATAAATTCGAACGACTTGTGACGTTCTATGTAGCAAACAGGACTGGTGGTCGAAAAGACATCGCCAGCCTCTTCCAAGCGCAATTCAAAGTTCATGCGGACGATGGTGCAACCATCATGCCCTACCACAGTACGACAGCGGAACTGTCGGATGACACAGAGCTTGCAAGTATCGCGCTCTTGTACCGCGATAATCAAACGTTCGCCGTCGGCCACGGGTGCGCCGCCGATTGGAAAATGACGAACGGACGAGTTGCGTCGATTGAAGCGGCAGTCCTGCCCGAATTCGAAACCCCGAGCATTACCCCGGTGATTAAGACGCCCGATGGCAACGAACTGCGGGTAGATATGCGCATCCTGGCCGATCTGAACCAAACAGCCGAAGCGAACCGACAGATCCAACAGCTGCTCGATTCGTATTCGTCCTGGATAGATGAACGTCAGACTGATATTTCTTCACTGCCAGAACAATTGCGCACGACCGCGCAACAGCACCTCGACGAATGCAGAGTTGCGTTGGGCCGTATGCGGTACGGCTGGGATTTGGCACGCTCCGATCCAACTGTCCGAACAGCGTTCGCACTTGCCAACCGAGCAATGTTAACCCAACAAGCCAGATCTAGTGCTGGACTTCGACGAGCCAGCCTAGATAGCGAGGGCGGATTGGTCTTCGACGGCTTACAACCTACATCGGAGCCCGGTCCCAAACGAGGGTTTTGGCGGCCCTTTCAGATCGCCTTCATCCTTGCAGTGCTGGAGTCTGTCACGAACGGCGATAGCAAACATCGAGAAACAGTCGAGCTCATCTTCTTCCCGACCGGTGGCGGAAAGACGGAAGCATACCTCGGTGTTGCAGCCTTCGGGCTGTTCCTTCGCCGGCTTCGCACGCCTCGGGACGGGGGGACCGATGTCCTTATGCGATACACGTTACGTCTGCTCACAACCCAGCAATTCCTGCGCGCCTCCGCCCTAATTTGCGCTATGGAGGAGATCCGTGAGCGTCGCGACGACCTCGGCGAAATCGAGTTCTCAATCGGCATCTGGGTCGGCGGAGATAGCACGCCGAATAAGCGCTCACATGCACAGACTGCATTTAAGAACCTCAGCAAGGGAGGCGACAACCCCTTCCTTCTATTGCGCTGCCCGTGGTGTAACGCTGAATTCGGAGCAATCCCAGCTAAACAACGCCGGTCTAAAGGCGCCGAGTACGCTATCGCGGGATACTTCATTGATCCCCGCAAGAAGGTTGTTCGGTTCCGTTGTTCCGACTACCGCTGCCGTTTCTCCCGCAGGTGTCTGCCGGTGTACGTCGTCGACGAGGATCTTTACGACATCCGGCCATCACTGGTTATCGGCACGGTCGACAAGTTCGCACTTCTCGCTTGGCGGCCCGAAGCACGCAAGTTGTTCGGTCTGAATCTGGACGGCAGCCGTGCGTTCTCGCCACCAGGACTGGTCATTCAGGACGAACTGCACCTGATCTCCGGTCCGCTAGGCTCGATGGCCGGCTTGTATGAGGGTGTTATCGAAGAACTTTGCACGGACTACCTTTCCGATGCGGTTAAGCCAAAGATCATCGCCTCGACCGCGACAATCCGCAGATATCGGGAACAGGTCCGTTGCCTCTACGGGCGGGAAACCACGCAACTATTCCCTCCACACGGGCTAAATGCTGACGATTCTTTCTTCGCTACATGGGCCCGCGACAGCGCTGGGATCCTGCAGCGGGGTAGGCGATATATCGGTGTACATGCGCCGGGGCTCGGCTCGATGCAAACCACACAGGTACGAACCTCCGCAGCATTGTTACAGGCACCGATGGAACTACTGCCGGACGAACGTGATCCGTGGTGGACATGCCTGACTTTCTTCAACAGCCTCCGCGAGCTTGGCAACACGCTAACCCTCCTGCAGGCTGACATACCAACTTATCTGGGAGGACTCAACAAGAGGGATGGCCTCGACAAAGATCGGCAGCGATGGCCCAAGCACACGCCGGAGCTGACTAGCAGACTAAAGGACCACGAAGTGCCACAGGCGATTGCGGCCCTTGAGATCGGCGTTGGCGAGAAAGGATGCATAGATGTCTGCCTAGCATCGAGCATCATCGAAGTAGGCATCGATATTGATCGCTTGTCACTCATGACGGTCGTCGGCCAGCCAAAGACAACCGCCCAATACATCCAGGTCACCGGACGAGTCGGCCGACGCTGGGACGAGCGGCCTGGGCTTGTGGTTACTCTGTACGGCGCCGCGAAGCCAAGAGACCGTTCACACTTCGAGCGATTTCGCAGTTACCACGAGCGACTGTACGCGCAAGTCGAGCCGACCAGTGTCACCCCATTCGCACTTCCAGTTCTCGAGCGAGCCGCGCATGCAGCACTGGTCGCATACGTGCGGCAGCTCGGACCGAGTACCGCTATGCCTCCCGCTGTTCCCCAAAAACTGATAGACGACGCCGCCGAGCTGCTTCGGCGACGTGCACACGCGATCGGCGCCAGCTCGGCGGACTTGGAACGAGTGTTGGCGAAACGACTCCGTGAGTGGCAGACCTGGGAACGAACATCGTGGGACGCCCACCCGGAATTTGGCGATGTCCACAACGGACTAATGCGGTACCCCGGGACAACCGTTCCAGCCGAAACCCGACGTGTGTCATGGGAAACGCCCTCTTCAATGCGCAATGTTGACGCAAGCTGCCGGATTCAAGTAACCACAATCTATGCCGCCGAGGCCGGCGAATTGCCGGAGAAAGACTAACATGAAAAAGGGCATGAATGGGATGATCCGGCGGTCCCAGTTGATCGCACCCTTTGGTGTCGGCGCTATGACTGTATTGGCGAATGGGACATCGGTGATCAGTGCGGGGCTAGATTACTGGTTCGAAAGGCCCGAGCACAGCGAGCTCCATGAGGCAGAGTTCGAACTCAAAGAATGGCGACTGGAGCGCCGGCTACGAGTGGGTGGTTTCAGGGTTCCGCCTGATTACCGAACACCTCGGAGCGTGTCGGATTCCGTGCGAGTTAACATCGGACTCACCGTTCCATTCCTACGCTTTCCAACCTGGAGCGTCTGTTCTCAGAGTAAATGCAGGCATATGAAGCAACATGGCTTGTCATTCCGCGATCGGCCTACTTGCGAAAATCCAGAGCATGGGAATCTGAAGTATCCGCCAATGATGGTACAGGTGGCATTCGTCGCAATCTGCGAGCAAGGTCATATCATGGACTTTCCTTGGAGAGAATGGGTCCACCGAAGTATTACACCAAACTGCCGGGGTCAACTCAAGCTGATCTCGACTGGGGCTGGCACGCTCGACGGACAACGGGTGGAATGCGAATGTGGTGTACCTGCCCGGACACTTCGAGACGTAACTATCGCGGGTCGCCTGTCAAGCAGCCTGGAGCGCGGTGTCGAATTTGAGTGTCCCGGCGCCATGCCCTGGCATGGCGGCCTGACTACAACTGCATGTGGTGCGCCGCTACGAGCAAGTTTGCGTGGCGCATCGAATGTGTACTTTGCACATATTGCTAGTTCGATCGACCTCCCATTGCATATTCCAGAAGTCCAGGAAGCCGTCGACATCCTGAGCGAAGCCTCCCTGAATGTCAAGGTCAGCGGATTGGCCCAACTCGGTTTAGCAACATCTGAGCGGGTTCGCAAACTCTCCGCACCATTGTGCGCAAACATAAGCGATGAGCACCTTCAGCAAGCACTGGAAGTACTGTTTCCGACGGACGCCGGGCACTCAACCTTAGTCGATGTTACCGAGCAGGAATTTCGGCGTGATGAGTACCGTTTACTTCGCGAACCCAGCACGCACGATTCCTTGCGCATCACTCAGGTCGACTTCGGCAAATATGGCGATGATCTGACAGAATGGCTAGATCGCATTAGCCTCGTCG
The DNA here is from genome assembly GCF_044458825.1 of Nocardia sp. NPDC050412. NCBI lineage: Bacteria > Bacillati > Actinomycetota > Actinomycetes > Mycobacteriales > Nocardiaceae > Nocardia > Nocardia sp. NPDC050412. Next base: position 347,045 of record NZ_JBITIJ010000004.1, read on the forward strand.
AGCGCCTTCGAGAAACCCGTGCACTTTGGGGATTCTCCCGCGTACACCCGACACCTCCCCGCATCGAAGTCGGCAAGGCGATGCTTCGGATAGCTGCCCTCAACCACGATCAACAATGGCTTCCCGCGTATGTTGTCCACGGTGAAGGTATTTATCTCGAAATCAGCAATGCCCGCCTCACCGAATGGGAAAAACGTCCCAGCGTTGTACAGCGCGTCGAGCGGCTAGAACTCCTGAGCCAAGGGGGCGACCACATCGCCCTTCCGCATGTCGCTCCACTGTCTGCACGGATGGTGCTCATACATACTCTTGCCCATGTATTGATCAATCAGCTTGTATTCGAATGCGGGTACAGCTCCGCGTCGCTCCGTGAGCGGATTTTTGTTTCAGAGACACCAAATGCCATGGCCGGATTGCTTATCTATACCGCGTCGGGTGACTCGGAAGGCACGATGGGCGGTCTAGTGAGCATGGGACAACCTGGCCGACTTGAAGCCGTACTGCGGGCCGCCCGCGACAACGCAGGCTGGTGCGCCGCAGATCCGGTTTGCATGGAAATTGGCGGTTCTGGGCAGGGCCCGGAATCATGCAACCTAGCAGCCTGCCACAGCTGCGCCCTATTGCCTGAAACGGCGTGCGAGGAGTTCAATCGGTTTCTAGACCGTGCGATGCTTGTAGGAACTCTGGACGATCCCACGATCGGATTCTTCAACTGAAAACCTCTTTAGGAATATCCGCTCGGAGAATTTGCGCGGGCAACAAGATCAGAGTGGTGCTTCAAGCGCATTCCCCACACACCACGGACGGGATTCTTGACGTTGCCGCAGCCATGCGCCTACTCGCGAAGTAATCGCTGGCTTGAGGCCGTGCGTGTCCTAACCCGTGATCAGGCTGGCAGGAGTCGGGCGATTACCTCGGCCAACTGCTTGACGTTGCGGCATTCGTGCATGGTGATCTGCTCGGCGTAGGTGTGGGCGGCGGAGTCGCCGATGGACCAGGAGCGAGCCGGTTCGGGGTTGAGCCAGTAGGCGTGTTTGGTGCGGTCGATCATTGCTTGCAAGGCAGTGAGATTCGGGTCGGTGCGGTTGGTGCGGGCGTCGCCGAGGATCAACAGGGAGGTACGGGGGCCTAGGGCGTCCAGGTAGTTGTCGACGAAGCCTTGGAAGGCCTCGCCGTAGTTGCTGCTGCCGAAGCGGGCGACGTTGGAGTTGCGGATTATTCGGGTGGCGGCGCCGGGGGCGGGAGGTTCGCCTGGGGTGAAGAAGCCGGTGATTTCGTCGCAGGTGTCGATGAAGCCGAAGCTGCGGACCTTACTGAATTGGTCTTGCAGCGCCTGGACTAGTTGCAGGGTGAATTCGGCGAAACCCGTTACGGAGCCGGATAAGTCGGCGAGCACGACAAGGTCGGGGCGACCATGTTTGCGGGCGCGCAGAACCGGATCGATCGGCACACCCCCCGTGGCCATGGAGCGGCGAAGGGTTCGGCGCATATCGATCTGGCCCCGGACTGTCTTGCGGCGACGGGCGGCGAGGCGAGTGGCGAGCTTGCGCGCCAAAGGGTTCACCAGGCGGCGCATTTCGGCGAGGTCTTGGGCGCGGGCGCCGAGGAAGTCGACCTGGTCGGTACTGGATTCGACGCCGCGGCGGGCGATGTATTCGGTGCCGCGGAGTTGGGCGGAGCGCAGGCGCGCCTCGGTTTGGACGGCGGTGCGGAATTCGCGGACGCGGCGGTCGGCTTCGATGGTGCGGACGGTGGGGTCGAGATCGCCGCTCATGCGCTCGCCGACGCGATCGATAAGTTCTTCTGGCCGTAGGGATTTCATGGTCAGATAGGAAGACCACCCAGCACCCGATGCGGTGGTGACCGGACTCGACGGCTCGCCCGTCCCGACTCCTCCGTAGCCGCCCAGTGCGGTAAGGGCCTGACGGGCGAGTTCGGCGACGGCGGTGCGGTCATCTCGGGCGAGTGCTTCCACCAAGCGGTCGCGAAGGTCATCGGTGGATTCGAGAGGCGCCGGGGTTGTCGGTTGCTCCGCGGTCAGGAAGTAGAGATCGAAGAGCTGGTCGAAGACGGCGCGCTGACCATTGCGGCGCAGGAGGCAGGCGGCCATGCCGGAGCGCAGGCGGTTCCGGTCGTGTAGGCCGAGCGCGAGCATTGCCTCGGCGGCGTCGATGGTTTCGCTTGGTCCCGCAGAGATTCCGTGGTCGCGAAGCAATCCGACGAACTGGACCAGGCGATCGGTCATCGTGTCGATGCCCTGCTCAGGGCTGCGCCGCCCAGATGACGTCACCACTCGTCACCCCCGCCATCGACGGCTGCGGTCTTTGTTGGCGTTCCACCCTCGTTTTGAGTGGCCTCACGGAGTACCGATCCCGAGAAGCGGTGCGACAGTTGACATACCGCCGCCCCGAATGTTCGATGCGCACAACGCTTCCCCACTGCGACCGCCGAACCAACACTATCGGCGCTCCGAACCGCCTTGCCTACCAGCTGTACCGCTTGCCGGGTTCCGCGAGCGCCGCGGGTTCCCGCCAATGGCTCCGAGAAGTCCTGCGGCAGTTGATGGCCGACGCGTGCCTGTTCGGCGCATCGCATACCCCGTCGGTATCCGCGTGCGGGGCGCGGGGGTTCGATCCGAATTGGAACAGCGGCGGTCATGATGGTCTGCGTTCGCGGGAATCGGGTCCCGGGAGTTCGAGGCGAGCGATGGCGATGCGGTGGTCGGCTTGGTATTTGAGTAGTACGCCGAGGGTGGATTGGACGATGGCGCCGGTGAGGTTTCGGGCGCCCAAGGCTACGAGAGTCCTTGCCCAGTCGACGGTTTCGGCGATCGAGGGAGGTTTGCGGAGGGTGAGTTCGCGCAGGGCGGCGACGGTTCGCACTACCGGCTCACCCAGGGTTTCGTCGAGCTCGGGCACCTTCATGCGGACGATCGCGCGCTCCAACTCCGCTGTCGGATAGTCGATGTGGAGGTAGAGGCAGCGGCGTTTCAACGCTTCGGAGAGGTCGCGGTTGGCGTTCGAGGTGACGATGACGAAGGGCTTGCGCACGGCGGTTACGGTGCCGAGTTCGGGGATGCTGACCTGGTAGTCGCCGAGAACCTCGAGTAGCAGTCCTTCGAGTTCGATATCGGCCTTGTCGAGTTCGTCGATGAGCAGCACGGTCGGATGCGGATTCCGGATCGCGGCCAGTAGCGGACGCTGCAGCAGGAATTCTTCGGTGAAGACGTGGTCACGGGTGCTGTCCCAGCTCTCGTTGTCCGTGGCGGTGATGCGCAGCAATTGCTTGGCATGGTTCCACTCGTAGAGCGCGCGGGCCTCGTCGATGCCCTCGTAGCACTGCAGGCGCACCAGGTCGGAGGTGGTGGCGGTGGCGATCGCCTTGGCCAACTCGGTCTTGCCGACACCGGCCGGACCCTCGATCAGCAGGGGCTTGCCCAGGTGACCGGCGAGGAACACCGCGGTGGCGATGTCGGTGGAGGGCAGGTATCCGGCGTCGGTGAGCCGCCGCGTCACCTCGTCGACCGAGCCAAAGAACTTACTCATCGGTAACAGTCTAGAACCAGCGGGTTTCCACTCCATCCCTGAGGCCGAAACCCACCGTCTCGGGGACTCGTCATACCAAAGGATGAATCTTCCTGAAATCGTGCTCACACCATTGCCATTCGACCGGGCGCGGCCGAGTGTGAACGTGCAAATCGTTGCGTCGCCGGGCTATCCGACGAGCAACGACGGCGTCTTCGCGGACGCGCAGATAGAAAGGATCCACGGTGTTCTCGAGAACGACTTCCCGCCGATTGACCCGGGTGGCCATGGCCGGCGCCCTCGCGGCAGTCCCGTTGACCGCACTGGCCGTTCCCGCCTCGGCCGACCCTGCCGCCAGCGACCCCGGTGTGACCGAAGTGCGGCACCCGCACAATAACGATTGGGATTGCGACCGCCCCGGCTTCTTCGACGACTGGAACCACAGTCCCGGCCGCTGGGACGACTGCGATCTTCCCGGCCGCTGGAACGACCCGTGGCGATTCCCCCGCCACCTGTTCCCCCGTGGGACCTTCGGCAGCAGCTGATCGAGAGCAACCGGCCCGGCACCACAGGTGCCGGGTCGTTGTCGCCCGGACCCCTGAGAAGCAACCGACTTAGGATCGATTCGACTCGGGGGACACCCCTACGCCAGTCCCATCGCCACTCATACTTTCGACTGAAATTTCCCTGAATCCCACTGTGGCAGGAGATTTTTCGGCGTGCACACGCAAGAGTGAAAGCATGACAATGACGCCTCGCCGGATGCTGGCCCAGGTGGCCGTGGCCGCCGCTCTCATCACTGTTCCCTTGACCACCTCGGCAATTCCGGCGTCGGCCGCACCAGCAACGGGGTCCGCAGGATCAGGGCAGACGGATGACTGCGAAAGCGCCGAGCACCGGGACGAGTGCGAGCAGGCGTGGCGGGACGAGCAGGCCCGGCGGGACAGGGAGGCTCGCGACTGGGCGCACAATCTGAACAATCCGGCCAACCCCATGAGCCCCTTGAACCCGAACAACCCGGCCAACCCCAACAGCCCGGCCAACCCGCAATACCAGTGGGAGCACAGCCTCAATAACCCGGCGAATCCGATGAGCCCGCTGAACCCCAACAATCCGGCCAACCCGAACAGCCCGATGAACCCCCGCAACCAGCACAGACCCGATAACAGCTAGGCCGTGCCGCAGTGGTCCGGCCTGAACCGAGCCGGACCACCGCGGATCCGCGCACCAGGGTGGTCCGACCTCAGCCACACGTGACCACGGCGGATCCGCACACCAGGCAGCCACCACGGAATGTCACGGCATCGGCACCCGGAAATGGTTGGGCTCGGCATCCGCGGGCACATCACTGGCCTGCGTGAACCGCTCCACCTCGGCACGCAATTCGATGAGATGCCGCGCATGCGCATCGAGCGCCTCATCTTCCGCAGAAGCCGGAACCCATTGGCGCACCGGCCGTGCCTTACCGCTCTCATCGACGGCGACGACAACCGCGAGACCGTGCGCGGCGAGCGCCGGTTCATCGGAGTGCGTATCCGTCGACGTCACATGCACGCTGACGTGCATACTCCGCGGCCCGGTGTGAATCAGCCGCGCACTCACCTCGACAATATGTCCGATGACAATCGGCCGGTAGAATCGGATCCCGCCGAAATACGACGTAATCACGTGCTGCCCAACCCAATCGGCACCACAGATATACGCCGCCTCGTCGATCCACTGCATAGTGCGGCCGCCGTGCACCTTGCCGCCCCAGTTGATATCCGAAGGCGCGGCCAGGAATCGCAAAATCGACCTCGGCGCTGTGCCCGCCGCCGTGTACTGCTGCGCGGCCATCGCCTCCTCGATTCGCTTGCGAACCGAAACCCGTGCCCGCGCTTGCCGATGCCGCTCCAGTTCCAGAATCGACGTCGGATTCCATTGCGGCACTTCGACAGTCCGCCGATTGTCATCGATCGCGACGAAGATCGTCAGGCACTGCGCCGTCTGCACCGGCTTGCGTCGCGTGGGGTCGGTCGAATAGACGCTGACGAGAATATGCATGCTGGTGCGCCCGGTGTGCACGAGATTCGCATGCAGTTCGACCAGCTCACCGACCGCGATCGGGCGGTCGAGATGAATATTGCCGACGTAGGCGGTGACGCAGTAGCAACCGCTCCACTGAGCCGCCGCCGCATAGGCGACCTTGTCGATCCATTCGAGTAGCTTGCCGCCGTCGACCGAACCGGCGATGCCCGCATCGGCCGGTTTGACGAGAAAGCGGTGGATAGCCTCGGCTCGGCGACCGGCCGCAGCCGGACTCGGAACGGATCCGGGGACAAGGGTGCTGGATGAGATGCTCACGACTCACGATCTGTTCGGTTGACAATTCGACTCCGCTGTCCTCGCCAGACAATAGGCAACCGCGCCGCTACGGGCGAGTAGTCACCCGCTCCGGTGCGGCGGCCCGTGGACGTATCCGGCGGAGCGAGAGGAGATATCGTCTGTTTCGGGGTTTGGTGTTGACGAGGTTGATATCGCCGCCGTAGTGGGCCAGCACACGACGATCCATGACCGCGCGCCAGATAGGTGGGACGATCGCGAACAGGATCATGCTTGCGTAGCCAGCAGGTAGCTGTGGCGCCTGTTCAGAGCTGCGCAGGGTCTGGTAGCGGCGGCCCGGATTCGCGTGGTGGTCGCTGTGCCGTTGTAGATGGAACAGGAAGACGTTCGTGACCAGACGGTCACTGTTCCAGCTGTCACGCGGGGAGCAGCGCACGTAATTGCCATTGCGACCGCGCTGGCGGAGCAGACCGTAGTGCTCGACGTAGTTCACCGTCTCGAGCAGCCCCGCGCCGATCAGCGCCTGCAGTGCCAGAAATGGGATCACCGCAGGCCCGAAGAGCAATATCAGCGAGCCGAACAGCGCGGCACTCATCGACCAGGCCTGCAGCAGATGATTCTCTCGGCTGAACCAGCGCTTTCCCTTACGGGACAGGCGTTCACGCTCCAAAACGATGGCCGAGCGGAAGCCGCCGAACATACTGCGCGGCAGGAACTCCCACAGCGATTCGCCGAATCGGGCACTTGCCGGATCTTCCGGCGTCGCGACGCGCACGTGATGGCCACGGTTGTGCTCGACGAAGAAGTGCCCGTAGCCCGATTGCGCCAGAGCGACTTTCGCAAGCCAGCGTTCGAGGTGCTCGACTCGATGGCCGAGTTCGTGGGCAGCGTTGATGCCGATGCCTGACACGAACCCGAGCGTCACGGCCAAACCCAGCTTGTCCGATACGCTCAGCGCCGGTCTGGCCCAGAGATATCCCGCGATCAACAGGCCGATGAACTGTAGCGGCAGGAAAAGGTAAGTGCACCAACGGTAGTAGCGATCGTTGGACAAGGACTCGTAGTCCTCGTCGCGCGGATTGCTCCCGTCATTCCCTATCGCCCAGTCCAGCAGCGGGATCACCATGAGCACAATGATCGGGCCGATCCACCAGAATATTTCGAGGCCCGTATGGACCACCAGTTGTGAAGGAAGTACCGAGCAAGTCGGAGCGATCAACCCCAGTATCCACAGATACCGCTTGGGGTCGCGTCTTTCCGTATTCTCGAAGATTGACATATCCGCCTCGGGCATCCAACAGAACAACACCGACAGAGGGGTCCGGCCGCGGGAATCCGTTGCCGTAGAACTTGTCGCTACAGAATAGCTGCGTCCGTGCGGGCTGCCGGCAATCTGTCGAAATCGACATTCTGACCTGGCGGCTTTCCGCAGCCGAGTAGCGAATCATCGCCGCGCCCGTGGTTGCCGCGGCCGGAGATCGAACGCGTAATCGGTGCCCGGCGGCGGGTTTCGGCCTCGAAACCGGCCCGCCGCCGCGTATTACGCACGAAAATCACCGTGCTACGGCAGCGCCGCGCAGTTGGATGGGGCGGGCATGCCCGCGAGCCGATCGGTCAACCACTGCTGCGAGGCCGCCAGCGACGGGAAGAAGGCCATCACGTGGGTGCCCGCGAGTCCGGATACGGGAGGAATTTCGGTGTTCGCTTCCAGCTGAACGGGCACGCCGCCACCACACCAACCAGCGGCCATTTCGCGCACCGGCGCAAATGGCGCTCCCTCGTCGTTCAGGGCTGACGCGGCAAGTACCGGAATGGCCGGGGCACGTGTGCCGATACGCTGCTCGGCGAATGCCTGTTGCAACGCCGGAGACCGATCGATAACAGCGGTCAGCGGTTCTCCACTGATGGTCCAATCGGACGTGCGCTGATGTTGCTGGGCCAGTCCGAACGGAACCGCGCATTTGCCAAGGGATTCGTTCAGGATCGCCTTGCCGATATCGTTGAGTTCGGCGTCGAGCACCGGGCGGGTTTCCGGGTAGTCGGCGGCAATGCCGTTGAGTACCCAGGCGAATGCCGGTGCCATAGCGGCGCGACCGTCGTTGTATCCGATGAAGTATTCATCGTCCACGACCGGCCCACCGATGTAGGCGCCGCGCACATTCAGATCGGGGGCGTAGCTCGATTGCAGCTCGGCCGCACCGGCGGAGGCCATACCGCCCTGCGAATACCCGTAGAGAATGACCGGCGTGCCGGGATGGAGGCCGGTGCCGGGTAACTGCAGCGCGGCGCGCGCGGAGTCCAGTACCGCGTGGGCTTGTGATTTCCGGTTGAGAAAGTCGTGCACATCGGGCGTACCGAGACCGTGGTAGTCGGTCACCATTACCGCCATACCGCGGTTGAGCAGTGCTTCGATTGCAACCAGATCGTATTCGAAGATTATGTCCAACGGAGGCTGGAGCTGGACGACCTGCGACATCAACTTCGAGGGCGCGCATTGATCGCCCTGTCCCTTGGTACCGCCCGCGTACGCGATCAGCGGCCGCTCGCCGGGGCCGGTCCATGGCACGTTCGGCTGCAGATACGTACCGACAACCGCCGTAGGCGCATCGTGGGTATCACTGCTGACGTACATGATGCGCGTAGCCGCTGCGGGGACCATTCCCGGCTGTCCGGGCGCCGACATTGCCATCTGCGCCGGTTCGGCGCGAACGATGGTGCCCCGCCCGTCCGGCAGTGATGGCGGTGGAAGATAGAAATCACCGGCCTCCGCGACCGGTTGCTCCCCGGGCGGTTGCGTCCATGCGTGTGGTGCGGTGACCGTCCCACCCCCGACCCCAATGAGGGTTCCCGCTAAAGCTGCTGTCAATCCAAATACTCGGCTGCGCATGATTCGATCCTTCCTGCGATTTTGGAAGTACCCATGGCATCTTGAATCGGATAGTGAGATTATCTGGAGACGGATCGGTTTTACGTGAATCCCGCCGAGAAAGACAGATCCGCGACGGCCTCGAACCCCGCAAACACCGAGGTCAATTAAGCGTTGGTTCGAGACTCCTCGATTTCGGTCTTCGGTCGAGGCCGATATTCCTCAGGTACCGCGGAACCGGCAGTTGCGTGGCCGCGGAATGGCCGAGCCGCCAAAACACAGTGGCCCACCCCGAACGATCGGGATGGGCCACTGTGGCGTCAGCGCGTATTACGCGGTTTCGGTGATCGGGCGGTCGACCCAGCTCATCAGGCCGCGCAGCTTGGCGCCGGTGACCTCGATCGGGTGCTCGGCATTGGCCTTGCGCAGCGCCTCGAGCTCCTTGTTGCCGCCCTCGACGTTGGCGACGAGGCGCTTGACGAAGGTGCCGTCCTGGATGTCGCGCAGGATGTCCTGCATGCGCTTCTTGGTGTCGGCGTCGATGACCCGCGGACCCGACAAGTAGCCACCGAATTCGGCGGTGTCGGAGACCGAGTAGTTCATGCGCGCGATACCGCCCTCGTACATCAGGTCGACGATGAGCTTGAGCTCGTGCAGCACCTCGAAGTACGCCATCTCCGGCGCGTAGCCCGCCTCGACCATGACCTCGAAACCGGTCTTGACCAGCTCTTCGGTACCACCGCAGAGCACGGCCTGCTCACCGAACAGGTCGGTCTCGGTCTCCTCCTTGAAGGTGGTCTTGATGACGCCGGCGCGGGTGCCGCCGATGCCCTTGGCGTAGGACAGCGCCAGCGCCTGGCCCTCGCCCTTCGGGTCCTGCTCGACCGCGATCAGCGCCGGAACGCCCTTGCCGTCGACGAACTGGCGACGCACCAGGTGGCCGGGGCCCTTCGGCGCGACCATACCGATGGTCACGTTGGCCGGGGGCTTGATCAGGCCGAAGTGAATGTTGAGGCCGTGGCCGAAGAACAGCGCGTCGCCATCCTTCAGGTTGGGCTCGATGTCGTTGGTGAAGATCGACGCCTGGGCTGTGTCGGGGGCCAGCACCATGATCACGTCGGCCCACGCGGAAACCTCCGCCGGGGTGCCGACGGTCAGGCCCGCCTCTTCGGCCTTCGGCCGCGACTTCGAACCCTCAGCGAGGCCGACGCGGACCTCGACGCCGGAGTCGCGCAGGCTCAGCGAGTGCGCGTGCCCCTGGCTGCCGTAGCCGATGACAGCGACCTTGCGGCCCTGGATGATCGACAGGTCGGCGTCGTCGTCGTAGAACATCTCGACTGCCACTGTAGGTTCCCTTCGGATCATCCCCGCCTCGGCGGGGAACACCTGTTCGGCACAGGTGATGAGTTTGCAAAATTCGGATCGAATCGGGTCCCCCGCGTGCGCGGGGAGCGCGGCACGCCGACCGTCGATCGCAGCAAGACTAGCTGGTCGTGATGATCGACGGATCAGGCGCTAGCGCGTCGCTGTGATGGATTTCGGCCCACGGCCCACGGCCACCACACCGGACTGCACGATCTCCCGGATGCCATACGGCTCGAGCATCCGCAGCAGCGCGTCGAGCTTGGACCGGGTTCCGGTCGCCTCGACGGTGAGCGCGTCCGGCGAGACGTCGATCACCTTCGCCCGGAAGAGCGTAACCGCCTCGATGACCTGGGTCCGCACGCTGGCGTCCGCACGCACTTTCACCAGGATCAGTTCGCGGGCGACCGAGGTGTCGGCGTCCTGCTCGACGATCTTGATGACGTTGATCAGCTTGTTGAGCTGCTTGGTGACCTGCTCGAGCGGCAGATCCTCGACCGTGACGACAATGGTCATGCGCGAGATCTCCGGGATCTCGGTGCCGCCGACCGCCAACGATTCGATATTGAAGCCGCGGCGGGAGAACAGCGCCGCGACCCGTGCCAGCACGCCCGGCTTATCCTCGACCAGCACGCTGAGGGTGTGAGTCGTGCTCACTGTTCGGTCCCCTTGTTCTTGTCGTGCGACATCGCCTCATGGATGACGGCGGGCTCGGCGGCCTGCTCGTCCTCGTCGAAGAGTGGGCGGATGCCGCGCGCGGCCATGATCTCGTCATTGCTGGTGCCCGCGGCGACCATCGGCCACACCTGGGCGTCCTTGCCGACGATGAAGTCGATCACCACGGGACGGTCGTTGATGGACTGCGCCTCGCGGATCGCGGCCTCTACGTCCTCCTCGCGCTCGACCCGGATGCCGTGGCAGCCGAGGGCTTCGGCGAGTTTGACGAAATCGGGGATGCGCAGCGTGTGCGTGCCCAGATCGGTATTGGAGTAGCGCTCCTCGTAGAACAGGGTCTGCCACTGGCGGACCATGCCGAGGTTGCCGTTGTTGATCAGCGCGACCTTGATCGGCACGCCCTCTACGGCGCAGGTGGCCAGCTCCTGATTTGTCATCTGGAAGCAGCCGTCACCGTCGACCGCCCACACCTCTTTCTCGGGCGCGCCCATCTTGGCGCCCATGGCCGCCGGAACGGCGTAGCCCATGGTGCCGAGACCACCGGAATTCAGCCAGGTGCGCGGCTTTTCGTACTTGATGAACTGCGCGGCCCACATCTGATGCTGGCCGACGCCCGCACAGTAGATGGCGTCGGGTCCGGCGAGGCGGCCCAGCGCCTCGATGACGAATTCCGGCGACAGTGAGCCGTCGCTCGGCGTCGTCCAGCCGAGCGGGTAGCTCTTGCGGATGCCGTCGAGGTACTGCCACCAGTCGGTGAGGTTCAGCTTCGGCGCACCGGAGGGGTCGGCCTTCAGCGTTTCGATCAATTCGACGATCACCTCGCGGCAATCGCCGACGATCGGGACGTCGGCGTGCCGGTTCTTACCGATCTCGGCCGGGTCGATATCGGCGTGGATGATCTTGGCGTCGGGCGCGAAGGAGTCCAGCTGACCGGTGACCCGGTCGTCGAAACGCGCGCCGAGGGTGATCAGCAGATCGGACTTCTGCAGGGCGGCGACCGCACCCACGGTGCCGTGCATGCCCGGCATACCCATGTTGAGCTGGTGGCTGTCGGGGAACGCACCCCGCGCCATCAGGGTGGTGACCACCGGAATGCCGGTCAGCTCGGCCAGTTCCAGCAGCTGGGGCGAGGCGTCGGCCTTGATCACGCCGCCACCGACGTAAAGCACAGGCTGCTTGGACTCCAGGATCATCCGCGCGGCCTCGCGCACCTGCTTACCGTGCGGTTTGGTCACCGGGCGGTAGCCGGGCAGCCGCATCTCCGGCGGCCAGCTGAAGGTGGTCTGCGCCTGCAGCACATCCTTCGGGATATCGACGAGCACCGCGCCCGGACGCCCGGACGAGGCCAGGTAGAAGGCCTCCGCGATCATGCGCGGGATGTCGATGCCCTCGGTGATGAGGAAGTTGTGCTTGGTGATCGGCATGGTGATGCCGGAGATATCGGCTTCCTGGAATGCGTCGGTGCCGATCAGGCTGCGCCCGACCTGGCCGGTGATGGCGACGATCGGAACCGAGTCCATCTGCGCGTCGGCGATCGGGGTGACCAGGTTGGTCGCGCCCGGACCCGAGGTTGCCATGCAGACGCCGACCTTGCCGGTGGCCTGCGCATAGCCGGTGGCCGCGTGCCCCGCGCCCTGCTCGTGCCGGACGAGGACGTGACGGACCTTGGTGGAATCGAAGAGCGGGTCGTAGACCGGGAGAATCGCGCCGCCGGGAATGCCGAATACCGTGTCGACGCCGAGCTCCTCGAGGGAGCGGACGACGGACTGCGCGCCGGTGACCCGCTCGGGCGGGACCTGGCGGCGGTTCGCCGCGTTCGCCGGACCGCCAGCGGGCGCGGCCTGCTGATTCGCCGAAGGCGCCGGCCTGCGGGCCGAGGGCCCGGGCCGTGCGGTTGGTGCACTCACCGTCTTCGTTCCTAACTGCTCGTACTAGACCCCGGACAACTGTGCTTGCACGTGGTGCCTTGCGAAGCGGCCACATGCCAGGACTTTTGTCCCGAACACAAAAAAGCCCCCGACAGCCATGGCTGTTCGAGGGTGGCGCGTCGCAACGCGAGCTGACGTATTCGACTCAGGCAGTCAGGCTCAACGCTGGACGCGCCGGCCGATTACGAGCAACTCGTTTCGATTCACGCGCATGACGGTATGTGTGCGCGAGTCGATCAGTCAAACAGGTCTCATTATGTGAGACCGAGCGGGTGCTCGAGTCCGTTCACCATGATGCGAGGATGGTGGTGTGTCATCACCGCATCAGTCCGTGCCACCGGCTAAATCGTCCCACACGCCCGAGGCGGGATCGGAGACGGGTAGTTCGCCGCAACCGTCCGAGCCGAAGCGGGCGGTGCAGGTCATCCGCATTACGCAGATGGCCTACCTCGGTGTGGTCGTACTGCTGTTCTGTGTCTTCTTTGCCTTCGTCGGCTGGCCGATCGGACTGTGGTGGCTACTGCTGCTCCCGGTCGCGGCGGCGGTATGGATCGAACGCACGCGTACCACGGTGGCCGAGGACGGGCTGGATCTGCGCACTGTTTTCGGTTCTCGGCACCTGGACTGGGGGCAGGTCGCTGGGGTCAGTATTCCGAAGCGCGGATTCGTGCGTGCGCATCTCAGCGACGACACCGAGGTGAAGCTGCCCGCGGTGAGCTATGACCGGTTGCGTGATCTGATCCGCGCGTCGAACGGTCGGATTCCGGATCTTTTCGCGGCGGAGGCGGCGGCGCGGGACGCGGAGTACGCGGCGCGCAAGGGCGGGGACGAGGCGCAGGCGACCAAGGCCGGAGCGGAAGCGCCCGAGGCCGAAGCCGAGGCGGAATCAACCAAACCCGAAGCCGAGGCGGAAACAGCCGAGACCGGACCCGAAGCACATGCGCGCAAAGCCGATGCCGGTGCGGAGGGGACCAGCGCCGATGCCGAGGTACCTGCCACCGACACGCGCGACTCCGACTCGTAGCGGTTCACCGGCGCTGGGGATAGCGACCGCCGCCGGTAGGCTCGCCGCCGGATGCGCGATCCGGTGACCGCGTCGGACGGACAATCCCCGCCCGAACGCACCGGACCAGTGGATACCGACGGTGCCGGAACCGACACGACCGATGACACCGTCCGCGCCGACGACCACCCTCGCGGCGACACATCCCGAACCACAGACCGATGGCGATCAGCGCCGTCGACCGCCACGAAAGTCCCGCCCGCACGCAGGAGTAACGTGGTCGGTCGCTGAATTCGCTCATTGAGCGAACTCCGCGCAGTCGCACATCAGCCCCCGCGACCTCCTGAGGATCCACATGCCACCGCTTCGTTCACGCACAACCACCATCGGCCGCAATGCCGCGGGCGCGCGCGCACTCTGGCGCGCCACCGGTATGACCGACACCGACTTCGGTAAGCCGATCGTCGCCATCGCGAACTCCTATACGCAGTTCGTACCTGGCCACGTGCATCTGAAGAATGTCGGTGAAATCGTCGCCGATGCGGTGCGCGCCGCGGGCGGTGTGCCACGGGAATTCCACACCATCGCGGTCGACGACGGCATCGCGATGGGCCACGGCGGCATGCTCTACTCGCTGCCCTCGCGCGAAATCATCGCCGATTCGGTCGAATACATGGCGAACGCGCACACCGCCGACGCGCTGGTGTGCATTTCGAACTGCGACAAGATCACACCCGGCATGCTCAATGCCGCTATGCGCCTGAACATCCCGGCCGTCTTCGTTTCCGGCGGACCGATGGAGGCCGGTAAGGCCGTGGTCGTCGGCGGTGTGGCACAGGCGCCGACCGATCTGATCACCGCGATCGCGGCCAGCGCCAATATGAATGTCAGCGAGGACGGTCTTGCCGAGGTCGAGCGCAGCGCCTGTCCGACCTGTGGTTCCTGCTCGGGCATGTTCACCGCGAATTCGATGAACTGCCTCACCGAGGCGCTCGGCCTCGCCTTGCCCGGCAACGGATCCACGCTGGCCACCCACGCCGCCCGCCACGCCTTGTTCGAGAGGGCGGGCACGGTGATCGTCGATATCGCGAATCGCTGGTACCGCGAGGACGATGCGTCGGTGCTGCCGCGGAATGTGGCCAATGCCAAGGCCTTCCGCAATGCGATGGCGCTGGACGTCGCGATGGGCGGCTCCACCAATACCGTGCTGCACACCCTGGCCGCCGCGCAGGAGGGTGAGATCGACTTCGAGCTGAGCACCATCGACGAGATTTCTCGCACAGTGCCGTGCCTGTCGAAGGTCTCCCCCAACTCCGACTACCACATGGAGGATGTGCACCGCGCCGGTGGCATTCCGGCGATCCTCGGCGAACTGCGCCGCGCCGGACTGCTCGAGACCGACGTCACCACGGTGCACACCGAGAGCTTCGACGAATGGCTCGACACCTGGGATATCCGCTCAGGCAAGGCATCCGATGAGGCGCTGGAGCTGTTCCACGCCGCGCCCGGTGGCGTGCGCACCACCGAGCCCTTCTCCACGAACAACCGCTGGTCCGAACTCGATACCGACGCCGAGGGCGGCTGCATCCGCGATAAGGCGCATGCCTACACGGTCGAGGGCGGCCTGGTTGTCTTGCGTGGCAACATCGCCCCCGACGGCGCGATCCTGAAGACCGCGGGCATCGATGAGGAGCTGTTCTCCTTCCAGGGCCCGGCCGTCGTGGTCGAATCCCAGGAGGCGGCGGTCTCGGCGATCCTCGGCAAAAAGATCAAGCCGGGCGATGTGATCGTGGTCCGCTACGAGGGCCCCAAGGGCGGGCCAGGTATGCAGGAAATGTTGCACCCCACCGCATTTCTGAAGGGCGCGGGACTCGGTAAGGAGTGCGCGCTGATCACCGACGGCCGCTTCTCCGGCGGCACCTCCGGCCTGTCGATCGGCCACATGTCGCCCGAGGCCGCAGCGGGCGGTGCCGTCGGACTCATCGAAGACGGCGATCAGATCCGCATCGACGTCGGAACCCGAACCCTCGAGGTGCTGGTCGACGACGCGATCCTGGCCGAGCGTCGCGCGAAAATGGATGCCTCCGAACGGCCCTGGCAGCCGCTCGATCGCGTCCGCCCGGTCACCACGGCCCTGCGCGCGTATGCCGCACTGGCCACCTCAGCCGATAAGGGCGCCGTTCGCCAGGTGCCCTAGTCCCGTCATGAACACCAACGGCGTCCCTCGTGACCACATGAGGGACGCCGTTTCCGTTCCACCGCACCTCTGCGCGCCGGTGGATAACTGGCGGACGGTGTGACGGCGCCGGTGCGCCAGACGTGGCATGCCTTGTGCCTCACCAAACTTTGACCCGAAAGACGAACGGCGCCCTCCGATACTGAAGGGCGCCGGTTGTTTTGGGGGCAGGTTAGTTGAAGGGCCCGATACCGGTTAGCGGATTGCCGCCGTGGAGCCAGTACCAGGTGCCGATGGCGGCGGCTATGGCCAGAATGAGGACTACGAAGGAGCCGTAGGCGGGGCGGGTGGCCCAGCCGCGGTTGCGGTCGAAGGACAGGCGGCCGGGGCCGGTCAGGAGCAGGACCACGGCAGTGCCCGCCAGGATGGACTCCAGTTCCACACCGCTCTTGACCGAGGACTTGTACTGGAAACCGGGGATCATGCCCTGCTTCCACAACCACGCGTCGATGATCACCGCGAGCACCGCACCCGCGGCGAGCGGAGTGGCCAGGCCGAGCACCAGCAGCGCGCCGCCACCGACTTCACCGGCGATGACCAGGATGGTCGAGAGGGTCGCGTGGTTCCAGCCGCCCGACGCCATCATGTCGCGCGTGCCGTCCAGCCCCGGTCCCTGAAACCAGCCGGTTAGTTTCTGCAGGCCGTGGTAGATGAAGGTGCCGCCGACGACGAGGCGCAGCACGAACAGGCCGAGATCGAGGGTGCCGCGGCGGGTGTCGCCATTGCGGCGGCGCAGGGGGCGGCTCGGTTCACCGGAAGCGCCCGCGGCAGGCGGGATGCTGGCGTAGGCGTAGGCCGCGGATTCATTCGCCCTGGTCTGCTCACCGACCGAGGGGATCTCCGGATCGAGGCCGAGCTCCTCCTCGGTGCGCGGCACATCCTTGGTTGAATCGGGGCGGCTCGGCGCGGTATCGGAGGACATTCTGGGCAGCACGCCGGTGGGCGAATCATAGGGACTGGTCACGCCACGACCGGTGGACGACGCCGCCGACTGCTCCTCCGTGGGCGTTGCCGTGCCCTCGGTTTTGGGCACGGACGTGTCTTTGGGCTCTTCGGTCACGGTCGATACCCTATGCGGCCGCGCATGCGCGTGTGCGGTCTCGACGCGACGGCGTGTCCGTTAATCGACCCGGAGCAGCACATCGGCCGCGGTTTCCGTAACGTCTGAACCATGAGTTTGGTTGTCGCGGGGCGTATCGCCCTGAGCTTGGCGCTCAGCACCGTCGCGCTGGTCGGCTGCGCTCGGTTCGACGATTCCGCCTCCAGCCCGTTCACACCCGAACCGACCTTCAACCCCGCCGAACCCAAACCGCCGCAGCAGAGCCCCTCGCAGCGCCCGCGACCGACCGGACCGTGCATCGATCCGGACCCGAATGTGATTACGACCTGCCTGGATTCCACTGCGGGCATCATCTCGCTCGGCGAGGACGCGCTGGTCACCGAGCGACGCACCGGACGCATCTACAAGACGGTCGCGGTGGATCCGAGCGATCCGCAGTCGCCGCCGATACTGGTCGGTCAGGTGGATGTGGACGGCTCCGGTGACGGGGGCATCTCCGACATCGCCCTCTCGCCGACCTATCGCGAGGACGGACTCATCTACGCCTACATCACCACCGGATCCGATAACCGAGTGGTGCGCATCGCGGAGAACGGGCCGCCGAAGGCCATTCTGACCGGAATTCCGAAGGGGTCGGTCGGCAATCACGGTGCGCTGGAATTCATTTCGCCGACCGAGCTGTTGGTGCTGACCGGCGATGCGGGCAATCCCGGCTTGGCCAGTGCGCCCTCGTCACTGGCGGGCAAGGTGCTGCGGATCAATTCACCGTCGCCGGGAGCCAGTCCGGAGGTCGTGGTGTCGGGCCTCGGCACGGCGGGCGATCTGTGTGACGACGGTAAGGACAGCGTCTGGATCACCGATCGCACCCCGACCGAGGATCGTCTGCAGCGCCTGGGCCGGGACGGATCGATCATCACCGCGTGGACCTGGCCGGATCGACCCGGCGTCGGTGGCTGTGCGGCCGGACCCGATGTGGTGGCGATCGCGATGTCGGGGGCGAAGGCGCTGGCGATCGCGAACCCGGATGCGAATACCCATGCGATCACCGCGGCGCCGACGTTCACCGTGCAGGACAAATACGGCAGGCTCGGCGGTGCGGCGGCCGGTGCGGACGGCACCATCTGGGCGACCACCGTCAATAATGACGATAATCACGGGCCATTCGACGATCGGGTGATCAAGATCCCGCCGCCGTCGCAGGGCACCGGGCCGGACTAACCGCGCCGATAACAAAGTGGGCGGGTCCTCAGGGACCCGCCCACTTCAGGTCGGTAGTTGGGCTTCGCCGGTGCGGACCGAACTCAGGCGCAGGCTTCGAGCACGAGTTCGCGCACCCGGGCCGCGTCGGCTTGTCCCCGCGTCGCCTTCATGACATCACCGACGATCTTGCCCGCGGCCTGCACCTTCCCCGAGCGGATCTTCGCGGCGATGTCGGGATTGGCCTCGAGCGCCTTGCGCACCTCCGCCTGCAGCGCGGTCTCGTCGCTGACCATGCCGAGGCCCTTGGTCTCCACGATCTTCGCCGGATCACCCTCACCCGCCAGCACGAAGTCGACGACCTGCTTGGCGACCTTGTTATTGACCGTCTTCGATTCCACGAGCTTGATCACCTCGGCCACCTGGGCGGGCGTGATCGGCAGCTCCTCCAGGGAAACCTCGCGTTCCTTGGCCTTTTCGGTGAGGTAGGCGACCCACCACGAGCGGGCCTCGTTGGCCGGGGCACCCGCATCGACGGTCGCGATGATCAGGTCCAGTGCGCCCGCGTTCACCAGGTCGCGCATGACCTCGGCGGACAGGCCCCAGTCGGACTGGATGCGCGCGCGGCGCAGCCACGGGTATTCCGGAATGGTGCCGCGCAGCTGCTCAACCCAATCCTCAGCGGGCGCAACGGGTTCCAGGTCCGGCTCGGGGAAGTAGCGGTAGTCCTCGGCGGTCTCCTTGCGGCGACCGGGCGAGGTGGTGCCGTCACTCTCGTGAAAGTGCCTGGTCTCCTGCACGATCGAACCGCCGTCGGCGAGAATAGCGGCCTGGCGGCGCATTTCGAAGCGAACGGCGACCTCGACGCTCTTGAGCGAGTTGACGTTCTTGGTCTCGGTGCGGGTGCCGAATTCCGTTGCGCCGATAGGCATCAGCGAAACGTTGGCATCGCAACGCAGCGAGCCCTGCTCCATTTTGACGTCGGAGACCTGCAGTGATTTCAGAACCTCACGCAGCGCGGTCACGTAGGCCCGCGCCACCTCCGGCGCCCGCTCCCCCGCGCCGGTGATCGGCTTGGTGACGATCTCGATGAGCGGCACGCCCGCCCGGTTGTAGTCCAGCAGCGAATGACTCGCGCCGTGGATGCGGCCGGTGGAGCCACCGATGTGGGTGGACTTGCCGGTGTCCTCCTCCATATGGGCGCGCTCGATCTCGACGCGGAAGATGCTGCCGTCGTCGAGTACCACGTCGAGGTGGCCGTTGGTGGCGATCGGCTCGTCGTACTGGCTGATCTGGTAGTTCTTCGGCTGGTCCGGGTAGAAGTAGTTCTTGCGCGCGAACCGGCCCCACGGGGTGATCGCGCAATTCAGGGCCAGCCCGATCCGGATCGCCGACTCCACAGCCTGCTCGTTCACCACTGGCAGCGAACCCGGCAGACCGAGGCACACCGGGCACACCTGGGTGTTCGGCTCCGCGCCGAACTCGGTCGGGCAACCGCAGAACATCTTGGTGGCCGTGTTCAGCTCGACGTGAACCTCCATGCCGAGCACCGGCTCGAACCGGTCGATGACATCGGCATAGTCCATCAAGTCGACGGTGGGTGCACTCATAGCGATCAGTCTATTGACCCGCCCGCCGCTCCCGCCAAGCGGTCAGCACCCGCCGTGCCTCTCGCGAGCGCATCGGCCTGGTGACTGCTGACCTGGCGCATAAGCAGTGCGCTCCTCGCAGAAGTTGGAACTTTTGCAAGGCGCGCACTGGATGTGCGGTAGCGCTCTGGACGGGCGGTTCGGTCAGCGGGGTTGGGTGTGTTGGGCGAGCCAGGTGGTGGTGTAGGTGAGGACGTCGGGGGCGATGGTGGTTTCGATGCCGGTGTATTCGCTGGGGAGGCCGGAGTCGGCGGGTTGCATGAGGTGGTTGAGGTCAGGGAAGACGTGGACGGTGGCGTCCGGGTCGGCGGCCAGGCGCTCGCGCATCGGTTGTTCGTTCTGGGTGGCGAGGACCTGCTTGTCCTTGGTGCCGAAGAAGGCGAGGACCGGGATACGCAGGGCGGAGAGCGCGGGGGCCGGATCGTAGGTGATGAAGGACGCCATATAGGTGGTGTTGTAGGCGTCGAGCGTTTCCGCGGAGGCGCGCTGGTCCGGAGGGAGCGATTCGTTGTGGCGGTTCGCGAGATCCTTGGCGGCGGCCAGGTCACCGGAGCGGATCAGGTTGGTCCAGTCGGTGATGTAGGTGACCTGATCATCGATTCGGGACTGCGGTGCGCCGGCCGCGCTGAGCAGTGCGCGGTTCTGCTCGATCAGCACCTCCCAACCCGGTACCGAGGGACCAGCCATCAGGATCGCGAAAGCGACGCCGCTGACTGGACGCGATGCCACCAGGGGCGCGAGGTAGCCGCCCTCGCTGTGGCCGAAAAGTCCGACGCGGGCCGGGTCGATGTCCGGGCGGGCGTGTAGGAAGCGCACGCCGGCCGTCGCGTCATCGGCGAGACCGTTGTAGGTGGCGTCGTCGAGTTTGCCGCTGGTGCCGCCGACGCCGCGGTCATCGGTGCGCAGTACGGCATAGCCCGCGCGGGTAAAGGTGTCGGCCAGCAGTAGGAAAGGCTTGTGGCCCATGAGTTCTTCGTCGCGGTCCTGCGGGCCGCTGCCGGAGATCATCAGAATCGCCGGGAAGGGACCGTTGCCCTCGGGCAGGGTCAGCGTGCCCGCGATGGTGATATCACCGTTGCGGTAGGTGACGTCTTCGGAGCGATAGGGGTACGGCGGTTTCGGCTCCTGCGGATGTGCGGACGCCCCGATCTTGCCGGGCTCGAGCGACAACGGCAGGCTCTGGCCCGCTTGTCGGAACTCACCGCTGATCCGGTCGGCACCCTTGTCGAACTTGCCCTCGAACACGGGATCGCCCGGAGTGTTCGGAATCGCGAAGGCCACCCTATCCGGTTCGGCGGAAACATCTTTCAGCTGTGCGCCGCTCACACCTTGGGACGGGATGTCGATGGTGGCGCTGCCGTTATCGGCGAAACTCACCCCGACCGCCAACGGCGCACCGGGCACCTCGATGGACCCGTGCCAATCCCCTGTGAGCGAGCGTGTCTCGTCTTTATCCGACGAACACCCCGCAACCAACGCGACGATCAGGACCAGAACCGAGACGAGCCATCGCCCAGTGCGCATGCCGCAACACTACCGATCCGCGCCGACAATTCGGACGAAACTCGGGCGCGCACAACGGTCCGGTCCACACCAGCATTCCCGCCACTTCCCGGCACCACTGTCGCCCCGCCCGCGCAGTCGCCCGTCCGCCGACGGTAGTCATATAGTCGTTCTCTGATCTTGACCACCGACCGTTCGACCACCTCGACCGACAACGGGCAGCCCGCACGGACGGAATGCGGGGCAATGCTGATACCCATCACGCGAGTCGAACCGACGCGACAATCGCTTCCATTCCAGGCAATCGCCGTTTCGGCGGCCCAAAGATTCCAGCGGATCGCTGACGGTCAGGCGCCGCGGGCGTACCGGACTGCGGCGGCGATTGCGTCCATGTCGAGTTCGAGGGTGGGGTCGTCTTCTTGCGCCTCTTGGAATTCCAGCATCGCGTCGGAGATGCCGCCGCGGCGGGCAATGGCGAGGAGTTCACGGCGGACGTAGGCGCCCAGGGGAAGTTCGGCGGCGCGGGCGCGGCGGCCGAACATGCCGAGGGCGTCGGCGGGCAGATCGTAGACCTGGATGAGGGTTACGGCGTCGGAGTCGAATTCCGGGGTCAGATCGCGGCCCTGGGCTTCCAGGAATTCCACGATCGTGTCCACGGAAGTTCGCCTGCGCGCCATCGCGATCAGTTCCTGACGGAGCTGAGCTTCGATCGATATGCCCGCGACGCGAGCACGGCGGCGGAATACGGCAACAGCATCGGTGGGCAGGTCGGATACCTGGAGTTGAGCCACGACGACCAGAGTAGCTGTGCGACAAGTAATTCGGCAGGTCTCGATTGTGCAACAACCGCCGGAATCAACCGAAAAATGCCTCCGCTTCGCGGTAGCGCTCGGCGGGCACCCGCTTGAGCTGCTTGGTGGCCTCGGACAACGGAACCAATTCGATGGAAGTGCCGTGCAGAGCAACCATTTGGCCGAATTGTCCGGCATGTACCGCCTCGGCGGCGTGCAGACCGAAGCGGGTGGCCAGCACCCGGTCGTACGGGGTCGGACTGCCGCCGCGTTGCACGTGGCCGAGCACCGTGGTGCGGACCTCTTTGCCGATGCGTCGCTCGATTTCGGTGCCGAGCTGCTGCGCGACGCCGGTGAACCGTTCGTGGCCGAATTCGTCGATGCCACCCTCGCGCAGTGCGAATCCGGAATCGGGTGCGGGGTGCGCACCCTCGGCGACCACGCAGATGAAGTGCTTATCGCCGCGCTGGAAGCGGCGTTTGATCATCGAGCACACCTCGTCCACATCGAAGGGCACCTCGGGGACCAGTGTGAGGTGCGCGCCCGCCGCCACACCCGAGTTGATTGCGATCCAGCCCGCGTGGCGGCCCATCACCTCGACCAGCATGACGCGCTGGTGCGATTCCGCGGTGGTGTGCAGCCGGTCGATGGCCTCGGAGGCGATGGACAGCGCCGTGTCGTGGCCGAAAGTGACGTCGGTGCAGTCGATGTCGTTATCGATGGTCTTCGGGACACCGACCACCGGGACGCCCTCATCGGACAGCCAGCTCGCGGCGGTGAGCGTGCCCTCGCCGCCGATCGGGATCAGTGCCTCGATCCCGTTGTCGTCGAGGGTGCGTTTGATCTGGTCGAGTCCGGCAAGCAGTTTGTCGGGGTTGGTGCGTGCGGTGCCGAGCATCGTGCCGCCCTTGGTGAGCAGGCGGTCGGTGCGATCGTCGTTCTGAATGGTGATTTTTCGGTCTTCGAGTAGTCCGCGCCAACCGTCCTGGAAGCCGATGATCGCGTCGCCGTAGCGTCCGTTCGCGGTGCGAACGACGGCACGGATGACCGCGTTCAGTCCTGGACAGTCGCCGCCTCCGGTCAACACTCCGATGCGCATGGCGAATATCTTGCCCCGCTTCGCGCGATGACGCGGCCGCACCCCCGTGAACACCGGGTAACGGCTACGACTCAATACACATAGACGATGGCGTTCTCCCCACCGCTACAGGTCGCGAACTGATCACCGGCCGTGCAATTCATCTTGTAATCCCGATTGTTGATCGGGCTGTGCGCCATTACCGATCGGTCGGTAATGGCGCTGTCACCGCCATTGGCATACGCCTTGCGCACCTCCTCGGCGAAGGCGCAACTGGTGACGGTGGTGCCGATCGCGGACGAAGTGAAGCGGCCCAGCGCCGGATACAGCTGGGCACACGGTTTCGCACCGGCTGGCAGGTGCGCGGGCATGGTCGTGGTGGTCGGTTGGCCAGAATGCTCGGCGCTGTTGCGCACCTGCCAGCCGACAACGCCCCCGATCGCCAGAACAACGAGCACCGCGCCGATCCAGACGATGCGCATCGATCGACGCGCAGGCACGGGTGTCGGATCCGACGGATCCGGTGCTTCGGATTGCGGCATCGGCATGCCGACGGTTCTCGACAACGCCTCGGTCGTCGCGTCGTGCGGTGGAATGTCGCGGCGCGTCGGATCCCATGGATACTCGGGCACGAGCGTCGGCTCCAGCCCGGTTGTCTGCTCCGGTCTGCTGGTGGACTGTTGCCCGATATGCGATCGAGACCTGTTCGATAATTGCGAACCGCTCCCTAGCGGCTGGCCACTCGCCTGCTGCTGGCCACCCGCCCACGGACCACCTGCCGACTGCTGCACGCCTGCTCGCTGTGGCCCAGGCGCCGACGCCGCACCGCCCGCCCGCCACGCCACTGACTGCTGCTGGTCACCTAATTGCTGCGAATTTCCCGAAGGCTGCAGACCACCTGCCGACTGCGAACCAGCTAGCTGCCGTGGACCAACCGCCGGTGGCGGGCCACCTGCCTGCTGCGGCCCACCCAACTGTGGCGATCCAGCGGACTGCTGTGCCCCATCTGTCGAAGGCGACGGAACCAACTGCGGCGAACCGCCTGCTTGCTGCAGATCACCTGCTGACGGCGACCTGCTCGACTGCTGCGACCGACCCGACTGCTGCGGAGCACCTGCCTGCAGCGGGCCGCCCGACTGGTGCGATCCACCAGATTGCTGTTGGTCTCCTGCTGACTGTGACCCGCCCGACTGTTGCGGCCAGCTCGGCGATTGGCGCGCGACTGGCGATTCCGGTCCGAAGGTCGGGAAGATGATGGTCGCTGGGGCGGGGGTGTGCTTCGAGATCTGGCTGGTGGGCAAGTCCGAGTTCGGCACGGACGACGTGCCCGAGACTGCGGCTCTGGCTGCTGAGGCAAGTGCACCGGCCGATGGATAGCGATCGGCTGGTTCCTTGGCCATGCCGCGGGAGATGACCTCGTCCAGTGCGCCCGGCAGTCCGGCTCGTTTGGTGGTCGGGCGGGGCGGCGGTGTCGAGAGGTGGGCTCGGATCAGCGAACTCATCCCGTCGACTGGGAAAGGCTGTGTGCCGGTGAGGCATTCGAACAGTACGCAGGCCAGGGAGTAAACATCGGCGGTGCCGCCGATCGGTGCGGTGTCGAATCGTTCCGGCGCGATATAGCTGTAGGAGCCGATGGCTTGGCCGGTCGCGGTGACGCTGGGGTCGCGCTCGGAACGGGCGATGCCGAAGTCCGCGAGGTACGCGAAATCCGAAGGAGTGACCAGGATATTGGCGGGTTTGACGTCGCGATGCACCAAACCCCCGGCATGCGCGGCATCCAATGCGGCCGCGACCTGTTCGATGATGCCGACCGCGCGGGTGGGGCTCAGCGGCCCCTTCTCGCGCAGCACCGAGCGCAGATCGCTGCCACGGACCAGCCGCATGTCGATATAGAGCACACCGTCGAGCTCGCCCCAGTCGTGGATCGGAATGACGTGCGGTTCGGCCAGCCGCGCGGCGACCCGCGACTCGTGCCGAAATCGCTGCTGGAACCGCGGATCGTCGGCCAGCGCCATGGGCAGCAGTTTGACCGCGACCAGGCGGTCCTTGACCGTGTCGTACGCCTCGTAGACCTCCCCCATCCCGCCGCGGCCCAGTAGCGCACGCAATTCGTAGGGTCCGAATCGCGTACCGGCCCGCGACTGCGTTTCGTCCACCCCGTTACCTCCACCTCGCCGAACCGCCCTACGGTCGTGGTCCGGCGATCTCACCCATTAGTCGGGATTCTCGGGTGCCACCGTTACCCGATCAAGTGTGCGCGCCCACTGGGCCGCCGCGCGAACCTGAGGGTGCCGACTCGACGGGATCAGGAACAGCTGCCGCCGGAGAATTCGTCGAGGTGTTGGGAGATCACTGTGGCGAGCCGGTCCAGGATGTTCGTTCCCTCGGAGAAGCTGCCCGAATCGGGTTGGATGGCAATAGCGACCGCGATCTGACCGGCCGGTCCCTGGATCAGACCGAATTGGCGGACCAGATAGGAGCCCGAGGTGTCGGGCCCCCAACCACCTTTGAATTCCGCGCCCTCGAGTTCGCCGAGGCCCCAGCGCTGACTCGAGGTGATCTGTTCCATCAGATCGATCACGTCCGAGCTCTGCGATAGGCATGGCAGCCGGGACGCGAACCGAACCTGTTCGGTGAGCGCCCAATCCGCCTGTCCGAATGCGGAGGCATCGGAGCGTGTCTTGGTGGCGGGCACCGTGGTCTTGGTATCGCCGCCCTCGCGCAGCACTGCCTCGACCGCCTTGGCCGCCTCCTGGCCGGTGCCGAGCGACTGCCAGAGGGTATCGGCCGCGGCGTTATCGGACTGGGTGATCGCCGCCTTCGCCGCGTAGCTCGAGCTCGCCGAACTCTTGCGCTGCGAAGCGATGACCAGCGGCACCTTCATCGTCGACCAGGCGGGTCCGGTGGTCCAGTCGCCGAAGGTCACCATCTTCTCGCCGCCGACCGGCATGATCGCCATGCCCAGCTTGCCGTGCACACTCAACTGCAGTTCCTGGAAACCGGCTGCCAGCGTGCCCGGCACAGTGACGGATAGGTGCTGCTGGTCGGTATGCGCGGCGGCCGCGGTGATGCTGGGCTCCGCAGAGTGTTTGTCGGTGTCCGTGCCGCATCCGGCCACCATAAGGAGTCCGGCCAGCGCGGTACCGCCGACCGCTTTTCGCAGGCCACGGGATAGCTCAAAATACATACTTCGACACATTCTCGTTTCGAACTCCCCCGCGTTTCGATATCAACACGGCATCCCGACACCGTACTTGGCATCGACACCGACCGCCCACCGCAACCGCGCCCACGCCGCCGAACCCCGAACAGCGACAACGGCTTACAGCGTGGTCAACCGGCATGTACACCGTAATGTGCCCGCTCGGTGCCGCTGGTCGTGCGTGACCGCGCGCTGCCGCCCTCATCCGCGAACTCCTTGTGTTCATCGCCTCGCAACGTACTCGACAAATCCGACATAGCCCACTTTTCCTGGTACCAGGGGTACTGCGCGCCTGGAAGGGACGGGCGTGTCGCCCTGGCGCACAGACTCGAATGCGGCGCAGGATAGTTCGATGGAGCTGACTTCGGTACACATCGATAAACCGGACGATCTCAACGTCATCATCGGGCAGGCCCACTTCATCAAGGCGGTCGAGGACCTGCACGAGGCGCTGGTCGGGACCAGTCCGCATCTGCGTTTCGGGTTGGCATTCGCGGAGGCGTCCGGGCCGCGGCTGATCCGGACCTCCGGCAATGACGACGATCTGACCGAGCTCGCCACCAAGAACGCCGTCGCGGTCGGCGCGGGACATTCGTTCATTGTTTTCCTACGTGAGGGTTATCCGGTAAATGTCCTCAATGCGGTACGACAGGTTCCCGAAGTTTGTGGAATCTTCTGTGCCACGGCAAACCCGGTCGAAGTCTTGATTGCCGAGACCGAATTGGGACGCGGAATCATCGGAGTTGTCGACGGCGGTGCGCCACTCGGCGTCGAAGGCCCCACCGACAAAGAAGCCCGCAAACAACTACTGCGCCAAATCGGCTACAAGCTGTAGCACCGCCACGTTAATTCAGGCCGCGATTCGGTCCTGGAACCTGGACACCCGATCACCATGTATCGGTGGCGGCAAATCTCGACTCGGCCCGCCACCAATACATTCTCGGCCAGTTGTCAGACGAGGGGGCAGTGGGTGCGGGTGTAGATGGTGGGCATGCATTCGTTGCAGTGGATGCAGGCTGATCGGGTGGCTTGATCGGCTCGGATTCGGAGCAGGAGGTCTGGTTCGCGGAGGAGGGCGCGGCCCATGGCTACGAATTCGAAGCCCTCGGCCATTGCCGTGCGCATCGTGTCGAGGTCGGTTATGCCGCCCAATAGGATCAGTGGCATCGATAGTTCGCTGCGGAACTGGCGGGCGCGATCCAGTAGGTAGGCGTCGTGGTACGGGTATTCGCGAAGGAAAACGCGGCCCATCAGGCGAAAGCCCCAGCGTGCCGGTGCGGGAAGGACTTTCGCGAATTCCTTGCGTGGGGCGCTGCCGTGGAACAGGAGCATCGGGTTGAGCAGGGAGCTGCCTGCGGTGAGTTCCAAGGCGTCCAGTGCGCCGTCCGATTCCAGCCAGGCGGCCACCTGCAATGACGCCGGGAGCGAAAGTCCGCCGCGCACACCGTCTTCCATATTCAGCTTCGCGGTTACGGCCAGGCGGTCGCCGACGGCCTCGCGCACGGCAAGTGCGACCTCACGAGCGAGGCGGGCGCGGTTGACCGGGGATCCGCCGTATCGATCCTTGCGCCGATTCAGCAGCGGACTCAGGAACGAACTCACCAAATAGTTGTGGCCGAAATGGATTTCGACCGCATCGAAGCCTGCCTGCTCGGCCAGTCGCGCGGCATTCGCGTAGTCGGCTATGACCGTGGCGATTTCGGATAAGTCCGGAACATGCATGGGACGCATACCGAGTGGGCTGAACATTCGGCTCGGCGCCAGCGCGGGTGCACGATTGGATGCGGCATTGGCCACCGGCCCCGCATGGCCGATCTGGGCGCTGGCGGCGGCACCTTCGGCGTGTACGGCATCAGTGAGCTTGCGCAGTCCCGCGACGGCTTCCGGGCGCATCCAGATCTGGTGCCGGTCGGTGCGACCGCCCGGCGATATCGCGCAGTAGGCGACCGTCGTCATACCCACTCCGCCAGCCGCGATTTCCCGATGGAAGTCGATCAGATCGTCGGTGACCAGTGCCTCCGGTGTTCGTCCCTCGAAGGTGGCGGCCTTGATCACCCTGTTGCGCAAGGTGATCGGGCCGAGCGTCGTCGGTGCGAATACGTCGTTCGTCATTTCTGTCCTGCCGCGGTCAGTCCGGCGACCACGAAATCGCGCAATGTGCGCACCGCCTCGTCCGACAGTTCACGCTCCCCAGTGCCGATGCCGCCGAACTGCACGATGATCAGGTCGAATGCCAATCCCCAGCGCCGCCGACTCTCGCGTTCGCTCAGCTGCGGCAACAAACCGACCCAGGTGTCCATGCGGAACCAGTGCCGATGCCACATCGTCGGGTGCCGACCGAGTACGAATTGGGCCAGCAGCCGCAGGTGCAGCCGCCCGACCGGATCGGCCGCCAATCCGATGAACGGCTCGATCACCGCGTCCACCAGCGTCGATACCGAACCGTGTGCGACCGTCACCTCGGTTAGCCGTTCGGCCCACAATGACCCGAGCCGATCCTCCAGCAACGCCGCGACCAGCGCTTCCTTCGAGCCGAAGTGATAGTGCACCGCGGCGGGATTGGCCCCGGCCGCCGCGCAGATCGCCCGCACCGAGACATCGTCGTACCGCTCGGTCAGCAAGAGTCGCTCGGCGGCCAGCAATAGCCGCTCGCGTGTGCCCGCCGTGGCTGCCTGTTCCACCATGACCGTAGTCAACCACGTTCCCATCATCGATTCAATCATTGATTGAATCGATGATCGCCGACTGTGCTGTTGACCGCCACCCGCGACGTCGACCACAGCCAGGCCGCCGTCCTCGCGAGCTGCATTGCGGCAGACGCGAATTCGCCGGACTGATGCGTCGGGACCTAGCCGGCGTTACGGGCGGTGCCGCGGTGAGCGGGCACGCTGGTGGGGTCCTCCGGCCACGCGTGCTTGGGGTAGCGACCGCGCAGGTCGCTGCGGACCTGCGGCCATCCGGTGCGCCAGAACGACGCCAGATCCGCAGTGATCGCGACGGGGCGTTGGGCGGGTGAGAGCAGGTGCAGCACGATCGGGACTCGCCCATCGGCCAGCGACGGTGTCTGCGTCCAGCCGAACACTTCCTGCACCTTGATCGCGAGCACCGGCGGATCGGTCGAGTAATCGAGACGGACGCGACTGCCGGATGGCACTGGCAGGCGTTCCGGCGCGAGTTCGTCCATGCGCGCGGCATCGGGCCACGGCAGCAGGCGACGCAATGCCTGCCCCGCGTCGATGCGTTCGAGGTCGGCGCGGCGGCGTGCGGCGGCGAGTTCGGGGCCGAGCCAGGAGTCGGCATCGGTAAGCAGTGATTCGTCGTCGACCGGCGGCCAGGGCGCACCGAGTGTGCGGTATAGGAAGTCAAGGCGTTGACGGAGGGCAACCGCGTCGGAATCCCAGTGCAGCAGAGCAAGTCCGATCGAGCTCAGCCCGCTTCGTACTGCCGCACTGAGCAGTTGGAGATCTGGATCACGAATTTGTCGCTCCGACAACATGATCGCGCCCAGACGTTCGACCCGGCGGGCAACCACATCACCGTCGATCCAATCCACCTCGTCCGCGAGCTCCAAAAGATTCGATGCCGCACGGCGCGCGAGCTTTTCGTCGGCCACCGCGGCCGACCGGATCTGCCCGTCGGAACGACCCGGATCGCGTGTCGCCACCGCGACCGCCAGCCATTCCGCGTCACCCAATCCGGAACCCGGCGGCAGGGTCACCGCCGTGCCTCCGGCCATCAGATAGCTCGCCGAGCCAGGACTACGTCGCCGTGCCAGCCGCTCCGGATGTGCCAGTGCGATAACGAAAGCCGGATCGTCGTCGCCATCCGTCGCGTCGACCAGCCGGGACAGACGCTCGACCTCCCGCCGCCAGCGCGGTGGCCGCTCACGCCGCAACGCGCGTAGACCGGCCACGAGATCGACGCCGGACACGAGGGTGTCATCGTCGAGGACCGCGACAACTTCCGCCGCCGCCCGGGTGCCGACCTCGGCGGCACCGTCGAGCAGCGCTCGAGCCAATCGGGGATGCAATCCGACTCGTGCCATGTGTCGCCCGCGCTCAGTGACCTCCCCCGCTTCGGTCACGGCTCCCAACGCGCGCAACACATCTCGGCCAGCGGCCAATCCGCCCTGCGGCGGTGCGTCCCACCACGCGAGGCCATGGCCATCGGGTGTTCCCCAACACGCGAGCTCCAATGCGAGACGCGTCAGATCCGCCGTGCGAATCTCCGGCTCCGGATAGGCGGACAGGGTGCCGTTCTCGTACTCCGGCCAGCAGCGCCATACCTTCCCCGGAGCCTCGCGTCCCGCGCGCCCAGCCCGTTGCTCGGCGACCGCAGCCGAAACGCGAACTGTCGCAAGGCCGGACAACCCACGTCCCCGATCGATACGCGGCACGCGAGCCAGCCCCGAATCCACCACGGCGCGTACCCCCGGCACCGTCAAACTCGATTCGGCCACCGCGGTAGACAACACGACGCGTCGCCGAGGGCCCGGCCGCAACGCAATATCCTGCCCGGCAGTGGAAAGCCTGCCGTGCAATGGAACCAGATCCACGTCTGCATCAGCCAAAAGATCCATGGTCCGGCGGATTTCGGCTGCTCCGGGTAGGAAGACCAGCACATCCCCGTCGCCCCCGACCAGCGCCGCACGTGTAGCACGGGCCACCTGCGCTTCGCTGCGCTCCCTCGGCAACGACGGAACGTACGCTGTCTCCACCGGATAGGCCCGCCCCTGGACTTCCACCACCGGCGCATCACCCAGGAGCACCGAAAGACGTCCGGCCGCAACAGTTGCCGATGTAGCGAGCACTCGCAGATCCGGCCGCAATCCGGCCCGCGCATCCAGCAGCAGGACCAAGAGCAGGTCCGCGTCGAGATGCCGCTCATGACATTCGTCGAGGACAACGACATCCGCGCCTGCCATCTCGGGGTCGCCCTGCAACCGCCGCACCAGCAACCCGGACGTGACAACCTCGATCCGGGTCCGGGCACTGACCCGCCGATCTCCCCGGACCGAATACCCGACCGTCTCCCCTACCGACTCACCCAACAGCGCGGCCATCCGTCCGGCCGCGGCTCGCGCCGCCAAACGGCGAGGCTCGGCCACCACCACCCGCCCGAGAGTCTCCAACGCCAGCGGCACCAATGTCGTCTTCCCGGTTCCGGGCGGCGCGACCAATACGGCGGTGCCACGCTCGGTCAATGTCGCGACAATGCGGTCGAGCGCGGCACGCACGGGCAGATCAGGAAGCTCGGGCAGTTTCATTGCCAACCAGTCTGCAGCCCCGCACGAAGGACCTGAACCTCACCCCGTGATGGCAATCTCCGGCACGCGAGCGGCGCCGCGCTGATATCGGCGCAGGACGCCCCCGGTCGAGAACCGGGAATTCTCAACGTGAGCACCTGCGCTAACCAGGACCCGCCGACCAAGTACGCGCCTACAGCGTGTTGTGCCGGGATCACGGCGCCCTCAGCATCCAGACGACCACACATGAGGCCGAGCTGGATCCCCTACCGATGCCCATACCCGACGCTCCGACGGCGTGTTTTGGTCCGATTCTGCTGAAATACCTTGTGCAGCAACACTACCCGCACACCCGGCCCGGGTGGCTACGATGGAGATGTGCGGATAGGAGTAGGGCTCTCCACCGCCCCGGGAGCGTGGCAGGCAGGAGCGGAAGCCGCAGCGCACGCACGCGATCAGATCGCGGGCGAGACGCCGTCGCTTGCTGTGCTGCTGGCATCACGAGCACATACCGACGATGCCGCGGCCGTACTCGCCGCAGTCCACCAGACGGTGCGGGTGCCCGCACTCGTCGGATGTGTGGCACAGGCGATCGTGGCCGGCCGCCGCGAGATCGAGAACGAGCCCGCGGTGGTGGTATGGCTGGCATCCGGATTGCCCGCCGCCGAGACATTCGAGCTCGACTTCGTCCGCACGGCGACCGGAGGGCTACTCGCGGGCTACCGCTTCGACCAGGCCGCACGCGACTTCCATCTGCTGCTACCGGACCCGTTCTCCTTCCCCGCCGACATTCTGCTCGAGCACCTGAACACCGATCTACCCGGCACCACCGTGATGGGCGGGCTGGTGAGCGGCGCGCAGGGGCCGGGCGGCTGCAGGCTTTTCCACGACCGCGATGTGCTGACCTCCGGCGCGGTCGGCGTGCGAATTCCCGGACTGCACGGTGTTCCCATCGTGTCGCAGGGCTGCCGACCGATCGGCTATCCGTATATCATCACCGGCGCGCGTGGCGCGCTGATCACCGAGTTGGGCGGCCGATCGCCGATCCAGCGGTTACGTGAGATCGTCGAGGTGATGCCGCCCGACCAGCAGGAGCTGGTGACGCAGGGCTTGCAGATCGGCATCGTGGTCGACGAGCATCTGGCAGTACCCGGGCAGGGCGATTTCCTGATCCGCGGCCTCCTCGGTGCCGACCCATCGAGCGGCGCGATCGAGATCGGCGAACTCATCGAGGTCGGCACGACCGTGCAGTTCCAGGTCCGCGACGCGGTCGGGGCAGATGAAGATCTGCGTGCTGCCCTCGTCCGAGTGGGTTCGGACCTGCCAGGACGCCCCGCGGGGGCGTTGCTGTTCACCTGCAACGGGCGGGGTCGCCGGATGTTCGGGGTCGCCAACCACGACGCCGCCGCGATCGAGGACCTGCTCGACGGCATACCACTGGCGGGTATCTTCGCGGCGGGCGAGATCGGCCCCATCGCCGGCCGAAATGCCTTGCACGGATTCACTGCATCGATGGCGGTCTTCGTCGAATGAGCGTCGACCTGCGGGTCTACGCCGAGCTGAACGATTTCCTACGGCCCGACGAGCGGTACACAGTACTGCGTCGACCTTTCCGTCCGCATCAGACCGTGAAGGACGTCATCGAGGCGGCCGGCATCCCGCACACCGAGGTCGACCTGGTGCTGGTCAACGGGCAACCGGTGACCTTTGCCCAGCACCCACGCAACGACGATCGGATCACCGCCTATCCCGTATTCGAGACTCTCGACATCGGCCGGGTCACCAGGGTGCGCCCACACCCACTGCGCGAGCCGCGCTTCATCGCCGATGTCAATCTCGGCGGCCTCGCCAAGCTGATGCGGCTGATCGGCCTGGACGTGCACTGTCGGTGGGACGTAGACGATGCCGCACTCGCCGAGCTGTCGGCGGCCGAGCACCGTATCCTGCTCACCCGCGACCGTGGACTGCTGAAGCGGCGCAATGTAACTCACGGCGTATACATCCGGTCGGACCAGCCGATCGATCAGATCGTCGAGCTGATCCGACGGTTGGACCTCGTCGAGCGCTTAGCGCCGTTCACCCGCTGCCTGCGCTGCGGTGGCACCATCGTCGCGGTCGCCAAAGCCGAGGTCGAAGATCGGCTGCAGCCGCTCACCCGCCGCCATTACGACACGTTTCGCCAGTGCCGCGGCTGCGGGCGGATCTACTGGCAGGGCTCGCACCAGATCCGGCTCAACGCCACGGTGGACGCGATCCGCACCAGCCTGCAGTCCTGACCCCACCTCGACCCGACGCGAGCACGGCCCCGAATAGCCCGGATACCTGGCCGGTTCTCACGACGCGCGGGCGTTGTCCCTGTTACGCGGCAAGCGCGAGCTCGACTACTGACTACCCGCCGTCACCCGCCGTGTCAGGAGGCCAGGTCGGCCTCGGGAGCGAGCTCGGATCGGCGGAAGGAGCGCTCACCGGCCGGCTGGCAAAGAACGCACGGAAATGCTGATGAGCGAACGTCTCTAGGGCTGCCCGAGCTCGTCGTCCCGCTTTTCGAGCGTTTCCACCAGAGCCGAGGCGATGAGGGCCACGGCTCGATCATCGTCGTGGGCTAGTTGCTGCAGGGTTTCCAGCGCGATCGTTCCCGGCATCTCGGCGAGAGCCTGGGTCAGCCGTATCCGCACCGCCGAGTCCGCTGTGTGGGCGGTGAACTCGTCGACCAGCGCTCTCATGATCCGGCCTGCCCACTCCGCGTCCCGCGCCAACGTTCCCAAGAGCTCGGCCGCCTCGACGTCGCTCGGACCCTCGACCACCGTGCCGACAAGTTCCGGCACGGCCCGGGTCACGCCCCGCGCACCCAATGCGAGAGCAGCATGTCTACGGACCGTCGCGTCCGCGTCCCCGAGCGCGTCCGTGAGCACTGCGGTCGCCTCACCGCCCGGTAGCTCGGCGAGCGCCAGGACCGCGCGCCGCCGGACGTCCACATCCTCCGAGACCATGCCGGTTGCCACGCTCGCCACACCGTCACCGCCGGCCCGTGTGAGGGCCCACCGCAGGGCCCCGGCAACGTTCGGATCCGATTCGGTGAGAACCGCCTCGGCCAGCAGCTCGGCGGGCACCGACACATCCTCGGCCGAGGCCAGGACGGCTTGCTGCCGCCGGGTGGCACTTTGCGAACCGAGTCCGTGCAGGAGCTCGACGAGGCGCAAGACGTCCTGCCAGTCGGAGGGCTCGGCTGCATCGACCGTACGCAGCCGCTCGAGGAGTTCTCGCTCCCGGTTCAGTCGTTCTTCGGCTGTTCGGATGAGGTCGCCGACCAGTCCGGACGGAGTGAATCCGGGACCGTCGAGCGCGCGTCCGATCTGGCTCAGTGACAGTCCCAGGGACCGCAGCCCCTCCACATGGAAGATGCGCCGGAGGTCTTCGAGAGAGTATTCCCGGTAGCCACCGACGGTGCGCCCGGTCGGCCGTACCAGCCCGAGGGAGTCGTAGTGCCTGAGCATCCGGGCGCTCACTCCCGAGCGGCGCGCCACCTCGCCGATCAGCACGCAGTTGTCTCCTCCCGTTCTGGACCGAGCGCGACCACCCGTCTCGCCTCACCGACGGCGAGATCGAATCCGGCATCCGGGTCACGCAGAAGCCGCTCCGTAGCGCTCGCGTGCGCACGCACCGTCGGGTCGTGACATGCCATCGCCTTCCGGAGGACCGGCTCGACCGCGTCGCCGAGTGCGACGAGGGCACGGCTCAGACTCAGTCGTACCTCCCGGTCACCGCGGCCGAATTGCGTGGCCAGCTCCGCGGCCAGCGCTTGCTTCTCCTCGTCGGGCACGAGAACGACAGCAGCGCGCCACGCACTCCGCGCGACCTCGTCGTCGGCGTCGTGCAGCAATGACCGCGTGATCGCAGGCCATGTGTCCCTGTCCCCGATCTTGGACAGCGTGTGCAGCGCTTGGCTGCGGGCTTGTGCGCGTTCGGAACGGAGTTCCGCGCGGAGTTTCGGAACCGTGATCTCCGACGGGAGACGGGTCAGCGCCCACGTGAGCATGTCGCGCACAAAGAAGTCCGGCTCGATCGCGCACCGTCCTACCAGCGCGTCTACGAAACCGGGCTCGGGATGCGTGCCGATCGCCAGAGCCGCCTCGAGTCGCGTCGACGAGTTCCCAGCCGCCAATGCGTCGAGCAGTCGCATGTCCTGTGGATTCGTGTGTGTCGAATTAATGGGTACCACCTCCGACAGCCAGTGAAGGCCTTCACACAGTGACAATGTCAAGCGCACGGGCGACACCACCATCGCGCTGGTGGCCGACCCGTCGACTGCACTCGTCTGGCGCTCGATCCCCTGGCCGGTGAAGCGGACGTGGGCGGCTGGTGCGTTGGCAGCGGGGCGTCTCGGGGTTGCGTTATCGTCGGCTCCCTAAGGGATATGCCCGCAGGGGCAGTCTGCCCCGGCGTTCAATGCTGACCTGAAGTGCGGTATCAGGGAGGAATTATGGACATTACCGAGTTGATCCTGGATGACCACCATGAGCAGCGGCGGCTGTTCGCAATCCTGGAACAGATTGATCGTGCGGAGACCGGGGTGCTTTCCGCGATCTGGGACAGGCTGGCCGCCTTCCTCGAGCTGCACGCGCAGGCGGAGGAGGAGATCTTCTACCCCGCGCTGCTGCAGGCGGGCATCACGGCCCGGCGCGCGGGCGGGGTGGAGGACGAGACACTCGACGCCATCCACGACCACAACCAGATCAGGGACGCGATCGCCGAAGTGGCGCGTCATCAGGTCGGCACCGATGGCTGGTATGCGGCCGTCGCGGCAGCGAACTCGGCCAACAGCGATCACATGGCCGAGGAAGAACGCGAGGGCCTCACCGACTTTCGCCGCTTGGCCGGGCTGGCGCGCCGCCATCAGCTGGCCGTCGCGTTCGCCGCTTACGAGGCGCGCAACTACGCCGGCGTCCAGCCCGTGGACAAGGATCCCGTCAGCTACGTCCGCGAGGCAGAGAAGAAGCTGCGGACCGCTGCGAGCGGATCGCTGAGTGTCGGCACCCTGAAGCGGAACTGACCGGCAGACCGGCCGCGGCAGTCAGCACGCAACATCCCCTCGTGCCGCATTCCGCGCCGACCGAACCGGCGAGCGCGGGACGTCCGAAGCGCAACGCGCCGAGGCCATCTCGGGCTGCAGAGCCCTACTGTCTCACCGAAGGCCGAGCGCTGCCGAACATCCTGCCCAAGGGCCCCAGCCCTGAACGGCGAGCACTCGCTCGGCGACGGCGATCTGCTGCTCACGGGTGGCCTTATCGGCAGTCTGCCCATACGCGGCACCGCCATATGCAGCCCATGTGCCCGGCGCGAACTGCAGGCCGCCCTGAAACCCGTTGCCAGTGTTGATACTCCAATTACCGCCGGACTCACACGCGGCGAGGCTGTCCCATTCCTGATCGGTAGCGGCGGAAGCTTGGCCAACATATGCCATGCCGGCCCCGCCGATGATCGCGCTGGTAGCGACGATCTTCTTGAGTGGGGTGCCCAGAACGCTCATATCACAGTTCCTTTCGAGTCAGCAAACCTATACAGGCGCCCAAGCATGAAAGGTGATCACTGGATCTTTGGAGCCGTTCGAGTCTGTGCTGGTCGCGGAGAGCTCAAGTGACAGTTCTCGATATCGTGTCCACATCGAAATAAAAACCTGTGTCGCGCGCGAACCTATTGGCAGCCGTTGGTGGATCGAAAAGCTGCGGCGACCGAACAGATGAATGACGGTGCGCACGCTCGGTAATGCCGATTACAGGCCATGAATGGTGGCGTTTGATCACATGAGGCTGCATGAATCCATGCCAATGGCTGCCTTGTTCACGTTTCCAGAGTTCCGCCCGCCCGGTATCGCTGAAGCGCTGCATGTGGTCGATCGACTGCCGAGAACCCTTCTACCAGCTGAAGTATCGAACCCGACGCCGCAGCTCCGGATGTATACCAGCCCAGAAACCGGCTCGCCCCGCTAATGCGATGTCGGAAACCCGCATAGGCCATGAAATCCCTGCAATGGCAAGTGGTTGAACAACAAGTTCAGGAATTACCGGACACCCACAGCAGGCCATGAAATCCGTTCAGCCGCAATAGGTTGGACAAAAAGTCGGAAACTGAAAGGGGTGTGACGATTGCCTACGGTCCAACGGTCAATTCTCACCGACCGCATTCGAAGGTGTTCATTACCACGTCCGCCAACGCTGTTGATCTGGCTGGACAACACCGTCCTGAGTACTAACTTCGAGACACTCGCAGACCCGGTACGTGGACTGGACGCCGGCCCGGCCGAACTTCAGTGGGCCACAGGCTCTTACACGCTGGCCTTCGCCAGCTTGATCTTCACCGCAGGCGCATTGGGTGATCGCTTCGGTCACCGCACAGTGCTCGTAACGGGATTGGTGTTCTTCGCCGGGTCCTAGATATGGGCGGCGTACGCACGCGCAACGTACATTCGGTGGCGGCAACGCGGCGCTCGGATTGCTTGGGCTGGTACAGGAGCCGGACTACGGTCGAGGAGGCAGCCGCTCTATATCTAGCGCCATGATCGCTGTCCTCAGCGTTGGAGCATTCCAGCGGTTCAGCCGACTGTCCAGGACCGCAGTTTCTCCGGATTCCGAATCGCCCAGATGCGAGTGATCCGGCCGTCGACGATGTCGAAGGCGTAGACCGACACGATGGTGTCGGCGAGCTGCGCCACCAGCCCGGGTTGGCCGTTTACCGTGCGCTCGAGCAGCATTACCTCGGGGCCTCGGGCGGCGATTTCGATCCAGGCGCGCGCAATCTGCTCGCCGCCGATGATCGGATGGCGGAAGGCCGGGGCCAGGCCACCGCTGTCGGCGGTCGCGGTCGCGGTCGGATCGAGCAAACCGATCAGGGCCTCGATATCACTCGTCTCCCAGGCCCGTTTGAAGTCCCTGACCACCTCGGAGCGCTGGGGGCTCGCCGAGCCCCGCGAGGTGTCGATGCGGCGGCGGGCGCTGGAGGCGAGCTGGCGGCAGGCCGCGGGAGTGCGCCCAACGACATCGGCGACCTCGGCGAAGGAGTAGCGAAAGACATCGTGCAGGACGAACGCCACCCGCTCGGCCGGTGTCATGGAATCGAGCACGACGAGGAAGGCCATACTGATCGACTCGTCGAGGGTGACGCGGTCGGCCGGATCGGCGGGGGCGGGACCACCGAACCATTCCGAATGGCCGGGAATCGGCTCCGGAATCCATTCGCCCACATACCGTTCCCGCCTGGCTCGCGCCGAGCCGAGCAGATCGAGACAGATCCGGCCGGCGACAGTCGTCAACCAAGCACCGGGCACCGCCACATCGCGGCGCTGCCGCTCCGACAGCGCGTACCAGCGCACATAGGTCTCCTGCACCACATCCTCGGCCTCAGCGAGCGAGCCGAGCAGCCGATAGGCGAGATTGATCAGCTGACGGCGTTCACTGATCACCGAGCTCAGTTGCGGATCGGTCATGGTGTTCGGCTCCTTCGGTCGATGCGTCCCTCACCGAAATCGACGAATCAGCGACCCGATTTGTCAGGCGACCTGACATTCCGGACGGCTGTGTCGTCGGAAGGCCGTGACACTTTCAGCAAAGCAGGAGTTCCGGAAATGACCAAAATCGGCATCATCCTCGGCAGTACCCGACCCAACCGCAACGGCCCGCAGGTCGCCCAGTGGGTTCTGGACACGGCATCGCAGCGCGGCGACGCCGAGTTCGAACTCATCGACCTGCGCGACCACCCGCTACCGCATCTGGACGAGCCCGTGGCGCCCATGTTCGGCCCGTCGGTCCACGAACACACCCGCGCCTGGGCCGAGCGGATCGCCCCGTTCGACGGCTTCGTGATGGTGACCCCGGAGTACAACGGCGGGGTTCCCGGGGTGCTGAAAAACGCCATCGACCACCTGTGCGGGGAATGGACCGACAAGGCCGTCGGATTCGTCTCCTACGGGGTGAGCGGCGGCGCCCGCGCGGTGGCGCAGCTGCGGGTGGTCTGCAGCACGCTGGGCATGGCCGATGTGAGCCGTCCGGTGGAGATCTCGGTGCTCACCGATTTCGAGAACTACACCACCTTCACACCGCGCGAGCGCCACACCACAGCGCTGAACACCTTGCTGGATCAGCTCATCGCCTGGAGCACCGCCCTGGCGCCGCTACGGCGGCCCGCCACCGATACCCCGCACATCAACTCCGAAGGTAGGGCCAATCATGACGACGCCGAACGACTTTCAGTCACACGCTGACCGAATCGAAACGCAACGCGAGTTGGATGAAGCCGAGATTCGCCGGCAAATCGACAAGGTAGTCGAAGGACTGCGAGCCAAGGACCTCGAGGCACTGAAG
This sequence comes from Nocardia sp. NPDC050412, assembly GCF_044458825.1. NCBI lineage: Bacteria > Bacillati > Actinomycetota > Actinomycetes > Mycobacteriales > Nocardiaceae > Nocardia > Nocardia sp. NPDC050412. The sequence continues at coordinate 387,040 of NZ_JBITIJ010000004.1, forward strand.
CAGGTGTACACAACCGACGTCGTGTCCTTCGATGTCGAGCCGCCACTCCAGCATGTCGGGATAACGGCGAAACTCGAGAACTGGGCGAAAGTGTTCCTGTTCTTCGAGAATGTGACCTATGAGGTTCGCGACCTGACGTTCACCGTAGGCGACGAGGTGGCATTCGGGCACGCCTTCGTGCGCCTCAGCGGCACATTGAAAAACGGGACGGCGACGAGCGGTATGTGGGTCAGGGTCACCTACGGTCTGCGGAAAATCGACGACACGTGGTTGATCGCGCACGATCAGGTCTCGGTGCCGCTCGACATCCCGAGCGGGAAAGGAGTGGTCGACCTCGAGCCGGTGACGAAAATCTAGGGCCGTCTCCAACGGTTTTGACGAAAGCCCCCGCTGAACGGGGGCTTTCGTGCGGCATAGACCAAGCGCCGCGGACTCAATCGCGGCGGCGGCAGGAATATCCGTACTCGCGAGTCCCCGATGTATCGCCTCATCGACGGGTGGTGGGGTTGACCGTCGCTTCGATCTTGCGGACGAGGCCGTCTTCGACGGTGAGTACGAGCAGTGCGAAGAAGCGGTGATCGATGAAGGCGAGGATGGCCGGCTGGTCGAGTACCGAATGGGACACGAGGACTGCCCGGTTGGTGTAGTAGGTCAGTAGATTCTGGCCGACCTCGGTCCGTCCGTGGGAGATCTGGGGACCGATCGAGCCGCCGAGGAATGTGGCGATGCCCCACGCCTCGGGGTGCAGAACGGTGAGCAACGTGGTGAGGTCGCCGTTCGCGCACGCATCGATGAATTTCGCTGTGACTGTTCGGTATTCGGGGGCGAGCGCGGCGGTGTCGGGCCGGGTGCCGGCTAGTTTGAGCCGCGCGCGACGAGCCAGTTGGCGGCAGGTTCCGATCGGTTGCCCGAGCGTCTCGGCGATGGTGTCGAACGGCATGGCGAAGACATCGTGCAGGACGAATGCGACCCGCTCGGCGGGGCGTAACCGCTGCAGCACCACCAGCAGTGCAAATTGGACGTCCTCGTCGAGAGTGATCCGATCGGCCGGATCGGCCGCGGCGGCTCGGTAAGGCGAGTCGAGTGCTTCCATCCGCATCGGGTCGCCTGGCCATTCATGGCGGACTCGCGCCGACCGCAGCATGTCCAGGCATATCCTGCTGGTGACGACGGTGAGCCATCCGCGCACGTCCGCCAGCACGCCGATATCAATGTTACCGAGCCGCGTGAAGGCTTCCTGCACAACGTCTTCCGCGTCACCGATGTCGCCCAGCATCCGGAACGCCAGATCGACCAGGTACGCCCGATTGCCCTGCCAGGCCTGATCGAACGCGGTGCCACGGTCGTGCGGGGTCATTTCCATACCTCGAGGACGAAATGACCTCGATAAAAGTTACGCGCAGGCGCCCTGGAGCTGTTGTAACTTTCCCGATCGCCGCCTCGTCCTATTGCTCGCGTACACGGATCCGCATCAGCGGATCCGATTCGGGAACCAGGAGAGGCAATGACACTCATCACGACACACCGTCCACACGCGTTCACTCGGCTGCTGGCCGCGATGGCGGCAGCCGTCGGTACGGCTTTGGCCCTCTCGCCGGGGGCAGCGACCGCGGATGCGGACAACCACGATGTCGATCAGTATCTCGGCACCTGGAATTACGATCAGCCCGACTTCTCCAGCGGAACCAACATAGCGGTGATGCAGCTGCCGGCCTCGGAATACAAGATCCCACAGATCGGAACGGTCGTCTTCGAACGAGAGCCCGGCGGTGTGGTCGGTCGTAGCGATCAGGGTTGCACCTGGCACTTCGCGCTCGGGTCCGACGGTCTCGACCTGACCTCCAAGGACCAGTACTGCTTCAACAAGGTGATCGGCTCCGGCTACAACGTCGACACCTGGCACGTCACCGTCCGCGGCAGCCGGGAAAGGGAAACTGTCCATGCGACAAGCGATTTCAATGGCGGCCAGTATCCGTTCGTACTCGACAACGCCAGTCGTACCAGAGCCGGAATCGAGAAGCCCCACGAAACACTCGAACACTTCATCGGCACGTGGATCTTCGACCCGGCCGATCCTGCGCGGGGGATCAATCTCCTGAACCCGCAGCGAGTCCCGAAAACGGGATCGGTGACCTTCACTCCCGGTGATCGCGGCCAGGTCAAGGCCCGAACCGACGACGGATGTGTGTGGACGTTGGCAGCCGACGGCAACACCGCCGAACTCGCTTCCATGCCCCAGCGGTGTGGCTCCCAGACAGTGAATTTCTGGTCGATCGCCAGCGACGGCCATCATGAATTCGCCGTCGTGAACGGCATCGACGCGCAAGGGACCGGCTACCTGCTGAGCATCGGATCGCTCACCAAGACCTCCTGAGGCCACCACTGCCCGCCTCTGGGGGCTCGACAGGTTCTATGCCAGAGGCGGGCAGGCGCGTCCGCCTCCCGCCACTTTCACCATATCGCGTACCCCGGGGCTTGCGGCAAGACCCTGGTGATGCTGCAGACTCGTCCGCTGCGAGCAGGCGCACGCCTTGCCCGGAGGAGGGTTTGGATGAGTGATGTCATCGTTGTCGGCGCCGGACCAACCGGATTGATGCTGGCCGGTGAGCTCCGGCTACAGGGCGTCGAGGTCGTGGTGCTGGACAAGGACGAGCAGCCGGCTCCGTTCGTTCGTGCCCTCGGCATCCACGTGCGCACGATCGAGATCATGGAGCAGCGCGGCCTGCTGGGCAGATTTCTCGCGCACGGCAGAAAGTATCCGCTCCGCGGATTCTTCGCGGGCATCGCCAAACCCGCACCCCCTTACCTGGACACCGCACACGGTTACGTGCTGGGCATCCCCCAGCCCGACATCGACCGGATTCTCGCCGAACATGCCACCGAAGTCGGCGCGGACATTCGGCGCGGCAAGCGCGTCGTCGCGGTCCATCGAGACGACGACGGCGTCACCGCCGAATTGTCCGACGGCACAACGCTTCACGCACGCTACCTCGTCGGCTGCGACGGCGGGCGCAGCACCGTGCGCAAGCTGATCGATGTCGGCTTCCCCGGCGAGCCGTCGACGGCCGACACGCTGATCGGCGAAATGGAGGTGACCATGCCGGCGGACGAACTCGCCGCCAAAGTCACCGAAATCCGCGAAACGCAGAAGCGATTCGGAATCGGACCGTCCGGAAATGGCGCGCACCGCGTCGTGGTGCCCGCAGCCGATGTCGCCGACGGTAGCACCGTCGCGCCCACCCTCGACGACATCAAGCAACAGCTGCGGGTCATCGCCGGCACCGACTTCGGCGTGCACTCACCGCGTTGGCTATCGCGCTTCGGTGACGCCACCCGTTTGGCCGAGCATTACCGTCGCGGCCGGGTGCTGCTCGCCGGCGACGCCGCACACATCCACCCGCCGATGGGAGGGCAGGGTCTCAACCTCGGCGTCCAGGACGCGTTCAACCTCGGCTGGAAGCTCGCCGCCGCGATCAACGGCTGGGCACCGCACAACCTGCTCGACAGCTACGAATCCGAGCGGCGTCCGGTGGCCGCCGACGTGCTGGACAACACGCGTGCACAGGCGGAGTTGATTTCCACCGAAGCGGGGCCGCAAGCGGTGCGGCGCTTGATCTCTGAGCTGATGGACTTCGACGATGTCACCCGCTACCTGATCGAGAAGATCACCGCGATCTCGGTCCGCTACGACTTCGGCGACGGCCATGACCTACTGGGCCGGCGGCTGCGGAACATCACATTGACCCGCGGCAACCTCTACGACCTGATGCATGCCGGCCGCGGAATGCTGCTCGACCAGACCGGACAACTGTCGGTCGATCGATGGAACGATCGCGTCGACCACATCGTCGACACCAGTACCGAATTCGACGCTCCCGCCGTGCTGCTTCGTCCAGACGGCCATGTGGCATGGGTCGGGGACGCGCAGTCGGAGTTGAATACCCATCTGGCTAGGTGGTTCGGCCGCCCGGCAACCTAAGTGCTTTCGTACCGGTCCGCTGGCGCGGTAACCGGCGCGTTCGAGTCGGCGGGCCCGCGGCCGTCGTAGTAGTCCCCGGCGACGCGGCCTCCCTCTCCACCTTCTCGGCCCGCGCCGAAGCCGAACTCGACTGGGAGCCGCGACATCATCGCCGACACCTTCCACCAGTCCACGTCATCCTGAACGAGCAAAGGATGGCGTGATCACTGCCGAGGCATCCCGCTACGCTTCATCGGTGACTTTCACTACGAATGAGCAGCAGTTCCTCGCGGAGGCCGGGATCGGGCGGCTGGCCACGGTATCGCCCGACGGCGTTGTGCAGAACAACCCGACCAGCTATCGGGTGAATGCCGACGGCACCATCGACATCGGCGGTATGCGCATGCACGCCAGCCGTAAGTACCGCAACGTCGAGGCGGGCAGTCGGGTGTCGTTCGTCGTCGACCAGCAGGTCTCGTTGGAGCCGTACGTTATTCGCGGCATCGAAGTGCGCGGCACGGCCGAGGCGCTCGACGACCAGGAGCCGCCGTTCCCTCCCCAGGAGCGCTCGATCATTCGGATCCATCCCGAACGGATCATCTCGTGGGGCATCGACGGCGGCTCCTTCGATTTCACCAGTCGCACGCCCAACAGCTAAGTGATCGCGCCCGTAATTCCCTTGGAGGTCAAGCGGCGCGGGCTCGAGCGGTCGTCTCGCTCGGCTGGTCCTGTTCGAGTTCGTGGCGGTCGAGCCTGGTGAGTAGATCGGCGCCAGGACGCACGTGGTCAGAGGGGCTGGAGCCGGGCGTGCAGGAGGCAGAATTCGTTGCCCTCTGGGCCGGCCAGGACGTGCCAGCTGTAGGTGCCGGCCCGGCCGACCTGGGTACTGTCGGCAGATTCCACGACATGTGCAGCGGCGCAGGCAGACCCGGCGATTCAAAGATGTTGTCCGAGTTGACTGCTCACTCACGGGGTGTCCCGTCCCAACGCCATGTCGCGAGCCGACGGTGCGCGGGTAGTTCCGCGCGTCCGGTGGCCCACAACAGAGTGGTCCACGGATCGGTGGATTCCGGTGCGTCCGGAAACAGTCGGGCAAGCACCCGCGTGCACAAAACCGCGGGTGGGTGCCAGGTGAGTCCGAGCCCCTGCGCAAGGTCGTGGGTATGCACCAGGGTCTCTACAACTCCCATCGCCGCGAAGCCCTCGGGATCCGAGATACCGAAGACGTGGTAGGCGCGGGTCTGCGGCGGCGTCGTGCGCACCATAGAAACCAGCAGCGTCCCGCTCGCCTCCAGCACTTGCAGCAGGCCGTTGGGTCCAGCCGCACGATCTGCGTGCACTGCGTTCGCTGGGCCGCCGGGTCGTCGACTCTCCCAGAGAAACGGCACCTCGCTTTCCAAGGGCGGCGTTGCGGGGGCCAGTTGAACGGCGTACGCGAACAGATCGTCGCTGAGATGCTCGACGGTCTCCCAGCAGTCCCATTCGAGCGAACCGGCCTTACCGTCCCACGCCGCTGCAGGCGCCTCGCGAAGCGCCGCCACGGCCAACTGAACGGCAAGGTGGAGGTCCTCGGCAGTGACCCGGGGCCGGGGAGCGCCACTCTCAGCTGATCGGGACATCACCGAACCATACCCACAATCGAAGGGGCACATCGCAGTTCGCGTCACACACGGTGCCTGCGCCCGCGTAGCCGGACCGGCCGACTGCTCGGGTCTCTTGGCGGGCATATTCGCGCCTGCCGCTTACGGCGCGGTGAGCGTGCGAGATGCGCTGTAGCACAGAATATTCGCTCACGTAATTCCGGCGCGCTCGGCGGAATGCGATGCCCCGTATCCCCACCGGCCGAGAGCAAACAGTCCATGAGGTGGCATCTTCGTGCTTCGGGAGCAATAGAAACGGGTGCTACCGGAACGCCGGGTTGGCATTCCAGACACGCTGAGGCAGCCGCCCGATCGGCGCGATCTATCGGCACGACATGGAGATTCGACTCCCACGCTGCAAGTCGGTCGACTGAAAGCCAACGACTACGTCGCAGCGTAAAGTGTTGTCTGCGTGCCCCATTCGCTCAGCCGGACATGACTTGCTGTCTGGCCGACCGGGATTGGCGAGACCGCGATGTTGTTCGTAGCACCCATCTCTGGAAGGACGCATGTTCACCACAACCGAATCCGAGCTGGACGATCTCTATGCGGCCATTGAGAAATCCGCGCGGCTAGTGAACGTCCCCTGCGCGCGAGACACTGTCTGGCCCACCCTGACCGCATACGGCACGATGCTCACGCAGTCCGTGATCTCTTTCAGAGTGGTCACCGACGCCCGCCGCTCGGGAGACCTCGACTACCGTTTCTTGACGTTGCCGAGAGACGCCGACCCTTACAACATCGCCCTTTCCAACAAACTGCTTCCCGAGACCGAGCATCCGATTGGCGCTCTGCTGGACCAGGTCCAGAAACAGTGCCCCATCGACAGCTACGGAATCGATATCGGCGTAGCCGGCGGCTTCAAAAAAATCTGGCCGTTCTTTCCTGCCGATGGCGTGCAAAAGGTATCGGAGCTTGCCGCGCTTCCCTCCATGCCGCCCAGTCTCGCCGACCACGCCCGCATGTTCGCACGTCACGGCTTGGAGGACAGAGTCGGCTTGCTCGGCATCGACTACCACGACAAGACGATGAACGTGTATTTCCCCGGACTGCCGGCCGACTACTTCGAACCCCGCGCGATCGTGGCGCTGCACCGAGAAGCCGGACTTCCGGATCCGAGCGATCAATTCCTTGCACTCACCGAGAAAGCATTCGATATATACGCAACCATCAGCTGGGAATCTCCTCGGATCGAGCGCCTCTGTTTCCCTGTGATAACCCCGGACCCGACAACGCTCCCAGTCCCGATCGACCCGCACTTCGAGCAACTCGTCGACAAAGTTCCGTTCAGCACGACCGACCGTCGATTCACCTATGCCGCGACCTCGTCGCCCCGTGGAGAGTCCTACAAATTCAGTTGGTTTTACCAATGGCAACCCCGAATACTGGACAAGATGAAGACGTCCGATTCATAGAACTGTCAATAGGGCGTTCTCCGTAGCAGTACCTGTGCGGCCGGGCCGGTTACATCCCAACAGGTGTGCTCAACCGAGCGGAATATCGGCGGAGGTCGACGGGATCGCGTCGAGTGCGGCCATGACGGTGTCTTGCAGGGCGATCGTCGCGGTGGCGATATTGGCTTCGAGATGGCGGGTGCGGGCGGTGCCGGGGATGAGCATGATGTTCGGTGCGTGGTGCAGCAGCCACGCGAGGCCGATCTGGGCGGGGGTGCAGTCGAGGGATTGCGCCGCGGCGGCGACGACCGGATCGTCAGTGACCTTCGGCATAGTCGGGAAGGCGCTGCCGAGCGGGAAGAACGGGACCCAGGCGATCCGTTCGGCCGCGCAGAGTTCCAACATGCCCTCGTCGGCGCGGGAGACGAGACTGTAGGCGTTCTGGACGCATGCGATCCTTGCGGGAAGGGCCCGGCGCAGGCCGTCGAGGGTGATGCCGCTGAGCCCGATCGCGCCGATCTTGCCCTCCTCGCGCAGCGTGATCAGGGTCGCGAGTTGATCGTCGAGTTCGACGATTTGGTCGCCGGAGGCCCGCAGGCCCGGCCCGGCGTCGAGGCGGCGCAGGTTCACCACCGGGATCCGATCGAGGCCGAGGGAGGCGAGATTGTCCTCGACGCTGGCCCGCAGTTGCTCGGGTCGCTGAGCCGGCCGCAGCGGGATGTCGGCACCCGGCGCGGGGTCGGCGCCGACCTTGCTGACGACCACGACGCCGTCCTCGGGGCCGAATGCGTCCCGGATGAGCCCGTTGACGAAGCCGTCACCGTAGAACTGGGCGGTATCGACGTGGTCGACCCCGAGTTCCCACGCCCGGCGCAGCAGCGCGATCGCGGCGGCGCGGTCGGCATGCAGGCGTTCGAGTTGCATCGCGCCGTATCCGATGCGCGACACCGTGTGGTTGCCCAGCGTCCCGGCCCCGCCGGGGCGCGGCACGCCCGAGGGAGCGAGCTTGGTGAGGGACGTGATCTTCGCGGTCATGGGTTCTCCCACATGAGACGATAGGTGAAGCGGAGGATGCTCCGCTTCACCAACTATACCGGAGGTGCCTCCGAATTGAGTGCTGTCGATCCGACGTCCCCCGAGAACAAGCCCCGCGGTGCTCGCGCCCCCCGTGCCGACGCACAGCGCAATCGCAACAAACTCGTCGAGGTCGCCAGAGCCGCGTTCGCCGATGCCGGCGACACCGCGACATTGGAGGGCATCGCTGCTGACGCCGGTGTCGGCATCGGCACCCTGTATCGCCATTTCCCGACCCGTGAAGCTCTGGCCGAAGCCGTGTACGCCGCGGAACTCGACGATGTCACCGACAGCGTCGCGGTCCTGCTGCAGCAGCACCCCCCGGATGCGGCGCTGCGTGCGTGGATGGGGAAATACGCCGCCTTCGTCGCGACCAAGCGCGGCATGGCCGACACGCTTCGTGCCGGTTGGGCCTCGGGCCGCATCGCGGTACCGGCAACCCGGGAACGCATCACCGCTGCCATAGCCACAATGCTGGCCCACGGAGCCGAAACCGGCTCACTGCGTGGCGATGTCGAACCGGAGGACATCACGGTGATGCTCCTCGGAATTCTTCTCACCACAACAGGCGGTTCCTCCCAGCAAACGGAGCGACTACTCGACCTCATGCTCGATGCCCTACGGCTGAAAACAACCAGCGGCAATGCACGACAACGAAGGAGCAAGCATGCAAGCCATCATCGTTGGGAATCGTGACGCCGGCGTCGCCGGGATGACCCTGACGCACGACCTGCCTTACCCCCACGCCGCCGAGAACGACGTGATCGTGAAAGTACACGCCGCGGGGTTCACCACCGGCGAGCTGGACTGGCCAAGCACCTGGACCGACCGCGCCGGCCGGGACCGGACCCCGAGCGTGCCTGGCCACGAGTTGTCGGGAGTGATCGTCGAGCTGGGGTACGGCACCACGGGTCTGACCGTCGGCCAGCGGGTCTTCGGTCTGACCGACTGGACCCGCAACGGCACACTCGCCGAATACACCGCGGTGGAAGCCCGCAATCTCGCTCCCCTGCCCGCGGATATAGACCACATCGTGGCCGCCGCGCTGCCGATCTCGGGATTGACCGCCTGGCAGGGTCTATTCGACCACGCCCGCGTCACCAGCGGTCAGACCGTCCTGATCCACGGCGCCGCCGGCGGTGTCGGCTCGATCGCGGTGCAACTCGCCCACGAGGCCGGGGCCCGAGTCATCGGCACCGGCCGAGCCCGCGACCGCGACCGCGCGCTCACCTTCGGCGTGCACACCTTCCTGGCCCTGGACACCGAGCCGCTGGAACAGGTGGGCGAAGTCGATGTGGTATTCGACGTGATCGGCGGAGACATCCTGGATCGCTCGACCAGCCTGGTACGCGCCGGCGGAACACTTGTCACCATCGCCACGCCACCTACGATCCAGCCCGACAACGGACGCGCCGTCTTCTTCGTCGTCGAACCCGACCGGACCCAACTCACCGAGCTCGCCACGCGCCTGCGCGACGGCCGCATCAAGCCGGCCGTCGGTGCCGTCCACCCTCTCGCCGAAGCACCCCACGCCTTCAATCCCGGGAGGCACAGCCCCGGCAAGACGATCATCCGCGTCAGCGACGAATGAACACACACCGCCGTTCACCCTGACTGCGGTCGGTCGCCGAGTCGGACGCCTGGGCTCGAATCCCACCGACCGCAAAAAACACGGCAACACCACTCCGTTTCCCTCCAGAGGCCTCCTCGCCTCTTGCGCGACCATTAGCCACTCCACGAACACCGCCGGTGATAGGCATGGCTCAGCACGGGCGGAGGTGGATGACTGGCAGGCCGTGCTCGGTGCGCACGCGCTCGGCCACGAGTGAGCGGTGGCATGCCTCCGGATCGCGCTCGACGCAGAAAAGGGCGGTCGCCGAGTCGCTCGGAAGGTCGGCCACGAGCGCGCCGAGGTCGAACGGGTCGAGGATCTCACGGGTGTAGCGCTCGGCGTACTGGGGCGCAAGCGTGATGCGGTTGCGCTTGCCCACGCCCTGCCGGTCGTCCTCACGGTACTGGAGCTGGCGCAGCTCGGTCGTCGGCGCCAGTTCCTTCAGGTGCCGGTAGCCGATGTCCGCCGCGGCGAGCGCGAGCTGCAGCCGCGCCGAGTTCGCCCAGGAGTAGTCGGGGCCTCGAACGCCACGGCGCTGGCGAAGATCGAGGAGCAACCCCACGCCCGCGCCGGTGAGCTGCTCGATGAAGGCACCGGCCGTGAAGCCGTACACGCCGATCGTCACGATGCGCCTCATCGCAGCACCTGGCCAACTCGGTGACATGACGGGACGCCAAGCCCGAGTCTTCGGCACTCGCTGAAAGCGGCGCGGCACGCGCGCCCCTGTGCGGCGGTGGACACGGTCACGACGGCCCACCGCCGCCCCGCTACGGCACGAGTGCCGGCTGGTCCACGGCCCATAACCACGACCCATCCGGCTGGCGACGGGCGATCTCGACGGTCACCTCGCCGGTGGTCAGCGTGGACGCTGTGAGTGCCAGGTCTTCGCTCACCAGCGCTGGATGCTGCCTGCCCGGCGAGAGCACCGGCGCGGCCGCGACAAACTGCTCGTACACCTTGCGGATCTCCGCATGTCCGGTCGCGAGGTTGCCCGGCGGAAACGCCAGCACGGCGTTCGGCTCGTACAACGCCACCAGCCCGTCGACGTCGCCCGCGTTGGCGCGCTCGATGAAGTACCTGCCCAGGTCGTTCGGCTCAGTGGCCACTTTCTTATTGGTCATACTGATAAGGCTCCCAACGAATCACGACATCCTGTGTCGTGTATTTCTGCAAAGGTTTTCGTATGCGCGCCGACCGGTTGGTCTCGCTGGTGCTGCTGCTGCGCCAGCACGGTCGGCTGTCCGCGACCGCGCTGTCCCGCGAGCTGGAGGTATCCACCCGCACCGTGCTGCGCGACATCGAGGCGCTGTCCGCAGCCGGCGTCCCGGTCTACGCCGAACGCGGCCGGCACGGCGGTTTCGCGTTGTTGCCCGGTTTCCATACCGAGCTCACCGGGCTGAACCACGACGAGGCACTTGCCCTGCTGGTCGCCGGATCACGGCGCGGCGCACAGGCATTCGGCCTCGGCTCGGCGCTCACTTCGGCCATGCGCAAGGTGGTCGACGCGCTACCCGAAAGCCATCGGGCCACCGCGGCCGGCGCGGCCCAGCGACTGCTCATCGACCCGGAGACCGACCTCCTCGCACGCCGACTGGTCGCTGAAGAGGCGCCCGACACCGTAGTGACCGAGGTCCGGCGCGCGGTGTTCGCCGGACACAAGCTGCGCATCCATTACGCGGCTGTGGACCAGACCCCGAAGTGGCGCACAGTGGACCCGATCGGCCTGGTCATCGTCCGCGACCAGGTCTACTTACTGGCCACGAGGTCCGGCGCGGACCGCACCTACCGGCTGTCCCGAGTGTTGGCCGCCGAGGAACTTCCCGAATCCGCCCAGCGATCTGACCGGGTCGATCTGGACCGCGCCTGGCAGGAACGCAGCACGCGGTTTCGAACCGGCGGCGACCTAGTCACCGTGTTGGTACGGGTGAACCCGGCACAGCGGGAGGAACTGGTGGAGACCGCGCTGACCGTCCGTGCCGAAGAAGCCGACGCAGACGGCTGGCTGCGACTGGAGGTGACCTTCCAAGATCCGAGACACGCCGAATGGGCACTGTGGCAACTCGCCACGAACGCGGAAGCCCTTGCCCCGCAATGGTTGCGCACCTCCCTGCGCAACCGCGCCGCCGCGATCGCCACCTGCTACGAAGTGTCATCCTGAGAGTTGCCGCCTTCGGCGGGCCGACGCGGAAGCTGACAAGCGCCGGCCTCGCTCGCACAAACCTCGACCGCCGCCCCGACTACATCCTCGCCGACTACATGGCCTCAGGCACATAGCAAGTCAACGCACCCACACGCCGATGAGCGCGCACTCAGAGGGCTAGGAAAACCGCCGTTCGGAACAGTCCCGCGCGCGTAGAGTCGCGCGCATGTCTTGCAGGATCACCGAATTGGTCATCGACTGCGCCGACCCGCAACGGCTGGCAGACTTCTGGTGCGAAGTCCTCGGCTACGTCGAACTCGGCTGGGAGGGCGACGACCACCTGGAGATCGGCCCGCCCGGAACCGGCTTCGGCGGGCCGCAGCCCACATTGTTGTTCGGTCGCAGCACCGAGCCGAAGCGCGGCAAACTGCGGCTACACCTCGACGTGAACCCCACCGACCGCGATCAGGAAGCGGAACTGGAACGGCTGCTCGCGGCAGGTGCGCGGAAGGTCGATATTGGCCAGCCCGGCGCCGCAACGTGGCACGTACTGACCGACCCGGAGGGGAACGAATTCTGCCTGCTCCGGCGCCGAGTCGAGGCAGTGGAGAGCGACCCGAACACACGGTAGCCGCGAAGCGCGTCGTGCTGTGCGCGGATGCTGGTCCAGTCCGCGCACGCCCATCAAATGTGACGAAGTCCAACCGTGGAAGGTGATGCAGGTCATTGCCAGCGCAGGCGTGGTTAGGCATCGTCGTCAATTCGTTTTTGGAAAGAACCTGGTTGGAGATGCCCAAATGGCCGACCACAATTTTGCTTACGACCTCACACTGGACGAGGCACGACGGCGCAGCGCCGTGGTCGCGGCGCTCGGTGACGACTGGGATCCGGCCGCGGTGCTCGCCGAGGAAGATCTGGCATACGACATGCTGTACTCGAATCTCGACGATGAGCAGCAGCGGATCTACGAGGAACTCGTCCTGGCCGGGATCCTGCCGGATCGGGCGACGCGCTACATCGCCGACTGATCTCACCGCCGAGCACGAACCATGACTGCTGTTCGACGTATTGCCTCCGGCGAGTAGTGACCTAGCTGCTGCGGCTCTCGGCTGAGTTTCGTGGGCAGTGGCTGCGCAGTGATGCCGTCTAACGCGCTTCTCAACGGTCACGCGGCCGCACCCCAGGTTCGACGGTCAGTGGCCGAGCCGCGGGGTCCGCAGAGGACCCCGCGACCGGCTGTACTGCGCCGCCCGCACCCCTCAGGCGGCGTCGAGGGCCGCAGTGATCTTGCGGGCCATCGCAGCCACAGCGGGACTGGACTCACCCTTGCGGGGCCCGACGGCGGCTTCGACGGCGACCAGGACGGTACCTCGGAAATTGTCGGCCTCGCCCGGATGCTGCTCGCCGAGCAGGCGCATGGCCTCGGTCAGGGCCGGCAGCACCTGGTCGGCGAGTTCGGCGACAGACTTACCTCGCAGGTGAATGTCTTTGGACTTGGCGGCGAGCACATGCCCGACCAGCCCGGTCGCCGAGGTCAGGGCGATCGAGCCGTGCGAGATGCCCTTGTGCGGCGCACCGGAGGCGGCCATCAGCGACACCGCACCATAGGCGGCGGTACGCAGGGTGCTCTTGTCCTGGTCGGTCAGAGTGATGGTGACAGACATGTCGTGTACTCCTCGAAATCGGTTGTGGCACCGTGCCGGTGCCGGTCGTTTTGTTCGATGTACACACTGTCGCCGGGCCGACTGACACCGACCTGACACACACCTGACACCCCCACTGACACCGCGAACGACCATCAACGCACCAGCTAACCCGCTGACGACCACACCGCCCGAGACCGCTGTGGCTCAGAACGTCCTATGCCGCGACCACGCGTTCGATCAGGCACAAACGTTAGCCAGCAGTCGATCTCGCGAGCTTCTGCATCTGCCGCGGCGGGCCGGCCACATCTAGCTCCAGAACATAACCTTGCGCACCCGCCGAAGCAGGTGGTTGCGCTGTGTCGCAGGCAATTCCCCGCGCACATCGCTGGACCCGAGGCCGAAATCCGAAACGGTGCCGACCGAGCGCTCAGGGATTTCGCTTCTCGCACAACGCCGCCCAAGTTGCGTGGTAATCGACTGTCCAAACGGTTGCCTCGATCACACATTCGCCATGCGCGTAGATCGTCTTCCCCATGGCTATCATCAGACGCAATGCATGTCGACTTGATGCTTGATTCTTTGGATGGACTGTCCGTGGGGGACGCTTTGGGGCAGCAGTTCCCGATCATGCGCCGATCCATCGCAGATCTTCGGGCAGGTAATCTTCCTGCCGGACCGTGGGGGTGGACCGACGACACCGAAATGGCCTGCTCTGTAGTTACCGAGCTGTCCAGTCGCGGCGAGATCGACCAGGATCGGCTCGCCACCGCTTTCGCGCGACGCTTCGACCCGGCCCGTGACTACGGTTTCGCCACGGTCGGCACCTTGGGGCGAGTCCGCGATGGCGTGCATTGGCGCACCGCGGCCGCAGCCGCGTTCGGTGACGAGGGTTCCTGTGGCAACGGTGCGGCCATGCGGGTTGCCCCGTTGGGTGCCTTTTATGCCGGCGATCCGGAAAAGGTTGTCGCCGAAGCGGTCCGGTCGGCGCAGGTGACGCATCTACATCCCGAAGGGATCACCGGTGCCGTCGCGGTTGCACTCGCCGCAGCCCACGCCGCGCATGCCCGCCTCAACGGGACACGGCCCACACCAACCGAATTCATCACCAGCGTCCTGGACCGCCTCGACCACAGTGACACGACCCGGCTGATCCGCCGCGCCCGCACCCTGCTCGGAGCCCCCACCGCCGAAGCCGCGAACGAACTCGGCAACGGATCTCTGGTCACCGCGCAGAACACCGTGCCGTTCACGATGTGGGTCGCAGCCACACATCTGGACAACTACCCGGCCGCAATCACCACATGCATTGCCGCAGACGGAGATATCGACACCACCAGCGCCATCGTCGGCGGAATCGTCGCCGCCTACACCGGCAACCGCCCGGCCCCGATCGTTGGGATACCCCAAACATGGCTTGCCGCACGAGAGGAGTTGCCCCACTGGTGCAACTCCATCGATCGAACACACAGGCGCAAGAATTCTGTATACGACCGCGCACGACGATGGCTGTCAAGCGCATCATCGAGATGACCACGATTGGCCGGCCGGCATCCGCCGCCTGTCATCGGCCATCGGCATCACAGTGCCCGATGGCAACGTCGAACTGCTCGACCGTGCGGCCGTTCGGGGGCTGCCCCGTTGGGGTGCTGCCCGAGGTGGCGGCGGCCGCGACGGACCGAAAGCAAAACAGAGCTGGACGACGGCAACGGTCCGGTATCCGCCGCCCGACTCTATTACGCTGATGCCGAACGCGCGGGAATGATGTGGAAGTGCGGGTGACTGGGTTGTCGGATCTGCTGCTTGGTGTCGACATGGGTACGGGCAGCACCAAGGGGGTGCTGACAACCAGCGACGGCACGATCCTCGCGACGGCGGTCCGAAAACACGGCATGAGCCTTCCTCGGCCGGGCTGGGCAGAGGTAGATGCAGAGACCATCTGGTGGGGCGATCTGGTCGAGGTATGCCGGGAACTCGTTCCCCATATCGCAGAGCATCGTCTAGCCGGCATATGCGTCAGTGGCGTCGGTCCGTGCCTGCTGCTGTGTGACCAGGATTTGCGCCCGGTCCGGTCGGCGATTCTCTACGGAATCGACATGCGGGCTACGGCCGAGATAACTGAACTCACTGACCGACTCGGTGCCGACCAAGTGCTGCAGCGTTGCGGTAAAGCTCTGTCGACGCAAGCAGTGGGACCGAAAATGCTGTGGATGGCACGGAACGAGCCCGACGTGTGGCGACGGGCCACCCGGTGGTACAACTCCAGCTCATATGCCGTCGCAAAACTGACCGGGGCCTACGTGCTCGACCACCATACGGCCAGCCAGAGTGACCCGCTGTACGACCTGCGCGGGCAGGATTGGGCGCAGGACTGGATCGGCGATATCGTCGGGCATCTCGAGATGCCGCAGATCGTTTGGCCACATGAGGTTGTGGGCGCAATAACGTCAGCGGCCGCACAGGAGACGGGTCTGCCCGCCGGAACTCCCGTCTGCGCGGGTACCGTCGACGCCTGGAGTGAGGCTTTCAGCGCCGGGGTGCGGCGCCCCGGGGACGTGATGCTGATGTACGGCTCGACGATGTTCTTCGTCCAGGTTCTTCCTACCCTCCAAACTCACCCTCTGCTATGGACAACCTCTGGCATCGAGCCGGGGCAGTTCACGCTCGCCGCGGGAATGTCGACCTCGGGGTCGCTCACGTCATGGGTTCAGCAGTTGACCGGGGACGTGCCGTTCGAACAGCTCATCGCCGAGGCGGCGGCCGTGCCGCCTGGATCCGACGGCCTGGTACTCCTGCCGTACTTCGCTGGTGAGCGCACGCCGATCTTCGACCCGAGAGCGCGTGGCGTCGTCGCCGGACTCAGTCTGCGGCACGGGCGGGGCCACCTCTTCCGTGCCGCATACGAGGGCATCGCCTACGGCATCCGGCAGATCATCGAGTTTCTCGACAGCGAGCAGACCCCGATCGAACGGCTCGTGGCTGTCGGCGGTGGAACGCAGGGTGGCTTGTGGACTCAGATCGTGAGCGACGTCGTCGGCCGACCCCAGGTGGTACCGACCCAAACCGTGGGCGCGAGCTATGGCGACGCACTGCTCGCCGCGATCGGAACCGGCCTGGTTCCACCGGAGACCGACTGGGCGACCGTCGGTCAGCTCATCGAACCGAACCCCCGCACCCGGGCACTTTACGACGACCTGTTCGGCGTCTACGACAGCCTGTACGGAGCGACGAAACCGCTCGTGCACACGCTGTCCGCCATCCAGGAGTCCCCCTTCACCGAGTGACTCCGCACATGCCGGAGGGATGTGTGCGCGACATGCAAGTCGGGCCGCAATTGGCCCTACTCACATCTCCGGAGGATGTTCCTCATGCCTGTCCGTGCGAGACGCGGGATCGGCGCGCCAATGAATCGATGAGTACCGCCAGGGCAAGGACAGCACCGGTGATCATGAACCGCGGGGCCGACGACAGATTCAGCAATGTCAATCCATTCGAGATGGATTGGATCACGAGGATTCCCAGCAGGGCTGAATACGCTGATCCTCGACCACCGAACAGGCTTGTACCGCCGATGACGGCTGCGGCGATGGCGTTGAGATTGACGTCGCCGGTGCCGGCACTCTGACTGGCCGAGGCCAGCCGGGCCGCCATGAAAATACCTCCGAGCGCCGCGAGCGTGCCGGTGAGGACGAACGCAGACGTATAGACCCGGTTGACGTTGATACCGGCCCGGCGCGCGGCCTCGACGCCGCCGCCGACCGCGAACATGTGCCTTCCCCAGCGGGTCCGGGTCAGGCCATAGTTTGCCACCACGACCGCGATGACGAAGACCATGAACATCCACGGCACTCCATTGTCCTGGTTGAGATACCAGGTGGCGGCGAGGAAGACGACCAGGAGCGCACCGCTCTTGATCAGCCGGGATTGCACGGACGGCCGGGATAGATTGGCCCGTGCCCGTTCTCGGATGTTCGCCAGACCCGCGATGAGCACGCCGACCGCAGCGACGACGCAGATTATATAGGCCACAGCGGGTGGGAGGAACTGCTGCTGGCCGAAGGTCACCAGTTGCGAACCGTACGGGAGGTTGATCGACCCGTGGCTGCCGAGCAGCTGAAGCTGAAGTCCGAGGAAGGCGAGCAGGCCGGCCAGAGTCACAACGAAGCTCGGCATACCGAATCGGGTATAGACCAGTGAATAGAGCAGCCCGATCAACGCACCGCTGAGCAGAGCCGCTAGGACGGCCACCGGCATGGGCCAGCCCTTGTTGACCCACAGGACCCCGAGGAACGCCGCCGAGAGACCACTCAAGGAACCCACCGACAGGTCGATCTCCCCGAGAATCAGGACCAGCACGATGCCCAGGGAGATCATTCCGACGGCCGCACTGTCGTACAACAGATTGACCAGGTTCGTCGAGGTAAGGAAGACCGGGTTCAGGGTCTGGAAAACAACGGCGATGCCGACCAGACCGACGAGGACGGGGAGCGGGCCCAGATCACCGGAGCGCACGCGGCGACCGAATCCGGTGATCATCCCGCCGACGCTGCCCACACCGACGGTTACTCGGCTGTCCTGGCGGTCGAGTTCAGTGCGCTCGGCCGCCTCGGACTTCGCGGACGTTTCCGTCTGACTCATGACAGCTCCTCTGCGGTGTTCGCAACAGCCGCGTCGACCTCGACCGCTCGCCGGGCCGATCGACGAGCGACGACGTTGTCCGTGGCGCCCGTGATTGCCGCGACAAGCTCATGGTTGCTCACATCCGGACCGAAGGTTCCGTTGTTGCGGCCGAGCCGCAGCACCACGATCCTGTCCGCGACCGCCCGAACGTCCTCCATGTTGTGACTGATCATGATGACGCCGAGCCCCTTTGCGCGCACCCGCTCGATCAGGTTGAGGACTTCGGCGGTTTGCGCCACCCCCAGCGCGGCAGTCGGCTCGTCGAGCATGATGAGCCGAGGGTTGACCAGCAGCGACCGGGCGATAGCGACGGTTTGGCGCTGACCACCCGACAGCGACGCGATGGGGACGCGAACGCTCGGGATCCGAGCCGATAGCTCCCCGAGCAGCTCCCAGGAGCGGGTCTCCATCTCGACCTCGCTGAGCCGCGTCCTACCGAGCTCTCGACCGAGGAACAGGTTGGCGACGACGTCGAGATTCTCACAGAGCGCGAGATCCTGGAAAACGGTAGCGATGCCGAGTTCGAGTGCCGCGTTCGGCGAGGGAATTGTGACGGGCTTCCCGTCGAAGAAGAGCTCACCGGAGTCGGGCTGATGGACCCCGGACAGGACCTTGACCAGGGTGGACTTACCAGCCCCGTTATCGCCGACGAGGGCGACCACCTCGCCGGCGTGGACTTCCATTTCGATGTCGGTCAGCGCGGAGACCGCGCCGAAAGTCTTGCCGATACTGCGAAGGCTGAGCACCGGCGTCGTGGACGATGTTGCCGTGGCTGTCATAAGAACTCTATCGATGGCGTACAGGGGTGGCGTGCAGGCGGTTTCAGGAGATCCCCAGTGCGGTGCATCCGGTGGCATAGGCACCAGTACACAGCTCCGCCGCGGTGTTGATCTTGGCGTCGACGATGTCAGCCTTCAAGTTGTCCCGTGTGACGACCTTCGGCACGAAGAGCATGGTCGGGGCCTTGAAGATGGTTGTGAGGTTGCCGCCGCCGACGGCCTCGACCTGCTTGCCCTCGACGAGATCGACGACGACTTCAGCTGCCGCGGTAGCAACTATCTCGCTCGGCTTGGAGATCGTGTTGTACTGGTCACCCGAGATCACGAGTTGGAGCCCGGCATTGGTTGCGTCGTTGCCGGTAACCGGCGGGATAGGCTTGACGTTCGCGGCCTTCAACGCGGCAATGGCACCACCGGCCGTCCCGTCGTTGGCCGCGACGATCCCACCGATCTGACCCCCGAACCGCGAGACCTGGCCCGCGACCCACTGCTGAGCAGCGGTCGGCTCCCAGTCAGGGGTGTCGTACTCGGCGAGCGTCGCATACCCGCCGCTGGCGAGGCCTTCGTGGATGCCCTTCTTGATCAAACCTGCTGCCGCGTCGGTCGGTGAGCCGTTGACCTCCAGGATCCCCTTGTCGGTCGGGACGCCGGTGTCCTTCATGTGCTTGACGAGCGATTCGGCGATCGCCTTGCCGATGGCCTCGTTATCGAAGGAAACGTAGTAATCGACCTTCGCGTCCGGGATGGGCCGATCGTAGGCAACGACCTTGATTCCCCTCGCCTGAGCACGTGACACCATCGAGGCCGCGGCGGTGGAGTCGACCGGATCGATCACGATGGCCTTGACGCCCTGCGAGATGGCGGCGTCGAACTGCTGCTGCTGCTTGGCTGCGTCAGCGTTGGCGTTGTTGTAGAGCGCCGTACAGCTCGCGCACAACTTGCTGAGCGCAGCCTTGAAGCCCGGCGCATCGTGCTGCTCATACCGGGTCGATGCCTGGTCCGGCATGAGGAAGGCGACCTTCGCGCCATCGATACCGCCGGTAGCGGTTTTGGCGTTCTTACCCGAGCTACACGCCGCGAGCGGCAGGGTGAGGGCAATAGCGAGGACAATGGCAGCCCGGGTCGTCTTGGTAACGTTCATAACGATGTCTTTTCCGATCTGATGAGATGTCCGGGTGGCAGTGGGCGACCATGGTTCGGCCAGTCGCGAGCCGATCGTTTCCGTCAGCCTGAGCCGACCGATCAGGGAATGAGTGAGACCTTGATCGACTCCTTACCCGATGCGACGAGGTCGAGTCCGCGCGCGAACTCCGCAATCGGCAGCTGGTGGGTGCAGATGTCGTCGAGCGGGAGCTTGCCGCCCTCGATGAGCCGGATCGCAGCAGGCCAGCAGTTCGGTCCTAGATGGGCGCCGCGCACGTCGAGTTCCTTGTCATCGCTGATGATCGTCCAATCGACGGTCACCGCCTCCTTGAAGACGCTGTATTCGATGAAGCGACCGAGCTTGCGCAGCAGGTTGAGACCCTGGATCACCGCCGACGGGTGCCCGGTCGCCTCGAGGTAGACATCGGCGCCATAACCACCGGTAAGTTCTCGAACGCGGGCAACGGGATCTTGCTTGCTGATGTCTATCGTCAACGTGGCCCCGGCGCGCGCCGCAAGCTCCAGCTTGCGCGGTTCCATGTCCAGAGCAATGACCTGGGCCGGAGACTTCGCCGCCGCACCCGCGACCATGCCGAGGCCGATGGGCCCGCACCCGGCGACGACAACCACATCGGAAAACGTGATGTCGGCCCGTTCGACGGCGTGGAGTGCGCAAGACAGCGGCTCCGCGAAGGCCGCGTGCGCAGGGGGAATGTCAGCGCTGATCCGGTGGACCAGAGAACCCTGCGTGATGACCATGTACTCCTGCATGCCGCCGTGGGTTGCGCGCTTGAAGCCGTAGATGTCGTGCACCTGACACATGTGGTAGTTGCCCTCGGCGCAGTAGCGGCAGTTCCAGCACGGAACGATCTGCTCGACGACGATGCGATCGCCGACCTCGACGCCCCAGCGCTCGCGAGCGGCATCGTCGAGCTCGACGATCCGCCCGGTGATCTCATGCCCCGGTACGACCTCCGTCTCCGCCCATGCCGCCCGGTTTTCGTCACCCCAGAACTTCGATGCGCCGTGGTAGCACTTCAGGTCGCTCGCGCAAATGCCGACGGCCTCAACGCGGATGAGTGCCTCTCCTGGCCTCCGCGACGGGACCGGTAGCTTCTCCAGCCGGTAATCAGCGGGACCGTGACACACGACTGCCTGCATTGTGTCACCAGCGCAATCGGCTGACCGGGTGCGTTGTCGATCAGTCACGGGGGACTCCTTCTGCCTGCCTCCCGAGGGAGGCGTGTTCCATGTCACTATAGACATCAGTGAACAGAAGTACAGCACAAATGTTCAGACCCGATCGAATACTCTGAACATCTGCACACTGATTCGCGCGGAAGGAGGATGCCGATGAGAGACCGAGCAGCCGGGAGTATCGATGCGGGCGCCCGCCGCCGGTTTCCTCCCGGGCTGGTGTACCAGGCGGCGCGGCTGTACTACCTGGACAACGCGACTCAGGCCGAGATCGCACACCAAATCGGCACCAGCCGTGCGACCGTGAGTCGCCTCCTCGCCGAGGCGCGCGAGACCGGCATCGTCCAGGTCACAGTCCGTAACCCGCACAAGCGGGCGCTGACCGACCTCGAGCATGATCTCCGCCAGGCGCTCGGACTAACTGCGGCATACGTGACACCGGAGTCCCCAGGCGTCGAATTGGGGACGCTGCTCGCTCCCCGCGTCGCCGACGCGCTCACCGAATCGCAACTGCGCCCCGGAGACACCCTTCTAGTGTCAACCGGCGCAACGGTATTCGCAGTCGCGCGGCACGATCTCCCACCGCTGCCCGGCGTCGTCCTGTGCCCGACAGTCGGCGGTATCGAAGAGCCGGAGGCGCACTACCAGTCGAACGAGATCACGCGGGCGCTGGCGCTGCGAGTCGGCGGAGTCCCCGTCATGCTGTACACCCCCGCCATGCCGAGCCCGACCCTGCACGAAGCGTTGATGAGCGACCCACAGATCCAACGGGTCCAGCAACTGTGGCGGTCCGCGCGCGCCGCACTACTCGGGATCGGTGCTCCACCGCTGCACCGATCGTCGCTGCCGAGCGTCATCTCGGCGCGGGAGGCAACGCTCGAGCACGCCGTCGGTGACATCTGCGCCCGCCCATACGGACCCGACGGAGCGCCGATCGAGTCCAGTGGGTTCGAGCGCCTCATCGCCATCCCACTGGAGGATCTCCCGCGCATTCCGCACACAATCGGCGTGGCCATCGGCCGAGACAAGGTGGATTCAATCCTCGTGGCGGCTCGCGCCGGCTACGTGAACACCCTCGTGACCGACAGCCCCACGGCGGAGGGGCTCCTCAGAGCGGCTGCCGTCAGATAGCTCATGTCGCCGGTGTTCTGATCTTGGACCGTTGGCGGTCCTGCTCCCGCATCTGACAGCGGTTTCAGGCGGCCGCGTGCGGAACGCGTGTCTGCACAGTTTGGATCACATGGACGCACAGCTCGCCGGATTCGTCCGCGATTTGCACACCCACCACCACCGCGGTGCGGCTGACGCGGATCGGCGCGGCGACCGCATGCGCCGCTCCGCGGACCGGACGAAGAAAATGCGTTGTCGAATCGGTCGTCGCGGGCAGTGCCCCCGGGGCGGAATTCAGGGCGGCACAGACCGCGGCAGCCGCATCGGCCAACCCCATCAGGGCACCGCCGTGCAGGCCACCCCCTGTTGTCGACAGCGCGACGGTGTGGGTCAGGCGGGCGGCGACCGCGGAGGGTGTGAGTTCCGAGAACTCCACTCCGAGAGTGCGAACGAACGGAGCGAGTTGGTAGACGTCCTCGGCGGTGATGGTCATGGTTGGCCTCTCATTGTTGTAGAGACTTCACTCTACAACGATGTCTGGAGAGTATTCTCTACAGCGTGGTGAGATTCGTACACGACACCGCGGCGATTCTCGACGCTGCCGCGCGGCTGCTGGCTACGCAGGGACCCGCCGGCGTCACGATGTCCGGGGTGATCCGGGAATCCGGTGCACCGAGCGGTTCGGTCTACCATCGCTTCGCCGATCGGCCCTCATTGCTCGCCGCCCTGTGGAACAGGGCCGTCGGGCACCTACACCAGGACGCCTACGTCCTGTTCGACGAGGACGATCCGGTCGAGGCCGCCGCCGCGATCACAGGCCACATCGTGCAGTGGTGCCGGAGCAACCCGCTCGACGCACAGGTCCTGCTCGCAGGTGTTCACCACCTCACTCCCCAGAGCTGGCCCGCCACCGCGCGTGAGGAACGCGCCGCCGAAACAGCCCGGTGGGATGCCGCCATCCGCGGACTCGTCCACTCGTTACGCGCCGAAACCGGGGTGTCCACGGCAACGATCCTTCTCACCATTGCCGACCTGCCATACGCCGCGGTTCGGCGATATCTGACAGCCGACCGGCCGATACCCACAGAACTCGACGTCCAGGTACCCACCATGGTGCGCACGCTGCTGAACAGCTTGCCCGCCGCAGAGGACAGAGCCGCCGTTTGATCGAGCACCGAGACAACCGGTTCCGCGCTGGTCACCGCATCCGTCCGCAAAGATCTCCTGAACTCCGTACATCACGCGGCGTGCTCACAAGTTCAGATGCCCAAACCTGATCGCCAACAGATTCGCTACCAGGACGGCGACGAATACGACCGCGACCGCTCGGTAGCTCACGGCCCACAGTCCGACCGCAGCGCTGCCGAAAACCACGACCTTGGTGACGATCGCGAGCAGTGGGTTGTCGAATGTCGCATGCGGCGCCGCGAACAGGCCCCAGACCAGCGCCGCGAGAAGTGGCACGCCCACAGCCAATACGAGCTTGACCGGAGTCACAGTGGCGGTCTTCCAGCCCCACAGTCCCAGCGCCCCGAGCGCGACCAACTCCATCCCGAATGCCAGCGTGAGGTTGGCCCATTTCCAGACTTCCTGCATGTCCGTTCTCCCACGAGTCGCCGAGAGCATCGCTCTCTAATGAGAGCAGTGTGCACGGCCGATTCAGCTTCGTCAAGTCGCTGCCCGGCACCGGCCGCGGGCCTCGAGCCGGAGAATGGTGGCGTCCAGGTTGAGATAGCGGCTCGTGTCGTTGAGACACTGAGGATGTGGACGGGGATGGTGAACTCAGCGGGCAACTGGTTGTCCTGCGTGGGGACTCGAGGGCATCCTCGACGCCGACCGATACGGACGGATGCTCGAGCGGCTACAGCATCGTGCGTTCCGATCACACTTCTACGCGTGGGACCTGGCCTTCGAAGAAACTGCACGGCGTCACCACACACGACCACAAGCAGCCGAGTTCACGGTCGCCGACATGCGCTCGTGGTACCGCGGCTGGCAACCACTGCCCTTCGTGGACGAACTGCGCATGGGAGCCGACTGGAGCTTGCATGCGACTGCTCGACGAATCCGCTCGGACCTCCTCTACAAACCGCGACCGGAAGCGTTGGAGCGCAACTGATGTCGGCAGCCGACCAACCGTCGGCCCGGGGCCGACGCCTCGGCTGCGGCTCGCAACGCCCACCATGCCCACCGAACCGACCTCCGGTTCTCCGCGTGCTGGCATCGGCCGGAATATGCTGTGCCGCAATGGGAGTGCTCGCGCCGCAGCGTAAACGAACCTGCCCAACCAACGTCCGGAAATGCAGTAACCAGAGTGCTCAGAAGCCTGGTCGCCGTTATCCGCCTGAAGTCCGGTGTCGATGGCCGGGCTGCATCGGCGTCGGGCATCATCATGCCGCGCGCTCACTATCGGCACGGCGGTGGCACAGTGAACCAGTGGCGGGCCCGAGCGAAGAGGAACAGACCATGAGCGGACGTACCCCCAGCCAGTGGGAAGAGCTCACTGCTGCTGACCCTGCGCATTCGACGTGGTACGTGGAGCGATTCCGAGCAATGGCGGCCGAAGGCACGGATATTGTCGGGGAGGCGCGGCTGGTGGACGCGATGCTCGACCGCAGTGGCCGAGTCCTGGACGCAGGATGCGGTCCGGGGCGTGTGGGTGCCTACCTGCACCGAGCTGGCCACGTCGTAGTCGGCGTCGACGTCGACCCGGTGTTGATCGCTGCGGCGGAGCAGGACTATCCCGGTCCGACCTGGATAGTCGGTGATCTCGCCGAATTGGACTTGCCGGGGCGCGGGGTGGCCGGCGACTTCGATGTCATCGTGTGTGCGGGGAACGTGATGACATTTCTGGCGCCGTCCACCCGGGAGGCGGTGCTGGCCGGGTTCGCCCGCCATCTCGCCCCAGCCGGACGGGTGGTTGTGGGTTTCGGCGCCGATCGTGGTTACGAGTTCCCGCAGTTCCTGGCAGACGCCGAGGACGCCGGACTCACGGTGGATTTGCGGCTATCGACGTGGGATCTACGTCCATTTACCGAGGAGTCCGACTTTCTGGTGGCGGTGTTCTCGCACGCAGATTGAAGCCTGCCCAGATCTCGAACCCGACTGGGCTCTATCCGTTCCACTGCAGCACCGAACACCCGCTACTGTCGCTTCCCGCGCTGATCGAACGAGTCGACCTGCATTCCGGCTGCCGTGCGATAGGCGGAGATATGTGTCGGGTACCGACCACACCGGCCCAACTGCGGGTGATGTGGTACGAAGGCCAGGCAGTGATCGACCGTCTCAGTCCGCGAGTTCGGGCGGGAAGCCGCCCGTCGCAATAGGTCCCCAGCGTTCGATATCTATGCGCAACAGCGACTTGTTCTGCCGTGCCATGGCCTCGCGGTACTCAGCCCAGTCCGGATGTTCGCCGGAGATAGCGCGAAAGTACTCGACGAGACCGTCGAGGGCTTCCGGCATGTCCAGGACCCCGGCGCGACCATCGACCTGCACATAGGGGCCGTTCCAGTCGTCGGACAGCACGCAGATCGACACGCGCGGGTCGCGTCGCGCGTTGCCGACCTTGGCGCGGGTCGGGTAGGTCGACACCACGATGCGGCCCTCGGGATCAATCCCGCAGGTTACCGGCGACAATTGCGGGCGGCCGTCGCCGCGGCTCGTAACCAGGACGCCGCGGTGGCGGGTACGCAGGAATTCCAGCAGTTCGGCTCGTTCGACCCGGTCGGCGGTGGCAATACGTGGCATGGTCGGGCTCCTGTCGTGGCGAGGCCAGGGGGCAAACGCAGTCGCCGTCATGGTGTCACATCGATAGACCGCACTGCTGCGACCGCCGCGGGCACCATCGCCATCGAGAGTTTCACCTGTAGAGCTTCGGGTCGGGAACCGGTTGTGGCGCAGCACCGTCGGATCCGAATCCCGGGCCCGAGCGCATAGGAACGCTGATCCTCCTTCGTCACGCGGCCCGTTGTGGCCGCTCTGTCCCTGGGACGGAGCCAGCGCCACCGCAAAAACCCGTTGGCGGACCATGGCCGGCCACTGCTAGCCTTCCGGAAGCCGTGCCAGAGAACGAGGAGGTGGTACCCGTGAACGCAGTATCTACATGGGTGCTCCCCTCTGGGGTCACGGTCGGGCGATAGGTCGTCCGGGAGCGCCGCTCGAGAGCACTCCCGAAAGGCAAGACCATGCAATTCACTTCTGAACAGCGCCTCGACGACGGCGTCCGCGAACGCGAATTCACTCTCGGCGAGATCCCCGGCATCCTGTGGACGCCCGGATCCGCATCCGCCCCGGCGCCGCTGATCCTGGTCGGCCACCCCGGCGGACTGCACATGATGTACCCGCGACTGGTGGCCCGGGCCCGGCACGCCGCGGCGGAGGGCTACGCCACGGCCACCATCGAGCTCCCCGGGAGCGGTGACCGGCCCCGTTCCGCCGCCGCCGAGCAGGCCCGCGCCGACCTGCGCCGGGCGCTGCAGGCCGGCGAGCCGGTCGACGACGAGATCGTCGACCGGCTCGTCCTTCCGCTGGTCGAAAAGGCGGTCCCGGAATGGCGGGCCGTCCTGGACGCCCTCCTTTCGTTGCCCGAGATCGGCGGCCCGGTCGGGTACTCGGGAGGGGTGATCGCCATCGGCATCCGGCTGGCGGTGGTCGAGCCGCGCATCTCGGCCGCCCTTCTGTTCGCCGGGAGTTTCGTGCCCCGCACCATGTTCGAGGAGGCCCGGCAGGTCACCATTCCGCTGCAGGTCCTGCTGCAGTGGGACGACGAAGGAAACGACCGGCAACTGGCCCTGGACCTGTTCGACGCCTTCGGCTCCAAGGAGAAGACGCTGCACGCCAATATGGGCGGGCACACCGGCGTCCCGCAGTTCGAGGGGGACGACGGGAACCGGTTCTTCGCGCGGCACCTGAAGTGAGGCCGGGCCGTCAGGCCGGCAGCAGACGATAGGAGCGCTCGGCCAGGACGCCGCTCATCGAGGACAGGTCACGGCCCTCCTCGATGGCGGTGGCCAGCAGTTGCACAACCGCCCCGATCGCGGCGGTACCGGCCATCGGCGGTACCCGCCGGTCGGGGCGGCGCGTCTCCGGATCGACGTCGGTGAAGATCCCGCCGGTGATGACGTCCAACGGTCGCCGCCCACGGCAGTCAATGCACTGTAAGTAGCCGCTCATCAAGCGTTTCTATAACAGCATTTCGGCCAAATCCTATGGACACGAACTCATTTCGTGTTCGCCGCGGTTGCTGTGTCAGTAGACGTAGACCACCGCGTTTTCACCGCCGGTGCAGGTGACCAATTGTCCGTCCGCGACGCAGTTCATGGTGTAGGTGCGGCCGGTGACGGGACTTGTCGCGACCACTGAGCGCGATGAGCGTGAGACGTTCGTGGCTGCGGATTCGGCGTAGGCCTTGCGGACGGCTTCCGCGAAACCGCAACTGGTGACCGAGGATCCGGTGGCCGATTGGGTGAAGCTGCCTGAAACGGGTTTGCCGTTCGTGCAGTTCGTCGCGCCGGCGGGCAGGGTGACCGAGGTGGGCGCGGCCTTGGTGGTCGAGGTCGACGGCGATGTCGTCGAACCGCCGGTGGCGGCCGTCGTGGTCACCCGCGCACCCGCCTGAACATTCGAATCCTCGGATTTACCGGAGCCGAGCACCTGCCAGCCGATGGCACCGCCGACCGCGAGCACCACGATGACGAAGACGGTGACCATGATCGGCAACAGGACCGATCGCTCCTGCCGATACGGATCCGCGGCGGGATCCTGCGCGTAGTAATCGTCTTCGTAGTCGGGCGCGACATGGGCCTGCGGCGAGTATTCGGCCGGTTGCGGCGAGGGCCGGTAGGGGTTCGGCGCCGCATGGGCGGGACCGCGCGGCGGCTCGAATGGCGGTGCGCCGGAGAAGGGTTGCGGCAACGGGACCCGGCGCGTCTCCGGAGCAGACGAATCCTGTTGCGCGCCATACTGTTCCGGATACTCCCGCGCCGGGTACCGGCCCTCTGGGTAGTGCGATTCCGGATACCGCTGAGTCTGCTCGGCCTGCGACGGCTCCGAATACTGCGGTTGTTCCGGAAACCGCTGAGTCGGCGGTGCCGCCGGATCACCCGCGTACCGCGGCAACGGCAAGTCCTGCGGAAACTCCGGCGGGGACTCCTCGTACAAATGCGCATCGGGAAACGGCCGCACCTGCCGACCGACCCCGGGCGTCCGGACCGGCGGACCGGCGGGCGGCTGCGGCGGCAACGGCGTGAACTGCAGATCCGCGGGCGAGACCACCGTCGGCGCGGTTGGATGGATGACCGCGGGAATCGTTCCCGTCGACTCCGCGGGCGTCGCCGGACTGCGGTGCACCACAGCCTGATCCGACGGCCCGCGCGAGGGATCGGGCGGCCGCACGATCAAGGTCGGCATATTGGCGGCGGGTGCGGTGCCGAGTGCGGCCCTGGCCGCGCGCGCCAGATCGGTCGCGGTCGGGAAACGATCGGCCGCCTCCTTGGCCATGCCGCGGGCGATCACCTCGTCCATCGCCGCGGGCACTCCCGGTCGTTGCACGCTCGGTCGCGGCGGCGGTTCGGTGAGATGTGACCGGATCAGCACACTCATGCTTCCGGCCGGGAACGGTGTTGCCCCGGTGAGGCATTCGTGCAGAACACAAGCGAGGGAGTAGATATCGGCGCGACCGGTCACCGGTCCGGAATCGAACCGCTCCGGGGCCATATAGGTGTAGGAACCGATGGCCGTGCCCGCCTGGGTCATCGTGCTGTCGCCCTCGGTGTGGGCGATGCCGAAGTCGACCAGATAGGCGAAGTCCGCCTCGGTGACCAAGATATTGGCCGGTTTCACATCGCGGTGCACGAGACCGTCGGCGTGCGCGGCGTCCAGGCCCGCCGCGATCTGCTCGATGATGCCGATCGCGCGCTCGGCGCTCATCGGCCCCTGATCGCGCAGTATTTCGCGCAGGTCGGTGCCGGGCACCAGCCGCATATCGATGAACAGCACACCGTCGATCACGCCCCAGTCGTGGATCGGGATGATGTGCGGTTCGGCCAGGCGGGCGGCCGCCTGCGATTCGCGCCGGAAGCGCACCTGGTAGATCGGGTCCCTGGCGAGTTCATCGGACAGCAGTTTGACCGCGACCACGCGGTCCTTCACCGTGTCGTACGCCTCGTAAACCTCGCCCATACCCCCTTTGCCGAGCAGCGCTCGGAGCTCATACGGCCCGAAACGACTGCCGACTCTCCATCCAGGTCCGTCCACCCCGTCATTCCTCCACATCCCGGGCAAAGATCGCCCATCACCAGCTCCGGGTATGCGCGATCCGGCTGCCCGTCAACCCGTGGATTGTCCTGGTGCAACCACCCCGTGGTCAAACGCAAACACGATCGCGGCGGCCCGGTCCCGCAGCTCCAGTTTGCCGAATATATGTCCGACATGGCTCTTGACGGTGACTTCCGAGATGCTGAGGTCGCGTGCGATCTCAGCATTGACGCGGCCGCGGCCGATCAATTCTAGTACCTCGTACTCGCGCGCCGTGAGTTCGGCGAGTCGGCTGTCGTCGCGGGTTACGGCGGGACGAACCGTCCGGTATGCCGAGAGCACGCGACCGGTGACCGACGGGTCCAGCCACGCTCCGCCGACGGCGACCGTGCGGACCGCCCGGATGAGATCCTCCGCGGGCGAATCCTTCAGAATGAATCCGGCCGCCCCGGCGCGCAGCGCGCCTGACAGCAGTTGGTCGTCGTCGAAGGTGGTGAGCACCAGCACCGGCGGTGCACCGTCTCGCGCACGCAGCATGCGGGTCGCGTCGATGCCGCCGACGCGCTTCATGCGCAGATCCATCAGCACGACATCGGGCCGGTTGGCCGCGATCGCGGCGGGCACCTCATCGCCGTCGGCGCATTCGGTGACCACGAAACCGTCACGCCGCCGCAGAATGCGCCGCAGCCCGCCGCGGACGAGTTCCTGATCGTCGACGACCAGCACGGTGACCGGCGCTTCGCCACCGGCCGCAGCCCCTGTCGTCACGCGCCCTCCCCCAGCGCACCGTCGCGCCGCATGTCACGCACCGCACTCGCGGCTCCGTGGATCACGTCGGGCAGCCCGCACGACATCGACCAGGCCCGCGCGCCGCTCAGTGGGAATTCGGCTCGCACCATCCAGCCGTCGTCGTAGGGCCCGGTCTTGATGCGGCCGCCGAGCAGTTCGGCGCGCTGGCGCATACCGGACAGTCCCATCCCATCGCCGAGATCCGGCGGCAATCCCCTGGGCAGCGAGTTGTTCACGATGAGCCGGGCCACCGACGAGTCCACCTCCAACAGCACGGTCGCGGTCGCGCCGGGCGCATGTTTGATCACATTGGCCAGGGACTCCTGGCCGATCCGATAGAGCGCGAGCCCGACCGCCGCGGATACCGCGGACAAATCCTCGGTACGGGTGTAGCGAACATCCAATCCGGCTCCGGCGAAGTCGCCGACCAGGTCATCGATATCGCGGATTCCGGGCTCCGGAACAAGTTTGGACGGCCGGGCATCGAGCAGGCCGATGGTGCGGCGGATATCGGCCATGGCCTGTCTGCCGAGTCGCTCGGCGTCGACCAGCGCGTCCACCGCTTCGTCCACGTCGCGGTCGGTCTGCAGTGCGTGCCGGGCGGCGGTGAGATGCAGCAGGGTGATGCTCAGCGAATGCGCGATGACATCGTGCACCTCGCGCGCGATCCGGCTGCGTTCCGCGTCGGCGGCACGTTCGGCCCGGATCCGCTGGCTCTGGCGTTCCTGATAGAGAAATTTGCGCTGATACTGCAGCATGACGCCGACCAGCCAGCCGAGTGCGATCCCGACGATGTACATCTGCAGCCCCTGCAACCGCTGACCCGTCACGCTCCACACCAGGTGACCGGCCGCATCGAAGGCCATCAACTCGAGCACCGCGATCACCGCGAACAATGCGCTGAAACGTTTTCGCACAATGGCCGCGACCTCGCCGACCATCACCACCAGGATGAACGGGGAGAAGTCCGAAGATACCGGCTGGGTGAGCATTATGGCCGTCGCGACCAGACCGGAGACCGCGAGCAGGATCGGGCTCGGTGTCACACCGAAGAAGCAGAACAGCGGCACCGAGCCGAAGACCAGGATGAGCGCCAGAATCGGCAGCGCGGTCGGAAAATATTCGTGCCGCTGGACGATCGCGCCGACACCGACCACGAGCAG
Organism: Nocardia sp. NPDC050412; assembly: GCF_044458825.1. NCBI lineage: Bacteria > Bacillati > Actinomycetota > Actinomycetes > Mycobacteriales > Nocardiaceae > Nocardia > Nocardia sp. NPDC050412. Next base: position 418,616 of record NZ_JBITIJ010000004.1, read on the forward strand.
GGCCGCATCGGCGCTGATCATCACCGACGGCGGGTAGTCGAACGGCAACTCTTCGAGATTGCGACGCAAGACCGCGACCGGATTGCGTACGAAAGCCACGAACCGATCCCGGACGCGCCCACTCTCGCGGAACGGTATCGCCGGTTGGGCGCCCGCCGACGAGCCGATGGCGTGGGTCACATCCATCCTGCAAGGCTAACCGCCAGGTCGGGGCCGGTGCATCGTGCTCGGAGCGGGCAGCGGCTCCTACCGCGGTAGGAGATCGATTCGCGTCCCTGGCACGAAGACACCGAATTTCGCCGTGGGCGTGAGATCTACCGAACGCCGGAACAGCTATGCCCGGATGGCCCGGCTGTGGAGCGGGATTGTCGTTCGAACGTTTTCGTCAGCTGTTCGATCAATTCCGGGAGGTGGTTTCGGAGATAGAAGTGATCCCCTTGGTAGACGTAGGTTGTTACGGGACCGGTCGTCTGCTTATCCCATCCCGCCAGATGCTCGGGCTTGCAGAGCGGGTCATCGTCGCCGGTGAACAGCACAACAGGGCAGTCGAGCGGAACCGATGCGGCAGTGTATTGATAACCGCGGTACATGGTGTAGTCGTAGCCCAAGGCCTGTGTGGCTCGTTCGAGCAGACTGGGTTCCTGCCTGATTTCCTGCGGTATGAAGGCCAACGCCTCCAGAGCCTCCGGACTCGGGTGACGGAAAAGGCGTTCCGACAGTTGGGCCATTCCTGGGCCGTCGGGTGCCGGTACGGCCGAAATCCCGAGCGTCACCGGAGTGATGGTGTGGCCAACCCACAGCGCACGAGCGGTCTCGAACGCGAGCAGGCTACCGCCGCTGTGCCCGAAGAATGCGAACGGACGACGATCCGGGTCCGCCGCGATCATTGCCGCGAGTTCTTCAGCCAGTGCGAACAGATCGCGCCGTGGTTCCTCGTCGGCCCTGTCTTCGCGTCCAGGCAATTGGACGGCGTGCAACTCGACATGCTCGGGAAGCAGATCACTCCACGGCAGGTAGGTCGATGCCGAACCTCCAGCGTGTGGGAAGCAGAACAACCGTGTCGCGGCGTCGGGCCGTGGCGCAAACGTCTTGAACCAGCGTCCGGCCGCGACGACGGTGTCGGTAGGAACGGCATGCGTCTGCTCATCGTCCGTCCCCGCCTCCAGATCGAGGCGTTCCAGGAGATAGTCGACCAGCTCGCCCGCACTGGGATGCGTCCACACGATGGTGGCGGGGATCTTCACCTGCAGGTCCGCTTCGAGCCGGTTGCGCAACTGGAGCGCAGTCAGCGAGTCGAATCCGAGGTCGGACAGCACCGTCTTCGAGTCGACCGAGACACTGCCGAGTCCGAGTATTGTCTGCATGCACACACCGAGGTAGCTCAGCGCGAGCCGGATCCGCTCATCGGGCGCGGCGGTCCGCAGCCGGGAGTTGATGCCGTCGTTGCTGCTCACGTCGGATTCCCCCGCCGCTCGCTCCGGCATGTCGGCGAAGAACGGAGATTCGGCCGCACCGGGAGAAGCGTGGAACCAGTGTTCGGGGTCGTAGATGAAGACGCCCGCATTGGTCCGCTCGTGGTCGATCAGATCCGCCAGGCAGCGCAGACCCTCGGCGGTACCGAACGCCGCGTACCCGTGCTGGCCCAGCTCCGTTGCCCGGCCGGCCTCTCCCCACACGCCCCAGTTGATGGCTTGTGCTGGCAGCCCACGCGCCCGTCGCCATCTGGCGAAAGAGTCGAGCCAGTCGTTCGCGGCGGCATAGTTGCCCTGTCCCGGGCTGCCGAGAAGCGAAGCCACCGAGGAGAACAGCACGAACCAGTCGAGCGGTAGCTCACACGTTGCCTCGTGCAACCGCCACGCGCCGGTCGCCTTCGGCCTCCATACCCGGTCGAGCCGGTCGGCACTCAGCTGGCTCAGAGCACTGTCATCGAGGACCGTCGCCGCGTGCAGTACCCCGGACAAACGCCGCCCGTCCGCCGTTGCCGCCGTGACGAGTCGTTCGGCGACACCAGGTTCGGCGATGTCGCCGCGGACGATCTCGATCTGCGTACCCGCTGCGCGAATGTCGGCAAGCACGGCGACAGCCGATTCGGAAGGCGCCGATCTGCCATTGAGCACGATCCGGGCGGCGCCGCGGTCGGCGAGCCAACGGGTGATTTCCAGGCCGAGCCCGCCGAGCCCGCCAGTGACGACGTAGCTCGCGCCTTCGCGGACGACCGGCGTGCTGCCCTCCGGAGCCGCGACCTCGATCTCACCCTCTTGCGGAACCGTCAGGATCAGCTTGCCGATGTGCTTGGCGGCCGCCATATATCGCAATGCGGTGGCCGCCTCGGTGAACGGAAATTCGGTACAGGTCGGCGGGTCGATACGACCAGCGGTGAACTCCCGCACCAGTTCGTTCAACAGATCCCGGATCAGAGGCCGCCGTTCTCGTCCGAGGACGGCCAGATCTACGGCGGCCACCGTGACGTTGCGGCGCAACGCCAGCAGTCCCAACTTGGCGTTGGCGTAGATATCGCGTTTGCCGATCTCGAGGAATCGCCCGCCGAGATTCAGCACTTCCAGCCCCGCGAAGAGTGCGGGTCCGGATAGCGAATTCAGCACGACGTCCACTCCTTCGCCGCCGGTGGCAGCGCGGGTCTGGTCGACGAAGTCCAGTGACCGGGAGTCCATCACGTGCTGCACGCCGAGTTCGCGGAGGTGGGAGCGCTTGCGATCGCTGCCCGCCGTGGCGAGTACTTCCGCGCCGAGCGAGCGCGCGATGGCGATCGCGGCCAAGCCGACTCCACCGGTGCCCGCGTGGATGAGGATTCGCTCGCCGGCACCGAGGCGGGCGATCCGGGTCAGCGCGTACCAGGCGGTCAGGTAGGCGGCGGGCACCCCGGCCGCCTGAATGTCGGTCATCGCTTCGGGCACGGGAACAACAACTTCCGCGGGCATGGTGACAAAAGTGTCGGCCGTGCCGTCGTGGAATGCCATGACCCGATCGCCGACCCGCACGTGGCGCACTCCAGGACCGATATCGGTGATGACACCGGCGCATTCCAGGCCGAGTCGGCCGGAGGTGCCGTGCAGGTCGGGGAACATGTCGAGCATGTGCATGACGTCGGCGAAATTCAGGCCGATGGCCGTGGTCCGGATCTCGACCTCACCGTGCCCCGGGGCGCGACGCGGTCGGGCGACTACGCCGATCGTGTCCAGATCACCCGCGCGAGCGATGTCGAGCGAGATCCGGTCACGACCGTACCGCTGGATCCGCTGTGGCCGTGTTCGCCAGGTTTCGTCGCTGATCCGAACGTTGACCAGCCGAGCCGCCCAGCGTTGTCCGCCTCGCCATACGATCTCGTCGTCGGGACCGTCGGCGAACAGCTCGGCGACGAGATCGCGCAGGTCGCTTGTGCCCGGCTCCACGTCGATCAAGGTCGTGCGCAGACCCGGGTGCTCGCACATCGCCACCCGGCTCACACCGCGCAACCCAGCGTGCCCGAGGGTAGGCACCTCGTGTCCGGCGATCGCCTGCGCACCTCGAGTAATGATCCACAGCCGAGGTGTGCCGGTCTCGGACTCGGACAACAGCACGGTCAGATCGATCAGACGCATCACCTCGTCACGGCACAAGTCCGCGAGATCCGGCGCTGCCGAAGCCGATGATGTCGCGAAGAAGACGACGTCCGTCACGGAGGTGAGCGCGCTCGTCACTGCTGGCGCGGGCGACGACGTACCCGACGCTCGGGCGTTCAGCAGTGTCGCGGTCGCTCCGGACGCGGTCAGTTCGGCAGACAGAGCCGCCGACAGTGGGTTGTCGTCGTCACCGAGTAGCAGCCATGTCCCGCGTGCACTGGCTGTCCCTTCCAGCGGCACAGATGTCCACCGGATCTCATGGAACAATCGCTCGTGCCCGCGGGTGGGTGTCTTCCGCTCCATTGGCGCGAACCGCACGTTGGTTGCCTCGGCCAGAACGGAGCCGTCCGCCGCGAATATTCGCAGCTGACCGATCGCGCCGTCCGCCGAAGCCGAAACAAGTGCCGCCTCGCAATATGCTGCCGCACTGGTTGCGGCGTAGACCCGCAGTGATCCGACACCCACTGGGAACAGCATCCTGGTACCCGCACTGCCGGTGGCAGCGACTGCCGAGATGAGCAGAGTCTGCAGGCAGGCATCGAACAGGACCGGGTGCAGGCTCACCGGGCCGGCGAGGGCACGGGCGGCGGGCGGCACAGCGACACGCGCGAGCATCCTCCCGTCCCCGGCGCGGCGCAGACTCTCCAGTCCGGCAAACGCTGGGCCATGGTGGTAGCCGTCCGCGCGAAGTTCCGCATAGCTGCCCTCGACGTCGATCTGCTCGGGATAGAGCGCATCCAGGGCAGCGGGATCGACCGGCTCGAAACCGATCCCCTGAGGCAGGTACCGCAACTCGGCGGTCGCGTGGGTGATCCACTCGTCGTCGCCATCACCCTTGCTGAGCATCTCCACGATCGCGGTGTGATCGCCGCGTGGACTGAGCGAGGTGTGGAGCGTGGTGTGTTCGCGCACCGGCAGTAGCCGGACGAATCTGATGTCGGACAGCTGTACATGCTCTACGGCGCAGTCGAAGAATTCGATTCCGGCTGCCAGTGCCGTCTCGCAGTACACCGCTCCCGGCAGTACCGTGACGCCTTCTACTCGATGATCGGCGAGCCATGCTTGTGCCCCGGTACCCACATCGACCTGCCACAGATGCCTGCGCCCGGCCTCGGGGACGACTGTGTGTATACCGAGCAGCGGTGGCCGAATCTCATCCGCCACCTGTCGCGCCGGGTGCGGCAGCGGCAGATCGATCCAGTGGCGGATCCTGTTCCATGTGGTCGCCGGCGCTGCGACGAGGGTTCCGCGCCCATGACGCCGGCCGAAGTCGATGGGAACACCGACGCGGTACAGACGGGCCAGCTGGCCGGTGATGGTGCGCAAATCGTCGTTGTCGCGGCGAATGGTATGCGTGACAACCGCATCGACGTCGATCTCCTGCAGGGTCTCACGCATCGCGTGTCCGACTAAGGGGTGTACCGAGACTTCGAGGAATACGGCATGCCCATCCTCGGCGGCCGCCTGCACCGCATGGGCAAACCGGACCGGTTTGCGCAAATTATCCGCCCAGTAAGCGCCGTCGAACAGCACGGTTTGCCGCGGATCGTCGGTGACGGTGGAGTAGAACGGCACAGTGGGCCGTTTAGGCCGGATATCGGAGAGCGCTTCGATCAGCTGAGGAGCGTAGGGGTCCAGATGCGGTCCGTGTGCCGCCACGTCGGACGCGACGAATCTGGCCATCAGCCCACGCCGCTGCCAGTCCTCGACAATCTGTCGCACCGGTTCCGGGCCGCCCGCGATCACGGTGGCACGCGGTGACGAGATGACCGCCACCGTAACGTCGGCGGCCCGACGCAGTTCCTCCTCCACCTCCTGGTGTGGAAGGTCCACCGATGCCATGGCACCGGTGCCCGCCAATGGAACCAGCTGGGCGGCGCGGCGGCAGCTGACTCGCACGCCGTCCGGTATGGACAGGGCACCGCAGACGACCGCGGCTGACACCTCGCCCATCGAATGCCCGAGTACCGCCGCCGGTCGCAGACCAAGGGACCGCCACACCGCGGCGAGCGCCACCTGGGTGGCGAACAGGGCGACCTGCACGCGGTCGATCTCGGTGACCACCGTCGGGGCGCCCAGCGTCTCGGACACCGAGAAGCCGGCCTCCGCGGCTACTAGTGGCTCCAGTTCGGCGATCGTCGCGGCGAAGACCGGATCCTCGTCGAGCAGTCGACGTCCCATACCCGCCCACTGCGAACCCTGCCCAGAGAACACCCACACCGCCCCTTCGGCGGCGGTTGCGCGAACAGTGTCGCCGAGCGAATCGTCCTGGTCATCGCCCGCGGCGACTCGGTCCAGCCCGTCGATGAGCTCGTCCACGGACTCGGCAACCACACCCGTCCGAGACCGGTGATGCGAACGTCGCGCCGCGAGCGTATGCACCACATCGCCCAGTTCGACCCCGTCGCGGTTGTCGGTGAGCCAGCGGGACAGCCGCGCGGCGGTCGCACCGAGCATCCCGGGCGCCGTCGCCGAGAGCGGCACCAAGACCGGACGCGGTGTGGAGTCGGTCGCCGTCTCGGCGGTGAACGGGCCCGTGTACTGCTCCAGAACAATGTGAGCGTTGGTGCCGCTGAATCCGAACGACGACACTGCTGCCAGCCGCGTCGGCGCGTCCACCGGCCACTCGGTCGGCTCGGTTGGCACGAAGAAGCGGGTGCCGTCCGGAGAGATTTTCGGATTCCACTGCTGGAAGTGCAGATTCGGCGGGATGACACCGTGTTGGAGCGCGAGAACGGCTTTGATGAAGCCCGCGATCCCCGAGGCCGATTCCAGATGGCCGATATTCGATTTCACCGAACCCAGCGCGCATCGTCCCGCGCCGCTGCCGTAGATCGGCGTCAGCGCGCGGAATTCGATCGGATCGCCGACCTGGGTCCCAGGGCCGTGGGTCTCCACCAGCCCCACCAGGCCGGGATCGATGCCCGCCTGTGCGACCGCGGCAGCGTAGACCATGCGCTGGGCATCTTCGGAAGGGTGAACGAGTCCCTGCGATCGTCCGTCCTGGTTGATCGCGGAGCCGCGAATGACCGCGAGCACCCGGTCACCGTCACGTTGCGCGTCCGAAAGCCGTTTGAGAACAACGATTCCGACGCCCTCACTGCGCACCAGACCATCAGCGCGAGAGTCGAAAGCATGACAGCGCCCGGTGGGTGAGAACATCCCCCACTGCGTTCCGGAGAGCATGAACTCCGGGGTCAGCATGATGTTCGCACCACCGGCCAGCGCGAAATCGGATTCCCCGGTTCGCAGGCTCTGAACGGCCAGATGGGTAGCGACCAGCGATGACGAGCAGGCGGTGTCGATGGCGACACAGGGGCCGTGCAACCCGAGAACATAAGAGACCCGCCCTGCCGCGGTGCAGTGCACATTTCCGATGGTCGCGGCATAGGCATCGATCGCGTCGTAGTGCGTGCCGAGGCGGACGGAGTTGTCCTGGCTCCACAGTCCGACGAACACACCACCCTGGGATCCCGCGACGTCGCGTGGTGGGATGCCGGCGTGTTCCAGTGCTTCCCAAGAGGCTTCCAGCAGCAGCCGATGCTGCGGGTCCATCGACGCGGCCTCCGCGGGAGAGATACCGAAGAATGCGGCGTCGAAGCCGGTGATGTCGTCGAGTGTGGCCGACCAACGAGTGTTGGAGCGGCCTCGCACCTCTCGATCGGGGTCGTAGAAGGCGTCGACGTCCCACCGGTCGAAGGGTCCCTCACGCACCGGGTCCCGCTTCTCGATGAGCAGCCGCCAAAGATCGTCCGGCGACTCGACCGAACCCGGCATGCGGCAGGCCATCCCAACGACCGCGATAGGTTCGTCCAGTCGCCGCGGCTCGTCCATCAGCAGATGTGCGATGTCACCGATCACCATCGGCATTTCCTTTCAAACAACTACTCCGACTGGTACCGGCGCAACAAGGGGGGTTTCTCTACAGTGGTATATTTCCGTGCCGCTTCGGATGCGATGGCTCGCGCTTGTCGTTCATGATGGAAAGTGCGGCTGCAATATTCGGCCGCGTCTCGGACGGCGCGATCACCGCATCGACATATCCGCGTTCAGCGGCTCGATAAGGCGTGCAATGGGTTTGGTCGTATTCGTCGATCAGCTTGCTGCGAACAGCTTCGGGATCCGCTGCGTCGATGATTTGGTCGCGGTGCAGAATATTTCCTGCGGCCGCCGCGCCCATCACGGCGATCTCGGCGGTCGGCCAGGCGAAGCAGATATCCGCGCGCAGGTGCTTGGAGCCCATGACAACGTACGCTCCGCCATAAGCCTTACGAATAATCGTGGTGATCTTCGGAACCGTGGCCTCCGCGTAGGCGTACAGCAGTTTCGCACCACGTCGGATGATGCCATTCCATTCCTGGTCGGAGCCGGGCAGGAATCCGGGTACGTCGACCAGTGTGACGATCGGGATATTGAATGCGTCGCAGGTGCGCACGAATCTCGCGGCTTTCTCCGATGCGTCTATGTCCAGACATCCGGCGGATTTCAGTGGCTGATTTGCCACGATCCCGACCGAAGTCCCGTTGATCCTGCCCAGACCGCAGATGATGTTCGGTGCGAACAGTTGCTGTACTTCGAGGAAGTCGCCATCGTCCACGATGGCATCGACCACCGCGTACATGTCATACGGCTGGTTTGCGGAGTCGGGGACCAGCGAATCCAGCGTGGACCCGGCCCGGCTCTTCCCCGCGGCATAGACGGGCGGGAGACTGTAGTTGTTGCCTGGTAGGTAGGACAACAGATCCCGCACATAATCGATCGCGTCTTCCTCGTCCTCAGCGAGATAGTGCGCATTGCCAGAACGAGAGTTGTGCACCTGAGCGCCGCCGAGTTCCTCGAGCTCCACCCGCTCGCCCACGGCGACGGCCAGTACATCGGGGCCGGTGACGAACATATGTGATGTCTTGTCCACCATCACGACGAAATCGGTGAGCGCGGGCGAGTACGCCGCGCCTCCAGCGCACGGGCCCATGATGATCGAAATCTGCGGAACGACACCCGACATGCTGACGTTCCGGAAAAAGATCTCACCATAGAGCGCCTGCGCGACCACCCCCTCCTGGATTCGCCCACCAGCTCCATCGTTGATGCCCACCACTGGACAACCCGCCTTGGCGGCCAGATCGAGGATCTTGCAGATCTTTTCGCCATGCACCTTTCCGAGCGTGCCACCGAAGACGGTGAAGTCCTGGGCGAACACCACAAGCGGCCTGCCATCCACGGTGCCATGGCCGATGATCACGCCGTCGCCGTTCGGATGGTCGTCGACATCCGAATCGGTCGAATGGTTCCGTGCGAAGGCATCGAGTTCGACGAAGGAACCAGGATCGAGCAGAAGCGCAATGCGTTCCCTGGCAGTCTTCTTGCCACGTGAACGTTGCCTGGCAACTGCACGCGGCGTTCCAGGGGATCTGGACCGGGCTGTCAGATCATGTAACCCGGCGAGCTTCGCCGCCGTTCCATACCAACCCTTGCCAGGCTCGGTCGTGTGCCTGTCCGCGATCGGATTGTTGGTCACCATGAACGACTTTCCGGGGTCAGAGATAGCGAGCAGCGAAGATTTTTCGCCATCGAATCGTGGGTCGCGACGGTATCGATCCGAGCCGATCCGGTCAAGCCCGCCGAGGCGTGCTGTATCAGGGCGGTCACCGCTGATCCGGTTGTCGGTCGGGCAGTGAATGCTGTGCACGTGGTGTCCTGTTCTGCGGATTCGGTGCTGTTGGTGGCGGCGCGAGGATTGGGCCGGCTCCAGGCCGACGTAGCGGCGGCCTTTCGAATTACCGAAAAATCTTTAATATCCGTTGACAAAGCGCGCCGGCACCGCGACCGCGCCGACCTGACCACGCTCGCGTCTGCTCGATGTGGTTCACATCCGAGCTGATCGTCGCGTCCGACAACCCGGCCGACGCTCGCGCAGCACGAACCCGGCCAGTACTCGGTCTCCAGCGACACCAGGTCGGAGCCGGAGCCTCGTGCTCAGAGCGGGCCTCGGCTCCTACCCCGGTAGGAGATCGATTCGCGTCCCTGGCACGAAGACACCGTATTTCGCCGTCCGTAGCGTGAGATCTACCAAATCACGGAAGGACATATGCGATGTCCGATCATTTCGAGCGGCCTGCGAACAATCGCTACGGCGAACATTTCGAGCGACCGAACAGTCGCAATGGATGGGAAGATCATCACCGTCGAACCGAGATCGTGCACACCGTGCTCACCCGCGCGGCGATCGATCCGGCAAGTCCCGACCTGTTCGCGGAGATCCCAGAACTGGACCGGTTGTTCGGCGGACCAGAGGGCCTCTTGCTCGCGTTGCGATATCGGTGGAATATCCATCTCGACGCGAAATTGGAGCAGGCGCTGGTGCAGGGCCAATCTGCGGTGGAGGCCTATCTCGAACTCGCCGCCGAACAACCGGTCCTGCGAGCCGTCCTGGACGCGCAACGTCGCCGCCGAGTTCAGGCAGCCGAGGCGATGGCACGATAACGCACCGGTGCGACACTGCGGTGCGCCACAATCCAAGATCGGATAGTTGAGAAAGAGGGTGGGGACCGCCATGTCGGACCAGGCCATGCTGGAACTGACCGATATCACCAAGGAATATCGCGTCGGTGACCAGGCGGTGCGCGCACTGGACGGCATCAGCCTGCGCATCGAATCCGGTGAATTCACCTCGATCATCGGACCGTCCGGCTCGGGTAAGAGCACGCTGCTGCATCTGCTCGGCGCACTCGATACCCCCGACTCCGGGTCGATCCGCTTCCAAGGCGAGGAGATCGGCGGCCTCGATGACGAGCGGCAGTCCGAATTCCGCCGCCACCGCGTGGGTTTCATCTTCCAGTTCTTCAATCTGCTGCCGACCCTCACCGCCTGGGAGAATGTCGCGATTCCGAAACTGTTGGACGGCACCGGATTGCGCAAGGCAAAACCGCGCGCACTCGAACTGCTCGACCTGGTCGGGCTGAGCGAGCGCGCCGCCCATCGGCCCGCCGAATTGTCCGGCGGTCAGATGCAACGGGTCGCGGTGGCACGGGCATTGATCATGGATCCGCCGCTGATCCTGGCCGACGAACCAACCGGCAACCTGGATTCCAAGACCGGTGCGTCCATCTTGAAACTGCTCGGCGATATCGCGGGCAACGGTAATTCGGTGGTTATGGTGACCCACGATATGGGTGCTATCGAATATTGCGACCGGGTGATCACGTTGCGCGACGGGCAGATCGGCTCGAACGACAAGGTCGATATCGCCACGCGGCCGGTGCGCGCATGATCGGCGCGGCATGGGATCGGCTGCGGCTGTTCAATATCGGTGAACTGCTCGCCCACCGCGGCCGCACCCTCATGTCACTGACGGTGATGTCCATTTCGGCATCGCTGCTGGTCGCGGTGTTCAGCATCTCCGGTTCGGTCACCGGTTCGGTGGACCGGCTCACCCGCAGTCTCGGCGGTAAGGCCGTGCTGGAGGTCACCGGGATCACCGACGCGGGCTTCGATCAGCAAGAACTGCAACGGATCGCGACCACTCCCGGCGTCGACAAGGCGGTGCCGATGTTGCGCGCGCAGGTCGGATCCGGCGCTGATAAGGCACTGTTGATCGGCGCCGACACCAGCATTACCGCACTCGGCAGCGATCTGGGCGGGCCGATGGCCGCGCAGGCGAGCAAGTTGCTCACCGTGCCGAACGGTGTCCTGGTCGGATCCGGGATGGCACGCGCCGAGGGTGAACAATTCCCGCTCGGCTCCGGAACCGTCACCGTCGCAGCGGTTCTCGACAAAAAGGCCTCCCAGCAACTCAACGGCGGCCATATCATTGCCGCCCCGCTCGGGCTCGCGCAGAAACTCACCGACCGCGTCGGGCGGCTGGACTCGATTCAGATCATCGCGGCGAATGGCACCGATGTCGACCAATTGCGCGAGACGCTCACCAAGGTGGTCGACGGCCGGGCCGTGGTCGCCGATCCCGGGCTGCGCACCGCACAGGCCGGTGGGGCCATTCAGATCGTGCGGTACTCGACGCTCATGGCCTCGGCGGCTGCCCTGATCGTTTCGGCATTCCTGATCTACAACGCGATGAGTATGGCCGTCGCGCAACGCAGGCCGGTGTTGTCCATGCTGCGGGCGATCGGTGGCAAGCGCGGGCCGATGGTGCGTGATCTGCTGGTCGAGGCGGCGCTGCTCGGCGTGCTCGGCGGAGTCGGTGGCTCGGTGGTCGGTGCCGCCATGGGTGGCGTCGCGATCGACAAACTTCCCACCGCCATCATGCAATCGGTGGAGGCGCGCACCGAATACATGGTGCCCGGGTACGCGATTCCGATGGCGATCGGCGCCTGTGTGGTGGCCAGTGTGCTGGCGGCCGCCATCGCGGCGCGGCAGGTATACAAGGTCGAACCGATCGAGGCGCTGGTGCCAGTGGGGGTGGCGCGCACCGATTCGACGAGTGCCGCGCTGCGCTGGACCTCGATAGTGCTCGGCGTCGGCCTGATCGTCGGCGCGATCGTCATTGCCGAGGCCGATCTGGGACGCCTGTCGCTGGCGTCGATCTCGATGTCGTTCGCCGGAGCGGTCACACTGTGTTTCACCGCCACCGGACCGATCGTGCGGGCCGCCGCGGCGATCGCCGGACGCTTCGGCGCACCGGGCACGCTCGGGGCCACCACCCTCGAACGCGCACCGCGTCGAGTGTGGGCCACCGCGATGACGGTGATGATCGGCGTATCCGCCACCGTCGCGATGGGCGGGGGCTCGCGCAATATGGTCGATTCGGCCACCGCATCCTTCGCGGGCTTCAGCGACACCGATCTGTTCGTCAGTACCAGCTCGATGGAGCAGTTCCCGACGGGTCCGTTGCTGCCCAGTGGGTTACGCGAGAAGATCGCCGAGGTGCCCGGGGTCGAGGAGGTCGGGCCCGCGCAGATGGCCTTCGCCACTCTCGGCACCGGGCGGGTGATGCTGCAGGGCTATCCGAGCGAAGCGGACGAATCCGAGACGGGCTCGGTGAGTCGCGAAGTCATGGCCCACTTGGCCGCCGGAGGAGGAGTAGCTATCTCGCGGGATGTCGCGCGATCGCTCGGCGTCAGCGCCGGTGCCGAATTGACCCTGCCGACCCCCACCGGCAATCACACCGTGCGGGTACTGGACGTGATCCCGTACATCTCAGCCATCTCTGGTGTGGTCGTGATGAATCTCGACCAGTTGCGCGCGTGGTACCAGCGACCGGGCGAAACCGTGCTCGCGGTGCATTTCCAACCGGGTGTGGACAAGTCCGCGGTACAGGCCGCCGTGCGGCGCGTGGTGCCCGCGGATATCCACGTCGACACCGGCGCGCAAGCGGTAGTCGCCATCTCCTCCAGTCTGCGGCAGGGATCGGCGATCAGTTACGCCATCCTGTGGATCGTGGTGCTGGTGGCCACCGTGGCATTACTGAACACCCTGATGCTCTCGGTTCTGGAACGCCGCCGCGAACTCGGCGTGCTGCGCGCCATGGGCACCAGCCGCAAATTCCTGCTGCGCTCGGTGCTCGCCGAGGCCGTCGGCATCGGATTCATCGGCGCGGCACTAGGTCTAGCGGCCGGCGCGGCCATCCAGTATCTGGCGACCGTCGCGGTCGGGCATGCGCTGACAATCGATATCACGTACCAGCCGAGCCCGATGCTGCTGGTGTACGGCACCGCCGCATTGGCATTGGCGCTGCTCGGATCGATTCCGCCTGCATTGCGTGCGGCACGGATGCCGATCGTGGAGGCATTGGCGGTCGACTGAGTTCTATCGGTCCGCCGTGGGCAGCCCGACCAGCTTGTTGGGCAGGCGATTACGGCCGCGAATTGGCCCACGACGGCGAGCACGAACGGAGCCGCCGTCGATCGACTTCGTCTGAGCGCCCCGTCGTCGAGTCAGCTGCTCACGTGCCGAAGTTCCCAGGCGGCACCAAATCACCTGTCCAGCGGGCGATTACAGGGGTGCCGCATCCCACCACGCGGTTAGTGCGTCCTGGGCCGTGGGGGTCGGCGGCACGGTTTGGACTCCGCCGGCGGTGCCGTGGTTGCTCACGTACACCAGGAAATTCGCGCGGGCGGGGTCGGATTCGAAGCTCACCACCAGTTTGGCTGTGTGGTAGAAGGGCTGGAGGGGGCCGGGCGGGTCTTCCACGGTCCAGCGGTGCGTGTTGACCGGGATTCCGCTTTTCTTACCGGCCGTTGCGACATTGGCGGGTAGGGCCTGGACCACGGCTCGAGCGTCGGCGGCGGAGGCGTATTCGAGGATGGTGTAGCTCATCTGGGCGGTGGTCTGGGTTTCGCGGTGGCATTCCCATGCGGTGATCCAGGGACTGGATTTCAAGGGTTCGTCCTCGATCCCCAGCGGCTCCCCTGCCGCCGATGCCATGCAGCGCGCGTCTTGATAGGCCTCGCCGAAGTCCTCCTTGCCCTGCGGCACCAGATTCGGAAACAGCCTGCGGCTCTTGGCAAGAGCATCGGATGCGGCGGCCGCTGTGGTGGAGGTACCGGGTGGCGGCACGGCGGCATCGGGCGGGCCTTCCGACTCCCAGCCGACGACCACGAGCGTGCCCATTACGGCGATCACCGCGACCACGATGCCGACGGCGATCCAGCCGACCAGCACCGCCGTGCTCCGGCGGTGGTCCGGAGCCGGTTGCGCGCCAACGGCATTCGGCCCGAATGGGGGCGGTGCCGCACCGGGCGGCAGCGCAGACGGTGGCTGTTGGGTCGGCTGACCCTGTATCGGTGGCCCCTGGGTCGGGTGGCCCGGAATCGGTTGGCCCTGCGCCGCTGAGGCCTGCATCGGCTGGCCCTGCGCCGGTGGCCCCTGTGTCCCCTGTTGAGGCAGAGCTGCCTGCTGCAGTGCCGCCGGATACGCCGCAGCTTGCGGTGGGCCCTGCGTCGCGGGTGCACCCGGCTGCTGCACCGGTGCCGCCGGGTAACCCGCGGCCTGCGGCACCATCGGCTGCTGCGCCGGTGGATAGGACTGTGGCGCACCATATCCAGCGGGCCCGACCGCCTGCGTCGACTGCAGGAAGGCCCCCTGATCCGCAGGCGTAGCGAATCCCGGTGCGGGCGGCCCGGATCCAACGGGCTGTCCCGGATACACCGGCGGGAAGCCAGGATTCACCTGCACGGTGGCAACCGGCGGTGCGGTCAGTGCCTTCCGGGCCGCGGCAGCGAATTCGACACACGTCGCGTACCGGTGTTCGGGACGTTTGGCCATCGCCTTGGCAAGCACCCCGTCCAGCGCGGGATTCAAACCCTGCCGTCGGGCCGCCAAGGGCGCGGCGACATGTTGCAGATGCCCGCGAATGATGTCGTTCGGATCGGGCGCGTCGAATGGCGCCATGCCGGTGAACAGCCAGTACAGCGCGCACGCCAGCGAATATTGATCGGTGCGATTGTCCAGCTCGGCACCGGTCATCTGCTCCGGCGAGGCATAGGACAGGGTCGCGCTGAACATGCCGGTCTGGGTCAGGTGGGTGGAGTCCTCGCGCAACCGGGCGATACCGAAGTCGGTAAGGAAGACCCGCTCGCCCTGCCCACCGCTGGAACGAGCCAGCAGGAAGTTGGCGGGCTTCACATCCCGATGCAGCACACCCATGCCGTGCGCGTAATCCAGTGCCGACGCGACACCCTCGATGATCTGCACCGCCCGCTCCGGCGGCAGCGTCATCGGGTCGACGGTCGCCGCGTCGACGCCGTCGATGTACTGCATGGAAATCCAGAGCTGATTGTCCTCGGAACCGCGGTCGTAGACGGCGACGATATTCGGGTGGTCCAGATGCGCGGCCAGATCGGCCTCCCGCTCGAAGCGCGCACGCACCTCGGCGTCGGCGAACAGCTCCCGATTCAGCAGCTTCAGCGCCGTCTGCTTACCGAGTCGGGGGTGTCTGGCCAGGTATACCGAGCCCATCCCCCCCTGGCCGAGCAGCCGCTCCACGGTGAACCCGGCGAACACCTCACCGCTGTTCAGCAACGCGACCCCCTTCAGGTGACTGCGGCCATCGGACATCGGTCGTCCGAGCGCGTAAACAGAGTTGTGAGCCTACCGGGTAGCCCCTTGGCCACGCCGTTTCGAATTCTCCGGGAAAATCGGCGAAACTATCAACAGGGCGTCATCACCGTGTCCGCTGCTGGCTCGACGCGGTGATGATCGCGCGACGCCCGGTCACCGACCGGGCGGGTGTGACGAGGATGTTTTTCGCACCGCCGATGGAACAACGGGTGTCTGGTTGTGGTGGTGGGGAGAACGCGGCGGTGAGGTCTACAAGAACGATGGTGAATTATCGGGTGGCGCTGCGCGGCGCGGCACTCACGGTTTTGGTCACACTCACCTCCTGTTCGTTCTTACCCAGTGCGCACGACGCACCCGCGGAACCGGCGCTGCCCGTCGAACGGCCCGGTTCCTGGCATCCCGGCTGGTCGATCTCGCGGCCCGATTCGCTGGCCGCCGATTTCACCCAGCTGCAGCCGAATCTGCTCGGGCAGGTCGGGATGGCGATCATGCCGGTCGGGGGCGGCCGAATGACCATCTTCGGCGACTGGACCAGCGGCATCGCCTGGTCCACCATCAAGGTGCCGCTGGCCATCGCGGCGCTGCGGCACGACCCGACCGGCGTCGTCGAATACGCGCATGAGGCGATCACCGTTTCGGATAACGATGCGGCCGAAGCACTCTGGCAGTCGCTCGGTGACGGTGAAGAGGCCGCGCGGGCGGTCCAGGGGGTCCTCGACGAGGCCGGTGACGCACTGACCAATGTGTACGGACCGAAGACAAATCTGGACTACAACGCATTCGGCGCGACCGAATGGACGCTGGCCAATCAGGTTCGTTTCGCCTCGCAGCTGCCGTGCCTGCCCGAATCCGCCACCGTGGTCGAGCTGATGGAACAGATCACGCCGGAACAGCGCTGGGGCCTGGGCACCATCGAGGGCACCGAATTCAAGGGCGGCTGGGGGCCCGACGACGAAACCGGCGTCTACACGGTCCGTCAGTTCGGCATCGTGCCGACTCGATCCGGCGGTGTCGCGGTCGCGCTTGCGGCACAGGCCGATTCGGGCACCTTCGAGGATGCGACCGCCCTGCTCGACCGGCTGGCCCGGCTGCTCTCGCGACATCTCGACGATCTCAACGGCGGTAAGTGCCAGCAACAGCCGCGCTAGCCCGGGGTGACGAGACCGGATTCGTAGGCGAGCACCACCGCCTGCGCGCGGTCACGCAGATTCAACTTCGAAAACACCTTGGAGACATGGGTTTTCACGGTCTGCTCGGCGACGAAAAGTGCGGTGGCGATCTCGGTATTGGACATACCCTTGGCGATCAACTCCAGCACCTCGCGTTCGCGCGGAGTCAGTGACGCCAGCGCCGGCGTGGGTTTGACGCGGCTCGCACTGCGACGACGGGTGACATCGGCGATCAGGCGGCGGGTGACCGTCGGGGCGAGCAGTGCCTGCCCGTCGGCGACCACGCGCACCGCACGCACCAACTCCTCGGCGGGCGCGTCCTTGAGCAGGAAGCCGCTGGCGCCGATGCTCAGCGCCTCGTAGACGTAATCGTCGATATCGAAGGTGGTCAGCATGAGCACCCGCACCGGCGGATCGAAGCCAGCGGCGAGGATGGCGCGTGCGGCGTCGAGTCCGTTCATCTCCGGCATGCGCACATCCATCAGCACCACATCCGGGCGCAGCCGCTTCGCCTCGGCGACGGCCACCTTCCCGTCCGGTGCGTCACCTACCACACTGATATCGGATTGGGCGGCGAGCAGGGCACCGAAACCCTGACGCACCATGGCCTGGTCGTCGGCGATCAGAACAGTGATTGCCAGCTCATCCGCCTCTCCGCGTATTCAGGCCATACCAGTCAGGCGCGTCATCGGTAGCGTTCAGGTCCTGCCTCGAGTGCGTAACCAGTTCTGGGCGTATCCCATGTGCCAACGAAATCAGTTGCCCGGTAGACAAATAGTCACAATACAGACAGTCGCGGGGATCTCTGTATTCCCTCGTAGCACTGTCGGTCAGACGTCGTTGGCAGCGCCGATCGGCGCGGCTGCCGCCGTATCGAGTCCCGGTTCCGCGGTCGAAGCGATCGGCAGTCGGGCCACTACCTGGAAACCGCCGTCCGCACGCGGGCCCGCCGACACCTCACCGCCGACCGCGAGCGCACGCGCCCGCATACCCGCGATGCCGTGTCCGCCGTTGCCGACCGGGCGGGCGACGGTGGCGCTCAGCGCATTGCCGACGCTCAATTGCAGCGCGTCGCCGCCGATCACGATCGATACTCGCACCGGCGCGCCCGGGGCGTGCCGGGAGGCGTTGGACAGCGACTCCTGGACGATCCGGTACAGCGCGAGCCCGACCGAATCCGGGACCAGATCCAGCAATCCATCGACGGTCCAGTCGATGCGCACACCGGCCCGGCGGGCGCCCTCGAACAGGCCGAGCACATCGGCGGCCTTCGGTTGCGGCGCGTGTTCGGGCAGTTGCCCGTCGCTGCGCAGTACGCCGAGCATGCCCCGGATCTCGTTCAACGCCTCGCGCGCGGTCGCACCGATGGATTCGAATTCCGCGCGGGCGGCGGGAGTCACGCCCTCGACCCGATACGGCGCGGTCTGCGCCTGCACCACGACGAGAGACATGTGGTGGGCGACGACATCGTGCAGGTCGCGGGCTATGCGGGCCTTCTCCTCCAGGATGGCGCGCCGAGCCCGCTCCAGTTCGTTCTCCTGCTCCTGGGCCAGCAACTGTTGACGCGACTGCACCAGCCAGCGCACCAGCATCGCGAACAGCACGACCGCGGCGAAGGCGATCGGCCAGGCCCAAGCCGCGCCGGAAATATCACCGTCGCTGGTCATCGTGGTGGCCAGCAGCAGTGAGGTCGCCCCCCAGGCGACCGCCACGATCGGGACCGGGGCGCGCAGGGCCACCGCGAACAGCAGCGCGAACAGGCACAGAATGTGCACGACCTGGATCGGGATCTCATTGTCGGGCTGATTCGGGATGGCCAGGGTGATGAGCAGCGCCGAGCCCGCCGATATCGCCCAGCCCAGCGCCGGGTTGAGCCGGATCAGCAGGATCGGGAACGCGGCGAGCGCGGCGATGAACGGCTGCACCGCGACCGGTACGTCATGGGTGAGGTGCAGTGTCGGCCATGCGACGGCGTAGAAGATCACCGCGAGCAGCACGGTGAACGCGTCGAACCACATCCGCGCGTTCATCCCCTTGATCCAGCTACGACGTTGTTCCCTCATGGCTACGACAGTAGGAAGTCGAGCGGTCGGGGTCCTCATACCCACGGGTGAATTCCGCTCCAGTACCGCAGTGGGAGGAGTCGCCCGCGCTCCCCCGCCGGCACGGGCCCGGAAACCGCCCCGCGGCGTGAGGTGGCGTAGCGGGGTGGATTTCTAGCGTCGAGCACCATGAGCACACCGACCATCGCTGCCGGCGCCCGAACCCAACCCACTGCACGGCGCTCTGCCGCATTGACCGCGGCCGCGCTGACCACCATGGCGGCCACCATGATGCTGGCGCCCTCGGCGCATGCCGCCACCGTCGAGCGGCCGGTGGAGAATGTTTCGGCCGGTGCGGCGGTGGTGGAGCTGACCTCGGGCGGGCCGGGGTCCGTCGATGCGATTCCCGCCGATTTCGTGGAGCGGTTCGGTTATCGACCCGCTGTTGTCGATGGGCTGGTGGTGAATCCGGCTGGAGGGTGCTCGTCGCCGGTGACGTTGCCCAGCGAGTTCGAAACCGCTTGTAAAGCACATGATTTGGGGTATGACCTGCTGCGCTATGCGGACGCGCAGGATCAGCCGCTGGGCGGGTGGGCCAGGCAGGCGCTGGATGCGACGCTGGCTGTGCATATGCACGAGGCGTGCGCGGCACGGGAGGACGGGTTTTCGCGGGCTCGGTGCGATGCGATGGCGAGTATCGCGAACACGTTCGTGGATCTGAATTCGCGGCGGCAGGACTATGGGGCACCGGTTGTCGAATCTGTTTTCCGGACAGGGGATTCCGGGGTGATCGTCGGTGGCGGTCTGGTCGGGCTCGGGGCGGGCGGGTTCCTGCCGTCCGTCAGGCGGCGGATCGCGGATGCGCGGGATCGTCGTCGTACTTCGGCACGAGTTTCGAATCGTATAAGCGTTCTGGGGGTTCAGGCATGAGCACGTTGACCACGACCAAACCGGTGTCGGCCCCGAATGATTCCGGCACGAACGCATCACCCGGCATCGGCGAGACAGATGGCGCGGGTTGGTCGCCTGGCCAGGAACACCACTGGAAGACACTTACCGCCAAAGGGTTTCATTGCGCCGTGCGGCCGCGGATCGGCACGACGCTCGGAGTCGGTCTCGGCACTTCGATGTCGCTGGCACCCAGTCTGCTTCCGCGCACACCGAGTGCCCAGGCCATGTTGACCGGGATGCTCGTCGTTGTCGCACTGACCGTTGCGGGAGTTATTCGATTTACCTTGCGGCGCTCGAATATCAACGGGCGGCTGGACCGGTTCCGTGCCCCACTGCTCGGTTCGACCATGGTCGCGGTCGTCGGCATGGTCGCGCACGCAACCCATTGGCAGAACCGGTTGCGCAGCGCGATGGATACGGCGCTGATCGGTCCGGATTACTGGCTGCGGTGGGGACTCATATCCGTAGCTATCGTCGGTGTATTCGTCGGAATCGCGCGAGCGGCTGGGTGGTTCGTCCGGAAGTCGGGTTGGGCGCGCAGCATCGCGGTGGGCGTAGCGGCGGCGTCTGTGCTCTATCTCGTCGGGGTACCGGCAGCTGTCGACTGGCGACACGGTGCCTATGCCGCCGCCACTGCGACGATCGATCCCGCACTGGTGCAGCCAGTTTCGTACGCCCGGTCCGGAAGCGCCGAATCCGCGATCAGCTGGCGGTCACTGGGCGCGGAAGGGCGCAAGTTCGTTACCGGGTCACCCCCCGGACCGATCCGGGTGTATGTCGGACTCGACTCCGCACCCGATCTCGATTCCCGTGTGGCCCTTGCGGTTCGAGAGCTGGAACGGTCGGGCGGATTCGAACGGTCGAATATCGTGCTCGCGGTGCCGACCGGATCCGGGTGGATCGATGCGAATGCGGTTCGCGGGTTCTACGAACGCTTTGACGATGATGTCGCCCTCGTCGGGATGCAGTACTCCTACGCCCCCAGTTGGGTGACCTTCGCCTTCGGGCGCGACGATGCGGTCGCCTATGCGCGAGCGCTGTTCAATGCCGTGGAGCACCACATCGGCACGCTCGACCACAAGCCCAAGCTCTACGTCTACGGGCAGAGCCTCGGCGCGCTCGGCGGCAGCTCGATATTCGCCAACGACGCAGACCAGGACCGCCGGACCTGCGCGACGCTCTGGGCGGGTCCGCCCGCCGGTCAGGTGCACCGGGCAGGTGCGACCGTATTGGCAAACAGCTCGGATCCGGTGGTGCACTGGTCGCCGTCGCTGCTGTGGCGCGCACCCGAGCTCCGCGGTGTGCGGGTGGATGCCCCTGTGCCACAATGGCTTCCGGTGATCAGCTTTCTGCAGACCAGCGCCGATCTGCTGGCCGCACTGAACGCGCCGCCGGGCCACGGCCACCGCTACGGCACCGATCAAGGCACCGCCCTGGGCACATGCTGACCCGCGACTTTGCTGCCGAGAGGCTTGATCAGCTATAGAACTTGTTCTAATTTGCTAACCATGCCCTTTGTCATCGATGCCGCCGTCGAGATCGACGCCCCCGCCGAATTGGTGTGGCAAGTGATCACCGACCTCCCTCGCTACGGCGAGTGGAACCCCTTCTGCATCGAATGCCGCAGCACCCTCGTCCCCGGCGAACCGATCGATATGCTGGTCGTGCTCTCCGGCTCGAAACCGCGCCGCCAGCGCGAATGGATGGTCTCGCACACCCCGGGCACCGAACTCAGCTACTCGATGAAGCCGGCCCCACTCGGCGCCCTGCACAGCCTGCGCTCGCACCGAGTCACCCCCCTCGGCCCCGACCGCACCCGCTACGAATCCCACTTCGAACTCGGCGGCTGGCTGCACCCCGTCGTCGTGGCCGCCCTCGGCAAAAACCTGCAGCGCGGTTTCGCAGGCATGACCGAAGGCATCCAAAAGCAAGCCGAATCCCTGCGCGCCCACTAACCGCCCCTCCGAGGTACAGAACCGCCAAATCCCCGCGGGGTTATCGCACACCTCACGCGCACGTCACATAGCGACATGCCGCCCGACGCGCCGCGTCCCGGATACGAACTTGTGCGAAAGCTCGGGCGTCAAGTAAGCCTCGGCGCGCGGCTCGATACCGAGTACCCATGCGATGTCGTGCGACAGTGCGGGAGCAAGCGCGTCGAGCTTCGCCAGGACCACACTCGCGCGAACGCAGGAGCGCGTGGGCCGCTGAGCCGGGCCGAGGGATCCGAGCCGCCGGATGGTCTGGCAGCACGTAAACGAACTGTGGCCTGAGCGTGCGGGGCCGTTCGGCGGGTCACAGCCGACCGTGCGACGCGCTCGAGCTACGCTCATGCGAACGTGTGCGCGGGTGGGGATCGACGATCACCATTGCGGCGTCGAGGTTGATGCAGGCGCATCCCCAGACGAGATGTGCGCAGGGTTTCGGATGTCGATCGGGCGTGGTGTGGTGTGGTGTGGGTCTCTTCGGGGTAAGGGGGAAATGTGGATTCGGGCCGGGTGGTTGTGCGGACGGTCCGGTGAAACGGATCAGATGGCAAAGGAATGGATTTCGCGTGCGTACAGTTCGTGCCCTGGTAACGATGCTGCTGTTGTCATTGCCCGCCGCCGTCGTCACCGCTAGCGCGACTCCACCGGAAGAATGCGTTTGGACTACGGTCTGGGCGACCTCGGCGCATCGGCCGAGCAAGGCCTTCGTGGCCAATTGGGCCGAAACCGGATTCGCGAATCAGACTGTGCGCCAGGTGGTTCGGGTCAGTGACGGCGGTCCGGCCACTCGGGTCCGACTGACCAATCGCTACGGCACGACACCGCTCGCGGTCGCGGGCGCGACCATTGCCCGCAGCGCCGCCGATGGCGCGATCCGTCCGGAGACGCTGCAGAACCTGACGGTCGGCCTCGCACCGTCGTTCCGCATCGAACCGGGAGCTGATCTCGCGACCGATCCGGTCGCGCTGCCGCTGGCGCCGCTGGAGTCGGTGACCATCACCCTGTACCTGGCCGAACCGACCGGGCCGGCCACCCAGCACGCCCAGTCCTTCGCCACCACATACCGGGCCGCTGGCGACCACCGCGCCGACGCGACCGCCGCCGCGTTCACCGAGACCAGCCAATCCTGGTACTACCTGGCCGGAGTCGAGGTCGCGGATGTCGCGGCGCCGCGCTCGGCCGTGGTGGCCTTCGGTGATTCGATCACCGAAGGCGTCGGCTCGACCGGTAATGCCGACAACCGCTACCCGGACGAACTCGCCGAACGCCTGGCCGCGGCAGGCACACCGCGCGCCGTGCTGAACGAGGGCATCGGCGGCAACCGCGTCACCGTCGACTCGAGCTGGCTCGGTGACAGCGCCCGGACCCGGTTTCGTCACGATGTGCTCGACCAGCCCGGCGTAGGCACCGTGATCATCCTGGAGGGCACCAATGACATCGGTCTCAGCTCGGGCTTGGCCGCACTCGACACCGTCGTCGATGTCTCCTCCGAACAGCTCATCACCACCTACCGCGACCTGATCCGCCAGGCCCGCGCCGCCGGACTCCGCGTTCTCGGCGCGACCATCCTCCCCTTCGGTGATTCGCCCTACTTCAACGATGCCGCCGAAACCAAACGCCTCGCGGTCAACGAATGGATTCGCACCGCAGGCGAATACGACGCCATCGTCGACCTCGACGCCGCCCTCGCCGACCCCACCAACCCCCACCGCCTGGCCCCCTTCTACGACAGCGGCGACCATCTCCACCCCAATGACGCCGGGTACCGCACCATGGCCGCAGCCATCAACCCCGCCGACATCCGCTGACCCAGCCCACATTGCCCTCCACCGATTGAGGGCAGTCTCTGGTCTTCTTCGTGCTCGCGGCCCCAGGTCAGGGCGCGAGGTGGGCTAGCGCGGCTTCCAGGGTGGCGTCGGC
The DNA here is from genome assembly GCF_044458825.1 of Nocardia sp. NPDC050412. Classification (NCBI taxonomy): domain Bacteria; kingdom Bacillati; phylum Actinomycetota; class Actinomycetes; order Mycobacteriales; family Nocardiaceae; genus Nocardia; species Nocardia sp. NPDC050412. The sequence continues at coordinate 442,321 of NZ_JBITIJ010000004.1, forward strand.
ATAGGAATCGGTCAGGCCGGGGAGGCCAAGGGACCACCGGGATTGGATCGGGCCGAGGAGCAGATCGATGGCGAAGTCCGAGTCGATATCGGAGCGCAGCTGCCCGGCTCGGACGGCGGCAGACAGCCGTTCGGCGATGGCGGCACGCTGTGGGAGCAGGAGTCGCTCGCGGTAGGCGTCAGCGAGTTCCCGATCCTGTTGGATCTCGATGTACATCGCGCGCAGGAAGGCCTCGAAGCTCGGATCGGTGAGTTCGGTGATCGCACCCCGGAGCAGCTCGCGCAGGTCCGCGCGGATATCGCCGGTATCGGGAAGGACGAGACCGTCCGGACCCGAATAGAGTTCGAGCATCGCGTCGAAGACGACGGCGCCCTTCGATGGCCACCAACGATAGATCGTCTGTTTGCCGACCCCGGCGCGGGATGCGATGGCCTCGACGCTCAACTTCGCATAGGGCAACTCACGGATCAATTCGGTGGCGGCGCCGAGAATCGCGGCTCGGGCACGTTCGCTGCGCCTGGCTGCGCTGGGAGTTTCGGCCATGACCAGACTGTACCAACAACGAGACGGAACGTCTCGTCTTGACAAAGTGGAATTCGCTTGGCATGGTCGTAAAACGAGACGGAGCGTCTCGCGAGGAAAGGATCGGCAATGACCAGAACCTGGTTCATCACCGGCGCGAACCGCGGGCTCGGGCGGGCGTTCACGCTCGCCACCCTCGCCGGTGGCGACCGCGTTGTCGCGACCGCCCGCGATCCACGATCGATGGCTGATATCGACGACGACCGATTGACGGTACTGCCCTTGGATGTTCGCGACCGCGACCGCGCGATCGCCACAGTGAACGAGGCATTCGCGATCGCGGGCAGTATCGACGTGATCGTGAACAACGCCGGATACGGTTTAGTCGGTGCGGTCGAGGAACTGACCGAAGCCGAGATCCGCGCCCAGATGGATACCAATTTCTATGGGGCGCTGTGGGTTTCGCAGACAGCAGTGCCGCATCTGCGCAACCAGGGCTCGGGGCATATCGTGCAGATCTCGACCGTCGGCGCGGTCGGCAGCCTGCCGCTGTTCAGCATGTACAACGCGAGCAAATGGGCGCTGGAGGGTTTCGGGGCCGCACTGGCGGATGAGTTGCGGCCCTTCGGAATTCACGTCACGCTGGCACAGCTCGGCGGTTTCGATACCGACTGGGCGAAATCGAGCATGCGGTTCGCGACGGCGCTCCCGGCGTACGACGAACTGCGCAACGGCATCCTGGGCATACCGAACTACCCGGACCCGACTGCCCCACCGCCGCAGACAGAAACCGACACCGAGTGGGTGGAGGCGACCCCGGAAGTCGCTGCGGCGGAACTGATCGCGCTGGTGAACATGCCGAACCCACCGGTGCGCAAGGTAATTGGCCCCGGCGCACACCAAATGGTCACGATGGCATTGGATCAACGCCGCAAGGACTACCTCAGCGATCCGGAGTTCGTCTGGCCCGCATAGGGATGTCCGGAGCGCCCATTCCCGTCGGGATCGAGACAGGAATGGGCGCTCAGGCCAACACTTCTCAGGCGATCGGCCCGCGCGCGGCCTCATACGCCGCACCGACGCGGTACAGCCGATCATCGGCAAGCGCGGGCGCCATGATCTGCAGACCCACCGGCATCCCGTCGTCCTTGCTCAATCCAGACGGCACCGACATCGCCGGATGCCCCGCCAGGTTCGTGGGCAGGGTGCACAGGTCGGAGAGGTACATCGCCAGCGGATCGTCGACCTTCTCACCCAGCTTCCACGGGGTGAACGGGCTGGTCGGCGAGACCAGCACGTCCACCTGCTCGTAAGCCTTGTCGAAGTCACGGGCGATCAGCGTGCGCACCTTCAGCGCCTGACCGTAGTAGGCGTCGTAATACCCAGCCGACAGCGCGTAGGTGCCGATCATGATGCGGCGCTTGACTTCCGGGCCGAATCCGGCGGCCCGGGTCGCGGCCATGACCTGCTCGGCGCTGTGGTTGCCGTCGTCGTCGACGCGCAGTCCGTAGCGCATAGCGTCGAAGCGCGCCAGGTTCGAGGACACCTCGCTCGGCAGGATCAGGTAGTAGGAGGCGAGCGCGTATTCGAAGTGCGGACAAGACACTTCGACGACCTCGGCGCCCAAATCCTTCAGCACACCGACCGCCGCGTCGAAGGATGCGATGACGCCCGGGTGATAGCTGTCGGAGTGCAGTTCCTTCACCACCCCGACCTTCACGCCGCGCAGATCGCCCGTCGCACCTTCCCGCGCGGCGGCGACCACCGGTGGCACCGGCACATTGCGGGAAGTGGAGTCGCGCGGGTCGTATCCGGCGATCACCTCGTGCAGCAGCGCGGTATCGAGCACGGTGCGACCGCACGGCCCGCCCTGATCCAGCGATGAGGCGCACGCGACCAGACCGAAGCGGGACACGGTGCCGTAGGTCGGCTTGGTGCCGACCGTCGCGGTCACCGCGGCGGGCTGCCGAATAGAGCCGCCGGTGTCGGTGCCGATCGCCAGCGGCGCCTGATGCGAAGCCAGCGCGGCCGCCGAGCCACCGCCCGAACCGCCCGGAATCCTGGTGGTATCCCACGGATTCCGGGTCGGACCGAAGGCCGAGTTCTCGGTGGAGGAGCCCATCGCGAACTCGTCCATATTGGTCTTGCCGAGGATCGGGATGCCCGCGGCGCGCAGCCGGCTGGTCAGCGTCGCGTCGTACGGTGCGACCCAGCCCTCGAGAATCTTCGAGGCACATGTGGTCGGCATGTCGGTCGTCGTGAAAACGTCCTTGAGCGCCAACGGAACTCCGGCCAGCGGCGAGGCGGGCGCATCGCCCGCGGCGAGCGCGGCATCCACCGCGGCGGCCGCGCTGAGCGCCTCGTTCCCGGCCACGTGCAGGAATGCGTGATACTCGCCGTCGACGGCGGCGATCCGATCCAGATGGGCCTGGGTGACCTCTACCGAGCTCACTTCGCGGCCGTGGATCTTCGCCGCCAACTCGGCGGCCGACAGTGCGGTCAGCTCGCGCCCACCCGTCGCCCGACCGTCACCCCCCACCGAATCGCTACCCGATGCTGAACTCATTCGCCCTCTCCCAGAATCTGCGGAACCAGGAACCGCTGGTCCTCGACCGCGGGGGCGCCCGAGAGCGCCTGGTCCGGGGTGAGGCACGGGATGACCTGATCCGGACGCGTCACGTTGGTCGCCGGATTCGGCGACGCGGTCGCTGGGACATCGGCGGCGGCGACCTCGGAGATGGTCCGCACGTGACTCAGGATCGAATCCAACTGACCGGCGAACTGATCCAGTTCGGATTCGGACAGGGCGAGCCTGGACAGCCGGGCGAGGTGTGCGACCTCGTCGCGGGAGATGGCGGGCACCGCGGACCCCTTTCGGCATGATTGAGCTTGGTGAACGGCCACCGAACAGCCTAGCGACTCCCCACTCCACAATTTTCACAGGAGCCGCGCATGCAACGACACACCCCTCCGGCTAGCGTGACACGCCGCTTCCGCGCGAATTCGCGCTGTGGCATCCGTCACTGGACGCACTTCGAGTCGATAACCGGGACTTGTGGGTGTAAGTATTGCGTGACCCGGGTATTCGTTTCAGAGCCTCGGCCGCCAAGGAAAGGAACGCGCGTGTCTTACCTGCTCCGCGTGCAACTTCCGGATCGACCGGGAAGCCTCGGTGCGCTCGCGCTCGCGCTGGGCTCTGTCGGCGCCGACATCCTCTCCCTCGACGTGGTCGAACGTGGTGCGGGATACGCGGTCGACGATCTCGTGGTCGAGGTGCCGCAGGGTGCGCTACCGGACACCTTGATCACCGCCGCCGAATCGATCGGCGATGTGCATGTGGACTCCATCCGCCCGTATTCCGGTGTGCTGGATACTCATCGCGAACTCGAGCTGATCGATCAGGTCGCCAGTGCCCGCGACGATCGGCTGCAGGTGCTCGTCGACGGAGTGCCGCGAGTGCTGCGCGTCGGTTGGAGCACCATCATCGATATGGGGCCGCAGGGGGCCTATCGCCTGGTCGGGAGCCAGAGTGCGCCGCAAACGCAGGCGGGGTCGGCGCCGTGGATGCCGTTGGAGAAGCCCGCCGTCCTGGATCCCGAGGCCGACTGGGTGCCGCAGATCTGGCGCGATATGGACACCAAGCTGGCCGCCGCGCCGCTCGGGAATACCGGCAAGGTGCTGCTGCTCGGACGTCCCGGCGGGCCCGACTTCCGCCCGTCCGAAGTGGCACGGCTCGGTTATCTCGCGGGGATCGTCGCGACCGCATTGGGGTGAGGACGCCCGAATTTCTGACCGCCGCGCTGGTCGCCGCTGTGCCATATCGGTCGACGCCGTCGGATATTCAGGCTGGGATGTCCAGCCGTAGCACCGACAGCCACTCGCCCGCGTCGGTCTTCCAATCCCGTTCCGGCGCAGGGACGAAACCGAATCGGTCATAGATCCGCCGCGCGTCGACCATGGCGGGCATCGTGGTAAGTACCACGGCGGCAAAGGATTCCGCACGTGCGATCTCGATGACGGTGCGCACCAACGCCGTTGCGGCACCGAGCCCGCGCGCTGATTTCGAGACGGCCAGCATCCGGAACTCCAACTCGCCCGGTCGGGCGATCTCGGCATACGGCGTCCCCGGCCGAGCCACCGCCAGCGAACCGACCACCCGATCGTCGTGCACCGCGACCAGCACCTGCGCCGCACCCGCGCGATGGGTGATATCGGCGAGTTCGGTGACATACGGGCTGCCAGGACGCACATACCCCTCGCCGACATATACCTCGACCGTCAGGTCACCTACGGCGTCGTATTCGTCCGGGTGAGCGTCGCGAATGACGACCTGGGAGTCCTGCGCATCCATATCCGCATCCTCCCACCGCCCGAGCGGCCACTCCCAAACAACCCGGTCGGTCGACCGTACTGGCCGCGGCGGCCGCCGACTCGATGCAGGACCGCCGCGGAAACACGGTCCCGATCGACGAGACATCTCTGCGCTTGCTGCCGTGCGACGGCCTGGCGGCCGGTCAGGAACCGAGCCCCGGACGCGCGCCCGGATGCGAGATCTGCCAGCGTTCCGGTTTGCCCGACGGGTAGACGACCGGGATGAGATCTCCGGGGGCAGGCCAGTTGTCCACATCCCACACCAGTCGGCCGTACACCACGGTGCCGGGAACCGACGGGCCGGTGAGATTGCCGGTAATGGTCACGTACTGCTCACCGGTCGCGTCGGGCCGCGGGCTCACCCCGGTGACATACAACGTCCCCGACTCCGGATTCGACAGCCGCACACCGTTGCGCCCACGCAGATAGAGCATGACCATCGCCACCAGCGCGCCGACCATGATCACCAACATCCCGAACTGCACCATGGCACCCATGCTATTGCTCCAGGAACGCATACCGCGGCGCTGCTGGGCACGGCAGCAACCGATGCCGGCGCAAATACGCTCACCAGCATCCCGAGCCGGACCATGCCGCCCGCGCGCGGTCCGGGCCACCACTGCGACACCACTAGGCGCGGCCACAACCGAGCCCGGCGCAGGTGCTCGCCAGCATCCGAGTTGCACCACGCCTCCCGCGCTCGGTCGGGACACGCAAACCGCAGCACTGGCAGCGCGACAGGCCAACTGCGACCGATGGCTCATGTGGCTCCAAGGCCGCGGACTACAGCGACGCGAGCTCGCTGGTGCCGTGGTCGGTGCGGCGGATCTGCCAGACGGCGGTGCGGGTGCGCTGGGAGCGACCGTTCGCCCGATCGATCAGCGAGCGATTGTTCGTGGTGAAGATCAATTGTGCGCCAAGGGAATTGGTCTCCGGATTCTGGAACAGCTGGATCAGTCGGTCGGTCTCCTCTACCGGCAGGTGTGCGCCGATATCGTCGATCGCGAGCACCCGGCCGGAGTCCAGTGCGTCGAGCATGGTCGGCAGCAACCGCAGCATCGAGAGGGTGGCGTCGGATTCCTCGGTGATATCGAAGGCGGAGTCGATGCCAGTGTGCACCAGTCCGAGGCCGACACCGCGCCGCCCGACCATCCGGGTGTAGAGGGCATCGCGGGCCGCCTTCAGATTGCTCAGCTCGCGCTCGAGCATGACCTCGGTGATGCCGTTCTCCCGCAGCAACTGATCAGCATGCGCGGGCGAGGTCGCACACAGCTCCACCTGTTTGGCTGTCCCCGCGATATCGGCGTCGAGTTCACGCAGATAATCCGCGTACATCGGGTCCGGCTCGGCGATCAGCAGATCGGTAATGCCGAGTTCGGCGGTGCGCAGCAGCATGAGCAGCCGCACCGCATGGTCCGGGGCGGCAGACAGATGGCTGCCGAGCCGATGCGCGACCGCCGTCGCATCCGTCGCACCGTGCTGCACCTCGAGCATCGCGGAGAACCACCGATACGCGGGCACCAGCGCCTCGGCATACATCTGCCCGGCGAGACTGAGCAGCAACGCATTCGGCCGCACCAGCGGTAACAATGCGGCGATGCCATAACGCGCGGCCTCGAACATCGGACCGATCTTGATCTGTTCGCCGTTGCGCTCGAATACAATTCGCTTGCGCGAGCGCGGATGCGTGTAGAGCCACTCGGCCGTCACGTCCGCGTTGTCCAGCCGGAAACCATAGGTGTACGGCACGCCCTCCGCGACGAAGCTCGCCACGAATTCCGAAGGACGATCCGGGAATCCGCGATGCGGCGCGCGCACCGGTCCCGCGTAGGGATCCCAGCCGGTCACCGAATTCAGCACCGCATCGCGCATCTGCCCCAGCGCATCGATCAGGCTGGTCTTACCGGCGGCACTCGCACCGTGCACCGCCGTCACCGGCACCGCGACCGGTCCGCTCCCCCGGCTCAAACGCAAGTCCTGCCGTTCGGCCAGCGATCTGTGATTGGTCACCTGAAAACTGCGCAGCATCCCGCCATCCTGTCGGTTCGCCCGCCGGGCCGCGACACCGCACCCTGGTCACGGGTCGGGATAGGGACTGCCGGTGGGGCTTCCGGCGGACAAATGCGCACGTCACGCGTTATCATGCAGGCGCCGCGGCTACCCGCTGGCATCTGCCGGAAATGTATTGATGAGGGATTAAACGATGGAACTGACGATTAGTCGTCTAGTGGCCCGCAGCTCCGTCGCGGCCGCGCTGGCACTCGGCCCGCTGGTCGTGCTCGGACCGCCGCAAGCCGCCGCCGAGGCACCCTGTCCGGACGGTACCGCCCGGATCTTCTTCCACGACGAGACCAACACCTGCCAGAGTGGCGGCACCTACAGCTTCGACGGCTCGCCCGCGCTCGTGAAGGTGTGCTCGGTCGGCAAGGTCCAGGTCATTGTCGACACCACCATCCAGAAGAGCCGGACCAAGACCAGGAACGCCCATCTCGATCTCAGCAACGGTAAGTGCGGCCGGATCGAGGTCGGTGGCCAGCTCGACTCCACCGTGAGCATCAGCCCCTCCTAGCGCCGGGGCCGAACAGCAACGCACTGTCACCGAACTCGTGCCAGAGATATCCGGTATCGAGTGCGGTGGCATACGCCTCCTGGACGGTGGCCTCGCCCGCGACCGCGACGAGTAGCTCCAAGTGCGATGCGCCTGGTGCGTGCCAGCCGGTAATGATGCCGTCGACTACCCGGGCGGGGCGCCGTGGACCGAGGACCAATTCGGTCCATCCCCGGGCCGGATGCACGATTCCGTCGCGATCGGTGGTGGTCTCCAACGCCCGCGTCACCGTGGTGCCGACCGCGATGATGCGGCCGCCCGCCGCCTTGGTGTCGTTCACCAGACGTGCTGTCGCCGCCGTTACCGCGAACCGCTCCGGGCTCGGAGGTTCGCCCACCTCGGGTGAGGAGACACCGGCGTGCAGGGTGATCGGCGCGATCGCGACGCCCGAGGTAACCAGATCGAGCACCAGCCTTTGCGTGAACGGGCGTGCCGCACTGGGCATTTCGGCGCTGCCGGGAATTCGGCCGAAGACGGTCGTGTAGTACGACGGCGACCAACGTTGTGGCACATAGGAATAGGTGATCGGATAGCCGTGGGTCGCCAGCAACCAGGTGGGATCGGCGCTGAGTTCGGCGATCCAGAGTCGACGCGCACCCGGCAGCCAGGGTTCACGCAGGGTGGCGGTGGCACCTTCCGGCAGCCGAATCTCATTGCCCTTGCTCAGGTCACGCGGATACGGTGTGCGTTCACGGGTGCGCACCTCCAGCACCCATAGTCCATCGCAACCGCCGAAGGTATCCGGTGGACCGCCGGCCCCATCGACGGGCGCATTGAGCCAGGTGGACAGATGCAGCGTGACGGGCATGTTGTCGAGGGTGCCGTCGACCGCCGCGGCCAGGGTCGCCGAATTGTTCACCACCACAAGGTCACCCGCGTTCAGATGCGCTGGTAGTTCACGGAATGTGTTGTGGGTGAGACGATCCGCCGCCACCAGCATCCGGACCTCGTCGCGCGCCAGCCCCCGTGCCTCCGGCGGAGCGGCGGCGTTGCGCTCGGGCGGCAGGACATCGGCCCATTCATTCAACGCCGTTGTCATCTGCCGACCCCCGCGGCGAAATCGGCGGCGGTATAGCGGCCGTTCTTGGGTCGCTGCTCGACCAAACGCAGCAGCGCCGGCACGACGGTCTCGGGCTCGGGGCGATCGGAGATATCGTCGCCGGGAAATGCCGCCTGATGCATTTCGGTGCGCATATCGCCGGGATCGAAGGCGTAGATCGACTGCTTCGGATGTTCGGCGGCCAGGATGGCGGTGAGTTGATCCAGGGCCGCCTTCGAGGAACCGTAGCCGCCCCAATCCGGATACGGCTCGACGCCCGCATCGGAACTGATATTCACCACGACACCATCCGGATCGAGCAGCGGCAGCGCGAACTGCAGAACCGCCAGCGGCGCAATGACATTGGTTCGATACACCAGCTCGAGCTGATCGAGCGGATAGTTCGCCAGGCGCGGCATCGGACTGGGCCCCAGCCTGCTCGCATTGTTCACGAGCAGCTCGAGATGTCCGAACTCGCCCGCGACCGCGGCCAGTTCGGCGCGATGCGCCGGATCGGTGATATCGCCCGGCACCGCGAGAAATGCTTCGCCGAGTTCGGAGCCCACCCGGGCCAGCCGGTCGGCGCGGCGGGCGGTGCCGATCACCCGCCACCCGCGGTCGATGAGCGAACGGGCGAGAGCCAGTCCGAGTCCCGCCGAAGCACCGGTGACCAGAGCGGTAGAGCGGTGAGTCATATCGAATCTCCTGATAGTTACCTACCAGTCGATCCTCATACCTGAAGCCAGGTTCAGGTCAAGGCGTATTCGACGACGGCATATCTACTCCTCGGCTTCGGCATCCTCCGCGGCCGTCTCCGGCGTCACCGCCGTCGGACCCTGCTCGAGCAGCTTGCGGAATCCGTCCTCGTCGAGGATCGGTACACCGAGTTCCTCTGCCTTGGCGGCCTTGGAGCCCGGCGAATCACCGATCACCACGAAGGCCGTCTTCTTCGAGACCGAACCCGCGGCCTTACCGCCACGCACCAGGATCGCCTCCTTGGCGCCGTCGCGGGAAAACCCTTCCAGCGACCCGGTTACCACGATCGATAGACCCTCGAGTGTGCGCTCGATGGACTCGTCGCGTTCATCGGCCATCCGCACACCCGCGGCGCGCCACTTGTCGACGATCGCGCGATGCCAATCGACGGTGAACCATTCGGCGACCGCGGCGGCAATGGTCGGCCCGACACCGTCGGCGGCGGCCAGTTCCTCCACCGCGGCGTCCTGGATCCGATCGATACTGGCGAATTCTCTGGCCAACACCCGCGCCGCGGTAGGCCCGACGTGCCGGATGGACAACCCGACCAGCACCCGCCACAGCGCCCGATTCTTGGCTGTCTGCAAGTTCTCCAGCAATCGCTTGCCGTTGGCGGACAGGCCGCCGTTCTTATTGGCGAACAGCGTGGTGGTGAGCAGCCGCGCCTCGTCGAGGTCGAACAGATCGCCTTCGTCGGTGATCGCGTTCGACTTCAGCAGATCATTGGCGGCCTCGTAACCGAGCGATTCGATATCGAACGCGCCGCGCCCGGCCACATGGAACACCCGCTCCCGCAGCTGCGCCGGGCAGAACTGTTGGTTGGGACAGCGGATATCGGCGTCGCCCTCCTTCTGCGGCGCCAGCTCGGTTCCGCATTCCGGACAGTGCGTCGGCATGACGAATTCGCGTTCGTCGCCGGAGCGTGCGTCGACCACCGGGCCGAGCACCTCGGGAATCACGTCACCGGCTTTGCGGATGGTGACGGTGTCGCCGATGAGCACGCCCTTGCGCTTGACCTCGGAGGCATTGTGCAGGGTGGCCATGGCGACCGTGGAGCCCGCTATGGACACCGGCTCCATTACCGCGAACGGGGTGACCCGGCCGGTGCGTCCGACATTCACCTCGATATTCAGCAGCTTGGTCGTGGCTTCTTCGGGCGGGTACTTGTAGGCGATGGCCCAGCGTGGGGCACGTGAGGTCGAGCCGAGCCTGCGCTGCAGCGCCATCTCGTCGACCTTGATCACCTGGCCATCGATTTCGTGCTCGATATCGTGCCGGTGTTCGCCCCAATAATTGACGCGCTCGATCACCGCATCGATGCCCTGCACCAATTTGGTGTGCTCGGAGACCGGCAGACCCCATGCGGCAAGCGCGCGATAGGCCTCGTGCTGTGAGGTCGGTGTGTAGCCCTCGATACGTCCGAATCCGTGGCAGATCATCCGCAGCCGACGCCGCGCGGTGACCGCCGGATCCTTCTGGCGCAGCGAACCCGCCGCGGTATTGCGCGGATTCGCATACGGCGGTTTGCCCTCGGCCACGATCGCCGCGTTGAGAGTCTCGAAATCCTCCAGCCGGAAGTAGACCTCGCCGCGCACCTCGAGCAGCTCCGGGACCGGGAACTCCGCGGTCGCGGTCAGCTCGGTCGGAATGTCGTCGATGGTGCGCGCGTTGAGCGTGACGTCCTCACCGGTGCGCCCGTCGCCGCGGGTCGCGCCGCGAACCAGCCGCCCCTTCTCGTAGACCAGGTTCAACGCGACACCGTCGATCTTCACCTCGCACAAATAGTGCAGATTCGAGCCGGTTTCGGCCTCGACCCGACTCGCCCAGGTGCGCAGCTCGTCGAAGTCGAAGACATTGTCCAGTGACAGCATTCGCTCGAGGTGATCCACGGCGGTGAAATCCGTCGCGAATCCGCCGCCGACCAGCTGCGTCGGCGAATCGGGCGTGCGCAGATCCGGATGCGCGTCCTCGAGCGCCTGCAATCGCCGCAGCAGCTCGTCGAACTCACCGTCGGAGATGATGGGCGCGTCCCGCACGTAATACCGGAACTGGTGCTCCCGAACCTCGTCCGCAAGCCGCTGCCACTCCACCCGCTGCTCCGCCGTAGCCGGGTCCGCCGCAATGTCGCTGTCACTCACCCATCGCACATTAGTCGAGCCCACCGACAAGTCACCGCCACATTCCCGCACGTCGCGGCGGACTAACCGGGCGGCGGATCCCGTCCGAGATGACGTTGCCCGTCGATAGCGCCGCCCGCCCCGCCGCGACTCCGCAGTCGATCATCTCCGTTTCGTACGCGTGCAACGCGGTGATCGGATCGCCGTCCGCGGCGGCGTCGGCGTAGCGGAACGTCAGGAAAAGTCGAGGGATTCCGGGTCTTCGGCGTAGGCGCGGGCCACTTCGGTGGACAGGCGCAGGGCTTGGCGGGCCCATTCGAGTGGGGCGCCTCCCAAGCCGCAGGCGGGGGCAACCAGGATCTGGGTAGCCAGCACAGTGCGGCGAAGGCCGAGGCGGTCGATCAGGCGGACGCCGGGTTCTGCGATTTCGCGCCAGGTCGGGGGGTTGGCGGGCGGCGTGGTCGGGATCAGGCCGAGGGCCAATTGCTTTCCCGCGTCCAGTGTTTCGCCGATATCGTCGAGTGCACGGGGGGTGATAGTGGCCATATCGAATCCGACAGCGGTGGCCGCGCTGTGGCGGAGGAAGGATAAGGCGGGCGCGTCGGCGCAGGTGTGCACCAGCACAGGGGCCGACTGCGCTGCAATGACCGCGTCCAGTACCGCGAGTGCCTCCGGTTCGGGCACCGCACGCACCGTGTCGAGGACGCTCACGCCGCGCAGCGAGCCGTTCAGCACCTCGGTCAAGGACGGTTCATCCAGTTGCAGAACGACTTCCGCGCCGAGGCGTTTGCGCACCTCAGCCGCGTGTTGGGCAAGGCCTTCGGCGAGGGATTCCGAGATATCGCGCACCGCACCGAAATCGGTGAGCACACGGTGTCCGACGGGGAGTTCGAGTTGGGCCGCGAGGGTCAGCGGGCCGATGGCCTGCAGCTTGACCGTGCCCGCCGAACCCGCTGTCGCCCAAGCCTCTTCGAGCGCGTCCAGATCCGACCTGAGCAGATCGTGCGCACGCCGCGAGACCGCACCCGGCCGGGCTGCCAGCCGATAGCCCCGGGTGGTGGTGTCGAATCGCATATCCACCAGGAGTGCCGAGACACGGCCGATCATGTCCGAACCCACACCGCGTCCCGGCAATTCGACCAGATGCGGCAGATCCGGCAACTCACCGATGATGGTGCCCGCGGCCTCCCGCGGATCTGTCCCCGGCCAGGAACCGACGGCGGTCGCGATCCCGCCCGGAATCCGCACGGGTTCCTTCGCCGGGATTTCGCCCGATTCCTTGGCGATTTCGCTCACGACTGCGCCTCGCTGGCGCTCGGCTCCGCCGTGCGCGACTGCGCGCTGTGTCGATGGCTCACTCGCTGACGCTCACTCACGACTGCGCCTCGCTGGCACTCGGCTCCGCCGTGCGCGACTGCGCGCTGTGTCGATGGCTCACTCGCTGACGCTCACTCACTGCGTTGCCCCTAAGCGGGGTATGCACCCCATTGCGTGGTGGATCCCGGTCTGCGCCGGGACGAAGCGATCTCGCTTGCCGCGCCGCCCGATGTCGGCGGCACTCACTGCCTTGTGCTCGCGCCCGCGCTACTCACAGAATCCGACGCATCGCGCGCGGTGTCGGTGATAGTGCCACTGCCGATCACCTGGTCTCCCAACGCATCCGGGCGATACAACACGACGGCCTGGCCGCGGGCCACACCGGTCAGCGGCTCGCGCAGACGCACAATCAACCCGTCGCCGACGGCTTCGGCAACGGCAGGTGCGGTACCGCCGTGCGCGCGCACTTGCGCCACGCACTCGATCGGCCCCTCGGGCGCCGCACCGGAAGTCCAGATGGCGCGCTCGGCCTGGACGGTCCACACCTGCAGATCCTCGGCCGAGCCGACGCGCACGGTGCCCGAGTCGGGATCGATCTCGGTGACATAGCGCGGCTTACCATCGGCGGCCGGACCCGGCAGTCCGAGCCCTTTGCGCTGACCGATCGTGAACCCGTGCACGCCTTCGTGATTCGCGAGCACCTGCCCGTCTGCATCGACGACCGCACCGGGCCGGATGCCGATCTTCGCGCCGAGGAAGGCCCGGGTATCACCGGACGGGATGAAGCAGATGTCATGGCTGTCGGGCTTATTCGCCACCGCGAGCCCACGCTCGGCGGCCTCGGCGCGGATCTGCGGCTTCGGGGTGTCACCCACCGGGAACATGGCCCGCGACAGCTGCTGCGCGGTCAGCACCGCGAGCACATAGGACTGGTCCTTGTCGGCATCGACGGCACGGCGCAGCACTCCGTCCTCGAGCCGCGCGTAATGGCCGGTGACCACGGCATCGAAGCCGAGTGCCACCGCGCGGTCGGCGAGGGCGGAGAACTTGATCTTCTCGTTGCAGCGCAGGCAGGGATTCGGTGTTTCACCCGCGGCGTAGGCGGCGACGAAATCGTCGATCACGTCTTCTTTGAAGCGGTCCGCGAAATCCCAGACATAGAAGGGGATTCCGAGCACGTCGGCGGCCCGCCGGGCGTCGCCCGCATCCTCTTTCGAGCAGCAACCGCGCGAACCGGTGCGCAGCGTGCCCGGTGTCGCGGACAGCGCCAGATGTACGCCGACCACCTCATGACCAGCGTCGACGGCCCGTGCCGCCGCCACAGCCGAATCCACACCACCACTCATCGCGGCGAGTATCCGCATCAGACACCTCCCTTCGCACCGGCCAGACCCGCGGCCCTGGCCCTTTCCACAATCTGGGGCAAGACATTCAGCACCGCGTCCACATCGGCGCGAGTCGAGGTGTGCCCCAATGAAAATCGCAGTGATCCACGCGCCTGCCACGGCTGCACGCCCATGGCGATCAGTACATGACTCGGGGTGGCCACACCCGCGTTGCAGGCCGACCCGGTAGAGCATTCGATCCCGGCCGCGTCCAGCAGCATCAGCAGCGAATCCCCTTCGCAGCCGGGGAAAGTGAAGTGCACATTGCCCGGCAGGCGTCGCTCACCGGCCGGACCGCTCAGCACCGCATCCGGAACGGTATCGCGGATGCCCTTGATCAACTCTTCTCGCAGCGCGATCAATTCCGTTGTCCGCGTCGGGAACTCGGTCACGGTGTAGTTCAGCGCGGTGGCGAGCCCGACGGCCGCGGCGGTATCCGAGGTCCCGGAACGCAGATCGCGCTCGTGCCCGCCGCCGTGCATCAGTGGCACACACGGCACCTGCCTACCGAGCAGCAGCACGCCGACACCATGCGGTCCACCGACCTTGTGCCCGGCGAAGCTCGCCGCCGAAAGCCCACTCGCAGCGAAATCGATCGGCAGCTGCGCGGCGGCCTGGATCGCGTCGCTGTGCATGGGAACGCCGAATTCCTGTGCCACCGCGGCTAATTCGATGATCGGCGCAATGGTGCCGACCTCGTTATTGGCCCACATGATGCTCACCAGCGCGACCTCGTCGACATATTCGGCCAGCGCCGCGCGCAGCACCCGCGGCGACAGCACACCGTCGGAGTCGACCGGCAGCCAGGTCACCTGCGCGCCGTCGTGCTGCTCCAGCCACTCGACGGCATCGATGACGGCATGATGTTCGGTCGAACCCGCGATAATCCTGGTGCGGCGCGGTTCGGCATCGCGACGAGCCCAGTAGATGCCCTTGATCGCCAGATTGTCGCTCTCGGTCCCGCCCGAGGTGAATATCACCTCCGATGGCCGGGCGCCCAGATCGGCGGCGATCGACTCGCGCGCCTCCTCCAGCATCCGCCGGGCCGCACGCCCGGAACCGTGCAGTGACGAGGCATTGCCCGTCATCGCGAGCGCGGCCGTCATCGCCTCGATTGCGGTAGGCACCATCGGAGTGGTCGCCGCATGATCGAGGTAGACCGTCTGGGGCGCCCCATGGACCGAACCCGCAAAAGCCGACTTCATGACCGTCAAAGCCTATCCCACCGTTGACCTGCACATCTTCGGGGTATCCCGCCGCTTTCGCCGATTTGTCCACGACTCACCCACGATGCGCAACCCGCCGACCACCTTTCGATATTCCCCGCCCGGCGCATCCCCGATGGTCAGCGCCCGATCCCACGGCGAATCCGGGCGAGCGGCCGACTCGCATGCCACGACCCTGACGCCGAAGCTCTCGAGCACAATTCCCGAACCCACGGGGCCCGTACCGCTGGGTGGCCGTCAGGGCAGCGACCAGAGCTTGGTCGTCGCCACGTAGAAGAGGACGACCCAGGTCAGCATGACGGCGACGACGATGGCGATGCCCTGGATGTTCGTCTTCGCCGCTGGTGTATCCGGGGGCGGGCGCAGCCACCGCCTCAGCAAGCGATTCACGTAGTACGGCATCGTGACGTAGCTCATCACGAAACTGGACAGCAGGTTGCCGATCAGCAACCCCAGCCACAGCGGCATCCGCAACGGCGACAGGGCGAGGGTGAGCAGCACCACGGTGGGGTAGAGGCCCACCCATACCGCGATCGCGGTCTTGGTATCCGACGGAGTCTCGTTGCGGTTCTCGTCGAAGGCGAACCAGCTGCCGAACGAGCTATCGATGGTGCGCAACTCGAAGTCGCTGAACTTCGCGCCCTCGGCGAGGAGCTCCTCACGCCGCTTCGAGGTGAGCCAGGTGGCCAGATTCGCCGCGGTATCGAAGCGGTAGAGCGCCGTCCACTCGTCCTGCACACCCTCGATGGGGCGGAAGAGCTCGGTGCCGCGGAAGCCTTCGAATTTCGCCTCCTCCCGGCTCAGATCCGCTTGCCACGCAAGGAAATCCGCGACGCTCTCGGGAGCCACACGATGGGTCACCACCACGGTCACGAGGGGATCCACGGGTCGCGTGCCGCCGCTGATCACCTGCTGCGTGGCGGGGCCGTCGAAGTATTGCTGCCCACTGTCCAGGAATTCCTGACGGGTGGCGCTGTTTATCCAGTCCTGTAGATGACCGACGGAGTCGAAGCGGTAGACCACGACCCATTCGGACTGCACCGCGGTGGGGGCGGCGATCTCGGCGCCGACGAATCCCGGATAGCTCGATGCCGCGGCGTTCAGATCCTCCTGCCAGGACTTGAAGGCCTTCTCGAAACCCGGGCGCACCTGCTGGCCGATGATGACCGTCGCCGCGCTGTCGGTGAGTTTCCCGGCTCCCATCGCAGTCCCCTCACGGCTTTCGAGCCGGAACCGGTGTGAGTCGCCGGTAGGTGCGCTCGGGTGTGAGCGGCAGCGCGCGGAAACGTATGCCGGTCGCGTCCTGCAGCGCATTGGCCAGCGCGGGTGCCACCGGGTTGATGCAGCACTCGGCAATGCCTTTCGAGTGCATCGCCCCGACGGAATCGGCCGAGTCGACCGTCAGTACTTCGGTGCGGGGAATATCGGCGTAGGTCGGGATGCGGTAGTTGCGCAGGTTCGGGTTGACCATCGCGCCGTCCGCGTCGACGTGGAAGTTCTCGGTCAGCACGAAGCCGATGCCCTGTGCGACGCCACCCTCGATCTGGCCCCGCACCTGCGCCGGGTTGATGAGGACCCCGGCGTCGGTGGCGTGCACGCTGTAAAGGATGCGGATCTCACCAGTCATCCGGTGCACCGCGATCCGGAAGCCGTGGGTATTGAAGACGACACTGCGCGGCGACCCGAAAGCCTTGCGTGCCTCGGTCAATCGGATACCGCGGCGGCGCGCCACCTCGATCAGCTCCGACAGCGATACGTGGCTGTCCCCGCAGACGACCCCGGTGTCGACCATCGCACACGAAGCGATACCGACCCGCGCATATTCGGCCGCCAAGTACAGCATGCGATCGCGCAAAGCCTCGGCCGCCCGCAGCACCGCGTTCCCGGCGACGAACAAGCCCGCGCTGGCGAACGCGCCGGTGTCGAAACCCGTTCGGTCGGTATCGGATTGGACGAGGCGAACCCGTGCCGGCGTCGTGCCGAGCCGGTCGGCCGCGATCTGCACATGGGCGGTCGAGGTGCCCTCGCCGAATTCGACGGTGCCGACGGCGAGCTCATAAATACCGTCGTCACCGAGAGTCAGCCAGGCCTCGGAGAGGTGGTCGGTCGGGGGCGCGGTCTCGTGCAGCGAGCTGGCGGCGCCGGTACCGATGAGCCACTCGTCTCCCGGTGGCGGCTCGACGGTGTTGTGCCGCAACGCGTCATCGACGAGATCGATGCATTTGATGAGGCCGTCCTCGCGAAACATGACATCATCCGGGGCGTCGTCGAATGCGACGAGAGCATCACCAGGGCGCACGATATTGCGCCGCCGCAGCTCGAGCGGATCCATATCGAGCGCGACCGCCAGCTCATGCATGGCCGACTCCATCGCGAATGCGGGCTGGGTCATGCCGTAGCCGCGCAGCGCGCCACCGGGCACGTTGTTGGTATAGACCGAATATGCGTCGAACTTCTTGTTGGGGCAGCGGTAGGTCGCGACGGCCGTGCCACCGGCGAACAGCGTCTCGCCGCCGTGGTTGCCGTAGGCGCCGGTATTCGACACATTCCGGACCTGGATCGCGGTGAGCGTGCCGTCGGCCCGTGCGCCGAGCTTCACCGTCAGCGACATCGGATGCCTTGGTGAGGCTGTCGTGAACTCCTCCTCGCGCGTGAACTCGAAACAGACCGGCCGCCCCGTATCCAATGCGGCCAGGGCAACCAAATCCTCGGTGATGACCTCCTGCTTACCGCCGAACGCACCGCCGACCCGCTTACAGAACACGCGCAGCTGATCGGGTCGCAGGTCGAACAGATAGCCGAGCTTGTTCTTGGCGATGGAGGGCGACTGGGAGCTGGTGCGAACGTGCAGGCGAGCGTCCTCGATCCACGCGATCGATCCGTGTGTCTCGAGATGCGCATGCTGCACGGGCGGCGAGTGGTAGGTGCCCTCGTGGATCACATCGGCCTCGGCGAAGCCCGCCTCGACATCACCGATATCCCCGTGGATCTCGAGCAGGATGTTGTGCTCGGGATCGCGCACGAACGGGTCGTGCGAACCGTGCAATTGGGGAGCACCGTCGGCCATGGCCGCTTCCGGATCGAAAACCGCCGGCAGCACCTCGTATTCGACGACTACCTTGCGGCAGCCCTCCTCGGCGGCCCCGACGGTGTCGGCCAGCACCGCGACCACACGTTGACCGACGAAGCGCACCACGTCGTCGAGGATGTAGGTGTCGCTGGGATCGACGAGGTGATCGGTGTGGATGGCGGTCGTGAAGTGCTTGCGCGGCACATCTTCCCAGGCGTAGACGCGATGCACACCCCGAACCGCGAGCGCCGCGGTCTTATCGATAGACACGATGCGGGCGTGGGCGTGCGGAGAGCGCAGCACCTTCAGGTGCAACATGGCGTCGATCGCGGTGTCCATGGTGAATTCGGCGCGACCGGTCACCACCTCGGTCCCCGCCGGAGCGCCGACGCTGGTCCCGACGACTCGGCCCGGCTGGGCGACTTCGATCTCGGCGACACCGTGCACCGCATCTTCGATCGCCCGGTAGCCGGTGCAGCGGCAGAGGTTGCCCTTCAACGCGCGCGACAGGTCTTGCAGCTGGGCGTCGGTGAGCGCCACCGCGGTCATGATCATGCCAGCGGTGCAGAAGCCGCATTGGAAGCCGGGAGCGTCGCGGAACTGCCGCTGCATCGGGTGCATATCCTCGGGCGAACCCAGACCCTCGATGGTGGTGACCGCATGCCCCTCGGCACGGAATGCGGGTGTGATGCAGCTGTGCACGGGCTCACCGTCCAGCCATACCGTGCACGCGCCACAATCGCCCGCGTCGCATCCCTTCTTGACACCGTGCAAGCCGAGTGAGCGCAGGAATGTGCGCAGGCATTGACCCGGATTCGGCTCATCGTCGAAGGTGCTTTCGTTCACGGTGTACGTCACGGCCGACCGCCTTCGGTGAGCTCGACGCGGATCTCCTCGGCGAAGTATCTGGCCAGGTGGTGACGATGGTCGGGCGTGCCGTTCGGATCGCTGAACCACAGGTCTTCGGGGATGGCGTCGATGCGCTCGCGCATCGTCTCGGCGTCGGGCATGCTGTCGAACGCCAAGCGCACCGGGCGGGTGGTGCCCGCGGTGATGGTGAGCTGCAGGTCCGTGGTCTGCGGCGACTGGGTGGCGATCAGGAACAGCGTCGAGCGGCCCAGGCGCGTCAGGGTGAAGCGACGATGCGTACACCGCTTGCGAAGTGCGGTGACCGGGATATCGATGCGGCGCAGTATCTCGCCGGGGCCGAGGACGTTTCGGTGGTCCCCGATGACGAAGTCGGCGGCATCGATGGTGCGTTCGGATCCGTCGGCGGCCCACACGGTGTATGTGGCTGCTAGCGCGACCGTCAGGGTGATCATCGGCCCCGCTGGCAGCGACATGCAGATATTGCCGCCGACCGTCGCCGCATTCCAGACCTTGAACGAGGACAGGAACGCATCGCAGCATGTGGTGAACAGCGTCCCGGCGGGCCAATCACTCGGCGGCGCAAAGGCGTTCAGGTCACGGATGGTGCATGTCGCGCCGATCTCGAGTCCCGAGGGGCTCGGCACCAGGCTGTCCCAACCGAGTCCGGTGATATCGATCAGACGGCGCAGCTCCGGCTGCTCGGTCGAGAACAACCACGTCCCCCCGGCCAGCCACGCGTCGCCGTCGCGCCAGCCCGCGCCCGGTCGCTGAGAAGGACGCCGAACGATATCGGTGATCGTATTGAGATCCATCGCGCCGCTCCCTCTGGGAAGGTGCCGCCGATCGCCCGCCGAGTTCGCTCACGCAATGAATCCGCCTGTGCGGGGGCATCGCCGTACTCGCCTTGGCTCAACGTACCCGACCCGAGGACACCCCGGCCAGCAATCCCGCAGCCACCGCATGCGATTTCGCGGCCGCTGCGCTGAACCGGCGGAGGCCGACCGGGCAATCGCCCGGTCGGCCCCATGACCGTGCCTTCGATCAGTCTGTCGATACCGCAACCTGGTGGCCTGCGCCCCTGCGTCGGAACGGTCGCAACCGCCGCGACGGCCGTTGCGGCTGCGCATCGGCCGACTCCGGATCCTGTACCCGGGTCGCCGTCGCCTCGATCCAATCCGAGGCCTCGATGGCCCCGTGGCGCGACAGATCGGCACCGCGCACCGCTTGTTCACACCGACGAGCCAGATCACGACGATCGAGTCCGGGATACTCCACCGGCTCGAGCACCACCTCGGCCACCATGCCGCGCGAGCGCAGGACCCGCTTCGCCGAGGTGCCGAAGCTGTCGTCACCGACGAATCCGGGAATGGTCGACTGAGTGCCGTGTGAGTCCAGATACCGCAGCCGCACCGGCTGCACCGATGTTCCGGTATCCACCGCCGCCTGGAAGAGCGCGGGCCGCATAGTCCCGTAGGCGCGGCCGCACCATGTGGTGCCCTCGGGGAAGATCGCGATCCGATCCCCCGAAGCCAAGCGGTCACCGAGACTCGCCACCACGTCGGGTAGTTCGCGCAGACGTTCGCGTTCGATCGGAATGACCCGCATCAGCTTCGCCAGACCGCCGAGCAGCGGCCAATCGAGCATATCGGCGCGGGCCACGAATCCGAGCGGCTGCACCGCGGCCAGCACGACCACATCGGTCCAACCGATATGACCGGCGACGATCAGCAGTCCCTTGCCGGGTTCGGCGAAACGCGCCTGCCTCGACTCGGCAGCAGCGGATCGGTCCGCATCGGCGCTGCACCCCACCCGGTTATCGACAATGCGCAGCCGAATCCCCAAACAGCTCAGCACGGTTCGCGCATAACGCCGCCGCAGGTGTTCGCGCATGCCGCGCGGCGTGACGACGTTGACGATCGGAAAGCTGACCAGCAGCCCGGCCGCGCCGAGCAGACGGCCGACAACCCGTGCGGTGCCGATCTCGTCGACCGGATCGATGCAGCCGGGCCCGCACGGGCTCGACGGCATCCACGCGTGCGCGGTGCTCTGTGCGGGCGGCGCGTCGAACACCATCTACCTCACCGTCCCCCGTCGAGTGCGTTGGCGGCGTCCTGTAATCGGTTGAGGTAGCGGGTATTGATCGTGTCCAGACCCAGCAGCGCGACGAAGTCGGCGACCGCGAAATCCGGATCGTGCGCCGGTTCACCGCAGATCTCCGCGCCCAGGCGTAGGTAACCGCGCAGCAGCGGCGGAAGCTTCGGGCGCGCGGGTGGGGTCATCTCATCCAGAGTCAGTCCGTCGACGACCACCGGGTTGTGCGGATGCACGCGCCGCTCCGGATCGGATCCGTGTCGGCCGAGCAGCATGTCCCGCACGCCGCGCACGTTCCCTCCTGGCGGGTCGGCGGGGGTGTCCTGCATCGGTACCGATACGCAGCCCATCACCCACTCGTATCCGGTGAGCTGGATGTAGTGCAGGATGCCCGCCCACATCAGCGTCAGCACCGAACCGTTGCGATGGTCGGGGACCACGCAGGCGCGGCCCATCTCCACGATCCGGTTGCCCTCCGGATCCAGTTGGGACAGATCGAATTCCGTGGCGGTGTAGTAGCCGCCCGCCGCGATCACCTTGTCCGGCGGCAGCATTCGGTAGCAGCCGACGAATTCCTCGGACCGGTCGTCGCGGACCAGCAGGTGGTCGCAGTAATCGTCGAACCGGTCCGCGTCGAGACCGGTTCCGTTATCGGGGATCTGAAAGCCGGGCTCGCTGGCGAAGACGCCGTAGCGCAGCCGCTGCGCGGCCAGGCGGTGCTCCGAATCGGAAGAAACGACCAGCGAGTAGCGCGACCGTTCCTCCCCGGAGTCCGTCGATCGAGCCGGGGCTGTCAACACGGACGAAATAGTCATATCCGTGATGAAGCCAGCCAGAAACTGCGCCGGAGCAACCTCGAAGTGTCGCCACGATGCCGGTTCGGTGAACGAGATGATGGTCACACCGAGCGTTCACCGAACTGTCGTGCATCGTTCTGATTACCGCATCGCTTTCGCCGCCTTTTACCTGGTCGAGGGCCATTCTGTGTCCTCGGCCACGCTGCGCTACCGCGGCGCTCAGGCTGCGTCGCGCGCTGGCAGACCGACCACGTCCGGTGTCTGCTCCACCTCGTCGAAACCCGGGCGACCCGTACCGATGAAGGCGACGAGCCACGAGGCCACTGCGGCGAAACGATTGCGGAACCCGACCAGGTACAGCAGGTGCACCGCGAGCCACATGGTCCAGGCGATGACACCTCGGAAGGTGATGTGCTCATTGAGTTTCACCACCGCGCTGAACCGGCTGATCACCGCCATGCTGCCCTTGTCCCAGTACTTGAACGGGGTGGCGGGGAGCTTCTTGCGGCGAATGATGTCGGCGGCGTGCCTGCCCTCCTGCATGGCGACCGGCGACTGGCCCGGATAGCCGTTGAGCGAGGTCATATCGCCGATCGCGTAGATGTCGGCGTGGCCGCCGACGGTCAGGTCCGGATTGATCAAAAGCCTTCCGGCCCGGTCGGTTTCGCAGCCGGTAGCCTCGGCCAGGAGCTGCGCGAACCCGCCGGCCTGCACACCGGCGGACCAGACCACCGTCTCGGCCGCGATCCGGCGCTCGATGCCCTGCTTATCCTTGACGGTCACCTTGCCGTATTCGATATCGGTCACGAAGGTGCCCAGCAGCACCTCGACGCCACTCTTGGTCAGCGATGCCTTCGCATATTCCGAGAGTCCGCCACCGAAGGGCGGCAGCACCTCGCCCGCACCCTCGACCAGGGTCACCGAAACCTCTTGGTGGTAATGCCGTTTCGCGAGTTCCTTCAGCTGACCGGCAACCTCGACACCGGTCGCGCCCGCGCCGACCACCACGAAGCTCAGCAGTCGCTTGCGGGTCTGCGCATCCGCGTCCTTGGCCTCGGTGAAGACCCGCTCGATCTGTGCGCGCAGCAACTTCGCATCGTCGATGGTCTTGAGCGAGAACGTCTTATCGGCGAAATCGTCGCGGCCGAAGTACGACTGCGAGGCGCCGGTGGCTGCGATCAGCGAGCCATAGCGGATCTGTGTGCGAGCTCCATCGTGCTCGTAGGTGAGCACCGCGTTGTCGGCGTCGATGGCGACGACCTTGCCGAGCCGGACGTCGGCCTCCTTATGCCTGCGCAGCACCGAGGCGATCGGCGGGGCGATCTCGTCCGAGGCCAGCACACCTGTCGCGACCTGGTAGAGCAACGGCTGGAAGAGATGCTCCGGAGTGCTCGAGATAAGAACGTAATTGATGCCCGATTTGGCCAACTGCTTAGCGGCGGCAAGCCCCCCGAATCCCGATCCAACGATGACAACATCTGCGTGTTCCATGACAGCCTCCTTCTCTCATTACCAACCGTAATTCGATCCGCAGATATTTCAGGTGTTCAGGCGCATAATAGATATGACTCTTATCTGGATTGCTCATGAATGGAGATCAAGTGGAGCTTCGCCAGCTCACCTACTTCGTCGCGGTGTGCGAGGAGCTGAGTTTCAGCAGGGCCGCGGCCCGCTGTTACATCTCCCAATCGGCGATCAGCCATCAGATCGCCCGGCTCGAGCGTGATCTCGGCGTAGCCTTGTTCGAGCGCTCTACCAGGGCCGTTGTGCCGACCGACGCGACCATGCGGCTACTTCCCTTGGCTAAACAGATGCTCAGTCTGGAGTCGGCCATCCGCGCCACCGTGCGCACCTCTGGTCATCGCATCCGGCTGGCCGCCAATATGTCCTTCGCAACCCGGTCCCTGTCCGCGATCGCCGGAGCGCGCGCCGCGCATCCGGATGCCGAGATCGAATTCGTCATCAAACCGTTCCGGCAGCGGATCACCGCGGTGGCCGACGGCGACTGCGATCTCGCGCTCATTCGCGGCAGTGTCGACGAGCCCGGTCTAGCGGTCGAGAAGCTGTGGATCGAGGACCTCGTGATCGCCACCTCCGCGGCCCACCCGCTGGCCCCACGCGACCAGGTGACGCTGGCGGATCTGAGCCCGTATCCGCTGCTGCTCCCGCCTGAGCAGGAACAGGTCCTGCTGCACAATGTGATTCGGGCCGCCTTCGCCGATCTGGCCGCGGGCCCTACCTTCGGTCCGCCGATTCCACCGGACCACACCGCGACCATGGAGCTGATCAATCGCCCGGACACCTGGACCGTGCTCTACGCCGACAGCCCGACCGAGGGCCTGGTCGTCCTGCACCTCGCCCCCGAGCACCGACTACGGATTCCGGTCTCGGCGGTCTTGCGCAGCGATGCACGCCGCTCCCCGATCCTCACCACGCTGCTGTCGGGGCTGCACCGCCGCTGAGATCTGTCACCGCCCATGGCGGCAACAGATCTCGTGTGCCTGCGGATCATCGGTCAGGCATTTTCGCGGGTGAACCCGCGTGCACCGATCATCATCGCCACCGCCGCGACGGCCAGCGTGAGCCCGGTGCCGAGGTACACCTCGGAGGCACCGAAGTCACCGCGGAACAGGGCCCTGGCCGCATCGACGGTGTGCGAGAACGGATTCACCTTCCCGATCGTGCGCAACCAGCCCGGCCCGACACTCAACGGCAGCAGAATGCCGGACAGCAGCATCAGCGGCACCGCGAGACTATTGAGCACCGAGGCGAGCACATCCTCGGATTTGGCCCACAGCCCCAGCGCATAGGACGCCGCCGCCAAACCGGCTGCCATTACCGCGATCAACAGGACCGACAGCACCACGCCGAGCGGATCGGGTCGAACCCCGAAGGCCGCCATGGCAACTCCGACGAGCACCAGCGCCTGGACGACCAGCACGACCATGTCTTTGAGCACGCGTCCGGTCAGCAGCGCGCCCCGGCTCGCGGGCGTGACCCGCTGCCGTTCGACCACCCCCGCGCGCAATTCCGCCACAATGCTGAATCCGACATAGATGGCGCCGAACAGCCCGGTCTGAATGACCAGCGCGGGCGTGAGCAGCTTCCACGGGTCGGCATCCGCGCCGAGCGACGGCGCGATGCCCTTGACCAGCGGCCCGAACAGCACCAGATACAGCACCGGTTGGGACAGACCGATCAAGACCCACACCGGATTTCGCAGATTGGCCCGCAGTTGCGACCAGAAGATCAGTCCGGTCTCGCGCATGAACCTCATGAGTGACTCGCCTCCCGCAGCGAACGCCCCGTAATGGTGAGAAAGACATCGTCGAGGCTGGGACGTTTGACAGTGACCGCACCCGGTACGAGACCGCGCTCGTCCATGGCACGCAACAGGGGTACGACTGCGGTGTCGCCGCGATCCACGGTGAGATGCACCAGCGTCGCACCGACGCGGTCCGCACCCGCATCCTCCGAGCACACCAGCGAGCGCACCTCGAGCACCGACTTGGCGACCTGGAGTGCCAGATCGGCATGGACGTTATCGATTTCGAAGCTCACCACATCACCGGAGATACGGCGCTTGAGTTCGTCGGGCGAGCCCTCGGCGACGATGCCGCCGTGGTCCATGATCAGCAGGCGATCGCACAGTGCGTCTGCCTCGTCCAGATAGTGGGTGGTGAGCACGACCGTGGTGCCCCGCTCGCGCAGGCGCCGGATGTGATCCCACAGATTCGCGCGGCTCTGCGGATCCAGGCCGCTGGTCGGCTCGTCGAGATAGATCAGCCTCGGGCCGTGCACCAGGCCGAGCGCGATATCGACGCGGCGGCGCTGACCGCCGGAAAGCTGGTTGCATTTACGCCGAGCAAGTCCGTCCAGGTCGAGCGCCACGAGTAGTTCTTCGGCATTGTGCGTCGCCTGCGCCTTGCTCAGTCCGAAAAGCCTGGCCTGCAGCACCAATTCGTCGAGGACCAGGGCATCGTCATTGGTCATTCCGCCCTGGGCGACGTAGCCGATGCGCGAACGCACGGTCCGCTGCTCGACCCGTAGATCAGCGTCGGAGATGACCGCCTCGCCCTCGGTCGGGGCGATGAGGGTGCTGAGCATTCGCAGCGTCGTGGTCTTGCCCGCGCCGTTGGGGCCGAGCAGACCGAGGATCTCACCCTCGTACACATCGAAGTCGACGCCCGTAACCGCTTGGACGGGGCCGGTTTTGGTTTCAAACGTGCGCGCCAGCCCGCGCACCCGGATCACCGAGGTGCGGGTGCGATCGCGAACGGAGTCGTTCGTTTCCACCTGAACAACGGTAGAAACGAACGACTAAATAGTCAAGCTTTACTATTCAGTCTTGATCAGTCGATAATCGCGCTGCGCCCGTCCAGCCGCGTCGGGAACCGATCCCAGATCTCCAACGCGCCACTTTCGATGCGCTCCAACGTTTTCTGCGACCAGCGCAGATCGGCCCGGATATGTTCGGAGGCCAAGCGGATCGCGTCGGCGACATGATGCGGTTCGGTCTCCGCCGGATCGCCACTACCGGCCATGACGCGACGCTCCTCCCTGTCGAGCTGTTCGAGTTCGGCCTCGAATTTCTTGATCCGACTGCGCAGCGCGGCGATGACTTCGTCCCGAGGGGCCTGAGGCAGCAGCGCGACCGCCGCGGCGTACGGATGCTTCGGCTGCTCGGCCTCCCACAGCGCGTCACGCAGCAGCTGAGCGAAGACCTTCTCCCCCTCGGCGGTCATTTGATAAGTCGTGCGCTCCGGCCGCGCACCATCCTGTCCGACGCCCGCCACCGCGATGAGCCCGTCGCGCTGCAACGTGTTCAGTGCGCCGTACACCGAGCCCGGTTTCACATTCGCCCAATTGTCCGCCCGCCAGGACAACAACTCCCGCCGAACGTCGTAACCGTGCACCGGCGCCAGCAACCGCACCACGGCGAGCACCAGCATCCGAGTCGTAGGAACAGCCATATCCGCAGGTTATCCCAGCTGGAAACGTTCGCCTGAAAATGCAAGTGGGCCCGGCTGTCATCAGCCGATTCGCGAGATGTCCAACTCAGTCAGTAGGCGAGCGCGGTCCACGGCACGTCGATCGGGAACGGGTGGGTGAACGATACTCGCTCCTCGCCGTCGTTAACCCATTCCCCGACGATCCGATACGCGGCTGGGTGCAGCGGGCTGATCCCGTCGGGTAGCTGCGCGTACCCGATCTCCAAGCCGTATGCACGGATAAATGCGATGGCGCTGACATCCGCTTTCAGAGTCACTTCCCAATACCACGGTATCCCGGCCTTCGCATACCGACTCTTCTTGGCCTCGATATCGGACGGGATATTGGACGGTGACAGCACTTCGCCTACCAGCACGGTGTCGGCCGCGCGGACGTCTCGGTAAGCCCCACCAAGACAGCGGTGCACCAAGAAATCGGGGGTGAGGAAGTCGGACTTCCCGCTGTTCCCGAGAAAGACATTGGTTTCGAGATTGGCCACCCAGCAGCGTTCAGCGTCTGCTGCCATATCGTTGCGTGCGCACTGCTCGAGCTCATGAGTCAATCGGCGCATGAATATCTGATGTTCACCGGGACCTCGGCGTACCCACACCACACGCCCCTCCCACAGCTCGATCTGTTCCGCGATCTCGCCGGGTAGACGCTCCAGTTCCTCCCAAGTCATGTACTCAGGCAGGTCAGGACGCTCGAGGCGGGGCAGGGACATGCCGCAATGATAGCCCCGGAAAACCCCGTGACCCCGGCCGTTTCCGGCCGGGGTCACTCGAACAGCGCTGAGCTATCAGCCCTTGTGCGCCTTCACAGCCTCGGTCAGCTGGGGGGCGACATTGAACAGGTCGCCGACGATGCCGTAGTCGGCGATCTCGAAGATCGGGGCCTCTTCGTCCTTGTTGACCGCGACGATGGTCTTCGAGGTCTGCATACCGGCGCGATGCTGGATGGCGCCGGAGATGCCGAGGGCGATGTAGAGCTGCGGGGAGACCGTCTTACCGGTCTGCCCAACCTGGAACTGGCCCGGGTAGTAGCCGGAGTCGACCGCGGCCCGCGAGGCGCCGACGGCGGCGCCGAGCGAATCGGCCAGCGCCTCGACGACCGCGAAGTTGTCGGCGGAACCGACACCGCGACCACCGGAGACGACGATGCCCGCCTCGGTGAGCTCCGGACGGTCGCCACCGACGATCGGCTCGCGGGAGGTCACCTTCACGACGCCCTCTTCCTGCGCGGGCACCTCGACGGTCACCTTCTCACCCGCACCGGCCGCGGCGGTAGCCTCGACGGCGCCCGGACGCACCGAGATCACCGGCACGTCGCCGGTGGCCTTGGCATCGACGGTGAACGCGCCACCGAAGATGGAGTGCACGACCGAACCGTCGGACTTGACGTCGATGACATCGACGAGCAGGCCAGAGCCGATGCGCGCGGCGAGGCGGCCCGACACCTCCTTGCCCTCGGCGGTGGCGGCGACGATCACGGCGGCCGGGGAAATCGACTCGACCAGACCCGCGAGCACATCGACCTTCGGGGTGACCAGGAAGTTCTCGACATCGTCGGATTCGGCGATGTAGATCTTCGCGGCGCCCGCGGCGGCCAGCGCGTCGGCCAGCTTCTCACCGGTACCGGCGGGGCCGGTCACGACGGCGGCGGGCTCACCGAGTGTGCTCGCGGCGGTGAGCAGTTCGGTGCTGACCTTCTTGATCGCACCGTCGGCGTGCTCGACGAGCACAAGTACTTCTGCCATTTGTGTTCTCTCCTAAGCAGTCTCGGGCGGGATCAGATGATCTTCTGACCGACCAGGTACGCGGCGATCTTGGTGCCGCCGTCGCCCTCGTCCGCGATCTTCTCGCCCGCGGTGCGCGGGGGCTTCGGGGTGGCCGCGGTGACGGCGGTGCCCGAGTTGGCCACACCGACGGTCGACGGGTCGACGCCCAGGTCGGCCAGCGTGAAGGTCTGCACTTCCTTCTTCTTCGCGGCCATGATGCCCTTGAAGGAGGGGAAGCGCGGCTCGTTGATCTTCTCGGTGACGCTGACGATGGCCGGGAGGGTGGCCTCCAGCTTGAACACGCCCTCGTCGGTCTCCCGCTCGCCGGTGATCTTGTCGCCGTCGACGGTCAGCTTGCGCAGGTGCGTCAGCTGCGGCAGGCCCAGGTACTCGGCGATGATCGCGGGGACCGCACCGGAACGACCGTCGGTGGCCTCGTTGCCCGCGATGACCAACTCGACACCCTCGACCTGGCCCAGCGCACTGGCCAGCACCCAGGCGGTCTGCACGGCGTCGGAGCCGTGGATCGCCGGATCGTTGATGTGGATGGCCTTGTCGGCGCCCATGGACAGCGCCTTGCGGATGGCCTCGGTGGCCCGGTCCGGACCGGCGGCCAGCACGGTGACCTCGCCGCCCTGGGCCTCCTTGATCAGCAGCGCTTCTTCGACGGCGCGCTCGTTGATCTCGTCGAGGACGGCGTCGGCGGCTTCGCGATCGAGGGTGAAGTCACCGTCGGTCAGCTTGCGCTCGGACCAGGTGTCGGGAACCTGCTTGATGAGTACGACGATGTTCGGCATCGGTCTTCGTCGACCTCCTGTTCTGGTTACACGTGTGTGGTGGTCGCACGAGCTGCGCCGTACGTCCTTGTTTGTAGCTCAGGGCGTGACACTACCCTACGTTAAGTTACTCATGGGTAACTTAGCGGCTCAGCTCTCAGAACGGCGATCCTGGCGATAATGCGCGGATCCCCCGGGTGCGGGTGCCCCGCAATATTCAGTACCAGTAACGTCGGAGCGATGAGCGAGGCTGTGATCCCTGCCGCAGTAGGCACGACCCCGGGCATTACTCCCGAGTCGGCCATGGAGCCGTTGCCGCTGACCGGCGAACGGACCGTACCCGGCATCGCCGAGGAGAACTACTGGTTCCGTCGGCACGAGATCGTCTATGCGCGCCTGCTCGAGCGGTGTGCCGGAAAAACGGTGCTGGAGGCCGGATCCGGTGAGGGTTACGGTGCGAACATGATCGCCGATGTCGCCACCAAGGTGATCGGTCTGGACTACGACACAAGCGCGGTCGAGCATGTGCGCTCGCGTTACCCGCAGGTGGAGATGATCCAGGGCAACCTCGCCGCGCTGCCGCTGGAGGACGAGTCGGTCGATGTCGTGGTGAATTTCCAAGTGATCGAACACCTCTGGGACCAGGGCCAGTTCATCCGGGAATGCCTTCGGGTGCTGCGGCCCGGCGGCGAACTGCTGATCAGCACGCCGAACCGGATCACCTTCTCCCCCGGCCGCGATACCCCGCTCAACCCGTTCCACACCCGCGAACTCAATGCCGACGAACTCACCGAACTGCTCGTCGACGCGGGTTTCCGGGTCACGCTAATGACCGGCGTGCACCACGGGCCGACCCTGAAAGCGTTGGACGCCAAGCACGGTGGCTCGTTCATCGACGCGCAGATCGAGCGCGCGCTGGCCGGACAGCCGTGGCCCGCCGAGCTGACCGCAGATGTCGCCGCGGTCGCCATCGACGATTTCGCACTGATCACCGAGGACATCGATGCGAGCCTCGACCTGGTCGCCATCGCGGTGAAGTCTTGAGTAGACAAGAAGTTCCCGGCCAGTTCACCCTGGTCCTGCATTCCCACCTGCCCTGGCTGGCCCACCACGGCCGCTGGCCGGTCGGCGAGGAATGGCTCTACCAATCCTGGGCCGCCTCTTACCTTCCGGTCGTCGATGTACTGAGAACCCTTGCCGCGGAGGGGCATTCGCATCTGGTCAGCCTCGGGATCACACCGGTGCTCGCCGCCCAGCTCGATGATCCACATTGTCTTGCGGGCATGCATCATTGGCTCGGCAATTGGCAGCTGCGCGCCGACGAAGCCGCGATGGCGGGCAATGTCGCGCTCGGCAGACATGAGCACCGACTGGCCGCGGCGGCACTCGCGGAATTCGAACTGCACTGGCGCCATGGCGCGGCGCCGGTGTGGCGGCAGCTGATCGACGCCGAGGCCATCGAACTGCTCGGCGGCCCGCTCGCGCACCCGTTCCAGCCCCTGCTACACCCGCGGCTGCGCGCGTTCCAGCTCAGCGAGGGTCTGATCGATGCCAGGCAGCGCTGGGGCCACACCCCCACCGGTATCTGGGCGCCCGAATGCGGCTACACCCCCGGTATGGAGACCGGATACGCGGCCGCGGGTGTGACGCATTTCATGGTCGATGGACCCGCATTGCGTGGCGATACCACCTTGGGCCGCCCGGTCCGGGAATCGGATGTGGTGGCCTTCGGGCGGGATCTGCAAGTGAGCTACCGGGTTTGGTCGCCCAAGTCCGGCTATCCGGGGCAGAGCGCCTACCGTGACTTTCATCACTATGACCATGCCACGGGTCTCAAGCCCGCCCGCGTCACCGGCAAGACGGTCGCCGGCCCGGACAAGGCGCCGTACGACCCGGAACTGGCGGCCGCGGCGGTGGTCCGCGATGTCGACGATTTCGTGCGGACCGTGCGCGAACGGCTGATCGACGAATCGGCGCGTATCGGGCGTCCGGCCCTGGTCGTCGCCGCATTCGATACCGAATTGTTCGGGCACTGGTGGCATGAGGGTCCGCAGTGGCTGGCCCAGGTGTTGCGGGCATTGCCCGAGGCGGGCGTCACCGTCGGAACGCTGGCCGATGCCAGAGCGCGCGGGTTCGTCGGCGAGCCGGTCCCACTGGCCGATTCGTCCTGGGGTTCGGGTAAGGATTGGCGGGTGTGGGCCGGCGACCAGGTCAAAGATCTGGTGGAACTGAACGAAGATATCGTCCGCCTCACCCTGGATACAGTCGACAAAATGCGGGCCGCGGACGGCGGACCCGCACTGCGCGACCCGGTTGCCGACCAACTGCTGCGCGAAGCCATCCTCACTGTCTCCAGCGACTGGGCATTCATGGTCAGCAAGGACTCCGCGGCCGGCTATGCACGCGACCGGGCGCACCGACACGCCCACGCCGTGCGGGAAATCGCCGCCGCTGTCGGGGCGGGCCAAGTCGCCAAAGCACACCAGTTGACGGCAGGATGGGGGGCGGCCGACGGGCTGTTCCCGAGTTTGGACACCCGGCGGCTGGCGATCGCGGACCGAGACTCCGCCTGATAAGGACATTCATGAAAATCTTGATGGTGTCGTGGGAGTACCCACCGGTTGTGGTCGGTGGGTTGGGCCGCCATGTGCATCACCTGGCGGTCGAACTGGCCGCGGCCGGTCACGAAGTGGTCGTGCTCGCCCGCCGCCCCTCCGGCACCGACTCCGTGACCCATCCCACCCACTCCTACATCGCCGAGGGCGTGTTGGTGGTAGCGGTCGCGGAGGATCCGCCGTGTTTCGACTTCGGCGAGGACATGCTCGCCTGGACGCTGGCCATGGGCCATGCCATGGTGCGCGCGGGTGTCGCGCTCGGCAAACCCGGCATCGGCGACGGCTGGGTCCCGGATGTCGTGCACGCGCACGATTGGTTGGTCGCGCATCCGGCGATCGCGCTGGCCGAGTACTACGACGTGCCGCTGGTATCGACCATCCACGCCACCGAGGCCGGGCGGCACAGCGGTTGGGTCTCGGGTCGGGTCAACAAGCAGGTGCATTCGGTCGAATGGTGGCTGGCCAATGAATCGGACGCGCTGATCACCTGCTCGACCTCCATGCAGGACGAGGTGGAGCGACTCTACGGGCCCGAGCGGGTACCGATGACGGTGATCCGCAACGGAATCGATGTGGGCGCGTGGACTTTCCGGCCGCGGGCACCGCGCACCGGTCCGCCACGGCTGCTCTATGTGGGTCGGCTGGAATACGAGAAGGGCGTGCAGGACGCGATCGCCGCACTGCCACGCATCCGCCGCGCCCACCCCGGCACCACGCTGACCGTCGCCGGTATCGGCACCCAGTTCGAATGGCTGCGCGAACGCGCCCGGGTGCATCGGGTCGCGCGCGCGGTGACCTTCGCCGGTCAACTCGATCACGAGGAACTGCTCGGCTGGTTGCACGGCGCCGATGCCATCGTGCTGCCGAGCCGCTACGAACCCTTCGGCATCGTCGCACTCGAAGCGGCCGCCGCCGGTACCCCGCTGATCACCTCCACAGCGGGTGGTCTCGGCGAGGCCGTCATCGACGGCGTCACCGGCGCATCCTTCGAACCGGCGGATGTGGACGGCATCGTCGAAGCGGTGCGCGCCACCCTCGACGATCCGGCCGCCACCCAAGACCGCGCCTACGCCGCGCGCGAACGCCTCACCGCCGACTTCGCCTGGGACGTCGTGGCCGCCGAAACCGCCCTGGTCTATTCCTCGGCCAAACGCCGCGTCCGCAACCCGCTCGGCCGCCCCACCATCATCGAACGCCCCCTCCCCGAGCGCGATCCGAAGTAGCGCCTAGCTCTCCATCTTCTTGACGATCTTCTGGATGGTGAGCCAGGTGCGGGTGGTGATTTCCTTGCTGTAGGTCTTCTCCATCCAGGCCATGAAGTTCGGGGTGCGGGGTTCGGTGTTGTCGATGACCGCGAGGACGACCCGGGCGGCGGCGTCGTAGCCGATGATCCGGACGCCGGCTTCAGTGTGTTTGCGTAGCTCTCCGGCGACGTTCGGTGGGGCCTGTTTGAGGAAGGTCGCGGTGAGATATGTGCCGCGGCCATGGGTCAGGCCCGGAAACGGATCGGTTTCGAGCAGGTCGCGCAGTTCGTCGTAGGTGCGCACGATGGTGCCGCCCGGAATTCCGAGTTCGCTGTTCAGCGCGTCCTGGACGCGGGCTTCCAACTTCGCGATATCGGTATCCGCGGTTCGGAAGACCACATTGCCGCTGGCCAATACCGTGGCGACCTGCTCGAATCCCAGCCCCTCGAACACCCCGCGCAGCTTCTCCCCCTTCATATTGGGGTTCGTCGGCATGATCCCGCGCAACAGCGCCGCGTACCTGTTCATGCCGTGACCGTACCGACTGCCACCGACGCATACCGGCATACTCGGCCGAGATAGCGTGAGCCCCGGGTCCATTCCGGATCCCGGGGCTCGGTCGCGCTTACGCCGACTGGGTGGCGCCGTTCTTCTTGCGCTCGATATCTTCCAGCGCGGCAATGTATTTGGCGCGCTCCTCGGCACCGGCCTCCCAGGTCGCCTTGCGATTCTTGACGACCTTGGCGGGCGCGCCGACGGCGATGCTGTAGTCCGGAATCTCGCCTTTGACCACCGCATGCGCGCCGAGCACACAGCCGCGGCCGACGCGGGTTTCGCGCAGCACGGTCACCTTTGCGGCGATCCAAGTGTCCGGACCGATACGGACCGGGCTCTTGACGATGCCCTGATCCTTGATCGGCATATTGATGTCGTCCATGCGATGGTCGAAGTCGCAGATGTAGCACCAGTCCGCGACCAGCGTGGATTCACCGATCTCGATATCGAGGTAGGTGTTGACCACATTGTCCTTGCCGAAGACGACCTTGTCGCCGATGCGCAGCGAACCCTCATGGCAGCGAATGGCATTACCGTCGCCGATATGCACCCAGCGGCCGATCTCCATCCGGCTCAGTTCGGGGGTCGCGTGGATCTCGACGCGCTTGCCGAGGAAGACCATGCCGCGCAGCACGATATGTGGATTGGCCGCCTTGAATTTGAACAGCCGGTAGTACCGCACCAGATACCAAGGCGTGTACGCCTTGTTCGCGAGCACCCAGCGCAGCGACGCCAGCGTCAGAAATCGCGCTTGCTGCGGATCCCGGCGGCGCGAGCCGCGCCACCGCGAGCGCAACGGTGCGCCCCACATGCTCGTCACGAACTCATCTCCTGTCGTGGTCCTTGACATGGCGACCGTCCCGGTCGCGACGGCTAGAGCTTATCCGGTCGGAAAACACGGCCGGGACCCGTACAACGTCGGCCGACCCTCCCGTACAGTGATCGCTGCGCCGCCGACGGCGGCGGCGAACCTCCACGCGGGCAACCCCGACTCGGGTGGTGCACGTACCGGGGTCGACACGCTTTCGGTCACGTCCACGACGACAGGAGTGCAGCAGGTGCGAAGCGGCGGCGTACTGGCCAATCCAGCGCGCGGGCTGACCCTGTCCCGACTGGGGGCGGTGGCGGCCATCGGCGCCCTGGTATTGACGGGCTGCGGTACCGACGTCGACGACATCACCGTCGGATCCGGCAAGGGCTGGACCACCGCGCACAACGACGGCCGCAACAGTGGCGTAAGCCCGGTCACCGGCTCGCGCAAACTATCGCTGGGCTGGTCACGACCCGTCGGTGGACCGGTCGAGGAACCCTTGACGATCGGCCCGGACGGGCAAATGTTCCTCACCACGTCGGCGCCCAACAACTGCGCCATCCTCTCGCTGCAGATGCTGACCGGCCGCAAGCGCTTCTGCAACGCGCTGGGACCGAATGCGATCTCCGCGCCCTCGGTGGTCGACAGCGGGACCAATGTCTACGTCGGTGACGACAGCGGGGTCAGTGCCTTCAACTCCATCGGACAGCCGCGCTGGCGGACGCCCGTTGCGGGCGTGCCGGTTTCGGCGCAATTCACCGGCGACGGGAACATCCTGACGGTCACCCAGTCCGGTCAGATAGATGTGCTGAGCCGCCAGACCGGTGAGCGCGTCGTCAGCACCACCCAACTGCTCGGCGACCCCGATTTCCTGGAGTACCCGGATCTCACCCGCCCCACGTCCGGTCAGGGTCTCGACGACTGCGCGATCGGCGGACCGCAGTGCCCGGTCGCCAATATCTCGCCGATCGAGGTGTCCAGCGGCCGCTTCTTCGTCACGCTGTGGGAGCCGGGCAAGCCGATCGCCGCACTCGTCGCATTGCGCTACGCCGACAATAAGATTCAGCAGGAATGGAGCGCGGACCTGCTCACCGAGGGCAGCGCGACCAGTCCCACGCTGTCCGCCGACGGCCAGACCGTCTACGTCGGCGACAACTCCAAGCGTCTGATCGCCGTTGACGCCGCCGACGGTCGCACCAAATGGGTGCAGCCGCTGGATTGGGCTCCGCGCGGCGGCATTTCGGTCTCCAGCGACGGCCTGATCATCCCGTCCGGTGACGACGGCCACCTGCTCGCCCTGCGCGATAACGGCGACGCCGCCGAAATCGTCTGGGAGCGTAAGGATCTCACGCTGCGCGGCACCCCCGTCCAGACCGCGGGCGATACCGGCTATACCGCCGCCGCCATCGGCGACGGCATCAACCTGATCACCTTCGATACCAAGACCGGCGCCACCGTCGACTCCGACGCACTTCCGAATGCCAAGGGCACCACCACCGGCACGTCCATCGGCCCCAAGGGCGAGGTAGTCCTCGCCACCCGCATCGGCGAGGTCTTCGTCTTCAAACCAGACCGGTAACCACTCCACCCGCCCGCCCGCGTACGACACCTCGGATAACGAGCTGGACAGTCGATCACCACACGCTGATGTCGGCAAACGTCGAGAGCGAGCCTTAAGCATTGCATTCTCGACTCCAGCGAACGTGGGTAGGGCGCCGGCGAGTCGACGGAGCTGTGGGTGGCTGGGATCAGGTGGTGCAGAGGAAGGCGGCGGCGGTGCGGGCGATTCGGGTGAGGACGAGGGTATAGGGCTTGGTGCCGCGTAGTTTCAGGCGTTTGCGGAGGGCGTCGGGGTCGATATCGACGCCGCGGATCAGGATTTCCAGGGAGCCGCAGTCGCGGCGGGCCAACTCTTGGCGGAGGGTCTTTTCCCGGAGTTCCAGGCGGTCCTCGATGCGGAAGCCACGGACACCGTCGGGGACGTTGTTACCGGTGAGGTAGGCGATATTCGGATCCAGTTGCCAGAGGCCGTGTTTCGCGGCGTAGTGGCGAACCAGGCCCGCGCGCACGATGGCGCCGTCGGGGTCGATGATCCATTCGCCGGGCGGCTGGTCGGGAATCTCGTCCGGGTCTGTGTCGGTGTAGGCGACGGATCCGCCGCGGGAGGTGAGGACGGTGGCGCGGCGGGTGACGCCGGGTTCGGACAGCCCGGCCGACCACAGGCAGGCCTCGCGGACCGCACCATCGAGGGAGACGATCTCGATTTCACCGGACCAGTCGAGGCGGTCGAAATCCAATCCGGGAGCGCACTTTACGGCCAGGTCGCGACCGGGATAGGCGGCGAGCAGATCCGGCAGCGGCGGTTGCAGTTTCGCCGGATCGTGGGTGCGGCGGCCGTCCGCGCGCCGGGCCGGATCAGCGATGACTACAGTGCCGGTGCTGCACGGGATCAGGGCATCGGCCTTGGCCAGCAGGACATTTCGGGAGGCGGCGAGGTTGTGCGCGGCCATCGATAGACGCACGTCATCGAGGTCGCTGCCGAGTACCGAGGGGCAGGTGCGGCTCAGCTCGGCCAGTTCCGCACCGATCGAGCAGGTGACATCGTGTACGGCGCACCCGGACAGCCGGTCGGCGCGGTGGCGTGCCACCAGCGTCGGGGTCGCCTGTTGCAGCGCGTCGTCGGTGAACAGCCACTGCTCGGTATCGACGAGTTTGGCCGTGGCGCGACGGCGCAGGCGC
The DNA here is from genome assembly GCF_044458825.1 of Nocardia sp. NPDC050412. Taxonomy (NCBI): domain Bacteria; kingdom Bacillati; phylum Actinomycetota; class Actinomycetes; order Mycobacteriales; family Nocardiaceae; genus Nocardia; species Nocardia sp. NPDC050412. The sequence continues at coordinate 479,999 of NZ_JBITIJ010000004.1, forward strand.
ACCGTTTCCACGAGAGCGCCCGACCGCTCGCCGAATTCGCGACGCACCCGCTCCAGATCGCGCAGGTGCGTCGCGGGAGTCAGCTCCAGCCGATCCACCTCGGCCAACGCGGCGCTACCCGCCGCACTACCGAGGAAGACGACATCCTCGCGGCCGAAGCGGTAACCCACTACTTGGCGGCGGCGCCCGGCTTCACGCCGGTGATCATGGCGTTGTAGAAGAACTGGCGCGGCACCACCCGGCGCATGATGTTCTCGTCCAACCAACTCAGCCGCAGCCACGCGCGGTACATGGCCATCCGGTAGCCCATGGTGAGCTTCTCGTCCGGCACGGCCGCCTCGAAGGTGCGCACCGGCCAGCCCCACAGCGCCGCCGCGAACTCCTCGGTGCTCGCCTTGACGTCGGTCGCACCGGCCCGCCGGGCCATGGCCTCGAGGTCGCTCGGATCGAAGGTGTGCAGGTCGACGACCGCCTCCAGCGCCGCGGCGCGTGAGGACTCGTCCAGTTCAGCTTGCGGACGCCGCCAACCCGACAGTGCGGGCAGCTTGGTCACGGTGGTGGTGGCCTTCCAGGTGATGCGGCCGAGCCAGCGGGCGTAGAAGTTGCCCGCGGTGGTCGGTTCACCGGCGAAGACGAAACGCCCGCCCGGCTTCAGCACACGCAGGCACTCCTTGAGCGCAAGTTCCACATCCGGGATGTGGTGCAGCACCGCGTGGCCGACGACGAGATCGAAGGTGTCGTCCTCGTACGGGATGGTCTCGGCGTCGGCGACCCGGCCGTCGACATCGAGCCCGAGGTTCTCGGCATTGCGCAGTGCGACCTTCACCATGCCCGGCGAGAGGTCGGTGACCGAACCCGACTTCGCGACGCCACCCTGCATGAGGTTCAGCAGGAAGAAGCCGGTGCCACAGCCCAGTTCCAGCGCACGCTCGTACGGCAGCGGCGCGGGGCCGACCGCGGCGTCGAACCGGCCGCGGGCATAGTCGATACAGCGCTCATCATAGGAAATCGACCATTTGTCGTCATAGGTCTCGGCTTCCCAGTCGTGATAGAGCACCTGGGCGAGCTTCGTATCCTTCAGCGCTGCTTCGACCTCGGCCTCGGTGGCATGCGGGTTCGGCGCCGGGTCATCGGGGTGGACCGTCATGGTGGGCAAGCCTAGCCAACCCCGCGCCGCACGTGTGCAGCGGACCAGTGAGTAGGACCTAATTTCGGATTGCCGTCATGTCCCCCGAGACTCGTTCTGGTTCTGAACCTGCCCGGTGATCTACCCACGCACCGCCGCGCGCCCCTGATGCGGCCAGCAACCAGGGGCTCGAGCGGGACTCACGACCATCGAATGCCGCGGAAGTCACACGCCCCACCTCGCAGGAACATGTTCCTATTTACGGTCCCTGTCGGCGCTCGGATCGCCCGAATCCGACCGACCGATCGCAGCAGCGCAGATCCCGCACTACCGCCCAGTAACGAAAAGCACCGAACAATCAGCGGATATGTCGATGCCACTGCACCTGCCGGTCCATCTGGGGCGCGATCAAGCCCGTTCAGCCCAACTGGCGAATCGCCTCAGAATCCGACGAATGCCACCGCACCGCAACCGTCGGCCAGCCGACTCGGCGCCTATGCCATCGCATCCATCAGTCCAGCCAGAGCACGGAACATACCCGTCCAGCCCGCCTGGAAGTGCTCTGGAGCGCTCAACGAATGCCTCCGCAACCGTCGGGCCGGGTTCGACTCGGCCGCTGCCGCTGTATCGACCGATCCCAACTCGGCGCGATCGAGCCCGTCCGCACTGACGAATGCGGTCGAACCCGGGCAATCGGCCAGGTTCGCGGTGCCCGTGCCGTCGTATCGACCGATCGCGCTGGGCGCGCTGGCCCCCGTCAGCGCCCGACGAAAGTTGCCGAGCCTGGGCCGTCGGCCAGGTAGGACTCCGTGCCGATGCGGCGGTCCTCGGTGGTGAAGAGGGCAGCCCATTCGGTGCGGGCGCGGTCGAGGCCGTGGGGGCCTGCCTCGAAGACGGCCTTGGCGGCGGCGAGGGCGCGGGCGGGGCCGTCGGTGAACTGTTGGGCCCAGTGCATCGCGGTGGTGTAGACGTCGTCAGGGGCGACGACCTCGTCGACCAGGCCGAGGCTCATGGCCTCTTCGGCCCCGACGAAGCGCCCGGTATAGACGAGGTCTTTGGCGGGGCCGGGGCCGATCAGTAGTGACAGGCGGCGGATGCCCGCGAGGGGGATGAGGCCCGCTTTGATTTGCGGCAGGCCGAGTTTGACGTTGTCGCCGATGATGCGGCGGTCGGCGGCGAGGGCGAGTTCCAGGCCACCACCGAGGCAGTAGCCACTTATCGCGGCGACGGTGGGCTGGGGCACCTTGGCAAGGCAGGCCAGTGCCGCCTGCAAATCGGCGGCCATGGCTTCGGCCTGATCCGGGCCGAGCTCAGAAAGTTCGGCGAGGTCATCGCCCGCGCAGAAGACCCGCTCGTCGCCGTAGACGACCAATGCCGCGACCCCAGGCCGCGCGGCGACAACCGCCGCCGCCTCGGCCACCTCCCGAACCAGCTGCGCATTCAGCAAGTTCAGCGGCGGACGGTCGATCCGGAGGACGGCAACGCCGCGGACGGCGGGATCCTCGGGCAACTCCAGGGTCACGAATTCGGCCATGGCAGGAAACCTACTGCCTCACGGACGCGCGGATCCCCGGAGCCTGCTGGTATCCGGCAATCCGGCGAAGTAGCGCTGGTTTTCCGGGAATTCGAGCACCTGCCGCCCGTTGTCACCGGTGAGCACCGGCATGATCGGTTCGATCACCCGGTCGACGGCCAGAATCTCCGCGGTGGAAGCGAATTCGGCAATGGCATCGAGCTGCGACCAGGTCGGCGGCAACAGCACGTCGCTGCCCGCGCGCCAACGCTCGAGCGCCTCCGCCGCGGTGCGCCATTGCACCTCGGCCGCCTCGGAGGTGGCACCGTCGGCGAGTTGTCCCTGCGGCAGGACCGCGACGAAGAACCGGGTGTCATAGCGCCGCGGCTCGATCACCGGAGTGATCCAATTCGCCCACGGCCGCAGCAGATCCGCGCGCAGCACCAGCTTCTCCTCGGCGAGGAAGGCCGCAAGCGAGACCTCACGCCGCTCCAGCCGAGCACGGGCATCGTGGTAGCCGGTGGTATCGGAGACGATGGTTTCGCCGGTCGGCCCGGCCAGCAGCACACCGCATTCCTCGAAGGTTTCGCGCACGGCGGCGGCCACCAGCGCCTTGGCCCTCGGTTCGGTGGTGCCGAATTTCGCGGCCCACCAAGCGGGTTCGGGTCCGGCCCATTCGATATCGGCAGTGCCGTCGGACGGATCGACACCGCCGCCAGGGAAAACGGTCATACCGGCGGCGAAGGCCATTGCCCCGACCCGGCGCTGCAGGAATACCTCGGGACCGGTGACACCGTCACGCACCAACATCACCGTCGACGCGTCCCTCAGCGACGGAATCGGCTGCTGCGCGTTCGTCTCGCTCATGACCGCGCCGCGCTGACATCCGGCGCCGTCATACGCGATCGCGCATTATGTTGACGGCTCACTCGCTGACGCCCGCTCACGACCGTACCTCGCCCACGCTCGGCTCCGTCATGCGCGATTGCGCGCTCGGTTGCTTGTTCACGCCCGCTCACTCTTGCACCCTAACGCGTGCTTGTTTTACGGCGTAATCCAGATCACTCGTACGACGTCAGCGTGAACGGTGCCGCCCCAAGCGACGCGCGCGCCGAGCGAAGTACCGACCGTCGACGCGATCCAGCGCGATCGACTGACTGAAGGCCTCACTCAGGTTCTCGGCGGTCAGCACATCCGGCAGCAAACCCTGTGCGACAACCGCGCCCTCGTTCAGCAGCAGGCCATGGGTGAAGCCCGGTGGAATCTCCTCGACGTGGTGGGTCACCAGGACCATGGCGGGCGAATCGGGATCCGAGGCCAAATCGCCGAGACGTTCCACCAACTCCTCGCGACCGCCCAGATCGAGCCCGGCGGCGGGCTCGTCGAGCAACAGCAACTCCGGATCGGTCATCATCGCGCGGGCGATCAGCACCCGCTTGCGCTCCCCCTCGGACAACGTTCCGTAAGTGCGATCGGAAAGATGTTCGGCTCCGAGACTTTCGAGCATATCGATGGCGCGGTCGGTATCGACATCGTCGTAACGCTCGCGCCAGCGGCCGAGGACCGCGTACCCGGCGGAGACCACCAGATCGCTGACCTTCTCGTCGCGCGGAATCCGGCTGGCCACCGCGGCCGAGGACCAGCCGATGCGCGGACGTAGCTCGCTGACATCGGTTTTGCCGATGACTTCACCGAGCAGATGGGCAATGCCCGAGGTCGGATGCACTTCGGCGGCGGCCATGCGGAGCAGCGAGGTCTTGCCCGCGCCATTGGGTCCGAGGACCACCCAGCGTTCGTCGAGCTCGACCTGCCAGGTGACCGGGCCGACGAGGGTGTGACCCGAGCGTCGGATGGTCACGTCGGTGAAATCAATGAGCAGATCGGGATCCGGTTGCGGCACGGGCTCCATCTTGGCCCAAATGCGCGCTGTTCGTACGACCGACCCATGCCGGTAGCCACGACGTGGCCATTCGGCCGCGACGACAGGCCGCCGCGGCCGGTGGGCGCACCGCTCCCGGCGGATTTTCAGAGGACTCATCGGTGCAACGGAACATCCGCGCGACGATCAGTGCCAGCAGGCAATCACGATTGTCCCGGTACCGCGATCACAGTTATCGAACCCGGCGCGACCTCGGTGAAACCGGCGTCACGAACCGCGACGGCCTGTCCGCGAGACACCTGCTCGCACAGCGACGCCCACCGCTGCGGTCCGGATTCGCGCACCGCGCATCGGAACTCACGCTGCGACCACCGCAGCGCCTCCTCCGCGGTAAGCGCACCGGCGAGCAACATGCTGGCGTGACCGACCTGCGCCGCGGCCTTGCCGAGCGTCATGCCGAGCTTCGCATTCACCCACAGCACCGGCAGGTCGGGATCGGCGGGTCCGGGATTGTCGTGTTCGAGATCGGTGCCATTGATCTGCAGCCGCCTGATCCGCGGATCGACCTCACCGACCGGCCCCGGCACGAAGGCCCGCGCCTGCGCACCGTCCACCTCGACGGTCACCCCGTCGACCTCATCGGCGGCCAGCCACTGCGCACCGCGCGCCCGCCGTGCCACCTTGCGGATCCGGGATCGCTTCCAGGCCAGGAACCGCTGCTCCCACGTTCCCTCGGGCCCGACCCGCTCATCCAGGCACAGTGCCACCGTGGCCGCAGCCGCGGCCTCCAGCAGCGCGCTGCGTCGCGGCGGATCGACCTTCGGAATGTGCAGCACCATCTGCATGGCCTGCACCAGGGCGGGATCCTCAGGATCGCCGAGACCACCGTAACCGCGCGCAAGCTCCGCGTGTCGAGCGCGGAAACCCTCGACACCCGTTGACAATTCGGGCTCCGCTGTACCACCGTCCCGGAATCCGGCGGTGCTCTCCGGGATACTCGACATCACTCCACCTCGATCGTCAACATGCTGCGCGGCCGCGACTCCCACGTCAGGTCGCACTCGAGTGCAAGCTTCGGGACGCCCGCCGCATTCCCGCTGGAGTCCTGTACCACCGAACCGTCTGGAGCGACTTCCGCACCACAAACTCCGGAGATATTCGCCGGACGTGAGTCAGCTTCCGACGAGCGGCACGCGACGTATTCCGCCGTCGCGGGCATCGGCAGCCTCCACCTCGTCGCGGGTCACGCCGAGGATGAACAGGACGGCGTCCAGGTAGGGGTGCGAGAGAGCCGCATCGGCAACCTCGCGCAACGCGGGCTTCGCGTTGAAGGCGACACCGAGCCCGGCCGCATTGAGCATGTCGATGTCGTTGGCACCGTCGCCGACCGCCACGGTCTGCTCCATCGGCACCCCCGCCTCCGCGGCGAACTTGCGCAGCGCGGTGGCCTTGAAGGCACGGTCGACGATTTCCCCGACCACCCGGCCGGTCAGCTTGCCATCCACGACCTCGAGCGTATTCGCCTGCACGAAGTCCAATTCCAGTTCGTGCGCGAGCGGTTCGATCACCTGACGGAAGCCGCCCGACACCACACCGCAGCGGAATCCGATGCGGCGCAAGGTCCGAATGGTGGTACGTGCACCCGGGGTCAGCTCGATCCGGTCGGCGACCTCCTCGATCACCGATTCGTCCAGCCCCTCGAGCGTCGCGACCCGCTGGCGCAGCGATTCGGCGAAGTCGATTTCGCCGCGCATGGCCGCCTCGGTGACCTCGCGGACCTGATCCTCCACCCCGGCGTGCGCGGCGAGCATCTCGATCACCTCGCCCTGGATCAGGGTGGAATCGACATCGAAGACGATGAGCCGCTTGCCTCGGCGGGCCAGTCCGGCCCGCTCCACCGCGACGTCCACCTGTTCGGCGACCGCGACCTCGGCCAGCGCCGTGCGCAGCCGGGCATCGGAATCGGGTCCGGTATCGGTCGCGGTGACCAGGAGTTCCATGCCGGTCACCGGATAGTCGGCAATGCCGCGGATGGTGTCGATATTGGCGCCGAGCGCGGCGAGCTGGCGGGAGACCGAACTGAATGCGCGCGCGGTCACCGGTGCGCCGAGGATGACCACCGCGTGCGTGGACATCGGCTGTCTGCCGATCTGGGCGTCGACCTCGACGTCGACATGCATGCCGACGGTATTCATCGCCTCTTCGAGCTCGTCCTGCAGCGCCTCAGGATCGCTCGGGCAGGTGACCAGCACACCGAGGGTCAGTCGGCCACGGATGACGACCTGCTCCACATCCAGCAGGCTCACGTGATGCCGCGACATCGCCGCGAGCAGCACGGAGGTCACACCGGGCCGGTCGGGTCCGGTGACGGTGACGAGGACGGTGGTGTCGGCCAACTGAGGTGCTCCAAGTTAGTTGTTTGCCGTAGCTGTGCTGGACCTCGGTGTCGCAACGCTTCGGTCGGTGCTTGTCCCACAAATGAGTGTGCACCCACTGATGATCAGTAGGTGCACACTCATCATGGCGACGCTACTGCATAGCCGGATATCTCTCTGGCAGCCAACATAGTTGCTCACTCGCCTGAAGGAGGGCTCGCGCTATGCGCGCTTGGACGGACGAATGTCCGGCCGCCGCCTAATGCTTTGCCAGGGCGCCTTCGTGCACCTCGGTGGCATGTTTGCCCGAACCCCAGCCCACATGCGCCTCGGCCCGCATCCGCTCGACCATGTGCGGGTAGTGCAGCTCGAATGCGGGACGCTCGGAACGGATTCGGGGCAGTTCGTAGAAGTTGTGCCGCGGCGGCGGGCAGGTGGTGGCCCACTCCAGCGAGTTGCCGTAACCCCACGGATCATCCACGGTGACCACTTCGCCGTAGCGGTAGCTCTTGAACACGTTCCAGATGAACGGCAACATCGACGCGCCCAGGATGAAGGCGCCGATGGTGGAAATGGTGTTCAGCGTGGTGAAACCGTCACCGGGCAGGTAGTCGGCGTAGCGGCGCGGCATACCCTCGGCGCCCAGCCAGTGCTGGACCAGGAAGGTGGTGTGGAAGCCGATGAAGGTGGTCCAGAAGTGCCACTTGCCCAGGCGCTCGTCCAGCATGCGGCCGGTGATCTTCGGGAACCAGAAGTAGATACCGGCGTAGGTGGCGAAGACGATGGTGCCGAACAGCACGTAGTGGAAGTGTGCGACGACGAAGTATGAGTCGGTGACGTGGAAGTCCAGCGGCGGCGAGGCCAGGATGACGCCGGACAGACCGCCGAAGAGGAAGGTGACCAGGAAGCCGAGGGAGAACAGCATCGGCGATTCGAAGGTCAGCTGGCCGCGCCACATGGTGCCGATCCAGTTGAAGAACTTCACACCGGTCGGGACGGCGATCAAGAAGGTCATGAACGAGAAGTACGGCAGCAGCACCGCGCCGGTGGCGTACATGTGGTGGGCCCACACCGCGATCGACAGCGCTGCGATGCCGAGGGTCGCGTAGACCAGCGTGGTGTAACCGAAGATCGGCTTACGCGAGAAGACCGGGAAGATCTCCGAGACGATGCCGAAGAACGGCAGCGCGATGATGTACACCTCGGGGTGGCCGAAGAACCAGAACAGGTGCTGGTAGAGCAGGATGCCGCCGGTAGCCGGATCGTAGATGTGGCCGCCGAGATGGCGGTCGTAGGCCAGGCCGAACAGCGCGGCGGTCAGCAGCGGGAAGGCGAGCAGCACGAGGACGCTGGTGACGGCGATGTTCCAGGTGAAGATCGGCATCCGGAACATGGTCATACCGGGGGCACGCAGGCAGACCACGGTGGTCAGCATGTTGACACCACCGAGGATGGTGCCCAGACCGGAGACCGCGAGGCCGAGGATCCACAGGTCGGTGCCGACGCCGGGCGAGTGCAGGATGTCGGTCAGCGGCACGTACGCCGTCCAACCGAAATCCGCGGCGCCGCCGGGGGTGATGAAGCCCGCGGTCGCCATGGTCGCGCCGAATGCGTACAGCCAGTAGCTGAAGGCATTCAGTCGCGGGAAGGCGACGTCGGGTGCGCCGATCTGCAGCGGCAGGACGATATTGGCGAAGCCGAACACGATCGCGGTCGCGTAGAACAGCAGCATGATCGTGCCGTGCATGGTGAACAGCTGGTTGAACTGCTCGGTCGACAGGAACTGCAGACCCGGGCGAGCCAGCTCACCACGCATCAGCAGGGCCATCAGACCACCGATGAGGAAGAACGCCATCGAGGTGGTCAGGTACATGACACCGAGGACCTTGGGGTCGGTGGTGGTGACCATCTTGACGATGAACGAGCCCTTCGGCCCGGTCCGAGCCGGATACGGCCGAGTCGCTTCCAACTGAGGGACTGGCTTTGGCTCTACGGCAGTCACTGATCCTCCTGAAAGGTGCCTTTAGGTCGCTCCGCAGGCTCCGCTGCTCACATCCGCCCCACCACCGGGGACAGACGAGGAGTTCGCTTGCGCTCCTGAGATCGTAAACCGTGCTGTCGCAGCCATCCGCACGGGTCCTACTCTGCGTCGTATTTCCCGGTGCGGGCGACTGCGGCGGCAATCGAAATCCGACGCCATGCCTGCGATGACTTTCCCGGGCGGCCGACGTCTCTATCGATGACAGTGATCCACTCTCGGCAAGGAGACCATTGATGAGCACAGCATCGCGTAGCGATTCCATGAGTGGTGGCGGTCGGACGACAGGTGGGCCCGCACCGAAGACCGGCGATCCCTGCTGGGTCGACGTTTACACCTCTGATCCAGACGGTGCCATTGCCTTCTACGGCCAGTTGTTCGGCTGGACCGCAGACCGCGCGGACGAGGAGTTCGGCGGCTACATCACCTTCCGCAAGGACGGAAAGGCCGTCGCGGGCGGCATGGGCAAGACCGGAGACGGGGTCGAAGGACCCGACCAATGGACGGTCTACCTCGCCTCGCCCGACGCCAAGGCCACCGCCGACGCGGCCGCCGAGCACGGCGGCACGGTCGTCGTGCCGCCCATGGACGTGGGCGATCTCGGCGCGATGGCCGTGCTCGGCGATGTCGGCGGCGCGGGTGTCGGCATCTGGCAGACCGGCACCTTCGGCGGTTTCGAGGCCATCGGCATCGCCTCCGGCGGCAAATGGAGCGACCACGTCGGCATCCCGTCCTGGTTCGAACTGCACACCCGCGATTACGCGCGCTCGCTCGACTTCTACCGCGACGTCTTCGGCTGGAACGACACCTTCACCATCTCCGACTCCCCGGAGTTCCGCTACACCACCATCCACGCCACCACCCCGATGCTCGGCGGTGTCATGGATAGCTCGGCGTTCCTGCCCGAGGGCGTACCCGCGGGCTGGAAGATCTACTTCGGCGCCGATGACGTCGACGCGGCCGTCGCCAAGGTCGTCGAACTGGGCGGCACTGTACTGGCCGAGCCCGAGAACACCCCCTACGGCCGGATCACGCAGGTCGCCGATCCGACCGGGGCGCGTTTCAGCATCGGCGGCAACGCCGGGTAGCCGATCCGACGATCGCGCGGAATCCGCTGTACGACAGCTGGATTCCGCGCGGTCACAACTGCGGTCCGGAATGCGATGTGCGCGCGGTGGTGGCCTTCGCGTCTCGGCACCCACACCACGCGGTACCCTCACCCGCATGCCGGTGAGCGCCCTTGTTCGCACCCGAAACCGCACCGATAGCGACTGCTCGCAGGTCGCTCGAAACAACGCAGACTCCCGCCGATACGGCACCGCCAGCAATCGCGCGGTCCGGCAGGGGGGCACGGCGGTCGCTCTGCTCTGCGCCGCATTGCTCATCGCGGGCTGCAGCCAGAAAGACGACGCCAGCTCGATCATTCGCACCACGACGAATATCGCGGGTGCGGGTGTGGTCGGCCTGGAGCGCGACACCTCGCAGGCCTGCCCGCTGCCGAGCGCACCCGATCCGTCGAACGGCAAGACTCGCACCGTCACCCATGCCGCGGGCACCTCGGAGGTGCCCGCCGATCCGCAGCGCATCGTGGTGCTGTCCACCTCCGCCTTGGACGCCGCCTGCGCGGTCGGTCTGTGGGAGCGGGTCGTCGGCGCGGTCCCGATCGACGGACCCCGCTCTCAGCCGATGTATCTCGGTTACGGCGTGCTGAAGATTCCCGCGGTCGGTTCGCCGGCACAGCCGGATATCGGGCAGATCGCCGCCTTGCATCCCGATCTGATCATCGGCGATATTTCCAGCGGCCCAGGCGGTTTCGCAGCATTGCAGGCGATCGCACCGACCGTTCTCGCCGATCCCGGCAGCGGCTGGCAGACCGAATTCGGCACGCTCGCAGCGGGTCTCGGGCGTCGTAATGCCGCGGCAACGGCATTGGAGAACTACCGCAACGAAGCACGCGAGACCGGTAATATTCTGGGCGCCAGCCAGTCCCAGGCCTCGGTGGTGCGCTTCACCGCCGACCACGATCAGGTCCAGGGCAACAATAGCTTCGCGGGACAGGTCCTCGCCGATGTCGGTGTGCAGCGGCCGACCGCGCAGCGCGGCACCTCTTTCGAGGTGACCGAGCAGAACCTGCTCGAGGTCGAGGGCGACATCATCTACGTCATCTTCGCGGGCGAAGCCGGTGAGCAGCGCGGTAAAACGGTGCTGCGCAGCGATGCGTGGAAGGATCTCGGAGCTGCCGCCGATAAGCGCGTCTTCGCGGTCGAAGACACCGTCTGGCACGGTGCCGGGCTCACCGCGGCCCGTGCCCTGCTCGCCGACCTGCGCAGCAGCCTGAACGGTTACGTCACCGACTGACTGTATTGAATTGGCCGCGCCTTCGGCGCGGCGTGTTCGCGGCCCCCTCGTGTCTCGCGGCCGAGCCGTCGAGACTCGCGCCTACGGCGCATGCGCTTCGACAGCTCGGCCGCGAGACGGGCCGCGAACGTCGCTCGTAAGACTCGCTCCGTGGCCGTCGCGAGTGAGCTGATCGGTCCTCTAAGCGCGCGCACCTTGGGCGTCGCTCGTAACACTCGCTCCGTGGTCGTCGCGAATGACTTGATCGTCCTCTGAGCGCGCACACCTTGGGCGTCGCTCGTAACACTCGCTCCGTGACCGTTGCGAGTGACTTGATCGTCCTCGAGCGCGCACACCTTGGGTATGGATTCGCTCACCCTTGGAGTGCTCTCACCAGCGCTTGGGTAGCTGTCGCCAAACCCTCCCGTCAGCGAGATTAGAAGGACACCGAGAACAAGACGGATCCTTTGAGGGGACAGCACAATGAGCACTCTGGTCGAATCGCCCGCCACCAACGTCATCCAGCTGCAGCCGCGCCTGCGCAACGCTGCCGAGCGCGAGCTGCATGCGGTCGCCAGCAACTCCGAGACGCTCGCCAACGTCGAGCTGGATCGTTGGGCGAACCGGCTGGCCCGAGTGCTGATCGACCGGGGCGCCGCCGCGAACGCGCGGATCGCGCTGGCGATCGACCCGCAGATCGAAGCCACGGTTGCCGCATCCGCCGTCGTCAAACTCGGCGCGACTCCGGCGTCGGTGGCCGAGGATGCGACCGCCGTCCCCGGTGCTTACCTCGGCATCACCACCAAGGCCCGCCGCCCTGAGCTCAGCGATGCGATCGACTGGCTGCTCCTGGACGACCGCTCGACGCTGCAGCGCTACCTGGTCAGCTCCGACTCCCCGATCACCGCTGCCGATCGGCTGACCGAGCGGAAGTCTGCCTGATCCGCTATTCAGCCTGCGCGCCCGAACCCACCGAGGTCGGGCGCGCAGCGGCGCGTATGCCGGACCCGGAGGCGGCACTACCGCGCGACCACTCGAGCCCCTTGGACGCCGCCCATCGAACCCCCGGGGACGCCGCCGATCGAACACAGTGTTGTCAATACGCCTTCGGTCGGCTCGGCGCCGGTCCAAAATGAACTTGCTACTACGCGACGGTCGGGACCAGCGGTGCGCCACCGCTCCAGACGTCAGAACGCAGGTGTGCTTATGCAACAGCCATCGTCCTCGAACGGAAATGTAGGCACCGCACCGCCCGACAGCGCGTTCCCGCTGTCGGCAGCCCAGCGCGGCATCTGGTTCGCCCAGCACATCGCGGGCGACACGCCTATCTCGATCGCACAGTACGTCGAACTGATCGGCGAACTAGATCTCGACGCGCTCGCCGCGGCCGCCAAGCAGACCGGGCGCGAATTCGGGACCGGATATGTCCGGCTGCTCGATGTCGAGGGTCAGCCGTACCAGCTCGTCGACACCACCATTGTCGACGAACTCACCGTCATCGACCTGCGCGATAAGCCCGATCCCGAGGCAGCGGCACATGCCTGGATGCGCGCGGAGTACTCCGCGCCGCTGGATCTGACGCACGACCGATTGGTCGCGGTGGCCATGCTGCGGCTGGCCGATGACCGCTGGTTCTGGTACTCGCGCATGCACCACATCGTGCTGGACGGTATGGGTGCGCTCGCACTGGTACAGCGCACCGGCGAGATCTACAACGCCGCCATCGAGGGCAGCGAGGCGCCGCCCGCCAAGGCCGAACCACTGCAGAAGATCGTCGACGCCGATCTGGCCTACCGCGGCTCGGACCGATTCGACGCCGACCGCGAGTACTGGCGCGAGCATCTGGCCGGGATGGCCGCCCCGGTCAATCTCGCAGGTCGCGAGGCCGATGTCGACGCGCCGCCGAGCCGGGTCTCGGGCGCACTGCCCGCCGCGACGGCCGAATTGCTCGATACCGTGGCGAAGGCGGCCGACTCGAACGCCGCACCGACCATCGTCGCCGCCTTCGGCGCCTATCTCGCCGCGATGACCGGTGCGCCCGAAGTGGTGCTGAGCCTGCCGGTGTCGGGACGCACCACTGCGGCACTGCGCCGCTCCGGCGGTATGGTCGCCAATGTCGTTCCGATGCGCCTGATGTTGTCACCGACCACCACGGTCGGTGATGTGATCCGGGCAGCGCAGAGTGAGCTGACCGGGGCGCTGCGCAGACAGCGTTACCGGCAGGAGGACATCGTTCGTGATCTCGGCTGGTCGATGGACGAGGCGTCGTCGTTCGGTCCGGCCGTCAATTTGATGATGGTGGACACCAGGATTCAGCTCGGCTCGGTCACCGGACGACTGCACGTGCTGACATCCGGGTTGATCGATGACGTGTTTTTCAATCTGTATCCGGGCGTCGGCGGCGAGAGCACCCACATCGATCTGCAGGGCAACGGGAACCTGTACAGCACCGATGAATTGGCGGCACACCATGCCCGCTTCTTGATGTTCCTGCACGCGTTCCTGGCCGCCGGACCGGATGCGCCGCTGTGTACCGTCCAGGTCGTCTCCCCGCAGGAGCAGGATCGGCTGGTGCCCGCGCGTGGACCCGAGGCGGTCGCACCGCGCACCCTCCCCGAAATCATCGCGGCCGGTGCCGCACTAGACCCGGAGGCGGTAGCGCTGCGGAGCGGCGATACCAGCATGACCTACCGTCAGGTCGACGAGTACACCAACCGCCTCGCCCGCGTGCTGATCGCGGCGGGCGCCGGACCCGAACGCACCGTTGCGATTTCGATTCCGCGTTCGGTCGAATCCGTCCTCGCCACGCTCGCGGTGGCGAAATCCGGTGCGGCATTCGTCCCGATCGACCCGACCTATCCCGCCGACCGGATCGAGCATATGGTCGGCGACAGCGGGGTCGTCGCGGGCTTGACCGTGCACCCGGCGCGAAAGTCCTTGCCGGACCGCGTGAATTGGCTGCTGCTCGACGATGACGCGACCGCCGAAACGGTGGACGTGCAAGATTCTGCGGCGATCACCGATGTCGAACGCCGCGGGCCGGTACACCTGGATCAGATCGCCTATATCATCTACACCTCCGGATCGACGGGACTGCCCAAGGGTGTGCTGGTGTCGCATCGCGGCCTGGCGAATCTGGTCACCGGTTCCGGCGCCGGATTCGGTGTCAACGCCGATTCCGTAGTGGCACATGCGGTTTCGCCGAGTTTCGATATTTCCGTCGAGGAGATCCTGGTCACCCTCGCGGCAGGGGCGACGCTCGCCGTCGTGCCGCCATCGGCCTATGCGGGCGAGGAGATGGCCGAAGTTCTGCGCGCGCACCGGGTCACCCATCTCAATGTCACCCCGACGGTGGTGGGCTCACTGGACCCGGCGACGCTGCCGGATCTGCAGACGATCGTCGTCGGTGGTGACGCGTGTCCGCCGGAGCTGGTGACCACCTGGTCCGGGCGGACGCTGTTGAACGGCTACGGGCCCACCGAAACCACCGTCACCGTAACCTTGAGCGGGCCATTGCGCCCCGGCGGGCCGGTAACCATCGGCAGCATCGTTCGCGGCGTCACCGCTGTCGTGCTCGACCCGTGGTTGCGGCCGGTGGCCCGCGGCGTGGTCGGTGAGTTGTATCTGGCCGGCGCGGGCGTTGCGCGCGGCTACCACCAGCGCAACGGGCTGACCGCCAGCCGTTTCGTCGCCAACCCGTACGCGCCGGGTGAGCGGATGTACCGCACCGGCGATCTCGTACGGTGGACCGCGGACGACGAACTGGAGTACCAGGGCCGCAGCGACTTCCAGGTCAAGGTGCGCGGGTTCCGCATCGAACTCGGCGAGATCGATGCGGCGCTGCAACGACAGCCCGATGTCGACTTCGCACTCACCATCGGCGCCGAGACCCCCGCCGGAGCGACCGCACTGGTGTCCTACGTGCTCGGCAAGCCCGGCACCGAGATTCACCCCGAGGCGCTGAAAGCCGCTGCCGGTGAGACACTTCCGGCCTATATGATCCCCTCGGTCATCATGGTGCTCGACAGCATTCCGCTGACACCGCTCGGCAAGGTGGACCGCAGGGCCCTGCCCGCACCGGATTTCAGGGTCCGAGAACTTGTGAGCCGGGCGCCGTCGACGCCGCGCGAAGCGGCACTGGCCGACTTGTTCGCCGATGCCCTCGGACTCGAAACGGTCGGTGTCGACGACAGCTTCTTCGCACTCGGCGGTGACAGTATCGTCTCCATCCAGCTGGTCTCGCGTGCGAAGGCCGCCGGGATCGGCTTCAGTGCAAGAGATGTGTTCGAGCGCAAGACCGTTGCCGCGCTGGCCGCGATCGCGACCGACGTGCGCGCGCAGACGGTCACCGAACTGCCCGGTGGCGGGGTCGGCACCATCGAGCTCACGCCGATCGTGCACGCCATGGTGGAGCAGGGACCGACCTGGAACCGCTTCGGTCAGGCCGTCTTGATCGGTCTCCCGGAGGCCTTCGACCGCGACCAGCTCCGCGCCGCGGTCCAAGCGCTCATCGACCATCACGATGTGCTTCGCTCTACACTTCGGCACACCGAGCGAGGCTGGGAATGGATTGTCGCCGAGCCTGATTCGATAACTGCCGATGATTTGATCGAGGTAGTCGCGGCCGACGCGGACTCCGACGACAGCTACGAGCGCGAATTACAACAGGCGGCGGATCTGCTCGATCCCGAGGCGGGTGTCGTCACGCGCTTCGTGCTGATCGAGCGCGCGGGGGCCGATCCACTGTGCTGGCTGGTACTGCACCATCTGGTGACCGACGGCGTCTCCTGGCGAATCCTGTTGCCGGACCTAGCGATCGCGGCGGCGGGCGGCGCACTCGTGCCCGTCGGCACCTCCTTCCGGCGATGGGCATACGGTCAAGCCGAACAGGCGCCCGAGCGGGTGGCCGAACTGCCACTGTGGCAACAGATGCTGGCCACCCCGGATCCGGTCATCGGCTCGGCGGCACTGGATCCCACGGTCGACGTCGTCGCCACGATGGGCCAGTACCAGACCACCGTCGACCGGGATATCGCCAACACCGTACTGGCCACTCTGCCCGACCAATTCCATTGTGGCGCAGACGATGTGCTGCTCACCGGACTCGCTCTCGCGGTGAGCCGCTGGCGCGATCGCAATACCGCGCTGCTCACCCTGGAAGGCCACGGCCGCTCCGAGACGCTGCTGCCCGGCGCCGATATCGCCCGCACAGTCGGCTGGTTCACCAGCATCTACCCGCTGGCTATAGATGTGAGCGGCATCGATCTCGACGACGCGTTCGCCGGTGGCGGCGCGGCGGGCACCGCGATCAAGAAGGTCAAGGAACAGCTGCGCGCGGTGCCGGATAAGGGCATCGGCTACGGCATGCTGCGCTATCAGCATCCGGAGTCCGCCGGCGCCCTCGCGGACGCGCCGATCCCGCAGCTCAGCTTCAACTATCTCGGCCGTGCGCTCACCGGCGGGCAAGCGGGAGCGTGGCTACCACAGCGTTTCGCGGCGACGCACAACGAGTCGGCGCCGCTCGCCGCGGTCGTCGATATCAATGCCGTGCTCACCGATGTCGGCTTGGAGGTCACCTGGGCCTACGCCTCGCGGCTGCTCGACCAGGCGGATGTCGGTCAACTCGCCGAGCTGTGGTCGCAGGCGCTGCACGCGCTCGCGGTGCACGCCGGCTCGCCGGGCGCGGGCGGACGCACCCCGTCCGACTTCGAACTCGTCGCTGTGCCACAACAGCAGATCGAGAGCTGGGAACGCACCTACCCGAGCCTCGTCGATGTCTGGCCGCTTTCACCGCTGCAGTACGGTCTGCTTTTCCATGCGCTCTACGACACCGATACCGCCGACGACTACACCGTCCAATCACTGCTCACCCTGGCGGGCACCGTCGATGCCGCCCGCCTGCGCAGTGCGGCGCAGGTCTTGGTGGAGCGGCACGAGAACCTGCGCGTCGCCTTCGCCGAAACCGACGACGGTCCGCGCCAACTCGTTCTCGCCGATGGCGAAATCCGCTGGCACGATATCGATCTCACCGATATCGCCGACGCCGACGAACGCGACCGCGAACTCGACCGTCTCATCGCCCTCGATGCCCGTACCCGATTCGAACTCGACCGCCCACCGCTGATCCGCTTCACCCTCATCCGCACCGGGGCCGATATCTATCGGCTGGTCATGACCAATCACCATCTGGTGCTGGATGGCTGGTCGACGCCGCTGCTGGTGCGCGAGCTGCTAACGCTCTACGTCGCGAGGGGCGACACAGCCGTACTGCCGCCCGCGCACTCGTATCGAGAGTTCCTGGCGTGGCTCGATGAGCAGGACAACGAGGCCTCGATCGCAGCCTGGACGCAATCGCTGGCCGGCGTGGATACGCCGACGCGCGCGGTCCCGACGCTGGCCGGGATCGAATCGACCGAGGCCGGAATGATCACTCACGACCTGACCCGCGCCACGGTCGAGCGGCTGGAGGCCATCGCACGCGAATCCGGCGCGACGGTGAATACGATGGTGCAGGCCGCATGGGCAATGCTGCTCGCCATGTCGACCGGGCGCACGGATGTGGTGTTCGGCGGCACCGTATCCGGTAGGCCACCGGAGCTGCCCGGTGTCGAAGAGATGGTCGGATTGTTCATCAATACGCTCCCGGTACGGGTCCAGCTCGATCCCGCGGAGAAGGTCGCCGACCTACTGACCCGCCTCCAGGCCGAGCAGGCGCGCCTGCTGGACCACCAGCATGTGGGGCTGGCCGCCATCCACCGGGCCGTCGGCCTCGCCGAACTCTTCGACACGCTCACAGTATTCGAGTCGTATCCGATCGACCGGGAGGCGCTGTCGCAGGCGCTCGATATCGCGGGTATGCGGGTGCTCGATGTCGAAGGCACCGACGCGACGCCCTACCCGTTGGGCATCATGGTCATTCCGGTGCACGGCGAAGACGGGCACGACACGCTGCGCATCAACCTGAAATTCATGGCCGACCAGCTCGATCTCACGGCGGCACAACCACTGCTGGATCGCTTCGTCCGGCTGCTGACCCAAATCGCCGACAGCCCGAATGCCCTCGTCTCCCAACTGCAATACTGCGACGACGCCGAACTGGCCACACTGCTGCCGGTACGAGGCGCGGAATCGGTTCCGCCACAAACACTTCCGGACATCCTGTCGGCAGGCGCGCGCATCGATCCCGATGCCATCGCGATCACCGCGGGCGATCTCAGCATGAGCTATGGCGAGCTCGACGCCTGGTCCAACCGCTTCGCCCGGGTACTGCTCGGCCGCGGTGTCGGTCGGGAGATCTTCGTCATACTCGCACTCACCCGATCACTGGAATCCGTGGTGGCAGTCTGGGCGCTCGCCAAGTCCGGAGCGGCCTTCCTACCGCTGGATCCGAGCTATCCGGTGGAGCGGATCGAGCACATGCTCACCGATTCGAAGGCGCCGATCGGGGTGACCGTCACGGCGACTGGTGAAACATTGCCCGGCACCATCGACTGGCTGCTGCTCGACGACCTGAACACGATTCGACGGGTCATGCTCGTCTCGGACGCACCCATCACCGACGAAGAGCGCGGCGGCCCCATCAATATCGACCAGACCGCCTACCTGATCTACACCTCGGGCTCCACCGGTAAGCCCAAGGCGGTCCTGGTCAGCCATCGTGGCCTGACGAATATGGCGACCGCACAACAAGAGGCCCTCGAACTCGGTCCCTCTACCAGTTCGCTACAGGTCGCTTCGCCGAGTTTCGACGCATCGGTCATGGAGCTGCTGATGGCGCATTCGACGGGTGGCCGCTTGGTGGTAGCGCCACCGGATGTCTACGGCGGCAGCGATCTCGAACATCTGCTGCGCACCGAACGGGTCACCCATGCCGCGATCACGCCGTCGGCGCTGGCCACCATGGAACCGACCGATCTGCCCGACCTGCGGGTGCTCGGGATCGGGGGCGAGGCCGGCGCACCCGAACTGATCGACCGTTGGGCGGTCGGGCGGCGGATGGTGAATCTATACGGCCCCACCGAATTCAGCGTATGTGCGACCAATCCCGCCGAACTGCTGCCGGGGAAACTGGTCACCATCGGCGGCCCGATCCGCGGCGCGTCCAATCTGGTGCTCGATACCTGGCTGCGCCCGGTCCCAGTGGGCATCGCGGGTGAGCTGTACCTGGCCGGTCCGGCGCTGGCACGTGGTTACTTCAACCGGTTCGCGATGACCGCGGCGCGCTTCATCGCGAATCCGTATGGCGCGGCCGGGGAAAGGATGTATCGAACCGGCGATATGGTCCGATGGGTCACCGGCGCCGATGGCGAACTCGTGCTCGAGTATCTGGGCCGCAGCGACTTCCAGGTCAAGATCCGTGGTCTGCGGATCGAACTCGGCGAAATCGATGCCGTGCTCTCACGCGACGAACAGGTCGAATACGCGGTGACCATCGGCCTCACCGGACCGGCGGGCGCGACCGTGCTGGTCTCGTATGTCCTGCCGACCCCGGGCGCCGAACTCGATCCCGAGCGCCTACGGGAACAGGTGGCGGCCGAACTGCCCAGCTATATGGTGCCCGGATACCTGGTCGTGCTCGATAAGATTCCGCTGACCCCGGTCGGCAAACTGGATCGCAAAGCCCTTCCGGTGCCGGACTTCTCGGCCACCGACCGGCCGTATCTCGCGCCACGGACGCCGGTCGAACAGGCGGTCGCCGCGGTATTCGGCGAGGTGCTCGGCAACGAGCAGGTGAGCGTCGACCAGTCGTTCTTCGAACTCGGCGGCAATTCGCTCAGCGCGACCAAGGTTGTCGCCCGAATCAATTCGTCCCTCGGCTCCACCATCGCGCTGCGCGATCTGTTCGACGCGCCGACCGTTGCCCAACTGTCCGCACGGGTCATCCCGGCCACCGACGGCAAGCCTGGCCGGTTCGCGCTGGCACCGCGGATCCGTCCGGACCGAATTCCGTTGTCCCCGGCGCAGCAACGCATGTGGGTACTCAATCGGATGGATCCCACCTCGCCCGCCTACAACATCGCGATCGCCTTGCGACTCACCGGAAACCTCGATGTGGCGGCGATGCAATATGCGCTGGCCGATGTGGTCGAGCGGCACGAGAGTCTGCGCACCATCTACCCCGCCGACGCCGAGGGACCCCGGCAGGTGGTGATCAGCACCGCGGCGGCCGCGCCGGAGTTGACGGTGATCGCTGCCGAAGACACTGCCGCCCTGCGTCATCGGATCACCGCCTTGGCGGGCACCGGATTCGATATCACCAAGGAACCGCCGCTGCGGGTCGGCATCTTCCGCATCGCCGAGGGCACCGGTGCGGACGGCAAGGGTTTGGTGCCGGTGTCCTCCAGCCCCACCGTGGGCGTTTCGCCGGTGGCTTCGCATGCGTCGATGGACGTTTCGCCGGTGTCGTCGAGTCCGGTCCTGGCCCCGGCTCCAGTGGTGACCGAAGTGCCCTCGGTGCATGTCGTGGTCCTCGTGGTGCATCACATCAGCGCCGACGGCGCATCGATGGCGCCGTTGGCAGCCGATTTGGTCGCGGCGTACTCCGAACGGACCAGCGGGGCCGACACCTCCCGCGTGCCACTCACCGTGCAGTACGCCGACTTCGCACTGTGGCATCGAGAGTTGCTCGGTAACGAGGCGGATCCGGAATCGCTTGCGGCCCGGCAGACCCGGTATTGGACCGATGCCCTCACCGGTGCGCCGGATGTGTTGGAGCTGCCCGCCGATCGCCCGCGCCCCGCAGTGCAGTCGATGCGCAGCGCCGATGCCGATTTCACGCTGGACGCGCAATTGCACAGCGCCATAGTTGAATTCGCCGCCACCAACAATGTCAGCGTATTCATGGTCGTGCACGCCGCGCTCGCGGTGCTGCTGGCACGGCTCAGCGGTACCGACGATGTCGTGATCGGCACGCCCGTCGCGGGGCGTGGCGAGCAGGCCCTCGACGACCTCGTCGGCATGTTCGTCAATACGCTGGCCCTGCGCACGCCGGTCGATCAGGGGACTGGATTCCGGCAGTTCCTCGCGAGCGTGCGGTCCGCGGATCTGGATGCCTTCGGCAATACCGATGTGCCGTTCGAACGGCTCGTCCAGGTGCTCAATCCGACCAGATCGACCGCACACCATCCGATATTCCAGGTATCGCTGTCACTGCAGAATTTCGTGGAACCGGTCCTGGAACTGCCCGGATTGCGGTTCGAGGTGGAAGATTTCGATCGTGGTGCCTCACAATTCGATCTGACGCTCGATCTGCGTGAACGTTTCACCGCCGACGGCCCGGACGGCGTCGAGGGTGTATTGACATACGCGACGGACCTTTTCGACGAAGCCACCGTGGCGACCTTTGCCGATCGATGGCGTCGTGTGCTCGCCGCGATCGTCTCGGATATCGATATCCGCCTGGCCGATATCGATATCCTCGCCGAATCCGAACGCACCGAACTGGTTCCGGTACGCGGCACCGAAACCGCGGGGACCACGACGCTCACCCAGGCGCTCGCCGCATCCACCACGTCCTACCCGGACCGCCCAGCCCTGGTCGCCGACGGGCGGACAACGACCTACCGTGAGCTAGACGCCCAGTCGAACCGGTTGGCCCGGCTCCTGCTCGAGGTTGGCAGCGGCGCGGAAACCGTCGTGGCGCTGGGTCTGCCCCGCTCCGCCGAACTGCTGATCGGCATGTGGGCGGCCGCCAAGGCCGGTGCCGCCTTCCTGCCGGTCGATCCGAAACATCCGGTGGACCGGATCGATCACATGCTCACCGATTCGAGTGCCCGGGTCGGTCTCACCCTCACCGCCTACCGGCCGCTGCTGCCCGACAGCACCGAGTGGCTCGTGCTCGACGATGCCGAATCCATTGCGCGCCAACAGGCGACAAGTGACGCCGCTTTGTCATTGGGGTCGATCCGTCCGGACAACCCTGCTTGGATGATCTACACATCGGGTTCGACCGGAACACCCAAGGGCGTCTCCGTCTCCCATCGGGGTATCGCCGACCTCATTGCGGCACAACGAGAATCGCTCGGCGTAGACGAGAACTCGCGGGTACTGCAGGTCGCCTCACCGAGTTTCGACGCATCAGTTTTCGAGGCGCTGATGGCATTCGGCTCCGGCGGCGCATCGGTGGTCGCACCGCCGGAAGTCTTCGGTGGTAGCGCACTCGCCGAATTGATTGCCGCCGAACAGGTCACGCATATGGTTATCACTCCATCGGCGCTGGCCACCGTCGATCCCGCCGAGGTGTCGAGTGTGCGGGTGCTCGCGGTGGCGGGCGAGGCGGTCGGCGCCGAATTGGTCGAACGCTGGTGTGACGGCCGGACCATGCTGAATCTGTACGGTCCGACCGAATTCACCATCTGGGCAACGGGTTCCGCGCCGCTGGTCGCGAACGCACCGGTCACCATCGGTGCGCCCATTCGCGGTGCGGCCGCACTGGTCCTCGACGATCGGCTGCGTCCGGTGCCAGTCGGTGTCGCGGGTGAGCTATACCTCGCGGGCTCCGCACTGGCCCGCTGCTATCACGCCCGGCCGAGTCTGACCGCCGCGCGCTTCATCGCGAACCCCTACGGCGGTCCCGGCGAACTCATGTACCGCACCGGTGACCTGGTGCGCTGGATCCGGGCGACGGGACTGGAGCTGGAGTACATCGGCCGCACCGACTTCCAGGTCAAGGTGCGCGGTCAGCGCATCGAGTTGGGTGAGATCGACGCCGTTCTCGGCCGCGCGGACGGGGTCGACTTCGCCGTCACCCTCGGCGTTCCCGGGCCGACCGGAGCCACAGCGCTTGCGGCGTATCTCGTGCGCAAGTCCGGTGTCGAACTCGATACCGCCCGGGTGCGCGCGCTCGCCGCCGATACCCTGCCCGCGTATATGGTGCCCGCCGCCTTCGTGGTCATGGATGCCATCCCGCTCAATGCCGTGGGCAAACTCGACCGACGAGCATTGCCGGAACCGGAATTCGTCGTGGAGGAGACCGAATATCGCGCTGCGACGACTCCGACCGAGGAGATCCTGGCGCAGATCTACGCCGAGCTGCTCCATCGCGACAAGGTCGGCGTCGACGATTCGTTCTTCGCGCTCGGCGGTGACAGCATCATGGCGATCAAACTGGTCTCCCGCGCGAAAATGCACGGAATCCAGTGCACGCCGCTGCAGGTCTTCGAACATCGCACGGTGGCCGCATTGGCCGCTGTGGTGGCGGGGCCGGTCGCGCGGCTCGACGAACTGCCCGGTGGCGGTATCGGCGAGGTGCCGCTCACCCCGAACATGCGCGATCTGGTCGAGCGCGGGGGCGATATCGACCGCTGCGCGCAGTCCGTGGTGCTGCAACTTCCGGTCGGAATCGAGCGTGCACAGCTCGTCGCGACACTCGCCGCCGTGGTCGATCGGCACGACATACTGCGCTCGCGACTCTGGCCCGCGGAAGACGGCTGGAATTGGCAGATCGACGCGCCCGGCTCGGTCGACGTCGACGCACTGGTGCACCGCATCGAATTCGATGCCGCCGCCGACTCGCTCGATCTGCGTGAATACGCCGTCGCCGAGCTGAGTTCAGCGACAGACCGACTGTCTCCGGCGAGTGGCATTGTGCTGCAAGCTGTCTGGCTGGATCCGGTCGGTGATGCCGGGGCGAGAACGCGATCGGGCCGCCTGATCGTGGTGGTGCACCGCCTCGCCGTAGACAGTGCGTCGTGGCGAATTCTGGCGGCGGACTTGATCGCCGCGTGGGCGCAGGTATCGGTCGGGAACACACCCGTGCTCGCCGACGTCGGTACGTCGATGCGGCGGTGGGCGCATGCCCTCGTCGAGCAAGCGCGGACCGAGCGCCGCAGCGCCGAACTCGACTACTGGCGGGGCATGATCGACGGTCCCGATTCGCTGATCGGCGCTCGCGAGCTCGATCCGGCGATCGATCAGGCGCACACAACGCGCACGGTCGAATTCGAGGTATCCGAGGAGGTCACCACCGCACTGGTCACCACACTGCCGAAACTGTTCCAGGGCATGGTTACCGACGCCCTGCTTGCCACGCTGGTATTGGCGCTGGCGCGGTGGCGTGCAGGCGAACCGACGACCCTGCTGCGTTTGACGGGCAATGGCAGGCACGACGTGATCCCGGGTGCGGACCCGAGCCGCACACTCGGCTGGTTCACGAATAGCTACCCGG
Organism: Nocardia sp. NPDC050412; assembly: GCF_044458825.1. Taxonomy (NCBI): domain Bacteria; kingdom Bacillati; phylum Actinomycetota; class Actinomycetes; order Mycobacteriales; family Nocardiaceae; genus Nocardia; species Nocardia sp. NPDC050412. Next base: position 504,432 of record NZ_JBITIJ010000004.1, read on the forward strand.
CGCGGCTGGATCTGTCCGCGATCGATATCGATGATGCCTGCGCGGGCGGTGCTGCGATGGGCGCGGCGATCCGCGCGATCAAACATCAACTACTCGCGATACCGGACCAGGGCATTGGATACGGGATGCTGCGTTACCTCAATCCAACCGCGGCAGAACAGCTTCCGTCTCGATCTCCAGGACGTGTCAGCTTCGAATACCTCGGTCGGCACTCGGAGGTCGATATTCCCGCCGGACTCGAAGGGCTCGGCTGGTCCCCCACCGATGAATTCGGCGATCTGCACGCCGATGCGGATCCCGAACTCCCGGTCGCGTCCGCACTCGAGATCAGCGCAGTCGTCATCGATGATCGGTTGCACGCGAGTCTCCGCTTCCCCGAAACACTTGTGGACCGCGCCGAGATCTTCGCGTTGGCTCGCCTCTGGCGCAAAATACTCTCTGCTACAGCCCATTTCGTGCACACCCCGGCAGCGCAGCGCGCCGCAGACGACGAATCGGCGACCATCGCCGCACAGGTGGCCGCACGCGAAACCGCCGCCGCACCAGGCGGACTCGGTCTGGACGTGCTGCTGCCGATCCGACTCGGCGGCACCGAGCCCGCACTGTTCTGCATCCACTCCTCGTCCGGAATGTCTTGGAGTTACCTCGGATTCGCGGAACGACTGCGGCCCGGCCGCCCGATCTATGGTCTACAGGCCCCGGAACTCAGCGGCCGCGAACCGGCGGCGCGTTCCATCGACGAATCCGCCGACCGGTACATCCGCGAAATCCGCGCCGTCCAGCCGACCGGACCGTACCATCTGCTCGGCTGGTCCTTCGGTGGCCTCATCGCGCACGCCATGGCGGCGAAGCTGCAGGCCGAGGGCGAAACCGTCGGTGTCGTGGCCCTTCTGGACACCGACCATGCCGACATCGACAGCGATACCATCGAACAGCTGTCCGCGGGCGCATTCGTCAATAGCTTCGGCGCGATCTTCGGCATCGACGACGTGCCCGCCGAGGCGAGTGCCAAGGAAGCCGCCGAACTCATCGAGGCCCGGCTCGGTGTGGAACTGATCGACGCCGAGATCATCGAGCGAATGGCGGCTTCCTACAACGCGTCCACCCGCACCCGCACCGGCTACCACCGCCCCGTCTACCAGGGCGACCTGCTCTATTTCAGCGCCACCGTGGATAGCTCCGATATCGTCGGGCCGGACGGTTGGCGGCCGTACGCCTCCGGCCGGGTGATCAACCACGATATCGAGCTCGCCCACAACGATCTGACCTCACCGCACGCACTCTCGATCATCGCGCCGGTACTCGATGAGCATCTCGCGGCAGCCCCATCGCCGCAACCGCGCACATGACCCGAATCGTTGTTCCCATCAGCGCAGGGCGCGGGTAGCGGTGGCATACCACCCGCTCGTAGGCTCTCGCTCACAGCTCGCTCCCAGCCCAGGCCCACATACCGCCTAGCCTGCGTCCATAGCGTCACGTCGACGGCAATCGATACGACGGAAGGACAACGCAGTGAGCGCACAGCCCGCGCACCACCGCGACGGCGACGTACACGAGCACGATCTCGGACTCGCCCACGATATGAAGGTGATGTCGCGTCGCCGCGCCCTGGTCTTCTTCGGCGCCGCTGGTGCGGCGACCGTGGCGGCGGGCTGCGCATCGGCGACGACCACCAGCACCGGCACGGTCGCTGCGGCACCGCAGGAGACCGCGGGCCCGTACCCGGGCGACGGCTCCAACGGGCCCAATGTGCTGATTCAATCCGGTGTGGTCCGATCCGACATCACCACCAGCTTCGGCTCGTATTCCGGTGTCGCACAAGGTGTTCCGATGACGCTGCGATTGAAGCTGCAGGACCTGACCAAGAACGGCGCGGCGGGCGCGGGTATGGCCGTCTACGTGTGGCATTGCGACCGCTCCGGCGAATACTCGCTCTACGGCAAGAGCATTACCGACCAGAACTACCTGCGCGGCGTGCAGGTCGCGGATGCCAATGGCGAAGTGAGCTTCACCTCGATCTTCCCCGCCTGCTACTCCGGTCGATGGCCGCATATCCACTTCGAGGTCTACGATTCGCTCAGCACCGCCGTCGCGGGCGATAACGCCCACCTCACCTCACAGATCGCACTGCCTCAGGACGTGTGCAGCACCGTCTTCGCCGCCGACTCCGGATACGCACAGAGCATCAGCAACCTTTCCCAGATCTCACTCGCCTCGGACAATGTCTTCGGTGACGGCTGGGATGCCGAACTGGCCACGGTCACCGGCACGCCGAGTTCGGGGATGACCGTTTCGATCACCATCGGAGTCGCAGAGAAATCGCAGAACACCCAGGCCGAGGGCACGCCGCCCGGACAGGGCGGTCCCGGCGGACAAGGCGGACCGGGCGGACCGCCGCCGCGCACCCGCTAGGCAACAACTCGGCCCCCGACCCGTACTCGACGGATCGGGGGCCGATTACGCGAAACCTATCGGACGACTGTGCTCTGCGCGCCGATCTGCCGCGCCAGCGCCCAGATCACCAGCACATCGAGCGCGATCATTACTAATGACCAGAACGGGTACATGGGCGCGAACAGGAAGTTGTCCAGGAGGCTGATCGAGGCCATCACGATACCCGCGAGATAACCCCAGGTCTGTCCGGTGACAATGCCGATGCCCGCGATAATGATCAGCACCGCGATCACCAGGTGGACCCAGCCCCAGGCCGAGACATTCACCTGGAAAACCTGATCCTCGGTCAAAACAAAGAAGTCACGCTTGGCGATGGCCGCTACGGCGGTGAGCAGATGCAGCGCGCCGGTGATCAGAATCAGTACGCCCGCGAAGATCGTCATGTCATTGAGCACGGGTCCGGTTTTGGTCGGGCCGGGACTGGTCATAACACACCCTCCTTGGCGAAACGCGTGGTAACCGACGGCCACAACGTAACCTTCGACGCGCCCGAAACGCCGCAGCGCGGCGGGTCACCTACTGAGACTGATCTCCGGCTCGGGTTCGGCCGCCACACGCGGCCGGGCCAGCGCACTCGGCCACCAGATCCGATCGCCGATATCCAGCGTCAGGGCGGTGACCAGGATCGAACGCACGATCACGGTGTCGAGCAGCACGCCGACGGCGATGACAATGCCCATTTCGGCGAAGGTCACCACCGGCATGGTCGCGAATACCGCGAATGTGCCTGCCAGGACCAGTCCGGCCGAGGTGATCACCCCGCCCGTTGCGGCCAAACCGATGAGTGCGCCCGCCTTGGTGCGATGCTTTACCGCCTCCTCGTGCACCCGCGACATCAGGAAGATGTTGTAGTCGATTCCGAGTGCCACCAGGAAGACGAATGTCAGCAGCGGCAGTCCGGCATCGGCGCCCTTGAAACCAGCCAGATCGAAGATCCAGCGGCTCAGCCCGAGCGCGGCAAAATAGGACAGCACCACCGTCGCCGTGAGCAGAATCGGCGCGAACACCGCGCGAAGCAGCACCATCAGGATCACCATCACGATGGCGAGCACCACCGGCACGATGACCCGATTGTCATGTGCCACAGCGCGTTTGATGTCCAGCACGACGGCCGTCTGCCCGCCGACCCTGGCCTGCGGATCCACCGCGTGCACAGCCGCACGCACCCGGTCGATGGTGGCCTCGGCGGCCCGGCTGTCCGGCGGATCCGTGAGCGTGCCCTCCAGATAGGCCAGATCGTCCTTGACGATCGGTCGCGACGGCGCCGTAATTCCGGGTGTCGATCCCAAGGCGCTGCCGACCGCACTGATGCGTGCGGACGAGGCGACGACCATCACCGGCTGACCTGTGCCCGCCTCGAAATGCCGTTCCAGCACTTCGGTTCCGGTGACTGCGGCGGATGAGCCGACGAAGGCATCCTTATTCGCGACGCCCTCGGCCTCCAACCCACTGACACCGAGTGCGAGTGCACCGAGTGCCAGTGCGGTGCCAATCCAGACGGTGCGCGGCCGCCGGGCAATGGCGAATCCGACACGCGCCCAAATACCGGATTCGGTCTCGTTGACGGTGCCGAAATTCGGATGCCGCGGCCAGAAGATCCACCGGCCGACGATCACCAGCAGCGCGGGCAGCAGGGTCAACATTGCCAGCAGCGCCACCGCGATCCCGATGGCACAGACTGGCCCGACGCCCTTGGTGGAGTTCATTTCCGCTACCAGCAGCGCCAGCATCGAGACGATCACGGTGCAACCGCTGGCCAGCACCGCCGGTCCGGCGCGGTGCAGCGCGACCGCCATCGCCTCATGTTTATCGGGATGGCGGCGCAGTTCCTCGCGATAGCGCGCAACCAGTAGCAGCGCATAGTCGGTGCCCGCGCCGAAGACCAGGACGGTGAGGATGGCCTGGCTCTGCGCGTTGACGGTCAGCCCCACCTTGGTCGCGCCGAATACGGCGGCCTGCGATATCACCAGCGCGAAACCGACCGTGAGCAGCGGAAACAGCCACAGCATCGGACCGTAGGTGATCAGCAGAATGATGATGACAACCGCGGCGGCCGAATACAGCAGCAAACCGTCGATCCCCTTGAACACCTCGCCGAATTCGGCCGCGTACCCGGCCGGTCCGGTGGCGTAGAAGGACAATCCGTCGGGTCGCTCCCCTGCCGCATCATTGATCGCAGCGACGACATTCGTCAGTCGGTTGAAGCCCTCGGATCCCATCGAGATCGGCACCAGAATCTCCAGCGCCTGACCATCGCCGGACTGGATCGGGCCGAGCACCTCATCGGACACCACATGCTCGACCTGCCGAAACCGCTTGGCATCGGCGCCGACCACAAGTCGATCGGCCTCGGCGATCCCGTCCCTGCGCTCGTACACCAGTACTACCGGAACCTGATCGCTATTGCCGAATTTCTCGGCCAGCTTGAATGCCTGGGTGGATTCGGCGCTGTCCGGCAGCCAGGTGACATTGTCGTTCTTCTGCGCGCCGGTGAGCTTTCCAGCGAAGGTGCCCAGTGCGAGCAGGGCGATGATCCAAACGCCGAGCACCACCCATTTGCTCCGGCGGCCACTCGGCACACGCGAGAGTCGGCCGAGCAGATCGGACATATCCGGATCGGTCGGTGCGGACATCTGGCCCTCTCGGTCGCCGCCACAGTCGGACCGATGCTACTGCCGGGCTCCGACACCCGCGAGCGAAAATGTGACACTGCGCCCACTTCGGTGCGGCCGAGGCTGCCAGGCGCACCAGCGGTTGTCACCGAGCAATTGCAGCAATCTCGGCGCCGACACCACAACCACGCATCCCCGGTGCACCGGGCCCGCGACGGGCCGGATGGCAAACGGCAGGCGACCACGATGACAGCGCCGGTATCGATGCACGGATTTCACATCGCGTGCCGCACAATGGGTGCCGCACGCGGTGGTCACCGGCGCATCTGCGCCATCGCGAAAGACGCCGCTGCGACACAAGGTGTTGTGCTGCACGGACTTGTCACCCCCAAGGAGTAGTGTTCAGGGCGTAGCAATTCCGTGACGGCAGCGTGCTCGGGAAGGGTGTGGAGGCAGGATGAAACTGATCGACCGGGTGTCGGCCATCAACTGGAATCGGGTGCCCGACGAGAAGGATGCCGAGGTCTGGGATCGCCTGACCGGCAACTTCTGGCTGCCCGAGAAGGTGCCGGTGTCCAATGACATTCCGTCCTGGAACACCCTCACCGCCGACGAGAAGCAACTGACCATGCGGGTCTTCACCGGCCTAACGCTGCTGGACACCATCCAGGGCACGGTCGGTGCGGTGAGCCTCATCCCGGACGCCGTGACACCGCATGAGGAGGCGGTGCTCACCAATATCGCGTTCATGGAGTCGGTGCATGCCAAGAGCTACAGCTCCATCTTCTCCACACTGTGCTCCACCCGCGAGATCGATGACGCGTTCCGCTGGTCGGAGGAGAACCGAAACCTGCAGCGCAAGGCCGAGATCGTGCTGGAGTACTACCGCGGCGACGATCCGCTCAAGCGCAAGGTGGCCTCCACCCTGCTGGAGAGCTTCCTGTTCTACTCCGGCTTCTACCTGCCGATGTACTGGTCCTCGCGGGCCAAGCTCACCAACACCGCCGACCTGATCCGCCTGATCATCCGCGACGAGGCGGTGCACGGCTACTACATCGGCTACAAGTACCAGAAGGGTCTGGAACTGCTCAGCCAGGCCGAGCGCGAAGACCTCAAGAACTACACCTTCGAGCTGCTCTTCGAGCTCTACGACAACGAGGTCGAATACACCCAGGACCTCTACGACGAGGTCGGCCTCACCGAGGACGTCAAGAAGTTCCTGCGCTACAACGCCAACAAGGCGCTGATGAACCTCGGCTACGAGGGCCTGTTCCCCAAGGACGAAACCGAAGTCAACCCGGCCATCCTCTCGGCCCTGTCCCCCAATGCCGACGAGAACCACGACTTCTTCTCCGGCTCCGGCTCCAGCTACGTCATCGGTAAGGCCGTCAATACCGAAGACGAAGACTGGGAGTTCTGAGCTACCGCAACGAAATCTGGCTCGGCCCCAGAGGAGCCGAGCCAGATTTCTTGGCATGAAACTACTTGTCGTCGTTGGGTTTCCGCAAAATCTGCAGAATCTGAGCAACGTCCGACTTGAGTGTGCCGACATCCGACTTCAGCGTGCCGACATCCGACTTGAGTGCGCCCACATCCGACTTCAGCGTGCCCACATCCGACTTGAGTGCGCCCACATCCGACTTCAGCGTGCCCACATCCGACTTGAGTACGCCGACATCCGACTTCAGCGTGCCCACATCCGACTTGAGTGTGCCGACATCCGACTTGAGTGTGCCGACATCCGACTTGAGTGTGCCCACATCCGACTCTATCGATGCCAGTCGTACATCCATCACGTCTTGACGCGAAGCCATATTTCCCATGTCGACATTCATCGAAATCAAGCGCGACGCGACCGAACGGCCATCCAGATCACCGATGCTGGTGCGGATGTCGCCCATGCTGGCGTGGATAGCAGCTAACTGCTCGTGGATTTGCGTCACCGTCACAGTATCCTGGGTGATCTGGTGATCGCGCCACAGTTCTAGTTCGCATACCCGTTGTTCAAGAGACTTCCCGCTGGTACTCATGGTCGAACCCTCCCCTTGGCCACTCGACATCGAAAGCATGTTCGACAATAGCGTTCGGCTCTGACAACTGCCAAGCTTCGGTCGGAATGCTTTTCCGACACACGGGAGACACGCGGACACGCACGTTCGAGAGACGGCAAGCCTTGTGCGTCAGGGCGATTCGCCTCAGATGCCGAGGACCAGTTTGGCGGTGGTGAAGTAGATGATCAGGCCGGTGGCGTCGACCAGGGTGGTGACCATCGGGGCCGAGACCACCGCCGGATCGATGCGGAATCGCTTGGCGAGCAATGGCATCGTGCCGCCGATGGTCGCGGCCCAGCCGCAGATGATGACCAACGTGATGCCGACGACCAGGGCGGTGCCCGGATCGACGAACAGCGCGCCGATGGCGATGCCCGCCGTGGCCAGCATGGTGCCGAGGACCAGGCCGACGCGGCATTCGCGCCAGATCACCTTGAACAGGTCGGAGCCGCGTACCTCACCCACGGCCAGCGCGCGCACACATGCGGTCGCCGCCTGGGCCCCCGCATTCCCGCCCGCGCCGATGAGCAGCGGTATGAACAATGCGAGGTGCGCCGCCTGCTGCAGGGTGCCCTCGAAGAAGTCGGTGACACTGACCGTCAGGGTGGCCGCGAACAGCAACAGCAGCAACCAGAGTGCGCGGTAGCGGGCCAGCTGGAACACTTTGGCCGCCATGTAGTGGCCCTCCCAGGGTGCGGAACCCGCCTGCTTGGCGACATCCTCACTGTCGGCGGCCTCGATGACCTCGACGGCGTCATCGATGGTGAGAAGTCCGACCAGCCGGTCCTCGCTGTCGACGACCGGCAGGTTGATGACATTGGTTTCGCGCATCAGCCGCGCCGCCTTCTCGGCGGAGTCGGTCGCGCGCACGAATGTCGGCTCGGTGACGACCAGATCCGACACCATGGCGTCGGGACGACTCAGTACCAGCTCGCGCAATTCGACAATGCCGGTGAGTCGGCGACCGGCGTCGACGACAGGCAGCGTGTACACCGTTTCGGCATTGATGCCCTTTATCCGCACGGTCTGCAAAGCATCCGGCACACTCAAATTCCGCGGCAGCGCAACGACTTCCGGCGTCATGTACAGCCCGACCGAACCCTCCGGATAGCCGAGCAATGAAGCGGTCATCCGGCGTTCACGCGCACTCAGTCCGGCCAGCACCTTCTTGGCGACCTTCGCCGGCGCCTCACGCAGCATCCTGGCGCGGTCGTCAGGATCCATGGCCTCGACCAGATCGCGGAAGCTCTGATCACGCAGACCCTCCAGGATCTGTTGCTGGTCAACGGGTTCGAGTTCCTCGAACACGGCGAGCGCCAGATCCTTGTCGAGCAGACGGAAGGCGATGCCCGCCTGGACGGCGTCCATGCGCGCGAGCTCGTCCGCTATGACATGCGGCTGCTGGTTGTCGAGCCAGTCGAGCGCGGCGGCGACACGATGGGTGTCCACGATGTCCTGCAGGGATGCGGACAGCGTCGGACGTGCTTCGATGAGATCGGTCTGCGACATGGGAGGTCCTCAGCACGCGGGCGAGTAAGCGAGTGAATCGAAAACGAAGTCACACCGCGGGCACCAACCCCTGGACCGACTACTGCAGGACGGTTTTACGAAGGGGCGGCGCCGCGCGGCCTTCGACTGGGAGGTTCGCTGCGCATCGCAACCCCACCTCCTCAATGCCGCCACAGGGCCGTCACCACTGCGGATTACTCGAAGGCGCCGCCCGGATCGGGCCGACCGCACAGCTTCCGGTTGAAGGATACATGCGCTGAGGCGGGTGTTCACACTCGAATCGCGTAAAGATCGACGATATCCCGCTCGGATATGACCGGACCCACATCCGGTGTCAGGCTGTCAGCGTGGCACCGACGGCGATCTCGACATCGGGCCAGGTGAGGGTGTGCTCGACCCAGTCCGGTATCGGCCCATCCTGTACGCCGAACAGATACAGATGCGGCACCAGATCGCGCAGGGCCTCATGCACCTGCATGCGGTCGTCGATCATGTGTGTGATCCCCAATTGCGCGCAGTGTTTCGCCTTATCCGACCGGGCCCGACAGAACCGCACATTGTCCTTCGGCACGCCCGTGCGGTCGTAGAACCCGTGGTGGTCCAGCCACTGCAGGGTGCGTTCTTGAACCCGTGGCCCGCATTTCGAGATGACCCAGGCCTGACCGTCGAACCGACGCACCAACCGGGCCAATACCTCGAACGCGTCTGCACTCGGCGGTGATGCCAGCGCCTGCTCGATACCCCCGGACAGAAATACGGTGTCCGCGGCGCCCGCCGCGAAGGCCGCGCCCTGGATGACCCGGCCGAAGTCGATGCCGAGTCGCTGTTGTCTTTCGTTGTTCATCGACCTTCAGCATTACCCGTACCGCGCCTGCCCCGCCAGCGATTTCCCGGTCGGGAGGTGATTCGACGCAGGCCGAGTCGAACTCTGCGCCAATCTTGGGAGGCCCGCGAGGATCGTTGCGGCTAGTTTTTGTGTAAACACACGAAGGAGAGATCTGTGCGCTTCGGCATCTTCATTCCACAGGGGTGGCGGCTGGATTTGGTCGATATCGACCCGGCGGCGCAGTGGGGGGTGATGCGCGATCTCGCCCAGCGGGCGGATGCCGGAGATACCTGGGAATCGCTATGGGTGTACGACCACTTCCACACGGTGCCGGTGCCGACCGAGGAGGCCACGCACGAGGCGTGGACGCTGATGGCGGCGTTCGCGGCCACCACATCACGCATTCGGCTGGGGCAGATGTGTACCGCGATCAGCTACCGCAATCCGGCATATCTGGCCAAGGTCGCCGCGACCACGGATCTGATCTCCGGCGGCCGGGTGGAGATGGGCATCGGCGGCGGCTGGTACGAACACGAGTGGCGCGCTTACGGTTACGGATTCCCGTCGGCGGGTGAGCGACTCGGGCGGCTCGACGAAGGCGTGCAGATCTTCCGCCAAGCCTGGACCGAGGGCAAGGCCACGCTGGACGGTAAGTACTACCAGGTCGACGGTGCGATAGTGCGGCCACTTCCGTTGCAGGAGGGCGGTATTCCGATCTGGGTCGCGGGTGGCGGTGAGAAGAAGACGCTGCGAATCGCGGCGAAGTACGCCCAGTACACCAACTTCAGCGGCGCACCCGAGGAATTCACGCACAAGTCCGAAATTCTGCGCGCGCACTGCGCCGAGGTCGGCACCGATTTCGATGCCATCGTGCGCTCCTCGAACTTCAACGCGGTCATCGGGTCAACGGAAGCCGAAGTCGAGCAACGCCTTTCGACCCTGCAAGCCCGCTTGGCCACGGTGATCAGCGACGACCGGGCCAAATCCTTCGTCGACGGTATGCTCCGCACCTCCCCCGCCGTCGGCACCCCGGAACAGATCACCGAGCGCCTGTCCGTCGTCCGCGAACTCGGCCTCGGCTACGCCATCTTCAACTTCCCCGAAGCCGCCTACGACACCAGCGGAATCGACCTCTTCGAACGCGAAATAGCCCCCGCCCTGCGGTAACCCGCTCGAGGTCCGCAGGCCGCTGCGCCTGCGGACCTCCCACCACTGGGACCGCTGACACAATGGTCGGCGATCAGCTCACGACACGATGACTCGGGAGATATCTGTGGTACATGGCAATCCGGGCCGCTACGCGGACGCGCCGATGCCGCCTCCGGCTGTGCAGTCGCGGTTCGAACACGACCCGAACGGGTCACTGCGCTCTGTCGAACCGGTACGCAAACCCCAAGCGACAAAATACGATTCGATGTCGTTGAACGCCGGTCGGCCGCGCCCCGACGGCACCATCGAAGAGCCGAGATGGTCGATGCTGATCGCCTTCGCCATCGATCTGCTGCTGCACGCAGCAATCGGCGGCGCCGTCTGGCTCACGATCACCGAATATTCCCCAGACCCCAAGCAGGCCATACCCTTGGCCGTAACCGCCGCCGTCGCAACATCTTTCGTACACCGCACATTCATCCAGCGCATAACCGGCACAACCCTCGGCAAAGCCTTCTTCGACCTGCGCCTGCGCTACCCCGATGGCACCTTCCCCACCCTCTGGCAATTGATCAAGCTCTGGTGTGTAGGCACCTTCACCGTCGTAGTAACTCCCCTCCAACTCTTCGGCTGAGCCTTACGATGACCGGGCGCAGGCCTGCGGCAACGGAATCCGTTGCCGCAGAGCCGCAAATCACAGCATGCAGGAGACGCAGCCCTCTACTTCGGTTCCCTCCAAAGCCATTTGGCGCAGGCGGATGTAGTAGAGGGTTTTGATGCCCTTGCGCCAGGCGTAGATCTGGGCGCGGTTGAGGTCGCGGGTGGTGGCGGTGTCTTTGAAGAAAAGGGTCAGCGACAGGCCCTGGTCCACGTGTTGGGTGGCGGCGGCGTAGGTGTCGACGATCTTCTCGTAGCCGATTTCGTAGGCGTCCTCGTAGTACTCGAGGTTGTCGTTGGTGAGGTAGGGGGCCGGGTAGTAGACGCGGCCGATCTTGCCTTCCTTGCGGATCTCGATCTTCGACGCCACCGGGTGAATCGAGCTGGTGGAATGGTTGATGTAGGAGATCGAGCCGGTCGGCGGGACGGCTTGCAGGTTCTGGTTGTAGATGCCGTGCTGCATGACCGAGGCCTTCAGCTCACGCCAATCGTCCTGGGTCGGAATGTGCACGCCCGCATCGGCGAACAGCTGCGCGATCCGTTCGGTCTTCGGCTCCCACACCTGATCGGTGTACTTGTCGAAGTACTCACCGGAGGCGTACTTGGATTCGGGGAAGCCGCCGAAGTAGGCACCGCGCTCCTTCGCGATCAGGTTCGAGGCCCGAATCGCGTGGTACACCACGGTATAGAAGTAGATGTTGGTGAAGTCGATCCCCTCTTCGGACCCGTAGCGCACCCGCTCGCGAGCCAGATACCCGTGCAGATTCATCTGACCGAGGCCGATCGCGTGGGATTCGTTGTTGCCCTGTTCGATCGAGGGCACCGAGTAGATGTGTGTCTGGTCCGATACCGCGGTCAGCGCCCGGATCGCCACCTCGATGGTCCGCGCGAAGTCGGGTGAATCCATCGTCTTGGCGATATTCAACGAGCCGAGGTTGCAGGAAATGTCCTTACCCACCTTGGCATAGGACAGGTCGTCGTTGAACAGCGACGGCGTCGATACCTGCAGGATCTCCGAGCACAGATTCGAGTGGGTGATCTTGCCCGCGATCGGATTGGCCCGGTTCACCGTGTCCTCGAACATGATGTACGGGTAACCGGATTCGAACTGCAGCTCGGCAATGGTCTGGAAGAACTCGCGCGCCTTGATCTTCGACTTGCGGATGCGCTTGTCGTCGACCATCTCGTAGTACTTCTCGGTGACATTGATATCGGCGAACGGCACGCCGTAGATGCGCTCCACGTCGTAGGGCGAGAAGAGGTACATATCCTCGTTCTTCTTCGCCAGCTCGAAGGTGATGTCCGGGATCACCACACCCAGCGACAGTGTCTTGATGCGGATCTTCTCGTCCGCGTTCTCCCGCTTGGTATCCAAGAACCGGTAGATGTCGGGGTGGTGCGCGTGCAAGTACACCGCGCCCGCACCCTGGCGAGCGCCCAGCTGGTTGGCGTAGGAGAACGAATCCTCGAGCAGCTTCATGATCGGGATGACACCCGAGCTCTGGTTCTCGATCTTCTTGATCGGCGCACCGTGCTCACGAATATTGGTGAGCAGCAGGGCAACTCCGCCGCCGCGCTTGGACAGCTGCAGCGCCGAGTTGATGGAGCGGCCGATCGACTCCATATTGTCCTCGATGCGCAGCAGGAAGCAGGACACCGGCTCACCGCGCTGCTTCTTACCCGAGTTGAGGAAGGTCGGGGTGGCCGGCTGAAAGCGCCCGTCGATGATCTCGTCGACCAGCTTGCTCGCGAGCACCTCGTCACCGGCCGCCAGCGTCAGCGCCACCATGCAAACCCGGTCCTCGAACCGCTCCAGGTAGCGCTTACCGTCGAAGGTCTTGAGCGTGTAGGAGGTGTAGTACTTGAACGCGCCGAGGAAGGTCGGGAACCGGAACTTCTTGGCGTAGGCCTGTTGGAACAGCGACTTGATGAACGCGCGGCTGTACTGGTCGAGAACCTCTGCCTCGTAATAGTTCTCGTCGACCAGGTAGTCCAGCTTCTCGTCCAGATTGTGGAAGAAGACGGTGTTCTGGTTGACGTGCTGCAGGAAGTACTGGTGCGCGGCCTCGCGGTCCTTGTCGAACTGGATCTTTCCGTCGGGGCCGTACAGGTTCAGCATCGCGTTGAGGGCGTGGTAGTCCATGACCTCGCCCGTCTCGGCGGTACGGACCGGAGGCTGCTCTAAGCGAGCTGTCTTGCCGGTCGGTGCTGTCGTTGCTGTTGCCAAAACAATCCCAATCCCTCGCGGACGCGCTCGACGTCCTCAGCGGTTCCCATGAGTTCGAAGCGATACAGGTAGGGCACCCCGCACTTGCGCGAGATCACCTCGCCCGCATAGCAATAGGTATCGCCGAAGTTCGTGTTGCCCGCCGCGACGACGCCGCGCAGCAGCGCACGGTTGTGCGGATCGTTGAGGAACTTGGCGACCTGCCGCGGCACGAAATCCCTATCGGATCTATTTCCCCCCAGTACGTGCCGACCGCCCCCGTAGGTGGGGACGATCAGCACGTATGGTTCGTCTACGCGCAGTGAGTCAGCGGTGTGCAGTGGTATGCGAGTCGCCGGGAGTCCCAGCTTCTCGACGAAGCGGTGCGTATTCTCCGAGGCACTGGAGAAGTAGACCAGCGCTGTCCCTGTAGACATGGCTACCTCCTCCCCCTTCCATCGGATACACCAGAAAGCTGGATGCGATCAGGCAGCCACGGTCGCGAGCGACTTGATGCGGTCGGGGCGGAAGCCGGACCAGTGGTCCTCACCGGCGACGACGACCGGCGCCTGCAGGTACCCCAGCGCCATGACGTAATCACGCGCATCGTCGTTCTCGGAGATGTCGATGACTTCGTAGTCCACCCCAGCCTTGTCGAGCGCCTTGTAGGTGGCATTGCACTGGACGCAAGCGGGCTTGGTGTACACGGTGATGGTCATTGATGTCCCTCTCTCCTATGCCTGATCCACAGCCTGTGATCCGTATGCTGACCGTTGCGAGCGACCTGCAAGAGTCGCTAGCGGCGCTTTGATCCGACTACGCTGCGCAAACTCCTGGATCCGTACCTGAAATCCCTGCTCAGCCGCTCGCGGCCGAAGCTGATCTCATCCCGTCTTCCAGTATCGAAGACACTACACCTAGTGGCCGACAGATTCATACAACACGACATGTTGCGAGTCACAAAGATGAAATTCCCAAGCGGTAAGTACCTGGACGCTCGATTCGCAACCCGACACAACAGTGGCGCAGATCACAATTTCGTACCGTAGCGCCCTTCCAGCAAACCTCTTTCGACGAACGAAAAGGGTCGCCCCCGTACTCCACGGATGGAGTCGGGGGCGACCCTGCCGGCGGGACCTCGACGCTTAGGCGGACACCAGTTCGCCGGTCGCCTGAACCAGTTCGTGCACGGTCGCGCCGAGCTGCGTCAGCGCCTCGGCATCCTCGCGCGGATGCGATGCGGCGAACCGCTCGCCGAATCCGGCGAAGTGCAGGTGGGCGGTCTCGACAACCCGGGCGCCCGCGACGCCGAGCGCCTTGACCACATCGCCGTGCGCCCACTTGGCCGCATTCGGGCTGATCGAACCACTGACCACGGCGACCGGCTGATCCTTGATCGCTCCGGCGCCGTACGGGCGCGAGGCCCAGTCGATGGCGTTCTTGAGCACGGCGGGAATGCTGCCGTTGTACTCGGGCGTCACCAGGAGCAGGCCATCGGATGCGGCGACCGCGTCGCGCAGCGCCTGTGCGGCGGCGGGTACGTAGCCGGGTACGTCGAGATCCTCGTTGTAGAAGGGGATATCACCGAGGCCGTCGTAGATGGAGATCTCGACGCCATCGGGCGCGGTCTGAGCCGCGGCCTCGGCGAGCCTGCGGTTGATCGAGGCGGCGCGAAGGCTGCCGACAAGGGTAAGGATCCGGGTCCGGGTCCCGGCTTCGCCGTCCGCCAAGGGCGCTGTGTTGTTGATTCGCTCGCTCATGGATGACTCCTGGTGTACTGAATGTGGTGTCCGGTCTTTTG
Source organism: Nocardia sp. NPDC050412 (assembly GCF_044458825.1). Lineage (NCBI taxonomy): Bacteria > Bacillati > Actinomycetota > Actinomycetes > Mycobacteriales > Nocardiaceae > Nocardia > Nocardia sp. NPDC050412. The sequence goes on from NZ_JBITIJ010000004.1 coordinate 519,697, forward strand.
CCTACACTAACCGGACCATGGTCCGATTCCATTCCCGGGAGAACCGCGAGAGGCCTGTGAGCTACAGCACATCCATGCCGGACGGAATGATGCCCGAGCGCCCGTTGCTCGGCATCGGTGCGCCCCTGCCCGGAAATCACGAACGCGCTGATGCCGCGCGCAACCGCCAGCTACTGCTGGACGCGGCGCAGGAGATCGTGCGCGAACAAGGTGTGGACAGCCTGACCATGGACGCACTCGCCAAGCGGGCGGGCGTCGGCAAGGGCACCGTCTTCCGACGGTTCGGCAGCAGGTCGGGGCTGTTGCGCGCGCTCCTGGACCACGCCGAGCGAAAGTTCCAGGAAGAGTTCATGTTCGGGCCACCACCGCTGGGACCGGGCGCCGCACCGGTGGAGCGATTGGTCGCCTTCGGCCGGGCCCGGCTACTCGATATAGAGGTCGCGGGCGAACTGCATCGCGCCGCGGAAATCGGCGAGGCGGGCGACCGTTTTACCGGCCCGCCCTACGGACTGCTGCGTGCGCACGTGACGATGCTGTTGCGGCAAGCGCGGATCGACGACGATGTGGTGTTGGTCGCCGATGGTCTGCTCGGCCTGCTCGGCGCCGCATTGGTGATGCATCAAATGCATGTCCTGGGTTACGACCGCTGTCGGATCGGCGATAACTGGGAGGCGTTCGTTCGACGGGTTGTCATCTCGGCGCGGCCAGTAGAGTGATGCGTCATGGGGAACCTGCGTGAACAGATCATCGCCGAGTTGGGCGTCCAATCGAATATCGAACCGAAGCTCGAGGTACGCCGTCGGGTCGATTTTCTCAAGGACTATCTGAACGCAAGTCCCGCACGAGGTTTCGTACTCGGCATCAGCGGTGGTCAGGACAGCGCGCTGGCCGGACGACTGTGCCAGCTCGCCGTCGAGGAACTGCGTGCGGACGGCGCGGATGCCGCCTTTATCGCGGTGCGACTGCCCTACGGCGTGCAGGCCGATGAGGCCGATGCGCGGATCGCGCTGCGGTTCATCCAGCCCGACCGCTCTGTGGTGGTGAATATCCGCCCCGGCGCCAATGCCGTTGCCGCCGAGGTGGCCTCGGCGCTGAGTTCATCCATCCCGTCTACTGCGCCGACTGCCGTCGCCCAGAAGGTGGACAAACTGCGCGATTTCGTGCGCGGCAATATCAAGGCCCGCGAACGCATGGTCATCCAGTACGCCATCGCCGGCCAGGAGAATATGCTCGTCGTCGGCACCGATCACGCAGCCGAGGCGGTCACCGGTTTCTTCACCAAATTCGGCGACGGCGGCGTCGACATCACGCCGCTCACCGGCCTCACCAAGCGCCAGGGCGCGGCGCTGCTGCAGGAACTCGGCGCACCATCGAGCATCTGGTCCAAGGTGCCGACCGCCGATCTCGAGGACGACCGCCCCGCCCTGCCGGACGAGGAGGCACTCGGCCTGCGCTACAGCGAGATCGATGACTACCTGGAGGGCAAGGACGTCACCGCCGAGGTCGCCGAGAAGCTCGAAACGATCTTCGTGAATACCCGGCACAAGCGCACCGTCCCGGTCACCCCGCTCGACACGTGGTGGCGCTGACTACTTCGGATTCGGAGTCTCCAGCAGCCTGCGGTGCAGTTCCTTGGTCATCTCATGAATGGCCCTGGTCAGCTCGGTATTGGTCTTGAGCTCCAACTCCTGCTCGTTGAAGTCGTGATCGGCCTTCATCTGTTGGAACTGGGCCTGCCGATTCTGGCCGATCATCACGAAGGTGGACAGGAATATCGCCTCCAGGGAGACGACCAGGGTCAGCGTCGGCCATGGACTCTGTTCGGCCCAAATCATCCAGATCGCGAAACCTATGGCGTGGATATAGACGAACCGCATAGACCCGGCGAACTTCGTGATCCAGTCCGCCACCCGCAGTTGCAGACTCTCGCCCCGCACCTGGTGGAACCGCACCACCACCGGGTGCTGCGCAAGTACCTGATTCGGGGGCTGGGGCATATCGACTCCTGATCCGGTCCGGCGCACTGCATTGGCGCAGATGCTAACCCGGTCGAGGAGCACCTAGTTGCCCACACACACCGTCAGCCACCGGCGAAGGGGGGTAGGACGTCGACTCGCGGAGTCAGCGCGACCGACGGGTCACGGGTGAGTTCGTCGCCGACGAGGTAGGCGCAGACGGCGAGCATCTTGTCGAGGTCGGGACCGTAGGACTCGGCGAGGGTGGTGCGCAGGTCGGCGATGGTGGCGTCGGCCGGAAAGTCCAGGGTTTCCCGGTCCTTGCCGACGGCGTCGGCGATCGCGGCGAAGTAGCGGATCTCAACCACCGATGGCTCCCATCGTGCGTTCCGGCGGGACGAAATCCTCGGCATCGATCCCGTGTCCCGCCCATTTGTTCCACATGGCGCCGCGCCAGATCGTCGCGATCTCATCGTCGTCCGCGCCCATCCGCAGCGCTTGGCGCACATCGAATTCCTGATCGCTGAACAGGCACGACCGCAGCATGCCGTCGGCGGTGAGCCGGGTCCGGTCGCAGGTGTCGCAGAATTTGCGGGTCACCGTCGCGATGATGCCGACCGCCGCCGGACCGCCGTCTACGAGCCACTTCTCCGCGGGGGCGGCGGGATCCGACCGTCCGACCTCGGTCAGGGTGAACCGAGTACCGAGCACCGCGAGCAATTCGGCCGCGGTCACCATATTGGCGCGGGCCCATTCGTGATCGGCGTCCAGCGGCATCTCCTCGATGAACCGCAGTTCACAGCCCTCGTCCAGACACCAGCGCAGCAAATCCGGCGCCCCGGCGAGGGTGTCGCGCATCAGTACGGCATTGATCTTCATGGGCGCCAATCCGGCATCTCTGGCCGCTCGGATGCCCGCGAAGACCGATTCGAGCCGATCGCGGCGGGTCAGGCGGGCGAAGCCGAGCCGATCCACGGTATCCAGCGAAACATTCACCCGGCTCAGCCCGGCGGCCGCGAGAGCGCGGGCCCGATGGGCGAGCCCGACGCCATTGGTCGTCATGGACAGCGGGACCTCGGGCACTCGCTCATGACAGCCCGCGATGATCCGCTCCAGATCGCGGCGCAGCAGCGGCTCACCGCCGGTGAACCTGACCTCGCGCACCCCCAACTCCCGCACCGCGAGCGTGACGAGTCGCACAATCTCCTCGACCGTGAGCAGTTCGTCCTGCGGAATCGCGGGCAGGCCCTCCTCGGGCATGCAGTAGGTACATCGCAGCGAACACTTCTCGGTGATCGATACGCGCAGATCGCGTGCGGTGCGCCCGAATCGATCAACCAGATACGGCGTATCGGGCCGTCCGTCGAGTGAGGGCAGCCTGGGCCGCACGGTAGGAATCCCCATCTCGACCAACGTCACCAGTCCATTATGACCGGTCCGGACGCTGTGCCCATGGGCGGACCGCACCATCTCGAGCTCACAGACTCCGAGTTCAACGGGTGAGCGTTCGTGCGATACGACAAGAGAACTCGCTACCGCTCGGCGATTAGGCTGACCATATGACCTCGCGTGCCGACACCTCCGGTGGCCACCGGCCCAGCCCGCCCGCCACCGCTCGGTCCGTCGACGCATACCGAGACACCATCGAGGCGCTGCTGCGCCCGCTGGCCGCCCGTGCGGTCGAATCCGTCCCGGTGCCCGCGGCGCTGGGCCGACAACTGGCCGACGATATCCACGCACCGGTCGACCTGCCGGTGTTCCGCAACTCGGCGATGGACGGATATGCGGTGCGTGCCGAATCGGTGGTGGTCACTCCGGTGACGCTGCCGCTGGTCGGTGTGGTCGCGGCGGGCGCTGCCGGACAGACGCCATTGCCGCACGGCACCGCGATGAAGGTGATGACCGGTGCGCCGATTCCGCCTGGCGCCGACTGTGTGGTGCCGGTAGAAGATGCGCACAGTGACGACGCGACGGTGACGGTCGAACAAGGCCGCACGGCGGGTGAGTTCGTGCGCGAACCGGGCACCGATGTGCGCACCGGCGAGCTGCTGGCCCGCGCGGGCACCACGCTGGCCCCCCGCCATATTGCCGCACTGGCAGCGGTCGGACTGCCGAATGTGCCGGTTTTCCAACCGATTCGGGCGGCGGTCATCACCACCGGTGACGAATTGGTCGCCGCCGGAACACCATTGCGTCCCGGTCAGATCTACAACTCCAACGGCATCGCCCTCGCGGCCGCGCTGCGCGCCAATGGCGTCAACGTCGTCTCGGTGGAGCACAGTACCGACAATCCGGCAAAGTTCCGCGCATTGCTCTCCGCCGCAACGAAATCCGCCGATATCGTCTTCACCTCCGGTGGGGTGTCCAAAGGCGATTTCGAGGTGGTCAAGGACGTATTGCAACCGCTGGGCGGCGAATTCGGCTCGGTCGCGGTGCAACCCGGTGGACCACAAGGGCTTACCGTCGTCAACGGCGTACCGGTGCTGAGTTTTCCCGGGAATCCGGTGAGCACCATGGTGTCGTTCGAGGTGTTCGCGCGGCCGATACTGCGTCACATCGCTGGCTTGCCCGAGGTGGAGATCTACGAGGTGCCGCTGCGCAATGCGGTGCGCTCCCCCGAGGGACGACGCCAATTCCTGCGCGGTCAACTGGTGCGCGAGGACGCCGCGGCGCCCGGATTACATCGCAGGCCGACTGCCGTCGAGGTCGCCTCCGGCCCGGGTTCGCATCTAATCGCGGGCATGGCCTGGGCGGATGTCCTGATCGATGTGCCCGCCGAGGTCACCTCGCTGCCGGTCGGCGCACCTGTGCGAGTGTGGTCATTATGAGCGAGTTGTCCCATGTCGATCAGGAAGGTCGCGCCCGCATGGTCGATGTGAGCGCGAAATCCGACACCACTCGGATCGCGGTCGCGGCCGGTGAGCTGCAAACCACCGCCGAGGTGGTCGCACTGGTCCGGGCCGACGATATGCCGAAGGCCGATGTGCTCCCGACCGCGCGGATCGCCGGTATCGCGGGTGCGAAGAAGACCTCCGAACTCATTCCGCTGTGCCATCAGTTGGCCTTGTCCTCGGTGAAGGTCGAATTCGGCTTCACCGAGGACAGCATCACGATCGAGGCGAGCGCGAAGACCAAGGGCCCCACCGGTGTCGAGATGGAAGCACTGACCGCCGTGGCGGTGGCCGGACTCACCCTGCACGACATGGTCAAGGCGGTCGACCCGGCCGCGACGCTCAATGGCGTCCGACTGCTCACCAAAGAGGGTGGCAAGCACGGACATTGGGAGCGGCCCGCGGAGCGGGAGTTCGTGGACATTCCCGCGCTTTCCGACGAACCAGAGCCCGACACGGAAGACGTTGCGCCGGAGGAGATCTCGGATTTCGATCAGCGCTCCGCCGTCGTCCTGGTCGCCTCCACCGGCGCCGCGTGCGGCACCCGGGTGGACACCACCGGTCCCGTTCTCGCGGAATGGCTTGGCGAACTCGGCTTCTCGGTGCGCGGCCCGCTGATCTACGCCGACGCCGAAATCGATATCGGCTTGGCCGATGCCCTGCGGTTCGGACCGTCGCTGGTGATCAGCACCGGCGGCACCGGCGCCTCGCCCACCGATGCGACACCCGAGGCGACGCTGGCCGTCCTGGATCGCGAATTGCCCGGTGTCGCCGAGGCGATTCGGCAACGCGGCACCGCGAAATTCCCACTTGCCGCGCTCAGTCGCGGGGTGGCCGGACTGGCGGGCCGATCGGTGGTGGTGAATCTGCCCGGCTCTCCCGGTGGGGTCAAAGACGGTATGGCGGTGCTCGAGCCGCTGCTGGATCATCTGCTCGCGCAAGTAGCCGGAGGCGGCAACCATGACAACAAGTGAATTCGCGACCGTACGCCTGGCCGGTATCAGCGATCAGCCACTCGATCCGGCGGCTGTCGAGGCGGCGGTGACCGGACCGGAACACGGCGCCGTTGTGGTTTTCACCGGCAAAGTGCGCAATCACGATGGCGGACAAGCGGTTTCCGCTTTGGAATATTCGGCGCATCCGGAAGCTGAACGGTTCCTGCGAAATTGCTGTTCGGAACTCGCCGAGCGCTCCGGACTCCCGGTCGCGGCCGTCCACCGAATCGGTCAGTTGACCATCGGCGATCTCGCGATCGTCGTCGCCGTCGCGGCCCCACACCGCGCCGAAGCCTTCACCACCTGTGCGGAATTGGTGGATCGGATCAAACACGAGGTGCCGATCTGGAAGCGCCAGCTCTTCGCCGACGGACTCTCGGAATGGGTGAACGCCTGCGGGTAAAGGCCCATTGCCTGTGCATAACCGGGACGTGAGCGCCTGCTGTTGTTACCCGAAACAACACTGTGACGCGAATTCAGTGACGATTCAATAGGCGCGGGATAGCGTTCTCCCCGGACAAGATACGTCGGTCCGCGGTAGAGGGGGCGCATTGGGAACCGATCAGGTACTGCTGCACAGATTCGTCATCTCGCAACTCACGGACGCCGGGCTGGATCGGGATCGGCTGATCCGCGAGACCGGCCTACCCGAATGGACCATGGTCGGCGAGGACGTCCACCTGCCGAGTCACACCTTCTCGCGACTGTGGGAACTGGGCGAACACGGGCTCGGTGATCCGAATGTCGCATTGCATGTGGCCAGCCGCTACAAACTCAACAGTCTCGGCCTCTACGACTATCTGTTCTCCACCGCGCCGACGCTCGGTGCGGGCCTGGCCACCTGTGGTCCCTACGTGGCCGCAGTGACCACCAATCATCGCTTCGACCTGGTCACCGAGAACGAGCACGAGGTCACGCTTTATCTGGACATGATCAATGGCGAGGGCCGCGGCCGCGACCTGACCCAGCTGTGGGGACTGACCGCGGTGCTCAGCCGCGCGCGACGCGTGGTCCGCGATCCGCTCATTCCGCTGCGGGTGATGCTGCGGCAGCAGGCACCGGACAAAATCGACACCTACGTCGAGGTGTTCGGCACGACCGCCATCGAATTCGACGCACCGGTCGATACCATGACCTTCCGCGCCGCCGATATGGAACTGCCGCTGACCACCAGCGATCCGGTACTGGCGACCGTACTGCGGCCGCTCGCCAACGCCCTGCCGCCACCGCCGCCCTTGGCGACCGCATGGCCGGATCGAGTGGCGGCCGCACTGGCCGAGACATTGGCCGAGGGTGCGGTATCGCTGGATCGGGTAGCACACCGGCTCGCCACCAGTCCGCGGACGCTGCAGCGTCGGCTGACGGAGGCGGGTACCACATGGCGGACGGAATTGGAGCGGGCTCGTGATGCCCGCCTCGCGCAGTCGAGCGCGAATGGCATCACGCTGAGCCGATCGCGCCAAGCCGAATTGCTCGGATATTCGGATGTGGGTTCGATGCGGCGGGCAGCCCGCCGTCGATCCATGACCCAGCTCATACACCGATCGGAACTACCGGCCTGATACGCCGCATCCCGTACCGTCACCCGTGCTCGGTCAGACCTTCAGGAAGGTCGCCGCGATCCGCCAGAAGGTCGAATCCTCGATGGCACGAAAATCCCAGCCATCGGCGATATCTCGGGTGGCGGCGACGATGGCGGGCACATCGAAATCATCGCGAGTCGCGGTGCCCTTGGCCTCCAACGCCGCGACCACGTACGCGGTGGCACTCTCCCAGGTCTCTGACACGGAACTCTCCAATCGGTCGTAGAGACAAATACGGTCGATCACGGTTCGTGGGTCGAACCGACACCGCACGCGCCACGTTCGCTCCGTTGCGCACATGCCGCGCGCGGCGGGGCAATACGTCAGTTCTATGTCCGTGCGATCGCCGCGCCAAGTACCGAACGCGCCAGCTTCTAGCGGAACGCGCCAACCTTTCGGGCATCAGTGCGGGGTATAGCGCCAGACGCCGAGCATGGCTTGCTGGTCCAGCGGTTCGGCGGCGGTGTGCACGGTATCGTGCAGCCGCGCCAAAGCCGCGTCGGCGGGCAGCCCCGCACCGATCAGCACCAATCGGGTCGTGCGCGATTCGCCGCGCGACCAGGAGTCCGGTTCGAAGACGATATGGCGACCGACCATGTGTAGCACGAACTTCCGACGCTCGGCGGCGACCCCGAAGGCGGCGAATCCCTTGGCGCGGAACAGTCCGGGCGGCGGATCCTCGAGGAATTCGACCAGGCGGCGCGGATCCAATTCCCGGTCGCTGGTGAAGGACACGCTGGTGTAGTCGTCGTGCAGATGCCGGTGCGGCCCGTAGCGACTGCTTGCAGGCCGCTCGACAAGATCGTCATGGTCGTGGTCGTGAAGCAGTTCGTCGAAACTCAATTGTTCGGCGACCCGCGGGATTTCACGCAGCGGCTCGTCGAACAACAGGCCCGGGTCGATGCGGCCATGGGTGGTCGCGTAAACCGGCGCCTGCCCGATCAGTTCGGCGATCTCCTGCCGCAACCCGTCCAGCCGCTCCGGCGACACTCGATCGGCTTTGTTGAGTACAACCAGATCCGCCAAGCGCAGATGGGTGGCGAGTTCCGGATGACGCTCGCGACTGTCCGGGAACTGCTCGACATCGACCACCTCGACCAAACCGCCGTAGCGGATGCGCGGGTTCTCGCTACCGACCACCATCCGAATCAGATTGCGCGGTTCAGCAAGTCCGCTGGCCTCGACCACGATCACGTCGATCTTGGCGCGCGGCTGCGCGAGCCTGGTGAACAAATCGTCGAGTTCGCCGACATCCACCGCGCAGCAGACGCATCCGTTGCCGAGTGACACCATCGCATCGACCTGGCCTGCCACCAGCATGGAATCGATATTGATGGCTCCGAAGTCGTTGACCACCACCCCGATCCGCGTACCCCGGTTGTTGCGCAGCAGATGGTTGAGCAGCGTCGTCTTCCCGGATCCGAGAAACCCGGCGACTATGAGAACAGGAATCCGCTGAGCCACCCGGCTGAGTCTATTGGCAGCGCCTTCGGCGCTGCGTGTTCGCGGCCCGTCTCGCGTCCGAACCTTCGAGCGACCTGCGAGCAGTCGCTGACGAAGTGTTCGATGGCCGCGCCTTCGGCGCGGATGCGAGACGGGCGGCGAACGTCGCTCGTAGGACTCGCTTCCGTGGTAGTTACGAATGCGGGCCACTCGCGACTTGTCCACAGTCCGGCGGCCGTGTTACTTCGTTGGACCGAGCAGGGTGCTGGCCAAGGTGTAGGCCAGGTTGATCAGCTCCGAGGTAATCACGGTGTTGTCCATGCCGAGGGACTTCGCCAACGGCAGCATCATTTGCATGATCGTGCCGACGAGGGCTGGCAGGGTGCCGGTCGTGCTCGGCGCGGTCTGGCCCGGCGAGACCTGGGAACCGGGTGTTTGACCCAAACCGGGTGACTGCGGGGTGTTGGGCGAGAGCCCGAACCCCTGCGACTGCGGGCTGTTGGGCGAGACCCCGAACCCCTGCGACTGCGGGCTGTTGGGCGAGACCCCGAACCCCTGCGACTGTGGTGTGCCTGCTTGCGGAGCACTGGGGGACTGCGCCGACCCCGGTGTCTGCGTGCCCGGCGAGTTCGGCAGCTCTGCGTAGCCCGGTGCCTGTGCATACCCTTGCGGCGGATTCAACGATGCGGGGGCGGTCGGCACCGTCCCCGCGGCATTCGGCACCGTTGCGGGTTCGGGGACGGCCGCAGCCTGTGCTCCACCAGGAACTGCGGCGGAATCCTGCGGAACCGACTGTTCCTGCGGTGTATTCGACAGCGGAGCCGAGGCCGGCCGATCGGTCGACCCGGTCTGCGCCGGAATCGTGCCGAGTGCCGTCGTCGCCTGCTGCTGCGCGCCGAGCAGGAAGCCGACCAGGCCGGTCGTTATGGCCAGGGCGTGCTTGACCTGCCCCTCCGGAGTCTCCAGCAGTGCGGCGTCTTCGACATTGGCGCCATTGCCCATCTCGATGAATACATCTGGCACGGTGGTCATTGCCGGACCTGCTACATCCGCACGGGTCTGCAGACCGTCCTGTGCGCCCGCATAATTCGCGGCCGGGAATCCGGCCTCCATATACGCGTCGCGCACCGCCTTGCTCGCCGCGAGACCGAGTCCGGACTGGACCTGATCGACCTTCGGATCCGGGATCGGCAGCTGCGGCACGATCAGATGGAAGCCGCGGTCCTGCGCCGGTGCGCCATCGGCGTGGATGCTCACCGCGACATCGGCGCCGGAGACATTGGCGGCCTGAGCGCGTTCGTCGACGCAGCCGCCCCATCCGGAGTCGTCCTGACGGCTGAGCACCACCTTGGCGCCCAGATCCTGTAGGGCGGCCCGAACCAGCTCGGCCACCTTCCAGTTGACGGTGTGCTCGGGCACGCCGTTGACGGTGGTCATGCCGGTGGTCTGGCAGTCCTTGGTGCCGCCGCGACCGTCGCCGACTTGCTTCGCCAAGTTCTCGGCGTGGTTGGGACCCTGATGACCCGGGTCGAGGAATATTGTCTTGCCTGCGAGTTTCACGGACATGTCCGGCGATGTCGGATCGGCGATCGCGGCGGGGGTCAGCCCCGAGAGCGTCACCACCACGGCGGCCGTGACGGCGCCGCATATACCGGTACTGATGATGCTTGGCTTCATGTGCGGTGTCGGTGCCCCGGGACGGAGCACCCCTCCCTTCCCACTAGTAACACCAAACCCAGTGGTTCACTCTGGCAACGCCAGCATCATCAAAGCAAGCTCCGTTATCAAAATGTTATCAGCGCATTCGAGCGTATTAGCGCTGATCAGACGACCAAAACTCGGGTCACACCGCCGTTAGACGGGGTTTGCCAACCGGATGCGGGCTCAAGCGCCTATCGGCAAGCGGCGCAAAGACCGCAGAGCGTAGTGCACCCGGGTCTTGACCGTGCCGACCGGAACTCCGAAGTCGTCGGCCACCTCTTGATAGGCCCGGTCCCGCAGGATCACCTCCACCACCGCCGCGCGCTGCGATTCGGGCAGCCGGGCGAGTAGATCGGCGACGAGCAGGCCGTCGACGAGACGCTCGGCGAAGTCCGGCTTCGCGAAGCGGACATCGCTGAGTTCGGTGATCTCATCCCAGCCGGTATCCGCGGGCCGGGCGGCGCGGGCGCGGGCGATATCGATCACGACGTTGCGTTCGATCGCGAGCAGCCAGGTGCGCACCGTGCCCTTGCGTTCATCGAACACTGAGCATGAGCGCCAGGCTCGCAGCAGCGTCTCCTGCACCGCGTGCTCGGCGAGGCCCGAATCGCCGAGTCCACGCATGGCGCGCCAATGTAGGAGCGCCCGGTCCGCGGCTAGCACGGCGGCGAGTCCATCGTCGGTACAGAGCCCAGCACATGCCATCCCGCAAGTCGACCGCCTGCCCACGACATCGACCACCGGACAAATACCACTCATACAACAGATATCGCGGGAATCCGGCCAAGTGGAATCACGCCCGACCGAAATCTGACGATTCCCCCGAAATCGACCACTGAGTCTGGTAGACCTTGGCCCCGGAGATACGGGGATCTCCGCAGGTCAGCCGCCAGTGGCGGCCAGAGCAATTCGAGGAGACAGCAGTATGCGTGCAAGCACGCTCGTGATCGCGGGGGCGATGGCGTCCACCGTGACACTGCTGGGCACCGGCACCGCGGCCGCCCAGCCCCGCAACACCATCACCGAGGACGGTGTCTATCTGGTCGGCGTCGATATCTTCCCCGGCGTCTGGGAGGGCCAAGGCACTCCCGACCCGGCCGTCGGCTGTGACTGGCGGCGGCTGCGCAAGGTCGAGGGCGATAACACCGATCAGCACTACATCATCAATAACGAGTTCACCAGGAACAGTCCGGTCCGCGCCGAGATCGCGCCGACCGATGTCGCCTTCAAGACCGTGAACTGCGGCGCTTGGCACATGCTGCCACCGAGCACCGGCTCATTCGGCGGCTGAGTCGAACCCCACGGGATATTGACTCGCGTTCAGTAACCGCTATGGTTCGCAACCATGACGCGGAGCAAGATCCTGATCACCGGCGCGAGCGCCGGACTCGGTGCGGCCATGGCGCGGGATTTCGCCGCAAAGAGCCGGAACTTGGCCCTGTGCGCCCGACGCCTGGATGCGCTCGAAGCCCTGCGCGACGAACTCACCGCCGCGCACCCGGGCATTACCGTCGCGGTCCGCGCGCTCGACGTCGATGACCATGCGGCCGTCCAACGGGTTTTCGCGGAACTGCGCGATGAACTCGGCGGACTGGATCGGGTGATCGTCAATGCGGGTATCGGCAAGGGCGCGCGGCTCGGTACCGGTCGCTCGGATGCCAATATCGCCACGGCTACCACAAATTTCGTGAGCGCCCTCGCCCAGACCGAGGCGGCACTGGAGATCTTTCGCGCTCAGAAGTCGGGTCACCTGGTGCTGGTGTCCTCGATGAGCGCGGTGCGCGGCCTGCCGGGCAAGAAGGCGGCCTACTCCGCGAGCAAGGCCGGACTTGCCGCCCTCGGCGAGGCACTCACGGTCGAATTCGCGACTTCACCGATCGCGGTGACCACGCTGCTGCCGGGTTTCATCGCCACCGATATGGCGGCGCAGGCCGGTGACGCGCGCATGGTCGCGCCACTGGCGAAGGGCGTGGCGTCGATGGTGCGGGCGATCGAGCGGGAGCGGATTCGCGCCTGCGTGCCGGGGTGGCCGTGGCGACTCATCGATGTGGTGCTGCCACATCTGCCGCGCGCGGTCGTTGCCCGCATGAGCTGAAGCCAGTCGACGCGACAGCGATCGGCTCCGTCGACTTCCTGACGGACGCCGGGCACCGCACTCGCGCCGAATAGTTGGCACCACAGCGGCATTCGCGGCTGGAACCCGCCAGAACTCGGCGCGCGGGATTGCTGGACTGGAGCACATGTCCACAGTCCTTGCGCCCTCCCCCACCGTCGCCCGGCCGCCGCTGATCCGGTGGCTCGCCGTCGTCGCGGTCATGCTCGGCATCTTCTCGATCGTGACCACCGAGATTCTGCCGATCGGCCTGCTGACCTCGATTGGAGCCGATTTCACGATCTCCGATGGCATGGCTGGGCTGATGATGACCCTGCCCGGACTGCTGGCCGCGATCGCCGCGCCCATGGTGACCGTCGCGGCCGCCCGGATCGATCGCCGATTGCTGCTGTGCGGCTGCACGCTATTGCTGGTGATCGCCAATGCGGTGGCCGCAAGCGCACCTGAGTTCTGGGTGGTGCTGGCTTCGCGCGTACTGATCGGGATCACCATCGGCGGCTACTGGTCGATCGCGGCCGGACTGGCCGGACGATTGGTGCCGGCGGAGTCGGTGCACCGGGCGACGGCGGTGATTTTCTCCTCCGTCCCACTCGGCTCGGTGCTCGGCGTGCCCGTGGGCACCTTCGTCGGGAATATCGCGGGCTGGCGGGCCGCGTTCGTGGTTTTGGGCGTGCTGTCCGGGGTGGTGCTGGTGATGCTCGCGGTCGCATTGCCCGCGCTGCCCGCCGAGCAGGTTCTTCGCCTGACCACACTGCGCGTCGGTCTAGGCCGCGCGGAAGTCCGAACCGCTTTGCTCGCAACGTTTTTCGTGGTGATCGCGCAGTTCGGCAGCTACACCTACGTCACGCCGTTCCTGGAGCAGGTCACCGACGTGAGCGCTGCCACGATCACGGTGCTGCTGCTGATCTACGGTGTGGCGGGCATTGCCGGGAACTTCCTCGGCGGCACTCTGCTCGGTCGTCCCCGCCTCGCGCTCGGCTTCGCGGCGAGTGCGATGGCGGCCGCGATGCTACTGCTGCCGACGCTTGGTCGCTGGGAGTTCGGTGCGGTGGCACTGCTCATCGTCTGGGGTATCGGATACGGCGGTGTGCCGGTGGTACTGCAGACCTGGTTCGCCGTAGCGCAGCCCGATGCCCCCGAGGTGGCGTCGGTGCTGTTCACCGCCTCGTTCCAGGCGACCTTCTGTGTCGGTGCGCTGGTCGGCGGGGTGATCGTGGATCGGACCTCACCCGGGACGGTGCTGGTCTGCGGCGGCGCGACGGTGCTGCTCGTACTGCTCATTACCTCTGGAGTAATCGACGCACGGCGGGTGGATCGGGCAAGCTGACTCCATGATCGATGAAGTGGGCACCAAGCTCTTTCACCAGTCCATGCCGTTCACCGAGCGCCTCGGGGTCGAGGTGCTCGAACACGGTGTCGCATTGGTGCGCAGTCGGATCGCGTGGGACGAGTCGCTGTGCACGCTGGGCGGGGTAATGCACGGTGGGGTGCTGATGTCGCTTGCCGATGGGACCGCCGCGGTGTGTGCGTTCCTGAATCTGCCGGAGGGCAAGCAGGGGACCACGACGGTGGAGTCCAAGACGAATTTCCTGCGGGCCGTGCGTTCCGGCTATGCGACCGCGACGGCACGACCGCTACACGCGGGCCGGTCTTTCATCGTGGTGGAAACCGAAATCCACGATGACGCAGACAAACTCGTCGCCAAGGTCACACAGACCCAGGCCGTACTCTGACGCCGAGCCCGAGGCTCACTTCACCGCCGGAGCCTCGAGGCTCACTTCACCATTGTGAACTGCATGACATCGAGGTGCCCGCTGCGGAAGTACTGGGCACATCCGGTGAGGTACTCGAGGTATCTGGCATAGACCTCCTCCGAGGCGATCCGCACCGCCTCATCGTGATGGTCCACCAGCGCGTCGGCCCACTGATCCAGCGTGCGCGCGTAATGCAGGCGCAGCGGCTGGATCTGTTCGGTGCCGAGTCCGGCCTGCCCGGCCAAGCGAGTGACCTCGGCGGGCTGGGGCAGCTGTCCGCCGGGGAAGATCTCGCGCTTCATGAAGATGTGGAAAAGCGCGGCCTCCCGGGTCACCGGAATATTCATGCGACGCAGGTCGTTGAGGGTATGGCCGATGATCGTATGCAGCAGCATCCGGCCGTCGGGCGGGAGCATGCGGCTGCAGCACTCGAAGAACGCCGGATACCGCTCGCGGCGGAAATGTTCGAACGCACCGATGCTCACAATCCGGTCCGCTCCCCCGTCGAACTCCTCCCAGCCCTGCAGCCGAATCTCGACGCCTGCCACACCGCGCCGATCGATCTGCGAGCGGACGTGCTCGTACTGATTGCGGCTCAAGGTGAGACCGACGACCTTCACCCCGTAGCGCTCGACCGCACGGAACATCGTCGCACCCCAACCGCATCCGATATCGAGCAGGGTCATCCCGGGCCGCAGATCCAATTTGCCGAGCGCGAGATCGATCTTGGCGAGTTGGGCCTGCTCGAGGGTCATATCGTCGCGCTCGAAGTAGGCGCAACTGTAGGTCATCGACGGGTCGAGGAATAGCCGGTAGAAGTCGTCGGAGACGTCGTAGTGCGATTGGACTTGCCGGTAGAACGGTTCGAACTCGGCCATTGCAGCTCCTACCTTCCGTCGGTCTGGCCGGATATGGATTGATACGAGACACGCCGCCGAGCCGTTCGCATGGTCGGCTACCGATACGAAAATGTGGCCTGTTCCGGTTGCCATAGTCGGGCTGTAACCGTTGCGCAACAGCCGTTCGACGATGTACCCTCGGCCTTGTCCTTGTGGATGTTGGTATCCCGGCCGATCAGCGCCGGACCCCCACAAGATCTCTCAATTCCCCGATCACGATGGTAGTCCACCTCGTTCCCGGAGCCTAGAGGGCATTTCACCGCAGCGACCCCGATCGCCGCTGCCTCATACGGCCGCTCGCCGTACCCACGCAAAGGAAAACCATGAAAGACAACGCATTTCCCGTACCACAAGACGGGGATACGGCGGCCGAGACCGCTGCGCACCCCCTCCGATCCGTCAGTGGCATCCTCGATATCACCGACAACCGCGCCGCCACCCTCCGGGTCGACGGCTACCTCCCCAGCCCGCATGACGTGCACGTGCCACCTCGGCTCATTCGCGAATTCGGTTTGCGCCGTGGCGATTTCATCGTCGGCATCGCCGAACCCGCGCACAGCGGCAAACTCGACCCGTTGACCCGCATCGAATCGGTCAACGGACAGGACCCCAAGCGGGCCCCGGCCAGGCCCAATTTCGAGAATCTCGTTCCCATCTATCCCAATGAGCGGTTGCGGCTGGAAACCGAACCGCATGCCATGACCACCCGGGTCACCGACTTGGTCATGCCCATCGGCAAAGGTCAGCGCGCACTCGTCGTCGCACCGCCGAAGGCGGGCAAAACCTCTGTGCTGCAAGCGATCGCGCACGGAATCGCGAAGAACCACCCGGAGTGCGAACTAATGCTCGTACTGGTCGGTGAGCGCCCCGAGGAGGTTACGGATCTGGCCAGGTCGGTTCCCGCCGATGTCGCAGCCGCCACCTTCGATCAAACCCCGCGTGAGCAGATCGCATTGGCCGAACTCGCCATCGAACATGCCAAGCGCCTGGCCGAAATGGGCCGAGATGTCGTCGTGCTGCTCGACTCGCTGACTCGCCTCGCCCGCGCCTACAACAACGCTGCCCCGTCCTCCGGACGTGTACTCTCCGGCGGCGTCGATGCAGCCGCACTCGCGCCGCCGAAGAAATTTCTCGGCGCCGCACGCAATTTCGAGAACGGCGGCTCGCTCACCATTATCGCCACCGCGCTGGTGGAGACCGGTTCGCTGGCCGACACCGTGATCTTCGAGGAGTACAAGGGCACCGGCAATGCCGAGGTGAAACTGGATCGCGCGACCGCGAGCCGCCGGGTCTTCCCGGCCATCGATATCGCACGCTCCAGCACCCGCAAGGACGAATTGCTGCTCACCCCGGATGAATTGGCGGCGACGCACCTGTTGCGGCGCACCCTCGCCGCAGTGGACGGTCAGCAGAGCATCGACCTGCTGCTGGAGGGTCTGCGTCAGGCTCCGACCAATGCCGAGTTCCTGGCCCAACTCGGTGCCAAGCGGCACTGATCCGCCTGACACGTCTCCATTAAGGCTCCTTTAAGGCCCTGTCAAGTTCTCCGAGGAATATTCATTACAGCCCGATCGGGCCTGTCTTCGGAGGGGGAGACAGGGCCGGTCGGGCTCTCGTCGTATTCGATTCGGTCTCAGGCCAATTCGGTGGCGAACAGTTCGGCGGTCCGCTGCCACGAATCCTGAGCGGCGGCTTCGTCGTACGGTTCCCGGCCAGGGAAGAAGAAGGCGTGCTTCGCACCCGGGAAGACCACCGATTCGTGCCGCACACCGGCCTGATTCAAGGCCGCCTCGACTTGTTCGCGCTGTTCGGCATCGATGACGTGATCGAGTTCGGCGAAGAAGAGCAGCATCCGCACATCCCCCTTGGCGATGTTCTCGGTCGCGGCCAGCAACGGCTCCGGCCTGCTCAGGGCGGTGCCCGCGGTGGTCAGCCAGCCCGGGTAGAAGATCGCTGCGGCATCCAGTTCCAGTCGGGTGGCCGCGAAGTAAGCAAGGTGGCCGCCGAGGCTGAAGCCGAGCACACCGGTCTTATCGGTGGCGCCACCGTGCTCGCGGGCGTAGGCGATGGCGGCCCGGAAGTCGGCCTCGACACCGTCGCGGGTCAGCTCGCCGAGCAGGCCGAAGGCACGCGTCCGGTTCTCATCGGTCTCGGCCAGTCCCGCGGCCGTTTCCGGACCCGAGCGGTGATAGACGTTCACCACGAAGGCCACGTAGCCGAGTTCAGCGACCCGATCGACGATCCGGCGCGCGTCCTCGGTGAGTCCCCACAGCTCGGCGCCGACCAGCACGGCGGGAAAAGTGCCGTCACCTTCCGGACGGGCCAGATAGCCGGTCAGCGGTGAGCCGTCCACATCGAGGTCGAACTGCCGAGAAACGATCTTGTAGGTCATGGATACAGCCTATGGCCGTGCGTGGTGTGCGGCACCTGATGCAAACTTCAACGCACCGCCGTCTTCGGCCAGACGCGGGCCAGGCCGAGCAGATGCCGGAGTTCGGCGTCGAAATCGTGTGCGGTTATGGCCAGCCGGGAGCTGGATCCGACGGTGGCGGGGAGTTCGCCTGCCTTTCTGGCGCGTACGGCGTGTGCCAAGCGGTGAGCGTAATCGGTTATCTCCCAGTCCGATTCGACCTGATGCTGCGGTTTCGCGGTCTCGGCGGGAAGGTATGAGCCGAGGTGCAGCAGTGCATCGCGGATTTCAACGGTCATGCGGAACAGTCGGGTGACCGAATCCGCCCCGTGTCGTGCGTCGGCGGGCAGCACGATCTCCGGGACCGCCGCGGTGAGGTCGCGCCACAGCGGCCGCAGTCGGCGACAGATTCGAGCGTCGCGATCCCAACCGGCCAGCGAGAGTAGCGCGCTGAGCAAAGGGATGGCGAGCAGGGTCACGTTGAGGGTCACGCAGAGCACGAAATCGAGTTCTCCACGCGGCAAATGCGGACCGAGGGCGGGTCGCCCCGTCAGCAACTGCGCGGTGGAAAGTGCCTGACTACTCAAGACGAAGCCGCCGCTGATGCCCAGAATCCAGCAGACCACCTGCATCTTGGCGCTGAGGTCGCCCAAGCGCAGCTCGTGGATGCCCGAGAGCAGGAAAACGACCATACTGACCGCAAGCGGTGCGGCATAGGCGATCCCGAAGATCGCCGCGGGCCCGTGTGCGCTCAGATCGACCGGTCGTCCGTTGTCCTGTGCCATCATTCCGGCGAGCAACATGACGACAGTGGCCGCCGCGGCGACGAAACCGCACCGACGCAGCCGCCGCCACACCACTGTCGAATCGGTCTCGGCGAGAATATATCGGGCTATGACAAACAGGTGCATGGTTGTCATTACCACGCATCCCAGCGCGAGGACGTAGACCGGACTGGTGACACTCGCCTGGGCGCATCGGTAGCACAGCAGGGCGGCGATGCTCCAGAGCAGGTTGCTATTGATGAGCTGATCGATGATCGTGTCCCGCAACAACATCAGCCGACCCAGCGTGATGATGCCGACGTAGCCGAGGACCAGCCAGCCGAGTGTCGCGGGAATCAGTGATGCCATCGATACCCTCCTCGGCCGCGGAACTCGTGCCTGTCGGAGGATACAGCTGCGAACTCCCACGCCATCGCGCTGCGGACCGCTGGCCTCGGCACGAGTCAGGCCGAGCAACTGTCGCAGGTCGGTATCCAAATCTAGGGATGTCGCTATCAAGGGATGTCGCAGTGCTGCCGATCAAGCCGCAACACACGATGCGTATCACTACACCAGCAGCCCGTGCGGCTCCGACACAAAGAAGCGTCGACACACCGGAATCCGATGTGCCGACGGTGGTTTAGAGGTCAGCCGAGCAGGACGAGCGCGCCTGCCCCGAGGAAGATGAACTGCACGATGGTGCGTAGCGGCAGCGGCATGGTCTTGATGCCGATATCCGCCCGTGCCGCACGGATATTCGCCGGGAACATCACGATCAGCAGCAGGATCAGGCCCGCGGCCGCCAGTTTGGCGATGGGCGGAATCAAAAGGCCGATCGCGCCGCCGATTTCGAGCAGGCCGGTGAAGCTCACCCAGGCCGCCGGATTGGGCAACCGCGGCGGAACCATGGCGATCAGTGCGCCGCGCTTCGGCTCGACGAAGTGCGCGCTCGAGGTGAGGGCGAACATCGCGGCCAGTCCGAGTGCGGCGGCGTGTGGCCAGGAGTCGAGCCAACCGAGGTTGCCGAGCCAGCCGATGAACCGCGCGAGTCCGGCGATGACGATGAGTACAACCAGCGGTGCCATCAGAGTCTCCTGTGGGTCGAACACCTAATCTTGACAGTGACTAGATTAGGGTTTCGGCCGGGAACTTGTCAATGACTAGATTTTCGGCGACCATCGAGACATGGCGAAGAGCGGCTACCACCACGGCGATCTGCGGGCCACCATCCTGGCCGCGGCCGCCGACCAGATCGCGATCGATGGCATCGACGCGATATCCCTGCGTGGGCTGGCGCGCCGCGCCGATGTCTCGCACGCGGCCCCCGCGCACCACTTCGGTGATCGCGCCGGACTACTGACCGCGCTCGCCATCGAAGGTTTCGATCTGCTCGCCGAACAGCTGACCGCGGCCGGACCGGACTTTCGCGAGGTCGCGGTCGCCTACACCCGCTTCGCCCGCGAACATCCGGGCCATTTCGATGTGATGTTCCGACGCGAGCTCCTGCACGCCGACGACGAGCGCCTGGTCGCCGCCCGCACCGCGGCAGGTGCGGCGCTGCGTTCCGGGGTCTCGCTCATGCAACCCGACAACACCGTCGAGCAGCAACAAGCCATCCGCCTCGCCGCCTGGTCGCTGGTCCACGGCTTCGCGGCACTATGGCGCGACGGGGCACTACAGGATGCGGCGGATAGCTCCGATCCGGAAACCCTGGCCCGCCGGATGATCGCCACCGTCCACTTCGAATGACCACCCGTTCGCCTTGGCCGTAAATTCTCAGGCATGGATATCCACGCCTACCCCACCGAGGCGAACTTCCCGGTGGATCTCCCCGAGGCACAACGCCTCGCCGACCACTACCTGCCCACCGAGGACGGCATCAGCAACCTGCTCACCGAATTCGAGGTGGGCTTCACCGTCGTCGCCATCTTCCCGCCACCACCGGGCATCGACCCACACAAACCCCCACTCCCCCCGGCCATCGGCGGTTCGGTCTGCGTCATCGACAAACCCACCGGCGCCATCTCCTACTGGCCCACCTACCCCACCGCCGTAGTCGCCGAACAGTACACGCAGGCAATGCAATCCGGCCGCCTGATCATCGAGGACAGCTGGCCAGACGAGGACGACGCCGCTGAGGGCGACTGAGGTATACCCCGACCCGGGTCAGATCCGCTCGGACCGCCCGAACAGGTCGGCAACCTTCTAGCGCTGCACGCGCAGGCGGGAATTCAACTCCGGATGCTGGCCAACCTGTGTGCGTTCCGGGATGCGGTGACCGCAAGCTCACTCGGCTTCAGTGGGATTCGGCTGGGGAGGGCGCAGCCGCGGGTCAGGTGAGGTGGGTGGCGATGGTGGTGTGATCGGTATCGGCGGCTGGGAGTTGTAGTACCAGAAGGAGATCCGGGTTTTCTGCGAGGCGGAGTTGGAATAGTTCGAAGTTCACCGGGCCCGCTTCGGGGTGGTCGATGCCGATGGTGGCGGCGCGGAAGTCTTGGACCGGGTATTCCGACCACCAGGTGCGGAATTCGGGGCTGGCCTCGGTCAGTGCGCCAACGATGGCAGTGAGGCGGGGGTCGTCGGGGCGGCGGCCGACCAGGGCACGGAATTGGCTGAGGACCGCGCGGGCCGCAGGCTCCCAGTTGCGCATGGCGGCGCGGTTCTCCTTGTGGGTGAACATCATCCAGAGCAGGTTGCGGTGATCCGGGTCGAATTCGGCGGGGTCGAGGCGCAGGCGTGTGTAGGCCTCGTTCCAGACCACGAAATCGAAGTGCCCGTCGTGGATTACCGCAGGACTCGGCATCATCGAATCGACCAGACGCTGTAGGCGCGATATCGCCTCTCCAGGCTGAGGCGCGGCGACCGGATCGGCGAGACCGGCGAGGCGGCGCAGATGGCGGTGCCGTCCGTCATCGAGACGCAATGCCCTGGCCAGCGCGTCGACCACCTGCGGACTCGCCGCGATCTTGCGGCCCTGTTCGAGCCACGTGTACCAAGTGAGACTTACCCCGGCCAACTCAGCAACCTCTTCGCGACGCAGGCCCGGGGTGCGCCGACGCCCCGGGATCAGATCCCCGGGCAGACCGACATCGGTGGGCTGCAACCGGGAGCGGTGCGCCTTGAGAAAGTCGGCGAGTTCGGCGCGATGCTTGTCGGTCATCGAGATCCCTTGTGGGTTGCACGTTTGCCGAGTTGGACACTCGGAGTGTGTAACCGACATCTCACCCCGGCGAGTTCGGCGACTTCTTCACGACGCAGGCCGGGCGTGCGCCGTCGGCCCGGTTCCAGATCCGGCAGCATCCCGACATCGGTCGGCCGCAGCCGGGAGCGTTGCGCACGCAGGAATGCGGCAAGTTCGGCGCGGTCGTTATCTGTCATCACATGCCCTCTGTGGGTAGCAGTATCGGTAACAGGACCGCGCCACCGCCCGTCTCTAGCGTCGAGTGCAACAGGAGATCGAGAAACGATCACCCAGCACAAGGAGTTTGGCATGACAGGCAGCAAGGGACCGGTTCTCGTCATCGGCGCGACCGGACAGCAGGGCCGGGCGACCACGGGACAACTGCTCGAACGCGGTTGGGAAGTCCACGCATTCGTGCGTGATCTGACCTCGCCCGCAGCCAGCGCATTGCGCGAAAGCGGTGCGAACCTCATCGAAGGCGATCTGGACGACACCGCGTCGGTGCGAGCGGCCATGGACGGCACCTACGGCATCTTCCTGATGCTGACCATGATGACTGGCGTGCACATCACCGCCGAGGGCATTGCGGCCGAACAACGGCGGGGCAAGGCGGTGGCCGAGATCGCCGCCGAGTCCGGCATCGAGCATTTGGTATACAGCTCGCTCAAGGGTGCGGGCGAGAATTCAGGTGTCGAGTACTACGCGGCAAAGGAAGCGATCGAAGCACACATCAAAGCACTCGACCTTCCGGCCACCGTATTGCGTCCGGTCTTCTTCATGGACAATTTCAACGCGTTCAACCGTCCGGTGCTCGACGCGGACGGGCTCGTACTGAATCTCGCTGTGCGTGCGGATATTCCGGTATCACTGATCTCGGTACACGATATCGGCGCCTTCGCCGCCATCGCCTTCGACCGGCCGACGGACTTCCTCGGCCGCACGGTCCCCATTGCAGGCGACCGGCTGACTCCACCGCAGATCGCCGAAACATTCGGCCGGACAGCGGGATTGCCCGCGCGCAGTTTCCAGGTGCCGGTCGAACAGGTCCGCGCATTCGACGAGCAGGTGGGCAAGATGTTCGGCTATTTCAACGAGCGGCCGGACGAGCCGCTCGATCTCGCGGCGTTGCGGTCGGAGCACCCGGAGCTGATGGATCTGGCGACCTGGCTGCGGGCGACGAACTGGAAGCCGTGAAAATGGCTGCGCGCGTGTGGATATCGAGCACACTGCACAGGAAAGTGCATGCAGGCAATGCAATCCGGCCGCCTCGTCATCGAGGACACCTGGCCGGAAGATGACGGTGCCGAAGGCCAGGGCAGGTGGGCGCTGATGGCGGTTGCCCGAACTTCGGCGAGGTGGCGTCAAAGTTTCGTTGCGAGGCAACGGATCACGGTTCCCACCGTCCGATGAGCGGCCGCGCGCGACACTGGTCGGGCACACACCGGCCGGGTCTCGCATGACCGATCGCACCCTTGGAGACACAATGAACGAGTCCGTCATTCAGCTGCCGACCGCTGGCGAGCCAATGTTCGAGACGTTCGAGCGAATCCGCCGGCGCGGTCCGGTCGTTCCGATCGAATTGGCTGGCAACGTCGCGGCCTGGGTCGCGGTGAGCTACCAGGCAGTCGGTGAGATCCTCGCCGGTGACGGCACATTGTTCAGCAAGAATGCGCGAAACTGCCCGGCGCTGCACGACGGTACGATTCCCGCGGATTGGCCGATGCGAGCCTTTACCGACATCGATCACATGCTCAACCTCGACGGCGCCGAACATCGGAGGCTGCGAAAGACGATCGGCCAGGCGTTCACCCCGGGCCGGGTCGCCACCCTCGAACCTCGGATCCGGCGAATCATCACCGAACTCATCGATGACATTCCCGATCCCACCGCCGAGGTCGACCTCGTCGCCAACGTCACCATGCCGTTCCCCGTGCGGGTCATCTGCGAACTGTTCGGGGTACCGACATCCGATCAACGGCAATTCCGCGGCTGGGCGACCACGATCATGTCGCATCTGAGCACCGGCGAGGAGATTCAGGCCGCGATGGGTGCCATGGTCGGCTACCTCACCGAGTTGCTGAACAGTAAGCGCCGACGTCCCGGCGACGATCTGACCTCTGCCCTGCTGCAGGCCAATGCCGACAACGGTTTGACCGACAAGGAGCTGGTCGACATGTTGTGGCTGGTCATCATGGCCGGACATGAGACCTCGGTGCATCTGCTCGGCAATGCGATGGTCACACTGTGTACCCACTCCGAGCAGCTGGCCAAGGCTCGGGCCGAGGACCGGTGGGAGGATGTCGTCGAAGAAATGCTGCGTTTCCGCTCCCCGGTGGGCAACATGTTCAACCGGTATGCGCTACAGGACGTTACGATCGACGGCGTCGATATTCCCGCCGGGGCCATTGTGGGATGGTACGGCGGCGTCGGGCGGGATCCGAGTCATTACCCGAGCGCGGATAACTTCGACATAGACCACGATCACCGAGACCAGCTGGCGTTCGGCCGGGGACCGCATTTCTGTCTCGGTGCGCCGTTGGCCAGACTGGAGGGCCGTACGGCATTGTCCGCCCTGTTCAACCGGTTCCCGCGCTTGCGCCTGGCCTGCGACCCCGCCGCCATTCCCTATAGCCCGCAATTCATCACCTGCGGGCCGCTCGCCCTACCGATGGTTCTCGACCCCCGCGGGTAGCGCCGGGAGTCGCCGGTGGCACCGATGCGGTTTCAGCGAGGTGCCACGACCTGGAAGCCGTGAAATCGGCTGCGCGCCTAAGGGTCTACGAGATGTCGGCAAGGTCGAGAACGGAGCTGGGGTAGGTGATGCCATCAGGAATGGGGGCGTCGGGCTGATGCATCAGAAGATCGCACTTGCGCCGGGCGATGACCCACGATCCGTTCTGCTGAATCAATCGGTCACGGTATAGCGTTCGTGAGCGATTGATGAGTTTCGGTCGATCGCGCATCGTCCACTCGACGAACCCGTAACAAGTCGCCCAGATACCGTCGGCGTCCACACCCACGACGTGATTGGTCATGGCGTGCTGGATCCATGTGCAGTCGTCGTGAAAGGGCACGAAAAACTCCAACCACTGCTCGATCCCCGCGAACGGCATGCCCGGATACTCCGCGACAACGTCGGGGGTGAACAACGCCCGAAAGAGATCCCAGTCGCGCGTGTCGATCGCAAGCGCATATCCGTTCTGCAATCGCATCGCTTCGATAGCGATGTCGGCCAGCTCGCTGCTCGTCATCTCAGCCTCTCCTGGTGCTCGAGTAGTCCCCCGAACAAGATCAGGTGGAATCCATGGCGGCATCGCCCGAGAAGCCGCCGCCACCAGTTCCACCTGATCTTGTTCCCAATCCGGGCATATCATTACACTCTTATTGACGAGATTGGGGGGCGAGGTAGGGGCGTTCGGATGGAAGCCTCGGGTAGGTGCCGGTGCCGCAGAGGTCGACGGTGACGGCGTCGACGTAATGCTGCGCCTGGTGCTCACGTACGAAGATCAGCCGCGGTGAGGCAGGCGGCGAAGTCGAATCGGGCGCCATGCAGGAATACACTCAGATGCACATCGGGCTCTCCTGGGTGTCGAGATATGTTCTCGCTCATGCGTTTTCGTTGTCAGCGACGTTGATCGACGCACTCGGAGGAACAAGCCAGCGACGTACACAGCTGTCTTGCATGAGTCGGTGTTACGAACCGTCATCGGGTCACGGAAAGTGATGGCGGCACAACTGCGGAACCCTGCGAACCTGAGCAGTCATCCGAATGTAGGCATACGGGTGCTTCCGTTCCGGGCTGGGCTGCCGGTTGGACTGTCGACCGGCCCGTTCCTGATCTTGGATTTCGATGTGGATCGGAAGGGCAAGCCCGAGGAGCCCAGCCCCGTCTACGTGGAGAGTTTCAGGGGCATCTTCCTGGAGCGACCAGCGGATCTGGACAGGTACCGTGAGGCGTATGGGGTCCTCCGGCGCGAGGCGCTCGATGCCCGACCAAGCCGAGACCTATTACGTGAAGTTCGAACGTGGGCGTTGCTCGGCTATGGCGCCCGCAAACTCGCCCCGCTATTCGCCCGTCCGATCGCTTGGCGCGTACGAGGTGAACCAGATAATGCTGGCGACCATCGACCTCGCCCCAAGTGGTTCAAGAGTAGCCACAGTGGCGGGGGCCAGGATTGCATAGAGGTGGCGCATCTGGACAGCGGCATGGTCGGCGTACGGGACTCCAGGAACCCGACCGGCCCGGCACTGGTGTTCACTCCTGGCGAGTGGGATGCCTTCACCGCTGGCGTCAATGATGGCGAGTTCGATCGGCCATAGGTCATGTCTCACGTCTCTGCCCCCACCACTCGCCTACGAACGGCAGCGACTTGCCAATCCATTTAGGCTGCAAGGCAAATCATTGCCAAGTGTAGAGGGTGAGACCGATGACGAACCTCGTCTTGGTGCTGGCGGTCCTGGACATTGCGTTGATGACGATATTGATCATCGTCTACCGCATCCCTCGCCTATCGCGCAGCTTGCAGACCATGCCTGTGGTGCAACGCTATTGGCGTCCGAACTGGCCAGAGCTCAGAGGAATGATCCCGCTGCTGCTCCTAGTCCTGGTGGGTGTGTTGTGGGGGCTCATAAGCCTGCTGTGATCTCGTCGCCGGTCCAGTATCAACGGTGCCTAGCATCGAAAGCGCCGTAGTCGGCGTGCGGGATGTTCCGCGGCTGCGCTCGCTTGTTCAGGTGCGCCCTAGCCGAGTCCCCGGTAGCAGGCCTTCTTGCTGTCTGCATGAGTGAAATCGGCTGCACGCGTGGCAATATCGAGGACACCGCGCAGCCACGGCGTGTAGGAGTCGGCTGCCGCCGCGATGTCTTCGAGCAGGTCGATGGGGTCGGCCCAGATGCATTCGGAGACCTCGGCCGGGTCGGGGTGCGGCAGGTCGCCGGATATGACACCGACCAGCACGTGGTCCCATTCGTGCTCCACCTGATCGCCGCGTGGGTCGGCGGCCCGATAGCGGTAGATGCCCGCCTCGGTCAGCTCCGTGACGGTCAGGTTCAGTTCCTCCATCAGCCGGATCGATGCGGCGGCGATCACGTCCTGGCCGGGGGCGGGATGGCCGCAGCAGGAGTTCGAAAGCCGTTGCGGAAAACGAGTTTTGACCGCAGCGCGACGCTGCAGCAAGATCCGCCCGGACGCGTCGTACAGCAGTACCGAGAAGGCGCGGTGCAGCTGCCCGGGCGGGCGGTGTGCCTCGGCAACGGAACGTGCTCCGATCGCTCGGCCGTGCTCATCGACCAGTTCGACGAGAAGAGCCTCACGGTCGGAGCGAATCTCGGTGGTCATAACGATCGTGGCTCCATGGTCTCTCGTGATTCGCTCACCGTTGGCAGAACACGGCGGCCGCGGGTACGACGGCCGCCCAGGCAACAAGCGCGACCATGTATACGAACAGTTTCGCCTGCGATCGGACGAGCGGCATAGCGTCCTCCACAGGCTTACCCCAGGTGCCGAGCTGGGTCCGGCCCAGATAGCCGATAACGATCAGCACGCCAACGGCATACACGATCAATGTCCAGGTGAATCCCACCATGGCGACGACGGACCCCGCCACGAGTGCGGCGCCGACGGTGACCCGCGTCATCGACTCGAACAGCGAGACACGCAGACCCAGCGCCACCACCGAGGTCCGGAATCCGTGCTCGGTGTCTTCCGGAATGTCCTCGGCGGTGTTCGCGACGAAAACTCCGGTGGTCGTCAGCCCCAAGCCGAGAATGGCGATGAGCGCGGGCATTTCGATCGGCCGGTCGTACAACCGGAGCACGACGACGCCCGGAAAGACCATGGTCATGATGTAGGTCCAGGGGATCTGCCAGAATCCGGCCGCCTTGAAATGCCATGGCGGCAGCGAATATTCGAGCAGCAACAGTGTTCCGACCGGAATGATCAGCAGCAGATCGAAATGTCCGGTCGCCACCGCGAGGTAGACGCCCGCGACACCGATGCCGGCGGTGGTGAGGTAGATCTGCCAGGCCACGAATCGCACGCCGAGATCTCGAACGATGCGGGAGAACTTGGATTTGTATTCGACGTCCACCCAGCGATCGGCCAGGCAATTGGCGACGTGCAACAGTTGAATGGCGGCGGCCAGCATCACCGCGGCCACGATCATCGGCGCTGACCAGATCTCGGCTGCGGTGTGCGCACTGAACAGGACATCGGCCACCATGACCGCACCGGACATCGGCGCGATTTCCGGCCGGGTCAGCCACAGCGCGTAGTCGATCTTCGTGCGCAGCGGCAGCGGTCGCCCCTCTTCGCCGGGGCCCGCGGTGAAAATGCGGTGTAACCGTGCACGCAACGAGGCTTCCCCGCCGCTGACCGTGGTGGACATCAGGCGTGCTCCTGCTGTGCATGTCGACGTGCGCGGGCGATACTGCGACGGAAGAACGGCCGGGACAGATCCTCCGGGAGATTGGCCCACCGCATGAAAAACGTGGTCAGCGGATCCACCGTGATGTGATGGCGGCCTCGCTCCAGCCCGCGTACCGCCGCTTCGCCGACCTTGTCGGCGGGCATCGGCTTGATCGAACCGGTAATCGCCTTGGTTTCAGCCGGTTTGCGCAGATTCTCCCTGGCGAGTCCGGGAGTGTCGGTGTCGGCCGGGTACAGCACCGATACCGTCACCCCGTCGGGCTCGACCTCGTAGCGCAGGCACAGCCCGAGCTGACGCACGCTGGCCTTGGTCGGGCCGTAGCTCGAATATCCGGGGATGCCGAGGAAAGCCGCCGTCGAACTGGTCAGCAGAACATGCCCTTCGCCACGTTCGACCATGCCGGGCAGTACACACCGAATGGCATTGACCGAACCCAGATAGTTCGCATCACTCTGGATACCGAACTCGTCGCTGTCGACATCGAGGAAGAGTCCGGGCAGGGTGAGGCCCGCGCAGCAGGCGATCACCGCACAGGCTCCGTTGCGTTCCTCCAGTTCTTTCACGGCGACCGCCAGCCCCGATCGGTCGGTGACATCGGCGCTGCGCCAGTCGGCTCCGATCCGCTCGGCGGTGGCGCGCAGCGGCGCCTCCCGCCGAGCGATGACCGAGACGCGCGCGCCGCGCATGGCGAACGCGGCGGCCACGGCGGCCCCGATACCGTCGGAGCCGCCGGTGACGATCACATGCTTATCCGTCCAGCGCACAGTCATTTTCAACTCCCGCCGGGTACGGCCAGCTCACCGAGACGGTCACGCCAGGCGTGATAGCTGGTGGCCGTGCCGTCCTCCGGTATGCCGACGAACGCCTTATCGATCAGGGCCGCGGCCTCGTCGATGGTGCGACCGGTGTAGGTCCGCACCGCGACCTCGGTGTGCGGGGTGGCACTGTCGGCCTGCTGCCGGATCTTCGCGACCATGGTCGAGCCCGCCGCCAACTGCTGATGGAATTGCGGCACCAGGGACCGGATAGCTTCCAGGTCGGCGACTTCCACACCACCTGCGAAGGTGGTCGCGATGCCGATGCCGTTCCACAGGTCGGCATGCCTGCTCGGGTCGAACTCCGCGATCCGCGATGCGACGCCGTCGACCGATCCGCCGCTGATGAACCAGAGTGCGCGTCCGATGCCCTGATCAGAAGCCCGTTTCAACGGTGCGGTATCTCCCATCCAGGACGGATACCGCTCGTCGACGTGCTGGCGGTTGATGTATTTCTCGGTGCGGAAGAAGGCGTTGTAGAAGCCGTATCCGTCGATCGCGAGCCAGCGGTACACCGGATGCTTCGGAAAGACCTTCTTCCAAATCGGTTTCGGAATCTTGCCCATCGCCAGACCAACGCCGACATACATGGTCAGGTCGTGCTTGGCCGCGGGGCCGGTGAACAGGTCCGCGGCGCGATGGCTGAACGGGGTGATCGAATCGACGGCGGCCAGACCCGTTGCGGCGCCTTCGAATGCGAAGCCCTGGTACTGCTCGGGCAGCTGTTGGATCTGCTCGATCAACTCCGCGTTGTTCTTACTACATACGGCGACGTGGATGCTGGTGGACAGGTGGGTGGCGACCCGCTCCAGTTCGGCGGCGGTCGCCGGACTCGGCGTCGCAAAGCCGGGCCGTTTCAGTGGTTCCTGCTCGATATCGGTGCCGAGCAGGGTGGAGCGAAGTGGTCCGATCAGTGATGGCATATGACCTCGATTCTGTTGCGGTGGTGTTGGTTCCGGGTTGTCAGGACCGAGCCGGTTCTTTCTCCGGGGCAACAGCCGCCGGTTCATCCGACTCAGCCACCACCAGCTCACCCGACTCAGCTGTCACCGGCTCACCCGACTCAGCTGTCACCGGTACTTCCGACTCAGCCGCCACCAGCTCACCCGACTCAACCGTCGCCGGCTCACCCGACTCAACCGTCGCCGGCTCACCCGACTCAGCTGTCACCGGTACTTCCGATTCACCTGCCGTCGGTTCATCCGACTCAGCCGCCACCGGCTCACCCAACTCGACCGTCGCCGGCTCACCCAACTCAACCGCCGCCAGTTCACCCAACTCAACCGCCGCCAGTTCACCCGACTCCGCTGTCACCGGTACTTCCGACTCAGCCGCCGACTCACCCGACCCAACCGCCGCCAGTTCACCCGACTCAGCTGTCACCGGTACTTCCGACTCACCTGCCGCCGACTCACCCGACCCAACCGCCGCCAGTTCATCCGGCTTCGGTTCCGCCTCCTGGACGTCCACCACCACGACGCTCGCGCGCTTGGCCAGCCACTCCCGAATATTCCGGCTCCACCAGAACAGTCCGCGACTCGCGCAGACGATCACCAGGGCGAAGAACAAGCCGAACGAGACGTGCAGGGCCATCAGCACGCCGTACATCAGGCCGACCGAGGCACCGAAGATGATCTGATCGCGCTTGGCGAACGGTGTCGTCGCCGGGTCGGTGATCATGTAGTTGGTGTAGAGCACGAAGGCGATACCGGTCATCGGCAGCAGCGCCGCGATGATCGAGATGTTGTGGTCCAGCAGACCGCGCACCACCGCCTGCAGCACATACGCACCGAGCCAGGCCATGATCATTGGTGTCTTCTTGGTCAGCTTGGCGTTGAGCATGGTGCCCGCGCCGAGCAGAGCGAGCACGATCAGCGCGTCGGCCGGACCCGAGACGTTCTCGACGAAGTGATACGGACCGACAACGGCGATCGTCGGGAAGACCAGCAGCGCGACCACGATCCCGAAGTTCGACGGGTTCATGAAGTGCTTGACCTTGCCGTTGACCTTGGCCCGCAGCACCCATTTCGTGCCGACCGCGACCGTGATGCCGAACATGATCGGCAGGAATTGGTCCGCCGCGTACATCAGGAAATTGAAGGCCACACCGGTGATGTGCGCGGGCAGCAGGAAGACGATCAGACCGCGAAGTCCGTTGCCCCGGTAGCCCGCCGGGCGGCGATAGGCCCATGCCGCCAGCGTTTCCAGGATCATCTCCACCGCGTACGCGGTGCCCGCGCTGAGGAACGGCCACAGCCACGGCTGCTCGAATCCGAGCCACAGGAATCCCAGAATATTGAAGATCGTCAGCGAGGCCGCGAAGTTGCGCAGCGCGAGATAGCGCGGGTCACGCCCTTCGATATTGACGCCCAACCACTTTCGCCGCCAGGCCTGCGCCGGTGACGGCGGGGGCTCGGGCGCGGAGCCGTTGGTGTTTTCGATGACGGCTGTTCCGTTCGAATGTGTACCGTTTCCTTGAACACTCACTGGTGCACCTCCCGGGCATCGGAGTCGAGAACGAGGGTGTGTTGCCCCGGTTGCAGCTGCAGCTGCTGGGTGCGCACGGCGCCGTGGTTATCGCGCCACGCGAGTTGTACCGACACTGCGGTAGTGGGAGCGATATCGCCGAGTCCGACGTGGATATCGGTGGACCGCTTACCCGCGTGCCCGCTGCCGCCGTCGACCTGTGCCACATGGGTTTTGCCGTCCGGCATCGTCACCGTGACTTCGGCGCCGAGGGCCGGAGACCCGAGCACGGGCTTGCCCGCGACCGTCGTCTCGCCGGAGGCAGCGGTGGTCGGCGGAGTGAGCAGCCGCAGGCCGAGGTACTGCCCGGGATGCGGTGCGTCATTGCGGTAGAAGACCGGCGCTTCCCACTGCCTGGCGACCGCGAAGCTGAGGTTACCGGTACCGGTCGAGTCTCCGACCGCGATGCCGCGGGTGGGTGTCGCCGCGAAGGTGTCGAGGGCGGGCGAGATATTGGTGAACTTGCCGTTGTCGTCCTGGGCGAAGAAACCGATGCGGTTATTGCCCGCCAGGTCGGATTCCTCGGTGAACTTCGGCCAGGCCCACGGGTACTTGCTGAAATCGTCGTTCATCGTGGCCATTTCCTGCACCTGCGGCCACCGGGTGCTCGAACCCTTGAACATGCCGTTGGACTGCACGATCTGCGGTCGGCCGCTGTTGTCGAAATCGGCGACCTTGGTGTCCCAGCACCAGCCGTCCCAGGCGATACCCTTTTCCACGGCCTGGTTCTTGAACGGTGCGATGCCCGACTCCAGTTGCGCCGCAGCTTGTTTCGGATCGACTGCGGTGTTGTAGAAGGCGAGGTTGGCCTCGACGATGCCCCATCGCTGCGCGATATTGCTGACGAACAGATCGGGCATGCCGTCACCGTCGAGATCGGCGAAGTCCGCGCCCATACCCTTGAACGAATCATGGCCGAGCACAAAGGACTTCGGGTCGGTCGGGCCGCGCTCACCTTCGGCGAGGCCGAAACCGATGTGACCCGGTGTCGACCTGTTCACGAATAGGCGATCCGGACCCATATCGTTGGCGACATACAGCTCCGGCAGTTGGTCGCCGGTGAGGTCCTGGGTGGCCGACGCCAGCGTCCAGCCGTTCGCCTTCCCCTCCGGGAGCGCATCGACCACCTCGCGGTACACCGCGGTCGGCTCGGCGCCGCCGGTGCCCTGCTGGAAGGTGAGGATGCGGTCGGTCCCGGCATTGGTCGCTTTGGAGAAGGATTCGTTCAGGGTCAGGCTGTGCTGACCGTCCGGACCGATGAAATCGCTGTCCGGGAAATAGTTTCCGAGGTAGACGTCCGGGTTGCCGTCACCGTCGAAGTCGGCGACGGAGGCGGCCAGGGTGAACCAGCGCGCGCCCTGGTAGCTGCCGTCCGGGGTGGTCGGCGGCTGCACCATTTCCACCGGCCGGAATGCCTTGTTGTCCAGGTGCTTGGCACCGGCGCGCGGCAGGTACAGGACCGGGGTGCGTCCGCCGTAGTACACCATCAGACCGATGCGGCCGGAGTGGTCGAAATCGCCTGGGACACAGCCGGTCGGGGCCATCCGGTCGTCGGTCGGCAGCGGTGCCGGATCGAGCACGAAGGGTGCGTAGCGGCTGGTGTCGCTGTCCGGCGTCGGCGTCACGATGACAGTGTCGGATCGGGAATCGACCAGGCACAGATCATCGGCGCGGCCGTTGCCATCGATATCGTTGATCGCCGCCGCCGAGTTGACCGAGGACATCCAGGCGACGACATGCTCATACCGTGGCTCGATATGCCGGATCTTGCGCTCGGGCAGCCCCGGCGGCAGCGCGATCGGCATCTCGGTGAAATGGAACCGGCTCGCCAGCGGGCTGCTCGGATCGGTCTCGACCGGGGCGATCATGGCCGAGTGGGCCGGTACGAACAGCACCGCCATCAGCGTCAATGATGCCAATGGCACCAACGCTTTTCGCAGCAGAGAAGAACTGACCGACAATTTCACGAGTGGTGACTCTCTTCCGTGGTGAGACCGTCGAACACCGACCGCAGGGTGTCCAACGCATGATCGAGCTGCGCCTCGGTATGACGGCAGTTGATGAAGAACCGCAAGCGCGCCTCGCCCTCGGGGACCACCGGATGCCCGATGGCGTTGGCCATCACATTGCGCTCCAGCAGTTCCATCGATGCGCGCACCGCGGGTTCGTTCGCGCCGGTGATGATCGGGGTAATCGGTGTGGCCTGGCCGTTGCCGGTGTCGAAGCCGAGTTCGCGGGCCCGGCGGTGGAAGTACTCGGCGTTGCGGCGCAGTGCCGCCACGCGTTGCGGCTCGTCGTGTAGGACGGCGAGGCCCTCCAGTGCCGCCGCCGCCGCGGACGGTGCGGGTGAGGCCGTGTACATGCTCAGACCGGCGGCGGAGTATTTGAACCCTTCGACGAGTTCGCGATTGGCCGCCAGGTAGCCGCCGACGCTGCCCAGCGCCTTCGACAGTGTGCCCATCCAGACATCGACGGCATCGCCGGGCAGATCGAACAGCTCACGCGCGCCGAGCCCACGCTCGCCGAGAACACCGAAGGAATGCGCTTCGTCGATCATGATCGAGCAGTCGTATTTCCGCGCCACCTCGATGATTTCGGGCAGCCGGACCACATCGCCGTCCATGCTGTACACGCCCTCGATCAGCACGAGGGCCCGATCGAAGCTGCGCCGGGACATCGCCAGAATCGCGTCCAGCGATTCGGGATCGTTGTGCCGGAAGGTGACTCGCTTGCAGCCCGCCCATTCGGTGCCGGAGACGATGCTGTTATGGATCAGTGAGTCGCAGACCGCGATATCGCGCCTCCCGAGCAGGAAGGCGACCGCCGCCGCATTGGTGAGGAAGCCGCTCGCCGTCACGATGGCGGCCTCGGTGTCGTAGATCCGCGCGAGCTCGCGTTCCAACTCCCCGTAGAGCGGTAACTCCCCCGCGACCATCCGGACGGCGGCCGCGGATGTCCCGTAGCGCCCGATCGCGGCGATGGCGGCGGCATGCACGCGCGGCTCGGCGGCCAGATCCAGATAGCCGAAACTGCTGAAATTCAGCATGTCACGGTCCGCGAAGCTGGTCACCGCCCCGCTGATGCCGTCGTGCGGCAGGTAGTACGGATTGAGCACACCGGCCTCGCGGGTCCAGGCGTCGAAAGCGGCGAACTTTTCATTGGCTTCGAGCACACCCGGATGATCACGGAAGGAGGTCTGCAGGCTCGGGCCGCGAGCGGTCCGCACATCGGCCGCACCGCGGTCGGGTCCCGCCGCCGTCGCAGTGGTCGCGCCATTGCCCGCATCGTGCTTGGCCATCAGAGCACGGGCGAGCGCACGGGGATCGATGCTCTCAGTTGTCATGCAGTAGTCCTCACGCTGCTGTCGGTTCGGTACTTGCTTCTTCGTGCGCGATCTGAGCGGCGATCTTGACGCCGAGGCCCGCCAGCGAGAGCCCGGCCCCGATGGACAGGACCGACATCTTGACGCCGAGGCTTTTCACCACGCGCGCACCGAATTCCATGGCCATCAGCGAATCCAGCCCCAACTCCATGGTCGGAGTGGCCAGGTCCACGGTGTCCGCATCGACGCCGAGTACGACCGCGAGTTGTTCGGCGAGCAGACAGGCGACCACCTCGCCGCGAAATTCCGGGTCCAGCGCCAGGATTTCGGCGCGCAGGGCGCTTGTACCCGCCGCGCCACCGCCCGCGGCGGTGACCAGTTCGACGAAACGAGGCGCGCGAGCCGAAGAACGATGCGCGAGTGCCCACTGCGCCCAGTCGATATCGAGCAGGGCGAGCTGGGTGATGTCGAACCGCAGACATTCCCGCAACAGCAGGGTCGCGAAATCCATATCCAGCGAGCCGTATCCGGTCATTTCGGCATAGCGGGACACTGCGCGGGAGTCGGCCATACCGCCGTCGCCGCGCATGAATCCCCAGTCCACAGATAGCGCCGGCCTGCCCTGTGCGCGCCGCGCCCAGGCGAGTGCATCGAGCGCGGAATTGGCTGACGCATAACCCAATTGGGGTGAGAGCCCGGCAATGCCGCTGGCCGAGGAGTAGAGCACGAATAGGTCGAGCTCGACGCCTGCGGCGGTGGTGGCTCTATCGAGATTGGTCGCGCCGATCACCTTCGGATCGAAGATCTCGCGCAGGGATTCGGTGGTGACCTCAGGAATCTCGGTGTTGTTGACCACGCCCGCGGCATGGATCACACCGCGCAACGGTGCACCGCTTGCCTGAATGCGCGCGACGAGGTCGGCGACCGCGTCGTAGTCGGCGACGTCGACGCATTCCTCGCGCACGTCGATTCCTTCGTTCGTGAACCGCGCCAACTGTTCTCGCGCCGTGTCGGTGGACGCGCCATTGCGACCGACGAGCACCAGGTGCCGTACTCCGGCACGCACCAGCTGACGTGCGGTGGCCAGGCCGAAGGCACCGAAGCCGCCGGTCACCAGATAGCTTGCGGCGGGGTCGAATTCGAATTCGCCGGGGATGTGGCGCACCGCCGGATGTGCTTCGCGCAGATCGAGCACCACCCGGCCGATCTGGGCGGAGCGCGCCACAGTTTCGAATGCCGCGGTCAGCTCGTGCAATGCGAACGGTCTGTTCGGCAATGCGGTGTACTCGCCGTGGAACATCGCGTCCACCACGCGCCGGGCCGCCCGGCGGACCTGCTCGGGTCGCCGGGCCAGGATCCGGTCGATATCGACGGCGAAGAAGGCCAGATTCCGGTCGAAGGGGCGCAGGTCGATAGTGCCCGAGCCGTAGATATCGGCCTTGCCGATATCCACGATGCGGCCGAACTCGCCCGCCACCCGGAAGTTCTGCTGCAGGATCTCGCCGGGCGCGGAACTGTAGACGACGTCGACGCCCGCACCGTCGGTCAGGCGCAGCACCTCGTCGACGAAACCGATCGACCGCGAACCCAGCACCTCATGTGCGCCGAGCGCCCGCACCTGGGCGCGCCGCTCCTCGGTGCCGGCGGTGGCGATCACCCGCGCTCCCATCCGCAGCGCGACCTGAACGGCGGCCATGCCCATACCGCCCGCCGCGCCGTGGATCAGCACCGTTTCGCCCGGCTGCACCCGAGCCAGTTCACCGAGCCCGATTTCGGCGGTGAACAGCGGCATTACCGAGGTGCAGTGCAGCGGGTCGAAGGTGCCGGGCGGGAAGATATCCATCCGAGTTGTCGCGCCGGTGTCGGGGCGAATCGTCACATAGCGCTGGACGATTCCGGGTGCCACGACCGAAATCTCATCTCCCGGTGCGATATCGGTGATATCGCCGCCGACGCGGGTCACGACGCCGTAGCCGTCCATGCCGATCTCGGTGCCGAAAAATGTTCCGTCCAGCTCTTTTTCGGTGAGTACACCCAGCACCTTGAGGGTGTCCTTATAGTTCAGGCCGACCGCTTGCATCCGGATTTCGACCTCGTCCGGTCCCGGTGCGATCCGCTCGCAGGTGCGCAGGGCGAGTTCCGGCAGCAGGCGCGAACGTGGAATATCGAGACGGAAGGACTGCTCGGGATCGGTGAGCGGTCGCGGCACATCCCAGCCGGCCAACCGGTCGGTGAGGGTCTGCCGCCAGCGGATCGTCCAGCGCGCGCCCGCGCGCAGCGCCACCTCGTCGGTGGTGGTGTCGGTGTAGATCTGCTCGAGGATGTCGGCCGCCGCGGAGGCGGGTTCGGTATCGACCAGCCGCCACTGTCCGGCCGGAAGTTCGTTGAGCAGTTCGCGGCGCGCGCCGGTCAGGGCCGAATGCTCGAGCCGGGCGAACCGGTCGATCGGCAGGCACAGCGCGTGTTCGGTGACCACGACCGCGTGGATCACGACAGGCAGTTCGTCCGACAGCAGGGCCTTGAGCGCCTGCGCGACCTGTGCGAGCCCGTACACATTGCGCATGCCGTCGAGTTCTGCCCCGGCGACGACAACCAATCGCAGGCACTCGACCTCGGGCCGGGCGTGTGCGGTCCGCAGCAGCTCGAGCAGCTGTTCGGTGTCGGCCGCCGAGGCATGCTCGCCAACCGTGACCACTTCGGCCCGGATGCGCATATTGGCGATTTCCTTGGCCCGCTGGGAGATTTCCGCACCGAGGTTGACGACGAGCAGGAACTCTTCGTCACCGGGCAGGTCTTGCGGTGCCGGTTCCGCGGTGTCCGTCACGATCTCCCACACCGGCTCGTAGAACAGCCGGTCGAGCTGCTCGTAGAGCGACGACCGCGGGGTGAGCGCGCGGAATTGCACCCCTGACATGGTCAGTGCGACATCGCCGCTCGCGGACGCGATGCGGATATCGGCGCGCAGTGGATCATCGGATACGCGGGTGAGGACCACGACCGGATCGGCCGGCATCGGCCCGGTCCACCGGATCCCTTTGATAGCGGACGGCACAACCACATCGGCGTCGTCCTCGGAATCTGCCTGTGTGGCAGCTGTTCTCGCGTACAAAGCGGCGAAGCACTGGAGTGCCGAATCGACTATCGCCGGGTGGGCAAGGTGCCGGTGCCCCGTGGTTACCGACGAATCGAGATGTGCGACAACGCTATCCGTGCCAACCCAGACCTCGCTCAACAACCGGAAAGCAGGGCCGTAGCGAAGTCCGTGCTCGGCCATGCTCTCGTACAGCTCGTCGACGGCGACTTCGACAGCGTCCGCCTGCGGCGCGGTAGCGACGGTGGTGGCGTCGGCATCCGCCTCGATGAGACGTCCATGCGCGTTGAGTGTCCATCCCCCACCGCTAGCGGGTCGGGACTGGATGGTGAACCGGCGGGTGCTCTCTTCCACGCCGATCCGGACGACCGGCACATCGTGCTCGTCGATGACCAGTGGGCTGATGAATTCGACGGATTCCAGCCCGAACGACTCCCGGCCGGTGCGTAACGCGATGGCGCTCATGGCGGTGTCCAGGTAGGCCGCACCCGGCAGCACCACGGCACCGGCCACGACATGATCACGCAACCACGGCAGGTTCGAAACCGACAGTTGCACTTCCCATTCCGTGGCCACCGACGCGGTGCGATCGCCGAGCATCGCGAATCCGTTCGGTGTGCCGATCCGATCCAGCTCCGTTTCCGGCTCCTGGGTCCATACGTACCGGCGCTGCCACGGATAGCGCGGTAGGTCGACATGCCCGGCGCCCGGATCGATCGCGCCGGGCAGGCGGTCACCGTCCAGCGCGCCCGCTCGGTACAACTCGCCGATCGCGGCCAGTGTGTTCTCGCGGTCGTCGCCGCCACGGGTGAGCGTGCTGATGGCGGCACCGGTAACGCCCTGCTGTACAAGGATTTCCCGAATGCTTCCGCTCAATACCGGGTGCGGGCCGACTTCCAGGAAGACTCGGTGTCCGGCATTGAGCAGTTCGCCGATCGCGTCCGCGAACCGGACCTGGTCGCGGACATTGTGAGCCCAGTAATCCGGACCCCAATCCTGTTGTGTCGCTTGCCTACCGGTGACCGTCGAGTAGACCGGGATGGTGGTATCACCCGGTGCGAGCGCCGCCAGTGCGGTTCGCAGATCATCGAGGATCGGGTCCATCAGATGGCTGTGGTACGGGACTTCGACCCGCAGCGCCTTGGCGAAAACACCGTCGGCAGTGAGACGTTCGCCGAGGGCGGCCAATACCTGGCGGTCCCCGGCCAGGGTCACCGCCGACGGGCTGTTCACCGCGGCGATACACACGCCGTCGACGTCCGTCAGCAGTTCGCGCGCTTCGGCCTCGGCCAGCCCGACCGCCAGCATGCCGCCGGTCCCCGCCGTTGTGGCCTGCAGTCGGGACCGGTGGTAGCTGACCGTGACCGCCTCGGCCAGCGATAGCGCACCGGACACGTAGGCGGCCGTCACCTCGCCGACGCTGTGTCCCACCGTGACGGCGGGTCGAATGCCGAACTCGGCGAGTTCGGCCGTCAGCGCGGCCTGAAGCAGGAAGTTGGCCGGTTGCGCGATCTCGGTGCGTGAGATCCGGGACTCCGCCTCGTCGCGGCCCATCTCCTCGAGGATCGACCAGCCCGCGAGTTCGGTGAATTTCCCATCGATTTCGCGCGCTAATTCGGCTGCCGGGCCTTGCCCCGCGAGCAGGTCGCGGCCCATGGCCCACCACTGCGGTCCCATACCGCTGTAGACGAATACCGGGTCGGTGTGTCCTTCCGCGATGGCACGAGCGGGCGGTTGACCACCGCCAGCGGCGAATTCGGCCAGCTGGGAACGCAATTCGCCGATTTCGCGGTAGCGGAAGGCGGTTCGCAACGGGTGATGCGCGCGGCGCACCCAGGCTGCCTCGGTCAGGACGTCGAGCGGTTCGGTGTCAGCCGCGGCCAACAGCCCCGCTGCGAGCGTGCGCAGCGCTGGTTCGCTGCGCGCCGACAGCGGTAGGATCGGCACGCTGTTCTGCCGCATTGTGGTTGCATCGGAACGGGTTTCGTCGGGCGCGGGCCCGATGAGTGCGTGCGCGTTGGTGCCGCCGTAGCCGAAGCTATTGACCGCCACCAGCGGCCGGAGCAGCGGTTCGGCCGTCATCGGCACCCGCAGCCGCAGTTCGTCGAACGGGATCTCGGGATTGAGCTGGTCCAGCCGGGCCTGCGGCGCGATCGTCCGGTGGTGAACGGTCAACGCGGCCTTGATGACTCCGGCCACGCCCGCCGCCGCCTCGGTATGACCGATATTGTTCTTGACCGATCCGACCGGCAGCGGCTCGGTCCGGCCATCGATCGCGCCATACACCTTGCCGAGGGCCGTCATCTCCGCCGGATCGCCGACCGGTGTCCCGGTGCCGTGCGCCTCGACGTAGCCGATCTCATGTGGCGCGATGCCTGCG
Source organism: Nocardia sp. NPDC050412 (assembly GCF_044458825.1). Taxonomy (NCBI): domain Bacteria; kingdom Bacillati; phylum Actinomycetota; class Actinomycetes; order Mycobacteriales; family Nocardiaceae; genus Nocardia; species Nocardia sp. NPDC050412. The sequence continues at coordinate 559,948 of NZ_JBITIJ010000004.1, forward strand.
CTGGTGTGCACGCGCCGGGCAAGTGCTTCCTGCGCTTCGGGATTGGGGACCGGGATGGCCAAGGTGCGGCCGTCCTGGTTCACGCCGCTGCCGCGGACAACAGCATAGATACGGTCACCGTCGCGCACCGCGGCCTCGAGCGGCTTGAGGATCACCACACCCGCACCCTCGCCGCGGCCGTAGCCGTCGGCGGCGGCGTCGAACGATTTGCAGCGACCGTCCACAGACAGGAATCGGCCCTTGCACATGGAGATGAAGGTTTCCGGCTGCAGCATGGCATTGGCGCCGCCGACGATGGCGGCGCTACATTCGCCGAGCGCCAGCGATTGGACGGCCTGGTGCAGTGCCACCAGCGACGACGAGCAGGCGGTGTCGATGGTCATGGTCGGACCGTGCAGGTCGAGCAGGAATGCGATGCGCGCCGAGAGCAGGGTGTGCGAGGAGCTTGTCGGGGTATGACTGTTGATCGCGGAGCGGACCACGTTGCGGCCCACCGCATTGTCGTTCATGAAGCCGCCGACGAAGACGCCGACATCGCGGCCGGCGATCCGCCCGGCCATCCCGCTATCGTCGAGCGCCTCCCATGCGACCTCGAGCAGCAGCCGCTGCTGTGGATCCATGATCGAGGCCTCGCGCTGGGAGATGCCGAAGAAGTCGGCGTCGAACTCCCACAGCGATTGGGTCAGGAATCCGCCGCCGCGGGTGTACATCCGGCCGGGCGCATCCGGATCCGGATCGTAGAACTTGTCCAGGCTCCAGCGATCCGGCGGCACCTCGACGATGCCGTCGCCCTTGCCGATCACGAAATCCCAAAAGGCACCCGGACCATCGATCCCACCCGGAAATCGACAGCCGATACCGACGATTGCTGCATCGGACATTGCGCAGTCCTCGATTTCTACCCTGAGCATTGAACGGTAGGCAGCATACTTTCGATATTCGATCGGCAGCGCAAAATGACTGAAACCTGTTGCAACCACGGCCGATTGTGGTCCACATCGTGAAATTACGGTGTTATCGGACAGGCCATGACATTGTTATTGCCGAGGCGGACACTGTTATACGTCGGAGCACCTGCCAGCCGACTCGAATAATAACAATGTCATGGGCTCGAATTACATTGTTATTCGAACCCATGACATTGTTATCCAAGTACGGTGGCGGCCATGAACTCTGGTGAATTCGCCCTCGACCCGGCCGCCGAGCCCATCGAGGACACCGACTGGCTGCGCGAGTTCGTCGAGCGCTATATCGCCGGTTGGAACACCGGCGACGGCGACGCGGTAGCAGCCTGCGTCACCGAGGACACCCGCTGGCTCGACCCGTCCGAGGGCGAGCTGATCATCGGCCGCGCCGGGGTCGCGAAGTTCGTGCACGACACCAAACGCGCATTTCCGGATGTCAACTACACCACCGTCTTCGAGCCGGTCGTCACCTCGGACGCGCTGGCGGCAATCGTGCCTTGGCGAATGACGGGCACCCACCTCGGCATGATCGACCCGCCCGGATTCGCTGGCACCAATAAGAAATTCGACCTGTTCGTGGTCGACATCTGGCAGTTCCGCTCCGGACTCATCTGGCGCAGCAAGGCCACCTGGGATCTGAACGAGCTACTGCTGCAACTCGAATTGCTGCCCAAGCGCAACGGTTTCGCCGAGCGCGCAATGGCCCGCGCCCAGCGCCTCGCGGTCAAACTGCGTGGCTGATCAGGTGTGCGGACCGGTCAGCGCGGTGACCTGTTCGAGGGCGCGCGCCACCGACCGCTCGATTGTCGCGCGTTCGGCGCCCATGCCGATCAGAATGTTGACGATCGAGGGCAACAGCACCTCCGACACACCCTGGTCGCCATACAGGCCAGCCATATCCAACTGGATGAACCCGTACAGCCCGGTCCAGAACTGTGCCGCGGCCGAGCGCTCGTTCGTGCTGTGCAACAGATTCGCCTCCAGTGCCCGCCGGGTCGCGCGCACCACGAAATCGAAGCTCTCCGAGAAGTTCTCGAAGTCAGAATCGCTGCTATCGGCCAGCACATTGCCGCGGTGCACCTTGACCTCCGCCTTCGGTGACTCGGTGGCGAACATCAGCCGGAACAGCTCGGGTTTACGCAGCGCCTCATCGCGAAAGATGAAGCCGAGCACAAGGATTTCGGCGATCGGATCGTCGGTGATCTCGCATTCGTCCAGCCGCGCGACCAATTGCGCGAAACCTTCCGAGCCGACCGCCTGGATCAAGCCGGGCATACCGCTGAAGTTGGAATAGATCGCCATGGTCGAGACCCCGCATATCCGCGCCACGCGACGCACGGTCAACGAGGCGAGTCCTTCGGTCGAGATGAGTTGGACTGTGGCCGCTATCAGGCGATTGCGCATCGAGCCGGTTAGTGCGGGTTCCAACGCTGTTGCAGTGTCGATCATTACCTCACCTAGCAGTGCTTGTGCTTGCTATGCCGCCGCGACGCCCAACTCGTCGGCGGTGATCTGTTCCAGTGGCTTGCGCCGGGTCTCGACGATGAACCCGACGGCCACCACCGCCGCGATCGCGATCGGCGCCGCGCTGATGAGCGCGGTCACCGCGATCGACGGCGTGGCGACTGCGAGCACCACCAGCGCGACGACCAGCACACCGCCCGCCTTGGTCATCGCCGCCGCGACACCGCTGCCGCGGGACCGGATCCGAGTCGGGTAAACCTCCGCGCCGTAGGCCACGATGACCGCGACTACCGAACTGGAACCCCAGATCGGCACCACGAGAAGGGCATACAGCAGAGTGGTGTTCTCGGCGACGTGATCGCCGAGGATTACGAACCCGCCGAGCGCGACGGCGAGCAGCGCGCTGAGCGTGATCAGCGTCCATTTGGTGGAGCGGTGGTAGCAGTAGGCGACCAGGAAGTTGAGCGGGAAGCCGATCAGCGCGGAGTCACGCAGGATCTTGTCGGCGGTGACGCCGGTGAAGCCCAGGCTGCGCAGATTCGTCGGCAGCCAGAGCTGGAAGCCGTAGGTGACCAGTCCGACCCCGAGTCCCAAAAGAGCTAGCACGATGGTCATTCCGGCGAAGGGGCGGCGCAGCAACTGACCGAACCCGCCCTGCAGATCATCCTCGGCGGCGAATTCCGGCTGCTCGACCGCGATGACCTCGGCATTGTAGGTGCGCAGCACCTCTTCGGCTTCGCGGTGCCTGCCGATGGCCATCAGGAACCGCGGCGACTCCGGAATCCAGCGGACCAGCAGCACCAGCAGCAGTCCGGTGGGCAAGCCGATCAGCCACAGGCTGCGCCAGCCGTAGGTCTCGCCGATCGTCGACGACAGCCAGCTGGTGATGACGTAGGCACCGGCGATATCGCCGCCGATCAGCACCAGCAGCCAACCGCGGTGGCGCGCCGGGATGGTCTCCGAGAGGAGCGTGAAGGCGATCGGCAGCATGCCGCCCGCGCTCAGGCCCATGATGAAGCACATCGCGACATTCAGCTCGAAGGTGGGCATGGCACCGCAGATCGCGGTTCCCACGAAGAAGATTCCGGCCAGCAGGATCGCCGCCTTGCGCCCGATGCGGTCGCCGAGCCAGCCCCACAGGAACGACCCGAGCACCGTGCCGGTGAGACCGGATAGTGGCAGCAGTGCCACCGGTAGCGCGTCCAGGTGCGGACTCGCCGGTGTGCGCAGGTGGTACTCCGCGCCGACACCCGGAACGACGAAGGCCAGGGTTGTCGGCTTCATCACGTCGATGGTGATCGCGGCGGCCATGATCAGCAGTAGCACCACATGCACCCGGTTGATCGGCGCGTCGTCGAGTGCTCGCACCCGCAGCCCGGCCACCGTATCGTGCACCGCGCGCCGCGGAAACAGACCGTAAGTTGTGACGCCCAAACCGATCACGATCAGGATCATCCCGGTGATCATGGCGCCGTCCATGGGCATGCCCACCAACCGATAGCCCATATCGCGGGCCATGACATACATCGGAAGGTGCAGGGCGGTGCCGAGCACCGTCAACACCAGACCGAACCAGAAAGCTCCCGTACGCCGACGGTTGATCGGATCCTCCGATCGATGCGCGATATCGACGGCGCTCAACAGACATCACCGAACCCTGATCAGCCCCCCGTACACCAGTTACCGATCGGTATTACACACGAGTTCTGTGCCGGTGTGGGCTTTTTAATCTGTTCGGCATCAACAAGTTCGGGACGCGGCGGAGTTACCTATGAGAATGGTTACGACCGCAGTCGGGAGGGTAACCTGCTGCGCCTATATCACAAAACCTTCCCACTGGTGGAAATATGGCCGAGGTCGACTATTATTCGACGCCCAAGTGCCTGATGGATTCGCCACCCTTCGTGTGATGCAGGCGGCCGAAACGACTGTCGAGGAGGTTCGCCATAGCGTCGGCGGCGCCGGTATAAGCCTCTTCGACCGAAGCCGCGCGATGGGTTACCGCGACCGGAGGCTGACCGGATATCCGGGCCTCCAATACGCACTGCTTATCATCCGGGCCGCCCTTATCGGCGTTCAGATCGGTCAGGTGGACTTCCAGTCGGGTGAGTTGCTCACCGAAGCGATCGAGTGTCGAGGAGAGCGTCGATTCCACGCGCTCGGCCAGCGACGCGCCGCCGTGGATATTGCTGCCGGTGTTGACCTGAATCTGCACGAGCGTCTCCAATCCGATAGGTGTTCGCCCACGGTCACCGACCCGCAGAGCGCGAACTCGGCAATCCGTCAGCAATGCCGACACTACTCGCGTCGGTGCGTGCCCAGCAGATTCCCGAGTTCAGACCGGCTGCGCCGCGATCGGCGGCTTCAGCACCTGAGCGTCGGGAACAACGGTGCCGCGCAACGAGGTTCCCGCGGTCTCGCGCAGGAACGACCAGGCGACGAGTCCGATCAGGCTGGCGCCGACCATATACGCGGCCGGGAACAGCGACCAGCCGGTCGATTCGATCGCGGCCTCGTTGACCAGTGGAGCGGTGCCGCCGAATGCGGCGGTGGAGATGTTGTAGCCGAGGGCGAAACCCGCATAGCGCACATGTGTCGGGAAGATCGCCGGGAAGGTCGAGCTGATGGTCGCCAGCTGCGGCACGTACAGCAGGCCGAGCACGATGAATCCGGTAATGGCCCAACCGGTTCCCTGCCCCATCAGCCAGTACATGGGCAGCGCGAGTACCGCGAGTCCGACCAGCGAGACCAGCCACAGCGGACGGCGGCCGACCCGGTCGGACAGCCTGCCGAAGAACGGCAGCACGATCATCATCACCAACTGCCCGATCAGCATCATGGCGGTGGTGGTCGATTCGCCGACGCCGATGGTGTTCTGCAGGTAGGTCGGTTGATAGGTGAGCAGGGTGTAGTTCACCACGTTCAGGGCGACCACCAGGCCGATCAGCGTCAGGGTTTCGCGGCGATAGGTGGTCAGCACCTCCCATACGCCGCCCGGCGGGTGCGGTTTATCGGCCACCTCGGCGAAGACCGGCGACTCGTCCAGATGTGAGCGCAGATACCAGCCGATCAGGCCGAGCGGCACCGCGAACAGAAACGGCAGACGCCAACCCCAGTCGTGCATCGCATCCGAACCGAAGATGAGCTGGCACAGCAGCACGACCGACGAGCCGCCGACGAATCCGCCGAGGGTGCCGAATTCCAGGAAGCTGCCGAGGAATCCGCGCCTGCGGTCATTGGCGCATTCCGCCAGATATGTTGCGGCACCGCCATATTCGCCGCCGGTCGAGAAGCCTTGCACCACCCGCAGGGCGATGAGCAGAACCGGCGCGAACCAACCGATCTGAGCATGGGTCGGGAGCAGACCGATGCATCCAGTCGCACCCGCCATCAACAGAATTGTGGTGGCCAGCACGACTTTTCGGCCGAGTCGGTCGCCGAGCGGTCCCCAGACCATGCCGCCCAGCGGGCGCAGCAGGAAGGAGATGGCGAAGCCGAGCATGGTGCCGAGGGTGCCGAGTTCACCCGGGAAGAATGCGTCAGTGAGGTAGGTGGCGGTCGCGGCGTAGACGCCGTAGTCGAACCATTCGGTGGCATTGCCCATCGCGGACGCGGCGACCGATCGGCGTAGCGTTTTCTTCTCCGATTCGCGATCCGTCACCTGCGCCTCCTCACCAGCCCCGGTCACGGGCCTCGATTCGTTCGACCGGCCCGATCCGATTTTTCCGAGTTCAAGCACGGAATTAACCGGTACCCACGTTCCAAACTGGGCAAACAAGCGGCGGGCCCGCCGAGGTGGCGACGGGCCCGCCGCCACCTGCGGAATCGATGGCAAATGTGAGCATGGTCACACTTGCGTTTTTGGGCAACGAATGCTGTTCGTTGCCAGCCCTTCTGGGGCATAGCGAACCCAGCATCTTCCGCGAGCGGACCAACTCGCCTTCCGCACCCGGATGACGCGCCCCTCATCCTCGCGAGCGAGGCCGATTCACAACGAGCGCGCGTCGATCATCCAGATCTGAATTCCGGACGGCCTGGCATTCTCACCGATCCGATCGATCAACCGGACCAGATCGGCGACATCGTCATTCTTGGCAAGCAATTCGATGCGCAGCCCCGCCTCGACATCGGTGACGAATTCTTGGCCCCGATAGCGTTCGACTCGACTGGCCCGGTCGTCCACCCGGTAGACCTGGCACACCACCATCCGCCGCACGCCGAACATGGCCAGCGCCTGCTTGATGTGGTCGAAGAGGGCGGCGGGCAAAACCAACGTGATGAGCTTCGCATCGACGCCGTCACCTGGGCTCATCGGGTCATCGATGCCGTACCCGACACTGCCCTGGAGATGGATGGTGGCATTCACGTGGCCGCCTGGTTCCCGGGCGCCTCACCCGATGGTTTGTCCGGCGCCGGCTTGGGCAGGGCGGGCGCAGCGGGGAACGTCCCCACATGGGCGGAGACCAGGGTCCAGTCCGGATAGTCCGCTTCTTCGCGGGCCGCGACATCACCGGTCTCCAATACATGGTCCGGCATGCGCAGACTCATGGACAACCCAAGATCTTCAGGATTACAAAGGATCTCACGGCGCGAGCATCGTCGCGACACTGCGCGTGGCATCCTCCGCGAGCGCGGCGTTCACCGGCGCATGGTGACTGAGCAGTCGGTACCACATAGCACCGAAGACGAAATCGACGACGAGATCCAGCGGGACCGACGCAGTCAGCGTTCCGGCGTCGACACCGCGCTGGAGCAGTGCGCGCAGTGTCGCTCGTCGCGGGCCGATCACGGTGTCCTGCAATCGTTTGGACAGGGCTGGATCGCGCTGTGCGTCGGCCATCAGACCGACCAGCGCCTGACCCGTCACTTTCTGGGCGAGTTCGAACGTGGCCGTGAGCAGGCGCTCGACCGCGACGAGCACATCCACCGATTCGTCCGAAACCCGCAGCGCCGCATGCTCTTCGGCCAATCCGATCAGCGCCTCGATCAGAATCGAGGCCTTATCCGGCCACCAGCGGTACACCGTCTGCCGCCCGACGCCGGCCCCGTCCGCGATGGCCTTGATGGTCAGGTCTTGGTAGCCGTCCCGCTCGCAGAGCTGCAGCGCCGTGTGCAGGATCGCGCGCCTGGCGTCCTCGCTGCGGGGTCGACCGCGGGTTCCTGTCATGCGCATCACTTTACAAGACACTGTGCCTCGAATATATTAACGAGGCACGGTGGTTCGAAAATCATCGTGATTCGAACTTCAGGAGGATCTTGTGAACAACAAAGTCGTCATCGTTGGCGGAACCTCTGGAATCGGCCTGGCGACCGCTCGCCGACTCGCCGCGCACGGCGCGCAGGTCGTCATCGCCGGACGCAACGAAGAACGACTCGCCGCCGCACTTGCCGACCTCGGCCCGCAGGTCACCGGCAAGGTCGTGGATGCGCGTGCCGAAAATGAATTGGCACAGCTGTTTTCGGAGGTCGGACCGGTCGACCATGTGGTAGTTACCGTGACCGGACCGTCCGGCACCACCCCGTTCCGCGAACTCGGCCTGGACCATCTGCAGGCCCACGTCTCCGGCAAACTTGTGCCGCACGTCGCCACCATTCAGGCGGCGCTGCCGCACCTCGCGCAGGACGGATCCATCACACTGGTCTCCGCCGCATCCGCGGGCGGCGCCATGCCGACAACCGCCGCACTGGCCGCCGTCAATGCCGGTGTCGAGGCCATCGTCCCCGTGCTCGCGGTCGAACTGGCACCCGTCCGCGTGAACGCCGTATCCCCGGGTGTGATCGACACCGAATGGTGGAGTTTTCTCCCCGAGGATGCCCGCGCCGAGGTGTTCGCCGGAATCGCGGCGCAGACTCCGGTCGGCCGGATCGGCAGCGCGGACGATATCGCCAAGGCCATCGAATTCCTCACCGACAACACCTTCACCACCGGCGTGGTGGTTCGGGTGGACGGCGGCGCACGCCTGGGCTCCCCCAAATAATCCACCTCACCCGGCCTTTCGTCACGAACGTGTTCGCGTGACGAAAAGCCGGGGTGTGGTGAATCAGTAAGCGATGAACAGAATTTCATCCCGGGAATAGTCGTGCCCCGGGTGGTTCGCGGCCAGATGCGCTTTGGTCTTCTCGACCAGGTCGTCCTCATCCGTCCCGACGATCTGTTCGCCGCAGGGGCAGTTCAGATTTCGCTTCATCAGCGGTCCTTCCTTCTCCCCGTCAGTCTAAGCACGCGCCGCACGCACGAGCCGATGCATACCCTATCCGGGCCAAGCTCGGCACCGTCGGATTCTGCCATCCCATTCGGCGCCCGGGTTGTAGCTGCAAGCCCTGTCGTGTAATTCGGCCGAGACGGGCACGCCTGATTCGTCCGTCGCGCCGCGTCGATCGACGGCGGCCGATACCGGACGAAACGGCCCATCACGGCCCGAACATAATCCGGCGGCCTCGAACTCGGCACCGCGCTCGAAAGGGCGCAGAATGGGAGCAGGAGGTCATGATGCAACTGCTAAAGGGCCTGCTCGGCGTGGTGTTGGGGATCGTGACAGCCGTGCTCGGCACGGTAGTCGGGATCCTCGCGGCCGTGGTCTGGCTCGTCGGCGCGGTGCTGTGCGTGACGGTGCTCCTCATTCCGTTGGGGCTCCCTGTCATGCGGCTCGCCCGCCGCCTGTTCACGCTCGCTGGGCAGCTGATGCACCTTCCCTGAAGACCGTCCTGGGCTCTTCGACGTCGGACGCGCCGCCGAATTTCCGCGTGCCACCACAGGCATCGGCGCACCTGCCGACCACCTACCGCAGCGGCACCGGCCACGACAGGCATTGCCAGGGGCATGCCATCCCATTCAACGAGAAACGGCTCGGCGTGCGCAACGGGAGTTCCACACAGCCGAGCCTGGGCCGCGATGGCGGCAGTCGAATATGCCGGCTCGACCGTGAGACGCACACGTCGACCTATTCGGTGTCCTGCGCGGACTGCTTCGCCCACCCCTGGCTGGTAATGGCGTAGAAGATGGCGATGAGCAGGTAGAGGATGAGGGCGACGACGGGCCAGAAGAGGCCTACGGCTATGCAGAGGGCGTAGATGAGGATGCCAGGGTAGGCGCGGGTGGTTTCGCGGCGGGCGAAGGCTGCGTCGTAGCCGGGTTCGAAGAGTTCGGGATGGTGCACCAGGCGCCACCACAAGGGGGCCCAGGGGATGGTCATCATGACGCCCGCGATCCCGTAGACGGCGGCGGCCGCGGCGGCGTCGCGATGTTCGCCGTGAACCACGTATTCGGCGAGAAGGCCAGTGGGGAAAGGCAACACGGAGACGCCGAGCAGCAGCATCAGGTTCCACCAACGGATCACGTGATCGAGATGGTGGAGGCGACCGAAGAAGCTGTGGTGGTTCATCCAGATGATGCCGATGGTGAGGAATGAAGCCAGATATGCCACATACGACGGCCAGATGTGGCCGAGCGCTTCGAGCAGGTGGCCCGGTTCGTGCTCGGGCACCCGAATCTCGAGGATCAGCAGGGTGATCGCGATGGCCATCACGCCATCGCTGAATGCCTCCACCCGGGCGGTGCCCGATAAATGCGCGCTCGGGAACTGCCCTTCGTCGACCATATGTGCAGGGTAACGCTGTGGCGTTACCCATGCCCTTGCTATCGCTGTGAGCGTAGCGCCGTTATGATCCGGCGCTACGCGTACTCAATTCCCTTGATCCGGCTGCGGATACGATCCCGGTCCGCTGCCGTCGCTGCGGCTGAACACCGGGCGAAAATCGGCACCGCCGGTGTCGGTTTGGACGGACGGCTCCGGCGACAGGGCGTCGTGGCTGAACAACCCGGGCGATCGCCCATCTTCCGTACTCATCTCACGAGCCTCCCTCTGATCGGCGACGTATGGCGGACCCTGGCTCGCTGCTCAGCGGTCCGCCCGGATCAACCGTACCTTTACAACGGTGTGACGTACGCGCCGGAGATGCCACCGTCCACCAGGAACTGCGATGCGGTGATGAACGAGGAGTCGTCGCTGGCCAGAAATGCGACGGCCGCGGCGATTTCCTCCGGCTCGGCGAAGCGCCCGACGGGGATGTGCACCAGGCGGCGCGCGGCGCGTTCGGGGTCCTTCGCGAACAGCTCCTGCAGCAGCGGCGTATTCACCGGTCCGGGACACAGCGCGTTGACCCGAATACCGTTGCGCGCGAACTGCACTCCGAGTTCACGACTCATCGCCAGCACACCGCCCTTGGATGCGGTGTAGGAGATCTGCGAGGTCGCCGCACCCATGACCGCGACGAACGACGCGGTATTGATCACCGAGCCCTTCCCCCGCTCCAGCATGTGATTGATGGCGTACTTGCTGCACAGATACACCGAGGTCAGATTGACCTCCTGCACCCGACGCCAGGCCTCGATGCCGGTGGTCAGGATCGAATCGTCTTCCGGCGGTGAGATTCCGGCATTGTTGAAGGCGATATCGAGTCCGCCGTAGGTGTCGACGGCGGTCTGGAACATGGCCTCGACCTGAGCCTCGTCGGTGACGTCCACCTTCACGAACAGGCCCCCCGCTGCACTGGCCGCGGCCTGTCCCGCGGCGGCATCGACATCGGCGACGACGACCTTGGCGCCTTCGGCCGCGAAACGGCGCACCGTGGCGAGGCCGATACCGCTCCCACCACCGGTGACGACGGCGACTCGATCCTGTAAGCGCTGCAACACATCTCCTTAACTAGGTGGCGATGAAGACGTTCTTGGTCTCGGTAAAGGCAAGTGCTGCATCGGGTCCGAGTTCGCGCCCGAGGCCGGACTGTTTGAATCCGCCGAACGGCGTCCAATACCGCACCGAGGAATGCGAATTCACCGACAGATTCCCGGCCTCCACACCACGCGACACCCGCAGCGCCCGGCCGACATCATTGGTCCAGATGGAGCCGGACAGACCGTATTCGGTGTCATTGGCAATGCGAAGGGCATCGGCCTCGTCTTCGAACGGCACCACTGCGACCACCGGCCCGAAGACCTCCTCGGTGAGCACCCGATCCGATGGCGCGTCGGGGAGCACAACCGTTGGCGGATACCAGAATCCGGGACCGTCGGGCTGCGTGCCGGTGAATGCGACCTTGGTGGACGGCTCGACGAACGAAGCCACCCGGTCCCGATGCGCGGCCGAAATCAACGGCCCCATTTCGGTGGACTCATCGCCCGGATCACCCACCCGAACGCCACGAACCGCCGGTTCCAACAACGCCAAGAATCTGTCGAAAACACTGCGCTGCACCAGAATTCGCGATCGCGCACAGCAATCCTGTCCGGCATTGTCGAAAACACCGTAGGGCGCGGTCGCGGCCGCACGCTCCAAATCGGCATCGGCGAAAACGATATTCGCGCTCTTACCACCGAGTTCGAGCGTCACCCGCTTCACCTGACGCGCACATCCGGCCATGATCTCCTTGCCCACCTCGGTGGACCCGGTGAAGACCACCTTCCGCACGGCCGGATGGGTCACGAACCGCTGACCCACCACCGCCCCTTTTCCGGGCAGCACCTGGAAAACCCCTTCCGGCACACCCGCTTCGAGCGCGAGCTCACCCAACCGGATAGCGGTCAGCGGCGTCAGCTCCGCGGGCTTGAGCACCACGGTATTCCCTGCGGCCAGCGCAGGCCCGAACCCCCATGCCGCGATCGGCATCGGGAAGTTCCACGGCACGATCACCCCGACCACGCCGAGCGGTTCGTGGAAGGTGATGTCCACCCCGCCCGCGACCGGAATCTGGTTGCCCAGCAGACGTTCCGGAATCCCCGCCGCGAAATGCAATACATCGCGGACATTGCCCGCCTCCCAGCGTGCATTGCCGATGGTGTGTCCGGCATTGGCGACCTCCAGCTGGGCCAGCTGCTCGAGATTCGCATCGACAGCCTCGGCGAATCGACGCAGCAGCCGAGCACGATCCCCCGGCGCGACCGCGCGCCAATCGGCACCGGCACGCTGCGCCCGCTCGATGGCCGCATCGGCCTCGGCCGCACTCAGCAGCTCGAGCGTCGTGACGACCTGCTCGGTCGCCGGGTTGACCACCTGCGTTGTCGTCACGAATTACGTTCCTTTCGATAGGTGGCCGCCGCCTCGACCAGTGCTCGCATCAGCCGCGTATCGGTCGCGTCCGCCTCCGGATGCCACTGCACACCCACCAGGAACGGACCGTCGGTCGCCTCCGCCGCTTCGATCGTGCCGTCCGAAGCATGTGCGGTCGCGACCAGGCCATCGGCGAGGACGGCGACTGCTTGGTGATGGTGGCAATTCACCTTCACCTCCGGTCCGGCGATCGTGGCGACCAGGCTGTCGGGCACGGTCGTGACCCGGTTCGGGTGAAAACCGCCCGGCGTACCGGAATGGTCGTCGTGGCCGAGCAGATCCGGCAGGTGCTGGATCAACGTGCCGCCGAAGGCGACATTGACCAGTTGCAGGCCGCGACAGATCGCGAGGGTCGGCAGACCGGCCGCGCGCGCCAGGGCGAACAGCTCGAATTCGGAATCGTCGCGGTCGGCGCGGAGTGGGCCGAGGGCCGCATCCGGCGGCGCACCGTAGCGGGCCGGATCGATATCGGCACCGCCGGTCAGCACCAGCCCGTCGAGTCGATCCACCAGCTCCGCGCGCGCCACGCCGGTGGGCGGCAGCAGCACCGGTATACCGCCCGCGCGCTCGACCAGCTGCAGGTAATTGTGCGGCAGTACCGCACTCGGGACATCCCAGGCGCCGAACCGGGCCTGTTCCAGGTAGGTCGGCAGGCCGATGATCGGACGGATCTGCTCAGAGCCGCTCGAAACCACGGATTCGCTCCCAATCGGTGACCGCGGCGTCGAAGGCGTCCAGCTCGACCTGTGCCGCATTCCGGTAATGGTCCACCACGTCGTCGCCGAACGCTGTTCGTGCCACCTTGCTCTCGCCGAACAATTGCGCCGCTTCCCGCAGCGTACGCGGCACCCGCGGGCGCTGGGACCGGTAGGCATTGCCATGGAACTCCGGCTCGAGCGGGAGCGCGTGCTCGATACCGTGCAATCCGGCGGCAATTGTCGCGGCGACGGCCAGATACGGATTCACGTCGCCGCCCGGGATCCGGTTCTCCATCCGCAGGGACAGATCCTGGCCCACCACGCGCAGCGCACAGGTCCGGTTGTCGCGTCCCCAGGCCAGTGCGGTCGGGGCGAAACTTCCTGACACGAATCGCTTGTAGGAGTTGATATTCGGAGCGAGCAGATAGGTGAACTCACGCAGGCAGTCCAGTTGTCCGGCGAGGAAATGCCGCATTAGTGCGGAGGTGCCGTGCGGGCCGTCACCGGCGAATACCGCGGCCCCCGAATCGGCGCGCAGGCTTATATGGATGTGGCACGAATTGCCTTCGCGCTCATTGTATTTCGCCATGAAGCTGAGACTGCGCCGCTCCTGGGCGGCGATCTCCTTGGCGCCATTCTTGTAGATGCTGTGGTTGTCGCAGGTCACCAGCGCCTCGTCATAGCGGAAGGCGATTTCGTGCTGGCCCGGATTGCATTCACCCTTGGCCGATTCGACATACAGTCCCGCACCGGCCATTTCATTGCGAATGCGACGCAATAGCGGCTCGATGCGTGCGGTCCCGAGCATCGAGTAGTCGACGTTGTACTGGTTCGCGGGCCGCAGATCGCGATAGCCGCAGTTCCACGCGTCCTCGTAGCTGTCGTCGAAGACCAGGAACTCGAGTTCGGTCCCGACATAAGCCCGCAGCCCACGCTCGGCCAGCCGCGCCAATTGCGCCCGCAATATCTGCCGCGGCGAAACCGTGACCGCCTGACGTGCGGGTTCCACATGCTCCACATCGCACAGCACCAGCGCGGTTCCCGGCTGCCACGGCACCAGCCGCAGGGTGCTCAGATCCGGCCGCAGTACGAAGTCGCCATAGCCGGTTTCCCAGGAGGAGATCGCATACCCGTCGACTGTGGCCATATCGACATCCACCGCGAGCAGATAGTTGCACGCCTCGGTCGCGTGCCCGATCACCTCGTCCAGAAAAAACCTTGCCGCACAACGCTTTCCCTGCAATCGGCCCTGCATATCGGTCATTGCCACCAGCACCGTGTCGATCTCCCCGGCCTCGACGAGCGCCCGCAACTGCACTAGCTCCAGCATCCCCGTACGCATCGATAACCCCTCTCGGCAGCAACCTTGCCAACGCTAGAGCAAAAGGGTCGAGCGCGTGCCCCGACACACAAAACCCAATGGTCGGTTGGTGTTGAATGGCCTGGTGGACGACCCGAGCTTCGATCCGTCACACCACCCGGTGCCGACACCGCCGCGCCGGCGAGCGCTGCTTTTCAGGTCTTCGCAAACGGGTTGGCGGTGGCCGGTGGCGGCGCGGTCCGCGCTCGCATTCGGATTGCCCGCGCTGATCGTGCTCGCGGCGGGTCAACGGCAGCAGGCATTGATCGTCGCGCTGGGTGCCTTCGCCGTTCTCTACGGCGAGGCGCGCGCCTACCGAATGCGTTGGCGGATAGTGCTGATCGCGGGTGCGGGCTTTCTCACGACAGCGGCGCTAGGTGCGGTGATCGGCGATTCGGGGCAGGCGGGGACGGCCGGAATCGTCGGTGTGGCGGCACTTTCCGTGGTGGCGCTGGTCGCGAGCTATGTCATGGTCGCGACGCGGGCCGGACCGCCGGGCATGTTCTTCTTCGTGCTGGTCTGCGCGGTGGCAACGCGGATGGCCGTCGCCGGTGTTTCGGTGCCGGTAATCGTGGGATATACCGCGCTCGGCGTGCTGAGTTCGGTGCTGGTTTCGATGAGTCCGATGCTGCGCGATGCGCGTGCGCCGGAAAGGGCGGCGATGACATCGGCCTTGCGTGCCGTCGATACCTATATCGAATACCGGAAGGGCGGGCAGCCGTCCGCCGCCGAGCGGCACGCGGCGGGTGCGGCGCTACATTCGGCGTGGGCCACGGTTCATGATGCGGGTCTGCCTGCCCGCGAACCGGATTCGGAGATCGTCCGGACGCTGCTGGCCGCACATCGCCAGTTCATCGGGATATCGGACTCCGCACCGGACGTACTCGACGCGCCGGTACCGATGACCCGTCCGACCGTCGGTCAGCGACTGCGGCGCTCCCTGACCATCCGCTCGCATGCGGCGACCACGGCGCTGCGCACGCTGGCCGCCGCCGTGATCGCGGGTGGCCTCAGTGTGCTGTTGGATCTCGGCCGACCGGACTGGGCCGTGATCACCGGCGTCCTGGTGCTGAACTTGGGGCCGGATCGCATTGTCGGCACCGTGCGCGCATTGCATCGCGTCGGCGGCACAGTCGTCGGGCTGATCGTGTTCGCGACGCTGCACGCGCTAGCACCGTCGGGCGTGGTCCTCGTGCTGGTTCTCATGACGCTGATGTTCCTGACAGATCTGTTCGTGGTGCGCAACTACGGGATCGCCGTCGTCTTCATTACGCCGTTGGCGTTGCTGATCGGCGGTGCGCTGGTCGGGCCGACACTGGTTCCCATCCGGGATCGCTTTATCGAGACGCTGGTCGGCGCGCTGGTCGCGGTCGCGGCGATGTGGGTGATCGTGCCACGTGCACATCGGCACGACCTGCGATGGAACGAATCCAGGGTGCTGCGGGTGGCCGCGGACCTGGTCGAGACGCTGCGCACGAAGCCACCGGCCGATCCGGCCGCCATGCGTTTGCGTCGCGATCTACAGTTCGAACTCGTCGGCAATCACCTCAGCGGTGTCGCCGCATATCGCGATGAACCGGCGTGGGCCCGGGCGCAGTGGTCTCGACATGTGGAGATCGGGCGGATCGGGTACGACCTGCTCGCGCGGTGTTGGCTGACACCGGCGAAACAACTGCTCACCCATCCCGATGAGCTGGCCGGACAGATCGCCCGGATGAACGGCACCGAGCCAACCAACACGTCGCGCAGCTGAAGCAGCGCTACCCGTTCCGGCTGCACGACGAGGCGGCGGTGCAGTTGACCCGCTGTCGCGACCTGCGGGTCCATTTCGGAATACCCACGGGCACTCCAGATCCCAGCCGCACTCTCGGCCAACCGACATCCGTCGATTCGGATCAGATGGAACGACCTCCCCCTATCCACCCCTATCGGCAGTCATGCACGATGGCTACAACTCCGGCGCAGCATCATCGGACCGAATTCGGCACGCGCTCGCTGATCTGCACAATCGATGAACCGCCGGCGGCCACCTGGCCATTCGCACACATCGGGCAACTCGCCGAAGCCACCCCGAGAGCGGATTTCGGACATGCCATCAATGGCAAGGTGATCGAACATGAAGACGATCCTGATTACGGGGGCCACCTCGGGCATCGGTCTCGAAGCCGCGCAACAGCTCGCCGCAGGGGGCGATCGGCTGGTGTTGGTCGGCCGGAATCCGCAGAAGCTCGCCGACAGTGCGGAATTGGTACGGGCCGCGGGGGCGGGGGCCGTCGATGCGCTGGAATGCGATATGGCATCGCAGTCGTCGGTGCGCCAACTCGCCAAGGCGGTCGAAGCCACCTACGACCGCATCGATGTACTGGCCAATAATGCGGGCGGCTACCACCCGACGCGCACCGAAACCGAGGACGGTATCGAGGCGACCTTCGCCACCAACCATCTCGGCGGATTCCTGCTCACCGAACTGCTCATCGATCTGCTGGTGCACAGCGCCCCCGCGCGCATTCTGTTCACCTCCTCGGTGATGCATTACGGCGCGACCCTCGATTTCGACGATCTCGGGTTCCGCGAGGGCTATTCGGGCGAAAAGGCCTACAGCCGGTCCAAATTGGCCAATGTGCTCTACACCCGCGCACTGGCCGATCGGCTGGCGGGCACCGGCGTAACGGTCAATGCCTTCCATCCCGGCGCGGTCGCGACCGGTATCTGGAACTCGCTGCCGTGGTTCGGGCAACCGATCATCGCGCTCGGCAAGCGGCTGTTTTTCATCACCGCGGCCGAGGGCGCCGCCGCACTCACCTTCCTCGCGACCGATCCGAGCGTCGCGGAGGTGACCGGCGCCTATTTCCGCAAGACCCGCGAGCGCGAACCGTCGCGGTTGGCCCGCGACGATGCGCGTGCCCGCCAATTGTGCGAGGTGAGCGCAAGTTTGGTCGGGCTGCCCGGATAAGGCGATCCACGACAGCGCCGTCGAAACTCCTGGCAACACAGGGAAATCACGCGACACAGAAAGCAGGGGTAATGCTGCGCACGCGTTTCGAGTCCATCGGCTCGTACACACCATCCACCGTCCGTTCCACCGAGGAGATCATCGCCGGACTTGCGGTACCGAGATCCCTTGATCTGGAACGGATTACCGGTATCAAGAATCGTCGGGTCTACGACTCCAGCGACGAGGGCTACGAATCCTCCTTCGATCTGGCGCTGCGCGCCATCGAGGACTGCCTGGCGCACTCCGACTACGCCCCCGATGAGATCGACGTAGTCATCTCGGCCTCCATCACCCGCACCCGCGGCAAGGAAATCTTCTGCTACGCACCGTCTTTCGCGGTCATGCTGGGCAAGGAGATCGGCACGACGAAGGCTCGGCACTTCGACGTGTCGAATGCCTGCGCGGGCATGATGACCGGGGTGCTGGTGCTGGATCGGATGATCAAGGCCGGCGTGGTGCGCAATGGACTGGTGGTCAGCGGCGAACAGATCACCCCGATCGCCGAGACGGCGGCGCGCGAGATCAACAAACCATACGACCCGCAGTTCGCCGCGCTGACCGTCGGCGATGCGGCGGTCGCGGTGATGCTCGACGATCGCGGTGACGACGACGACGAAATCCACTACGTCGAACTGATGACCTCCGCCGACGGCGCCGAACACTGCATCGGCATGCCCAGCGACCAGGCCCCCGGAATCGCGCTCTACACCGATAACCGCGCGATGCAGAACGAGGGCCGCTATCTGCAGGCCATCAACCGCATGTCCACGTTTCTCGAGGAGACCGGGCGCACCTGGGAGAGCGAGAAGTTCGACTACTGGATCCACCACCAATTCAGCGCACCCGCCATCGAGTACATCTCGCACCTAACCGAACGCCACTTCGGCACCCCGATGCCCCAGGCCCTGAATGTGCTGCACGACTTCGGCAATACCGCGTCGACCTCGCATTTTGTGGTCCTGCACGAATATCTCGCGCAGCAGAAGATCCCCAAAGGCTCCAAGGTGCTGATGATTCCGGAGGCATCCGGAATCGTCTCCGGGCACCTAGCCGCCACCATCTCCCGTCTGGAGGCCTGAGCCATGCCGACCACCATCCTCGCGGCAGCCATCAATGCCGATCTCGATACCGGCAGCTATTTCGAACTGGCGCCCCGCGCGGCCGCCTCCTGCCTGGAACAGGCCGGCATCACCCCCGAGCAGGTCGGAATGCTGATCAATGCCGGAGTCTTCCGCGATCAGAACATCTGCGAACCCGCGGTGTCCGCGCTGATCCAGAAGCGAATCGGCATCGGCCTCGAATACGCGCCCGGCCGGGTGCCCGCCTTCTCTTTCGATCTGATGAACGGCGGGACCGGCCTACTACACGCGATCGCGACCGCCGAATGTTTCCTGGTCAGCGGCGAAGTGTCGTATGCGTTGCTGGTCGCCGGTGATACGCATCCGTCGACCGAACGTCATGTCGACGGTTTCCCCTACAGCACCAGCGCCGCCGCGATCCTGCTCGGAACATCGAACACCACAGGCGGATTCGGTGCACTACACACCACCGACACCGCCGGGCCCGCCGATCCGATCGCCTGGGTAGCGATGGGCGCGGTGGGTGCGAACGGCCGCTCGGCCATGATCACCAAGGCCGGTGCCGACGATCTGGTCGAATTGGCCGCGGTGGCGGTGCGCGACTGCCTGAGGGCCGAAGGATTGGACGCCACCGATTTCGCCGAGGGCCGCGCGGTGCTACTCGCGCCAACCTGGACCCTCGCCTTCCGTGCCCGTCTGGCGTCTGCACTCGGGTTCACGTCGGAAGCGATCGTCGGGATCGATCCCTCGGTGGACAATCCGTACTCCGCGGCTCCGGTGCACGCGTATGTGAGCGCGCGCAACAGCGGCGCCCTCGCCGCGGCACGCACGGTGCTGTTCCTGGCCGCCGATGACACCTCGGCCGCCTGTCTGGCCTACCGCCAGCAAGTACTCGCGCACGCCGGGAGTCGATGACACGAAAGGCATTGAAACACCTCATATTACGTAGGTGTCATCAGTCGACGTGACAGGATCGGGCGGGCGAATTAACCTGTGTTCACCGGCTGGATCATCGGGCGCGTGGACGCGTCCTTCCCGCTGCGACGATGCCGCATCCTCAGTGCACCCGAGCTGCTCGTTTTCGATGGTGCTCTCCCACAGTCGGGCTCACCACCTCGACGAAGGGCCTTGCGAGAATGTGTCAGCCTGTCCCGCCACACAGCGACCCCCTAGCGCACCGCGACCACTGGGCCGACTTCGCCAAATCCCGGGTCGGTCAGGCCATGGCCGTGCTCGGCACCGCGAGCACGGTCGGCCTGGTCGCCGAGCTGCTGGAGGTGGACGAGGCCGCGGTGCGGACCGTCGTTCGACAACTCGCCGAAACCGCGCGCTTCGAACATGCGGAGGTCGGTGCGCGGATTCTGCGCAATACCCCCGACGAGGTCCGGCGGAAATTGCACAGTCGGGCGGCGGAACTGCTGCACCATCGGGGTTTTCCGGCGAGCACCGTCGCCGACCATCTGGTCGACGCCGGTGCCGCCGGTTACCCGTGGGCGGTCGAGGTACTGCGCACCGCCGCCGAGGACGCGATCACCAGTGATCAGATCGAACCTGCGGTCGATCGGTTGGAGTTGGCCTATCGCGCCACCCGGGACGTGGGCGAACGGGCCATCATCGCGATCCGGCTGGTCTGCCTGGAATGGCGGATCAACCCGTCGACTCGTTCGCGCCAGTTCACCCGGTTGAAGGCGGCGCTGCGCGCGGGTCGGGTGCCGCACCACGAATTGCCGGCCGCCGTCATGTATCTGCTGTGGCACGGGCAGGTGCAACAGGCCGATCACGCACTCGGTCAGCTCAACAGCGGTAAGCCGGATGAGGCGACGCCGGAGATCGACTTCTTGCGCGCCTGGTTGCGCTACTCCTATCCCCCACACGTCCAACGTCACCCGCGACTGTTCGCGGCCCCAGCCCGGCCGTCCAAGGTGTGCGCCGACCAGTATTCACCGCATCGACACGGCGCAGATCTACTCACCGGCTTATTCACCCATCGGCTCGACGAGATCGCCACGCTCGCACAGCGATTGCTCACCAGTCACCGCCTCACCTCGACCACCATCGAAACCCTGGTCGCGGCCGTGCACTGCCTCATCTACAGCAATCGGCTCGATACCGCCGCGGCCTGGTGCGAATCGTTACTCGCCGAGGCCGATGCCCGCCGCGCCCCGACCTGGCAGTCGATCTTCGCCGGGCTGCGCGCGGAAACCATGCTGCGCAAGGGCAATATTCGCGATGCGATCAGCGATGCGGCGCTGGCGCTGAACTATGTGCCCGCCGAACACCTCGGACTCTGGATCGGCACGCCGATCGCCACGATGGTGCACGCGCTGACGATCTCGGGTCGTCATGCCGAGGCCGCGACTCAACTCGAAAGGCCGGTGCCCCGAACCATTTTCGAATCCCGCTTCGGACTGCCGTATCTGCAGGCACACGGCCACCATCACCTCGCGGTCGGACGCGCCGACGAGGCATTGCGCAGTTTCCGCCGCTGCGGCTATCTCATGGACCGCTGGAATATGGATTTTCCCTGGCTGGTGCCGTGGCGCAATGACATTGCGGCCGCCCATCTCGCACTCGGCGAGCACCGGCAGGCACAGGAATTCGCGACCAGACATATCGAGCTGCTCGGGGCCGCGGACCGGCACCGCTCCGGTGGCGTCGCACTCCGGCTGCTCGCCGGCACCAGCGATCGCTATCAGGCCTTCCGCTTGCTGCGCGAGTCGGCCGCGATCGCCCGGACCGGCGGTGACGATGTCGAATTGGCCACGGCCCTCGGCGAACTCGGCAAGGCACACCGCGCCGTCGGCGATCATGAGCGATCCCGCGCACTGCTCCGCGATGCGGCACGCATCGCCCAAACCTGCGGCGCCGAGGTTCTGCTGCACGATCTGCTCGACGGCAAACCGCAAACCGTGACGCCGACCCAACCGATGCCCGCACTGCGCCGGATTCCGGGCGGGCTCGCCACGCTGAGTCCCGCCGAGCGCCGGGTGGCGGAATTGGCGGCCCGCGGCAAGGCCAATCGCGAGATCGCCGATAAGCTCACCATCACCACCAGCACCGTCGAACAACATCTCACCCGCGTCTATCGAAAACTCGGGGTGGCTCGGCGCAGTGAGCTGTACTTTGTCCTATCGATCGGTCCGGCTGATACCGCGGTCTCGGCCACCGGGTAGCGGCCTACGATGCCGCCACGAGTGTGTGCCCGTCTCGCCGAGACTCCGCCTTGGCGACGGTTACCGGCGCGAGCAGCCCGGCGGCGAGCAGGATCAGCCCCGCGACATACCAGCCCGCGACCCCGATCCCGATGCACAACCAGGTCAGTAAGGCCGGGCCGAACGCATCGGCCAACCGCAGACCGGTGCCGAATACGCCGAGGTATTCACCGACGGCCGCTGGCGGCGCCAAGGCATTCGAGACCTCGAACCCGCCTGCCGTCTGCCACAATTCACCGACGCTCAAGACCGCCGCACCACTAGCGAGAGTGAGCACCGCGAGCCAGCCCGACTGGCCTTCGGCCGCCGCCAGCACAATGCAGGCCAGCAGGAATGCCCATCCGGCGCGCCGTAGCGCGGCACCGCCCGCGCGAGCGGTCGCGACGTTGCGGCTCGCACGGACCTGGAAGAACACCACGATGAAGATATTGAGCATGTCGATCGCGGCGATCGACCAGCGCGGAGCCGTCGTCGCACCGATGATCCACAGCGGAATCGCGACCGACTGAATCCGGTACTGCAGCGACAACACCCCATCCAATAAGGTGAGCGCCAGATACGGCCGATCACGCAACACCGCCCAGCGCTGTCCACCCGCCTCGGATTCCACCGCAACCGGCCCCAATACGGGTAGCCGCCCGACCAGTAGCGCGGCCCCGGCGACGCAACCAGCACCGATGACAATGGCCGCGTGATAGAAATTCGCCGAATCCCACTGCACGGCCACCGCGGAAAGGCCGATGCCGATGGCTATGCCCACATTCAGAATCGAGCGGATATAGGCCCGGAATTCGTTGGCCCGTTCGGTGACCACACGGGTGATGATCGTCGAGATCATCAGCTGCACACAGGTCTGCGCGGCGGCCGTGGCCGGTATGACGATCAGATACCAGGCGAATTCACCGACGGTGAGAAAGCCCAGGGTGCCGCACGCCGCGAGGATCAGACTGACCCGCAGCACACCCAGCGGGCCGCGTCGATCCGACAGCTTCCCGGCCAGTATCGAGACGACGATGGACACGGCTCCCGCGACGCTGAGGCCGATACCGACCCGCATCGGCGAAATATGCACGATCCGTGTGAAGTAGAGGACGACGGTGGACAGATAGATACCGCTGAAAACGGCGGATGCCGCCGCGATCAGCGTCAATACACGCTGCGTGCCGACCGGCGGCAGGGCAGCAGAGAACCGCGACACGATCCCTTCCCGCGACTCAGGCGACGGCCGCGTCGACAGCCGGATCGTAGGCCACGCAATCCATCCGGAAACCCGCCGCGGTGCGTCGCAGCGAGTCGATGACCTCCACCGTGGATTTGCCACGGAAGCGGAAGGCGGCACCGATATCGGCATAGCCGAACGTCTGAGTGATGGTGGTCCCCGGCTGCGGGACCGAGACGTGGTATGGCGAATGCTGCTGCGGTACGTGCAGCTGGACGTCCACCACGGTGCACGGTGGGGTCACCGGCGGATGGATCAGCAACTCACCGACCACCGATTCGTCGGTAAGCGGATCGGCGGCCGGAATCCGGCCCAGTTGGATATCCACGGCTGCACCGAGCAGGTCGTAGCCGTGCACCTCCCGCCACATATGCGTGGTTTCCCCACCCGAGGCCCGCGCGGCCACTTCGAGGAATTGGATACGCGGTGCGGCACCGTCACGACCGAGGAAGAATTCGAGGTGGAAGACCGTCGGTACATCGGCGCTGAGCGCGGTGAGCACGGCCTCGGTGAAGCTCGTGAGCGGGTCGACCAATTCCGGCTCGTCGATCTCGACGTAACCGAGAGTTGTTCCACCATTGGCGAATTCGAGACAAGTGCCGAGGTATTGCGAAGCCCGCCACGGGCCGAGCTCGGTACCGGTCCACACGCCGTCGACGGCGCCGACCTCATCCGGACAGAAACGTTGTACGAGAAAAGGTTCCGAGCTCAGGTCGGGCAATGCCGCGCAATCATCGATGGAATTCAGCCGGATGATGTCCTTGCTACCGCCACCGAGACGGGGTTTGACTATGAGCGGAAAGCCGTGCACCGCAGCGAAGTCCGTAATCGACTCGACATCGCCGACATGGGTGAAGGCGGGAGTCGGCACACCCGCGGTGGCGACCGTCACCCCCATCACCAGTTTATCGCGAAACGGGAGCACGTAGTCCGGACGGTCACCGGCGATACCGAATTCCCTCCGTAATTCTGCCGCAGTCAGCAAATCGAATTCGTGCAGCGCGACAATGCGCTCCGGCGCGCCGAATCGAGCCGCCAGCGCGTGCACGGCCTCGGGCACGCTCGTCATATCCTCGAGTAATTCGACGGCGGCGGCCGCATGCCGCGGTATTCCGTCGATCAGATCCTTCGCGCAAACGTAGGTGACGGCATTGGCATGGTGGTCGATTCGCTCTAGGTAGGGGACATCGACGCCGCGAACTCTATGAATCACGGTCACATGTGGGGGCACTGGTTCCTCCGCTGACAACAGTCTCGATAGATCCACTGAGGACCCGTACCGTCGAGAGTGGATCATTCTCTCCGACAACGGAATTGTGCGCCGCGCCCATCGGTGGCGCCTGTTCGGAGACGGCTATTTAAGATCCCTTAACAGAGAGCTCGGGGCCGCCGCGGGCGGCGCGGTTACCGATCTATCGGCAACCACGGGCTACATTCGATCTCACTCATCCGAGTTCTGGACAATTCCGCTGGACGAAGGAAGTGAGTGGGTCGCCGTGGTAATGAACGAGGGATCACCGACCAGTCGCGAAGCGTTGGTCGAACTGGATGTCTTTCCACCGGAGCAACACCGCCGCTGGACCGTTCTGCTGCGGCTGCTGTTGGCCATACCCCAGCTGATCGTGCTCTGGTTCCTGAGCATCGCCGCCTTCGTGGTGATCGTCTGCGGCTGGTTCGGTGCGCTGGTGCTCGGTCGATTGCCCGACTGGTGCGGTGAATTCCTGCGCGGATATTACGGCTACACCGTGCGGGTGCACGGGTATGTCATGTTGCTGGTCGACGACTACCCGCCGTTCGCGTGGAGCGCACCAGATTATCCGATTCGCCTGCTGTTCCCCGCACCCACGCCGTTGAACCGACTCGCGGTGCTGTTCCGACTCATTCTGGCCTTCCCGATCCTGGTGCTGTCGGGCTGGTTCACCACCGGATGGGGGATCATCTCGTTCATTCTGTGGCTGATCGTCCTGATCACCGGACGGATGCCGAGCGCGATCTTCGAGGCCACTGCGGCGGTGCTGCGCACCGAAATGCGGGTGTCCGCCTACGCGTACCTGCTGACCCCGACATACCTGAAAGGCGCTTTCGGCGATAAGCGGGCGGCGCCATCCGGTCCGATATATACCGGATCGCCGAGCGGTCCGATGGGAGGTGCTGGTCGGGTGACGGGTGGGCCGGAACCGGCTGCGCAGTCGCCGACCCGCCCGCTTGTGCTCTCCGGCGGCGGCCGGACACTGCTGATCGTCATGCTCATCGTCGGCATTCTCGGCAGCTTCGGCGAAACCTCCGCGGGCTGGGGCAATGACGATGACAACGACACGGATGCGATCTCCAGTTCACAGCTCGCCCGGCGGGTCGCCATCGACTTCACCGACCAGACCGGGCACACCCCGCAGCACGTGCATTGCCCCGATTCCCTCGACGCCGATATCGGCGCGACGGAGGTCTGCACGGTGACCGATAACGGCATGGAGTTGCGTGCCCTGGTGACTGTCGACGCGATCACCGACGGGGCGGCGCACTTCCGCACCGTCATCGAGCACTGAAAAGCTAACTCTGCCTGCGGGCCCGGGCCCGGCGCTTGCCCTCGTGCATCGCCTGGACCCGGGCCACCGGGATGGTGTGGCCCTCCTCGATGAGATCGGCGGGCAAGGCCTGCGGCGCGGGCATCTCCCGCGCCCACGGATCCCGATCGCCCAACTGCTTCGGTGCGGTGCGCACGGTGAAATCACCCGGGCTGACATCGGCGAGCTGGGCCCATTCGATCGGGAAGGACACCGGTACCCCCGAACGCACGCGCGGACTGTAGGCCGCGACCACTGTCGCACCGCCCGCGCGCGTCGAATCGAGAAAGACCTTCCCCGCACGGTCCTCGCGGATGAATGCGGTGGTGGCCAGATCAGGATCGATGCGTTCGGCCCGCGCCGCGATCGCCCGGGTGGCGGCGGCGACATCCTCGATCGCGATTCGCGGCTGGAGCGGTACGAAGATGTGCACGCCCTTGGCGCCGCTGGTTTTCACCGCGCCCGCGAGTCCGTCATCCGACAGCGCCTGCCGGATCAGCTCGGCTGCCAGCACGACCTGCCGGAAGGCGCCGTCCTCGGGCGGATCGAGATCCAGGATCAGATGCGTCGGGCCCGCGGCGTGATCGGCCAGCAGCAGCGTCGGGTGATATTCGACCGCGCGCTGATTGCCGAACCACACCAGCGTGCGCACATCATCGCAGAGGGCGTAGGTCACTTCGCGTTTGGAGGTCTCGGCCCACACCGTCACCCGGCGCACCCATTCCGGCGTGTATTTCGGCAGATTCTTCTGCATGAACGGTTCCTGCCCCGGCCGGATGCGCACCACCGAAAGCGGACGGTCACGCAATTGCCCGACCAGCCGATCCCCGACGAATTCGAGATAGTCGATCAGATCCCGCTTCGTCGCATCGGCACCGTCGAACAGCGGTGCGTCGAGATTGGTCAGCTTGACACCCGCACGAACCTCTTCCCCGCTCATCGGCCAACCATGCACCGCCGCTCGGGGCACGGTCAACCTTCGACGCTCGCGCGTCGCGGACCGTCTGCTCGCGAGGCTTGCCCATTCCGGACGTCTCCGTGTCGCGAACGCTGATCCGTGTGACTGAAATGGCGTCAGCTCTGTCCAGATCGGCGTCCGAGTTGGGACAGACGACGAGTTGTTCGCTGGACCGATTCTCCTCGCCAACATCAGGATTCGGCCGCGCGGGGGTAGCCGAAGACGATGAAGGCGATGGCACAGGCCGCCGCGGAGGTCAGCAATGACCAGCCGATGCCCGGGGTGACGAGTGCACCCATGATTGCGACGCCGAGGGTCGCGCCGACTTGGCGGACGGCGTTGAGAAGGCCACCGACCGCGCCCGTGGTCCCCGGTGGTGCCGCATTGACAATGGCAGTGACCAGCGCTGGAAGGGCAAAGGCGACACCGAATCCCGAAAACAGTAGGCCGAACGCCAGCACCGGATAGCCGAGGCCCGCGAATACTGCCGCGGCCAGCACGACACCGCCCGCTGTCAGCAGGGCGAGTCCGGTCAGGATCGGGCGACGCGGTCCGATGCGGGCCACGAGTTTGCCCGCGAGCGGCGGGATGACGGCGAACGGCACGGTCAGCGGCAGGAAGGCGAGCCCGGTCTGCAGCGGATTCAGCTGTCGCTGCAACAGCAACGGCAGGACGAACAGCGCACCGGTGAGCGCGAAATTCACCGCGGCACCCACCAGCAGCCCCGCCCGCACTCGGCCCGCGCGCAACAGTTCCCGATTCAATACCGGTGCGGCACTGCGTCGTTCGAGAAATGCGAAAATACTTCCAGCGAGCACCGCGCCGCCGAGCGACCACGCCGTATGCCCCCACGACTGCGCGCCCGCCGCGATCAGCGCATCGGTGCACAGCGCCAGGGCGAGGGCCGCGGTCAACTGCGCACCCCAGTCGATGCGGCGATCACCGCGCGCGCAGGTCACCGCGGATCCGATGCTAAGCCCCAACGCGACCACCGCAATGGGAACATTGACCACGAATATCGACCGCCAACCGGCCAGGCCGACCAGTGCACCACCAACGATCGGCCCCGCGGCGACCGCAGCGCCACTGATCGCCGCCCACGTCGAAATCGCCCGCGCGCGTCGACCCGGATCCGTATAGAGCTGAGTGATCATCACCATCGATGCGGGCACACACGCCGCCGCCGCGACGCCCAACAGCACCCGCAGCGCGACCAGCACCCACAGGTTCGGCGCGAAGGCACTCAGCAGCGAGACCAGACCGAAAGCCGCTGTGCCGAAACGGAATACCCGATGCGCGCCATGGCGATCGGCAACGGCGCCCGCCGAGAGCAGCAGGGCGGCGAAGGCGACGGTATAGCCGGTGGTCGCCCATTGCAGTCCGGCGACCGAGGTGTGCAGGGACGCCGCCAGATCCGGCTCGGCGACCGAAAGCACCGTCATATCCAACAGCACCATGAAGTACCCGAGGGATATCCCCAGCAGGGCTCTGGTTGATGCGGACGTACTCGCCCGCGATTGCAGAATGCTCATCCGGTGCAACAGCTCCTCGGTTCGGTGATGACGCGATCGACTCTCGTTGGACGGGCACGTCGGCTCCACCGGCCGCGGCGCATACCGCGTTCGGAATATCCGAATGCTGCGGCGGTGTTGGCCAGGCCATGGAGTTACGTCAGCTGCGGACCTTCGAGGCCGTCGTGCGCCACCGCACGGTCACCGAGGCCGCGGTCGCACTCGAGCTCGCGCCGTCATCGGTGTCCCAGCAGATCCGCACACTCGAAACCGCGCTCGGGGTGACACTTTTCGTGCGCGATCCCAAGGGCATGCGGCTCACGCCCGCGGGTCAGCGGCTCACCGGATGGGCGCGGCGACTGCTCGAACAGGCCGAACAGGCGGTGCGCGACGTACGGGAGGAACGGCCCGTCCTGCGACTCGGCGCATTGGAAACCCTCGCGGGTGCGTATGTTCCGCAGGTGCTGGCGCGGCTGGCCGAGCGGCGGCCCGATATCGAGGTCGAGGTGCGCTCGGATCGGGCCCGCGACGGCCTACTCGCCGATGTGGTCGGCGGTGATCTCGATGCGGCACTGCTGCTGGATTCCGGTGGCGCCGTTGGCGATCTGGGTTTCCCGGCGCCCACCGAACCGCTGGCCTTCCTCGACCTTGATCGGGTGCCGCTCGCCCTGGTCGCCGCGCCGACGCATCCGCTGACGGCGCGGTCCGGCTTGACGCCCGCCGACCTCATCGATGAGCGGCTGCTGGTCAATGTGCCCGAATGCTCGTTCTGGATGGCGGGTGAAAAGGTGCTCGGCTCGGGTCCGCGGCGCGTCAAGGCCGGTGCGGTTCCGGTCATGCGGGCCTGGACCGAACACGGACTCGGCATATCCCTGCTGCCGGAATTCGCGGTCGCCGACGGACTCGCGCACGGCACGCTGGTTCGGTTGGACTTTCCGGTGCCCGATCTGAGTCTGCGGCTGGTGTGGCGGGCGGATCAGGAATCGCTGCCCGAGATGCGCGAGGTCCTCTACGCGGCCGCGCGGCCATGATTGCGCCGTTCCCGGCAAACCGGCCGCAATACCCGCGGCAATGATTAGGCTGCGAAGAAGACGCAGGTCCCGACCTCGTAGGTCAACCGAGAGGAGTCAGGCGATGAGCGCGCAGCGGTTGGCGACCACGCACTTGGCACTACACGGCGATCTGACCGGCATCCTCGGCAAACACCTCATCTACGCCTACGAGAACGGCTGGAAATACGAGTTGTACGTGCGCGATGCGCAGACGATCGAATCGCGAAGTCTGATGGGGCCGATGTTCGGGCGCTGGTCCAAGAATCAGGCGGCGAAGCTGGTCCAACTGAACGACGATATGTACAAAATCGCCTGGGTGGAGGCGACCGGAACCACCACCGTACTCATCGTTTGGCTCGGTGACCGTCGGGTGCACACCACCATCTCCTATCCGCAGTGGATGCTCGACTATCCCGACTGCACCCTTACCCGCTACGAGGAGAATCTCGACGCGATCATCGCCGAGCGCGACCGAGGACCGACCTACCCGCTGACCCTGGTCTCCGCATCCGGGCGCATCACCTTCCTGGAATCCCGGGATCTCGACGACGACACCGTGATCGACTGTCCGCCGCACAAACTTCCGCCGGGGTACGCCACGCGCACCAACTGAGCGTGTCAGGCGAGGTACACCGGAAATGCGGCCAGGTCGAAGTCGTCGGCATGCTGCCGTGCACCGCGGTATGGCTGATTCACCCGCAATCGGATGGGTACCGCTGTGCCCAGGAGGTATGCGCATGACTCGTCCCGTGCCACCGAATCCGAGCCCCATCCCGCCGACGCCGATTCCAGAGCCGGTGCCACCGACACCGATCCCGGATCCGGTACCACCGAAACCCGGCCCCGAACCGGTGCCCGGGCCCGAACCGTATCCGGAGCCGGAACCGATACCCGGTCCGGCGCCGCAACCGATTCCGCCGAGGCCTGGTCCCGACTCGGTGCCCGGTCCTGAACCGGTACCCGGCCCCTCACCGGATCCGATACCGCCGGTGCCCGGCCCCGTTCCGCACCCCGAGCCGGTACCACCACCGGACCCCGGCCCGACACCCGAGCCACCGATCCCCGATCCACGGCCGAGTCCTGATCCGATGCGACCGCCACCGATCCCGAATCCTGGCGGTCCGGTAGATCCGATGGATCCGGCGCTGCCGGACCCCCGGTAGCGCTCGGATCAGCGCGGCGACCGCTTTGGGTGCGGCCAACCATTCACGAATAGTGTTACGCACCAAGGTTTTTCGCCTACACTCGCAGTATGCCGTGACGCCGTGGCCATCGATGCCCGCGCCACGGCACAATGCGACCGCCCGTGGCAGATGCTGGTATTGGGTGACGATAATGGCGCGGTCGACACCGAACAGATTCTTGGCCCGCTCGCATGTAGCCCGGGTCGACAGCCCTGCGCCATCGCAGCGCACAACCGCCGGATCGATGCCGTGGTCGGCGAGATACTTTGTCATCGAAGCGATTTCGTCACCGGAAGTGCCCGCCGCATCACCGGACACCAGGATCTCGCGCACTTTTCCGGCCCGCAGCAGTTCGATCGCGACATCGAGTCGTCCACGCATATAGGCCATCGGCGCACCGTCGGGTCCGACCTTCGCGCCCGGCACGATCACCACCGGAGCCGACGGCGCGGCCGCGGCCATGGACCGATATCCGGCCGAGACCAGCCACAATCGGACATTGGCACCCGCGACGACCACCGCCGCTGACGCGACCAGACCGACACCCATCCGAAGCACTGTCTTCCGGTCGGTTATGAGCTGCACCCGCCCGACGATACTGGCGGGGCACTAGGCGATGCGCACCCCGCTGTCGAGATCACCGTCGAGCAATGCAATGCCCAAGGTGGTCGCCTGATGCCGCATCGCATTGCGGTGCCGCCAGCTCTCGATCAGCCCGGCCTCGCGCAATATCGATGCGTGTTCGCTCGCCGTCGCGGGTGAAATACCCAGTCGGCGAGCGAGTTCGGTCGTTGTGCAGCCCTCGGCGATCTCCTGGAGGGCGGCGGCGCGCGTCCGGCCGAGTAGTGCGCTCAGCGCCTCGTTGGTCGCGCGGGGACCCCAGGCCGTGGCGAAATCGGCGATATCACGTAGCACCGGAACCACCAGCGTCATCGGCGCGTCCTTATCGATGGTGGACTTCAGCAGCTTCGGTCCGGGCCAGATGAACAGCGAGGGAATGATGCTCAGGCCGCGCCCGTCGAGATGTTCGTCGTTGCATTCCATCGGGGTGAGCACCTCGAGCGCGGGCGCGCGCCACCGCGCGAAGGGTGCCAGTCCGGCGAAGAACCGTTCGACGCCCTCGGTCGCGATGCTGCGCGCCATCCGCTCGGCCGCCACCTCCAGATACGACTG
The DNA here is from genome assembly GCF_044458825.1 of Nocardia sp. NPDC050412. NCBI lineage: Bacteria > Bacillati > Actinomycetota > Actinomycetes > Mycobacteriales > Nocardiaceae > Nocardia > Nocardia sp. NPDC050412. Next base: position 591,485 of record NZ_JBITIJ010000004.1, read on the forward strand.
CACATGCGCCCACCGACCGGCGAATGCCACCGCATGGAATGCCTCGACGGCGAGCGCGACATCGTGGCAGGCGGCGCTGTCGCGGTCGGACAGATGCCGCGTCCACGCGGGCAGCGGGTGGTCGGTCAGTGCCCGCCGGCGGCCTGCGTGCTCCACCTCGCGGCGGAGTTCGTCACGGGAGGCCAGATGCAATGCCTCGATCCCCGCCGATATCGACCGCGCACCACGGGTCGGTGTGATCAGGTCGACGAAGTGGTGCACGCCGGGGAAGATATCCGCGAGCACGCCGAAGTTGTCCGGCATCGCGCGCCGCACCTGCCCGCGCCAGCCGCTGTACAACGTCGCGTCGGTGCGTTGCACCACCCGGGTGGCCAGCATTGTTTCGCCCATCGCGCCGAGCGGCGCCCCGATCCGGATGCGCGTCAGATCCTCGGGTGTGCAGTAGATCCGCTTCATACGCTGCCCCGCATCGTGGTACCGAGGCACCTCACGGTACCCGCGATCACCGCGGTCCTCGCAGCATTACCGCGAGGACCGGATCCATGCTCAGGATTTGATCGGTGGCCGACTGCGTGGCCGTCCAACGAAACCAGCTCGGTCGCCACCGTTTCCGCCAACCGGTCACGCTCGGCCATCCCAGCATCAGGCCTACCGGCCGCGCCAATACATCGTTCACCATCGTCGACTCCTGAATCCGCACTGTTCAGCAGCCTAGGAATCGGCAGGCCGGACCCCCACCATGTTTCGGCCGTGGCCTAAACACCGCCGAGCACGGAGACATCACCAATCGTCAACTTGTTATAGCCGATGGGCATGGCAGCTCGAATTGTGGGCAGCCGGTCTAGGTGAACAGCACTCGAACCTCGCCGTGGCGACATCGAATCGCGATCGGTTTGCTCATCACCGCCTGGGCGGCAGGGTGCGGCTCCTCGCAGGAGAGCGCCGCACCCACGTGGTCCGGCCCCACGCCGATATCCGCGGTCACCATCACCATCGGACACGAGAACTACAGCGGCACACCCCCGATTGCACCGGGTGCGGCGCTCACGGTGGTCAACCACGATTCGGTGAAACACAGCATCACCAGCAAACGCCCGGGCCTGTTCGATCACGAGATCGGCCCGGGCCAGACCATCACCTTCACCGCGCCCGATGAAGTCGGCTCGCACCCCTTCTACTGCCGGTATCACGCGAACATGGAGGGCGCTTTGAGCGTGCGGAGGTCCATTTCGCCGTGACGCCGCCTACACGCAGTACTGGCAGGTCCCACTGGCAGGCAGCTGGATGAAGCACTGTTCGCACACCGGCGCGCGGACAGGCTCCGGCTTGGCCTCCTGCGCGGCGGTGCTCGCGGAGCGGCGGCCCGCGACCTTCGGCGTGAGCGGCGGGGCGGTCGGCTCGGCGGGCATGGCGGCACCATGATGCTCGTAGCACTGCCACCTGGCGTAGGAGGCGTGCAGCTCGAGGTCCTTCGGAATCGGCAACCCGGCCAGTTCCAGCACGTACTTGTAGGTGTCGCCGACGGTGTGGTTCGCCTGCACGCACAGCGAAGTCAGCGGTGGCTCGCCCGCATTGTGGCAACGCCGCGCGACCTTGCGCAGAATCGCCTCCATCCACGTCCGCGTCGGCGCACCCGTATGCACCCCGGACGTTTCCTGCACCCGCTCGGCCAACTCATCCACAGTGATGAAGTTCCCGTACCCCGTGGCGACCTCGGACAGCTCCGCATGTGCCGCAAAGGCCCATGCCACCGTCGCCTCCCGCAACGTCACCGGGACGCCGTCACCTGCCCGCCATGCCCCCGCCGTCGTGGATACCGAACTCTTGATCACCCGCTCAAGTTATCGCGCCGCCCCACGGCCCGCCGAATGCCCCCACATTCCGGCCCCTGATCAAGATCACCATGCATGGCTCTGCACACACGATGATCTTGTTACTAGCTTTCTAGAATGCTAGCATCGGTGTGTGGGTGACGAGGATGTGAAGCAGTTCAACGTGTATTTGCCGGTGGGATTGATCAAGCAGGTCAAGTTCCGGGCCATCGAGTCCGGGATGTCACTGTCGGCATTGGTCGCGGAGGCGCTGCGCGGATACCTCGACGACACCCACGATCAGCAACCGTGAGCGCGACAAGGAGAGACGATATGACGACGCAGGGTATCGAAGGCGTATTCGTCGAGACGCACAATTGGGGCAAGTCGGCGCGGTTCTTTCAGGCGCTCGGCTTCGAACCCGAATTCACCACCGACCACAACTCCGGACTGTTCCGCAATGGCGACGGTCCCTATGTATTCATCGCCGAGGTCCCACGCAGCCAGACCCCCCAGACACAACTCGTGCTGACGGTGACCGAACCGGATGCGTTCCGACCGAGCAGTGACGTCGAGGTGGTCACGCCGTTCGAGGAAACCCATTACGGGACAAAGGAAATGACGGTGCGCGACCCGGACGGACGGGTGTGGAGTCTGCAGGTCGGAAAGGTCGGCTGATGCAACAGGTCATCGGCCCCGAGAGCACGGCGGAGCGCGTGGCACTGTGGCGGGCTTTGCACGTCGAGATCGATCCGGCGCCGCATGTACTCGAAGACGAGATCGGGCTTCGGCTCATCGACCCCGACGCCGGATGGCGCGCCCGAGGGGATATGGATCCCGAGACGACGAGCCTGTCGCGCGCGTGCGTCGTGGCGCGCGCCCGATTCGTCGAGGATCTGGTGGTCGAGCAGGCGGCGCGCGGCGTCGACCAATACGTCATCCTCGGCGCCGGACTCGACACCTTCGCCCAGCGTCGACCCGAAATCGCTTCCGGCCTAACCGTATTCGAGGTCGATCAGCCGGGCCCACAGGCATGGAAACGGCAGCGGTTGGACGAACTCGGGTTCGGAATTCCGAAGTGGCTGCGGCTGGTTCCGGTCGATTTCGAGGCCGAATCCTGGTGGGACCGACTCACCTCGGCGGGCTTCGACCCGTCCCGTCGCGCGGTGGTCGCCGAAACCGGCGTCTCCATGTACCTCACACGCGAAGCGAATATTCAGACACTACAGCGGATCTCGGCCCTCGCACCCGGCTCCACCTTGGCCATGACCTTCCAACTGCCGCTGGACCTACTGGATGCGGAGGAACGCGCGATACGCCAGGCCGTGGAGAATGCCGCACGCGCAAGTGGAGTGCCATTCCTCAGCCTCTTCAGTCCCGATGAACTGATCGAGCTGGCCGAGGCAGCGGGTTTCGCATCGGCGCAACACATTTCGACGTCCATCCTGACCCAGCGCTACTTCGCCGACCGAACCGACGGCCTGCGTCCCCCGAGCGCGGAGCAGTTCCTGGTAGCGACGACTTAACAACCCCGGCATCGCGCATTCCGAAGCGGCCGAACCGATTCCGTGGAAACTCGCCATCGCCTACAGTGCCCGGCGCACCCCGTCCAATGCGGCGCGCACCGTCATCGACGCCTACGTCATCGCACCTGAACGCTGGATACGCCCCACCGGAACGCACCGTGATGGAAGTACCGCCCCGTCGCGTTCGACAGCAACCACAATGCTGATTCCCAGCTCACGCCCAGGTTTGCGTGCGAAGTTCTCCGGTAGCTGCTGGCGGGTTGAGGATGAGGTTTGATGAGGGTGATCGATGGCGTCGGCCGGTGGTCGGCCGGTATCAGCGTCGGGTTGGCGGTGCTGATGCTCGGAGGTGGGTTCGCGCAGGCGGACACGGTGGTGCCGCTGCCCGACGGCGAGCAAGCCTTGACGACCGCAACGGGTATTCCGGTGGATCTGACCAGGACCGGTGAGACCGCGATCATCTCCCAGTCCCTCGCCGCCAATGGCATGTCACGCACAGCGCAGCTGTCGGCGACCGCGTACGCGACGGCTCCGGGCGCGACAGCAGGCAGTTTGGAGACCGGCTATCTGATCGGCTGCCAGGCAGATCTGTCCGGCGGGCTGTCACTCGGCGGTGATGTCTACCTATCGCCCGGCTCGGTATCGCCGGAATTGACTCCGAGTATCAAACTGTTGCCCGGCGGCGTCGCCGTGGTGAAGTTCGGCACGAAGAAGCTCGACCCCGCGGCGGGTGCCGTCGGTATCGCCTACCGCAATCGCGGTGTCCAGCTGAGCGGGTGCGGCGGATACGCGCAGGCGCGCGCGTTCAGCTCCCTGACCGTGACCAACGACCAAGGGTCGGCCGAAGTGACTTTGTACGGCGACCCGTTCAGCGTCGGATGAGCGGCGTAATGCGATCGAATGAGAGGAACAGCGCGATGCGCCGTTCAGTCGGCGCCGCAATCATGACGTGCGCAGTCCTGCCCCTGGCACTGGTGACATCCGGTGCGGCACAAGCCGATACCTCCGTACCCCTGCCCGATGGCCACGACCAGTTCATCACTCGCGATGGCCTTGTCGTCGCGGTCGACCGCACTGGTGAACATGCGACGATCTCCGGGTCGATGGCCGCGAGCCCACTCTCCCGCAATGCGTGGGTTTCCGGTGTGACCTCGGTGCACATCACCGCACCCGCCGATATCACGGTCACCGGCGGTCGGATCGAGACCGGTTACCTCGTCGGCTGCCAGGTCGATCTCGGCAGTGGCACGCACGCGGACGGCAGCGGCGATACGCCGCCGCCGCAACCGAAAACCGACGCGCCCGCAGGTACCGACAACGGCGACGGTGGTGGCGGCGGGGGCAATGGCGGCATCACCGCCGGCGGGTACGCCGGTGGCACCGCAGGCGACTCAGGGATCTCGCCCTATGCCGACCCCTCCCTGAGCGTCCAGTTGAAGCCCGGCAAGGTAGCCACCAAGGAAATCGAGGACTACACCTTCACCGGCACATCGGGCATAACCCAGTACGTGGACCACACACTGTCGGTAGAAGGTTGCGCCGGCGCCGCCGAAGCTCGCGCCTACACCACGGTCACCGTGCACGACAATGTCATGGACGACTCCGAAACCCTATGGGGCCAACCCTTCGGCCTCGGCTGACATCATCGCGCGAGATTCACCGAAGCCAGTGTCGTGGATGCCAGCACTGTTCTGCGCGAACGGTCTTGGGGCGCAGGGAAGAACTGGTACCGTCGCACGGCATGACCAGCACCCACAACTGGGGGTATTGATGCGTTCGATCCGGTCCGTCACCGCTTTCTCTCTCTCCGCGATTACCGCAGCCGCCGTAATCGCCTCGGCCGCACCGGCTTCCGCTGACTCGAGCGGCGGCAAGTTCGCGACGATCTACGCACTGACCAACGGCCCGTGCGTCGCGATAGTCGACTCGTCGGTCAACGGCAATGCCTACCCGGGCATGGCCGCGTTCACCGTGTCCGCCCAGATGATCGGCGTCGGCCCCTGCTCGCTCGACATCACCCTGAACTACCGCAACGTCGACACCGGCGAAACCGGCAGCTTCACCGCACATGCCAATGGCCCCGGCTATTGGGGCAACAGCGGCTACTCAGCCTTGTTCAGCCCCGGCCACGACAATTTCGTCGGCAGCGTCACCCTCAGCGCGGCCCACTTCCCGGAGTCGGGCCAAGTCCAGTTCACCAATCACCCGTACCAGGGGTAGCGGGAGCCGTTCCGGACTTTCGGCGTCCGGCCGCTGAAGCCGGTATCGGTGAGTTTCCTTCCGGCCGAGGTCATCTCGAACATCCGATGGTCGCTGTCGACATGGGGATGACGACCATCCGCTACAACCAGGTGTCTGACGGCTGCTGCGGCGGCAACATTGGGCAACGCCAGAAGGCTGCCCAGCGCCAGTCGGCACAGTGGCGACAGAATGACATCGAACAGCAGAAATGACCCGGTACGACAAAATCCGGCCGGCCAGCTGGTCAGGGAGGGTGCGGGGTTTTCACCCTGGGGTGGGTGTCGCGCGATCCGTTCACAGACGAGGCTGGTTCGTGTATCGGCGCGCGATGGGTGAGATCTGCCGCTTCGTCGGTCGCAGCCTTGCCAAGAATCTTCGCCGCCGGCGCTCGTCCTGAATAGTCACCATAGGTGGCGATCGTTTTGACCCCTGGGACAACATCTCCCGCCCTGGGTGGCGGCACAGCACCGCTGGTCGGCGCCGATTCCATTCCGGTTGCACGACCGGGCGGTCCGCTGCGCGACGCGATTGCGCGCACAGTTCCTTGTCGAACGCCTGCCCGTCCGCCGTGAATGAGACCGACAGCTGAATACCCCCGTGGGTGGACTTCTTTCAGTCTCTGCGGGCCAGCAGTCGATAGCAGTTACTCCCGCTTCCATCGCGCAGCGCCGCCTTGATCGCCTGGTCGACAACCCCGCCTGCGAGGATGACCGGCGCTCCCACTATCCAGGTCCCAACGCGCCGCAGCCGACGGAAACGGGTCGCGGCGAACGGTGACCACGTAGACAGGTCCGGCATGAGCGTGGCGACTCGGAAGAGAGCGGATCCGCTGAAGTCCAAAGGCATCTGAGCTTGTGCACGTTGTTCGGCCACGGAAGTGAAACCCCGTGCGGCCAAAGCCGTTCGGAGGTTGGCGAGCGGGAAGAGGTGCTGGTGCTGCGGCTGCGACCAGCCCGGCCAGTACCGCCCGAGCAGCCGCGCCAGCGGCCACTCGGGGTCGGGAACCTCGATGAGCAGGTAGCCACCGGGCGGCAACACCCGCGCCGCGGCATCGAGCTCGGCGAAGGGTTCGCGCGTGTGCTCCAAGTAGTGGTGCATGCTGACCACGTCGTAGCGCCCAGCCAACTCCTCTGCCAGCTCGGGAAAGAACCCGCGAAAGCCGCGACAGACCCAGCCGCGCTGCTGCGCACGCTCGATATTCACGCTCATGTCCAGCCCATCGAAGACCGTCTCCGGCCACACCTCGCGAGCGGCATTGCAGAAGTGGGCCTGCCCCGTGCCGACATCCAGCCAGCGCTCGGGTGTGGTGAACGGAGCCAACATCACCGCCCGATCCCGATAGACCGGCGCCGTCACCGTAAAGCTGAAATCCGCCATCGCCGCACCGGAACCGTCGAAAAAGTCGCGGTAGTAGAACTCCAAGCCGGCCACAGACAGCCGCGGATTCTGGAAAACATGGCCACACTCCAGGCACTTGTCCAGCCGAAAGATTCCGGGCTTACGCTGACTGAAGTCCGGCGATTCGACCCATTTCCTCAGCACATGACCGCCACACCACGGGCAGGTCTCTCGACGTGTCTCGAAGAATCGCGCCGTGCCGAACGCGAGATCCCGCGCGTAACGTTGCCTGGCAGCGGCGGCCCCTGCGCGCTCCCGCTCCTGTTCCGGCGAGCGCCACTTGCCCGAGGTCGTCCTGATCCAGGTGTAGGGCTCACGCACTGGCCGCAGCCAAGCCCATGCGAGGTCCCGGGGACGGAGCGGGCCACCGGCCACGACGAGATAGGGCTGGACACAGTACATCAGTACCGCCGCAGCACCCCAGCCACGATGGGCGCAGAACCCGGCAGCCAGTAGCGCGTATCGAACCACGAGGGGGGCCAACGCCCACACCCCAGGAAATCCGGTGGCTTCCAGAGCGGCTCGCCGCTTGCCGAGGTCGACATCAACCGCCGCGAGGTGGGCTGCCACCACCAGATCCGAGTCCGAGGGGGCGCATCGTTTTGCCTCGGCGGTGAACTCGGTGATCTCCACCGGATCCAGGTCGGCGATCTTGTTGAACTTCGCTCGCTCCAGAACCGCGGGCTGGACTGCCAGGGCATGCGCTGCACCGCGTCCGGGACGCAACCGTGCGCTGCGGTAGGTTGCGGGATCCACTACGCGGGCCAGATCCAGCGCGGCTTCGACAGGCAGGTCCGCTGGCACGAGATCAAGCACCGCCACCCCGTGTTTGCGTGCATAAGCGGCCGCCGAGCGCTGGACGGCGTCGTCCAGAGCGACTCCTTCCGCAGTAACGAAACGCAGCCCCTCGCCGACCGGCTCGTCAGCCGGCGCTAAGGTCCGCAACGCGGATAACCGGCGGCGCAGCCGCCACCCGTTGCACATCAGCCCACCGGTAACCAGCAACGGCAACACTGTGCGCAGTCGCGGGCGGCTCATACCAATTTCTCCAGGCAGTCGGCCGCGGCCACGGACCCACCGGCGGCCGCGAAGGAGGCTTGCACCCGTAACGCCGCCCGGCGGTACGACGGATCGTCCAGGACCGTCAATATCGCCTCGCACAGCTCGGCGGCCCGCACCCGGCCGAACTTCACCCTGATCCCGGCCCCAGCGGCCTCGACCTGCCCCGCGACGACCGGGTTGTCATCGCGGATCGGGGCTACCACCAGCGGCACGCCAAAAGCGAGGGCCTCGCAGGTCGTGGTATGCCCGGCGTGACACACCACGACATCGAGATGTGGCAGCAGTTCCAGATAGGGCACGAAGTCGCGCACCAGCACGTCCGCCTTGGACGAGTCGATCGCCCCTGGTGGGGCGACCACTATCAGCTGGATTCGATCCGTCACGGATTCCACCGCCTCGATCGCCGTGGAAAGAAAGCGCTGCCCTACGTCGCCGGCGACGGTCCCGAGCGTTAGAAACACATGTTGGCGGGCAGGGTCGAGGCGATCCCAGGGGAAGTCACCGCCACGCGGATAGATCGAGGGTCCGACAAACCGGTAGTGGCCGGGGAACCGCTCGAGCGGGCCGACGAGCGCCGCCGTCGTGAAGGCGAGCACTAGGTGCTCGGAGAAGCGCAGGTCACCCGCCTCGGAAGTGTCCACACCCAGACCATCGAATCGGCGCATAAAGCCGTTCACGCGCTCGGTGACCCAGGCCTGCAGTTTGGGCCCAGGGGCGTCGACCAGCTCAGCGGACATGATCGCCAAGGTCGCCCATGGCAGGCGACGGGCGTGGGCGACGAGCGCGCCGGCGAGGGTGTGCTGATCCACAGCCACCACGTCGGGGCAGAAGTCATCAACCGCGGCCTCGACACCCGGCACCATCGAGGTGGCGAGCGGGATCAGAAACTCCTCCCACAGGAACCGGAACGCCGCAGGCCCACGCATCCCGCGGCGACGACTCTGCATCGACTCCCCCCACTGCCGCGACCCCACCGGTTCGGGGGATCCGCTGTCCGGGTAACCCACCTCGATCGCGCGGGCCCCCGGCGGCAGCATGGGGCTGATGTGTTCGAGGTGGCCGACCCAGGCGACGTCGTGGCCGCGAGCGACCAACTCCGCGCCGACCGCCGCAGTCGGGTGGACGTGGGCGGCGAGCGGAGGCACAACGAACAGAAACCGACTCACGGGGCACCTTCTTCCGCCGCTGGGGGTATTTCGGCCGGACCGTGCCCTTCGTCCATCCGGGCGAGCACTCGGTAGGCATCGCCGCGACCCGTATGGCGGGTCACTCCGTCGAGGATCTGGTCGGCCACGAAGCCGACGACGACCAGCGGCGAGCCCGCTAGCCAAATGCCGGCCTGCCAGAGTCGACGCGGGAGCGTCGCAGAGGATTGTGACCATGGATAGTCCACCTGCGGCATGAGATCCCGCAGGAACAGCCCGACGGCGAGAGTGAGGCCGACGCCCATGTGCGCTCGGCCGTGCTCCTCGGCGACGGTCGTGAACCCCCGTTCGGCCAAGGTCCGCTCGAGGTTCGCGACCGGGAACATGTGCAGGTGTTGCGGCTGGAACCAGGGCAGCCAGTACCGTCCGAGGAGCCGAGCCAATGGCCACTCGGGATCGGGCACCTCGATCAGGAGGTAGCCGCCGGGCCGCAGTATTCGGGCCGCCGCATCCAGCTCGGCCAATGGCTCGCGCGTGTGCTCCAAGTAGTGGTGCATGCTCACTACGTCGTACCGACCCGCCAACTGCTCGATCAGCTCGGGGAACTGTCCCCGGTAGCCCCGCGAGACCCAACCCCGCCGCTCAGCCTCCTCGATGCTGTTCGACATATCCAGCCCATCGAACAGCGTTTGAGGCCAGACCACGCGGGCGGCGGCGCAGAAGTGGCCGTGGCCGGTGCCGACATCCAACCACGACTTGGGCGTGGTGAACGGCGCGAGCATCGTGGCCCGAGCCTGATAAACGCCCCTCGGATAGGGGTGCTCGAAGGCCGCCTCTTGCAACTCCGCGCCGAGGCCGTCGTAAAAATCGCGGTAGTAGAACTCCAGCCCAGCTGCGGTCAGCCTCGGGTTCTGGAAGATGTGCCCGCATTGCCGGCACTGCTCCAGGGTGAACCGTCCCGGCTTGTGCTGAAGGAGATCGGGCGTGGCCACCCGGACCGACAGGTCGGTCCCGCCGCACCAGGGACAGCTGATCCGGCGGGATTCGAAGAATCGCTCGATCCCGGCAGCTAGCTCGGCGGCGTACACCGGCCGGCGATCGGCTGCCAGCGCGCGTCTGGCCATGGCCTGGGGCGCGGGACCTCGCAGAGCACGCCACCATCGCCGCGGAGCAAGTACCGAACGCACCAGTACCGCACGGTGCAGATCGGGTGGGGCAAGGGGGTGGTGCCGGCCTGCGAAAACAAGGTAGGGCTGGAGACAGAACATTGCGGCGGCAATCAAGCCCCGGGCCGGATTTACCAGAACGCTCAGAGCCAAAGCGGCGTACTGAACACCCGGCAGTGCCAAGCGGACCTGGTGCTCGAACGGGAAGAGCACCCGCAGGAGTGCGCGGCCCTTGTCGGTCCGTTCGGGCAGCGCCCGCAGACCCGGCGCAACCACTACCTCGGTTGAGTCATAGGCCTGCCGTTTCAGGAGAATCGTGATCCGGGCCAGCTCGGTCAGCTCCAGCTCATCGAACTGCGCAACGCCCGCACGTTGGAGAACAGCCCGGTCGGCGAGAATCGCGTGATGGGCCCCTCGCCCCAGCGCGAACGCGTCGCCCCGGAAAGTAGCTGGGTTGATCCGCCGTCCCAAGTCCATCGCCAGGTCAACCGACAGATTCGCCGGAACCAGGTCGACGACGTCCAACCCGTGCAAGCGCGCGAAGGCGCTCGCGGCCCGCCTGGTGGCCTCGTCCAGCTCCACACCTGTTGCGGTGAGGAAACTGTGGCCATCCGCAACTGGTTCCGTGGCCGGCTCCAGCACGGCCAGGCGGCGCAGGCGCCGGCGAAGCCGGACACCGTTGACGAGAACTCCGGTCGCGAACAGCGGGGGAAACATATCGGCCCAACGCCTTCGACCCCTTACGAGCGAATTCATGTCGGGTGCCCCTTCCAGTGTTACCTCAGGCGACGCGCCGCGCGCGTCGTGCGGTGGCGGTGGATAGCGACCGCGGTGGCGGCCGGCCCCACCGGCGAAATGCGTGCGCTACCGCCGATCGGACCGCGCCGACCTGCTCGATAGGCACCAGCGCGATCACCGGGAGGCCGGTTTCCTCGATGACCATGCGGGCACCGAGCGCCCCCGCCTCCAGCACGGCAGCCACCACCAGGTCCTGCTCAGGACTGCTCCACCCCGCATGCCGAAGGACGTCGTGTGCAGCGGTGAGCAGCGGTCCAAGGCCTCGCACGTCACCGGCGCGCAGCAGCGCTCCCGCCTGATCAGGCAGGCTGCGGCCACCGGCGTCGATCCGGGTCATCGCGGCGAAATCGCCCTCACCGAGGTGTCGGCGCACTCGGGTATCGACAATCAGCAGCCGAAGCCCCGCATCCCTCAACTCCAAAGTGAGGCGGTCCAGCGAGCCGCCGCGGCTGTCGCAGGCGAGCGCCTCACCACCGCCCAACAGCAGCGACGCGGCCACCAGTCCCGGCGCTGCGACGGCAACCGAGAATGCGTGGAGCCCGTCGCTGACCAGGTCGATCAGATCGGTGTCGGAAATTTCGAGTCCACACAGGTCGCGCAGGGCAAGTCCAGTCGCGCACGCCGCCGCCACCGGCACCGCCGGTCCGCTGCCGCGCGGAAGGTCGGTCTGGACGGTGATCGCCGCACCGCCCAGCGAATACCCGGACTCGCGAAATGCCCACACGACGGCCAGTGGTTCGACCGCCCAGTCCGGACCCGATGCGACCCCGCGGCCGGGCGAGTAGCTCGCGAAGTCCACCGAGGCCCGCTCGGCCAACCGGCTGAGCGATCGCAATTCGACGGTGTCGCCATCTCGTGGTTCGACGGCCACGATCGCACCCCACTCGGTCGCGGTCGCAACTGACCCGCCATTGTCGCTCAGCAAAGGGACAGCACCTGGCGCCTGCCAGATCCCGGCAGGATTCCGACCGTGGAGTTTCTGGTAGAAGTGCGCAACGAGCCGCAGGTCGAGGGCCGCATCCAGCTGCGAAACCAAGTCAGCCATGGTTACCTCCATGCCGCGCCTGGGCAAGCGAACGGTCCGCCAACTTCGCCAAGTGATCGGCCGCCGCCACGGCGCCACCGGCCGCTTCGAACGACGCCTGTACCTGCCGGGCAGCCGACCGGTAGGCCGGGTTGTCGAGCACCGCGCGGATGGCCTCGCGAAGCTCCGGCGTCCGCACATGTGCGAACCTCACCTGGACCCCCGCACCGGCGCACTCGATCTGTGCGGCGACGACGGGCTGGTCATCGCGGATCGGTGCAACGACCACTGGCAGGCCGTGCGCCAGTGCCTCGCAGACCGTGTTGTGACCACCGTGGCAGACGACGGCGTCAACCTTGGCGAGCAGCGACAACTGGGGTACGTACTCCCGAACCAAGACGTGCGGCGGGACCGAGCCGATCAGCGCCGGCGGAGCCGCGATGATCAGCTGCAATCGGTCCGCTTCATCGGCGACCGCGTCTACCAGCGTGCGGAAGAAGCGCCCGCCGGCTCCGGCATTCAGCGTGCCCAGCGACGCCAACACCGTGCGGCGCACCGGATCGAGCCAGTCCCAGGGGAAGGCCACATCCCGCAGCGTGGTGTTCAGAACCGGTCCCGGGAAGACGAAGTGTCCGGGAATACCGTCGCGTCGGCCGATCAGCGCCGTGGTCGAGTAGATCATGACCAGGTAGTCCGACCAGCGGAGATCAACTGGGTCGGTGACGCCGTGAGCGCGCTGGAAAGCTGCCATGCACTCGATCACCCACGACTCGACCTTGGGCATAGCGGCGAGCGGCCGGGTCAGCTCGGATGAGGTGGTCACCGAGGTCGCCCACGGCAACCCGGCCCGGCGTGCGGCTAGCGCACCCGAAAGCGCCTGCTGATCGGACACGATGACGTCCGGGACGAACGTGTCGATCGCGGCACCGACCGCGGGCAGCATCACGTGTCCGAGTGGAATCAAGAACTCTTCCCAGAAGAACTTGAGCTCCGCGATACCACGCAGTCGCAGCCAGCGCTCATGGAAGGCGCGCAGCCGTTCCTCGGATACCGCGTCCGCGACCGGGAAAATCCGGGTACCCGCCGGCAGCAGCGGTTCGAGGGCTACCCGGTGGCCGACCCAGGCCACTTCGTGGCCGCGTTCGGCAAGTTCTACCGAGATGGCCGCCGTTGGGTTGATATGCCCGGCCAGCGGCGGGACGACGAAGAGGAAGCGGCTCATCGTTGTGCACCCGCGTGCGAACCCAGCCAGGACACCACTACCTCGCCCAGCGGGTCGGACGCCTCCCGTAACAGAGTGTGGGCCAGCCCAGGCAACACCTTCACCGTGCAATCCGGGACCTGACCGGCCAGCTCGCGTGCAGCGCCGATCATGTCGGAACGCTCGCCGAACACCGCCAACACCGGACAGCTGATTTCGCCCAGCCGGACCGGGTCGACCACCGGCGCGGCGGCGAGGTCCTCGATCAGTGTCGTCTCGTTGAGCAGCGCGTTGATGCCGATGGCTTGCCTAGCCAACTTGCGCCATCCCACGGCGGCGCACTGTTCGCCGATCCGTTCGTGCTCATATTGCAGGCCAGCAACACTGAGCGTGTTGATCATGCGTTCCAGCCACTCACCGACGATCTCGCCGGCGAATCCGGCATCGATCAGTACCAGACCCGCTACGCGGTCGGGCCGAGCCAGCGCCGCATGCCCGGCGAGAATTCCGCCGTAGCTGTTGCCGATCAGGACAACCGGATCGTGGATATCCAGGGCGTCGAGGATCGCAAACAAATCCGCCACGGCGTCTTCGAGGCGATAGCCTTCCGGGGGCCGCTCCGACAGGCCCTGACCACGCTGGTCGTAAAGGATCACCTCGACGCCGGCCTTGGCAACCGGGTCAGCAAGTGTGTAGTAGAAGCTCGACAGGTCGTCGACGGCGAGCCCGTGCAGGCATACGGCCGTGTGATCGCCCGGGGTGTGCCGACGCCCCGCCGCCGATGCCACCCGCTGCACATGGAAGCGCACGCCGTTCGCGAAAGCCTCAGCCATCGGGCACCTCCAGGAAGCTGACCAGTAGATCAGCCAGTGGTCGCTTGGCCGCGACCTGCAGATCATGGCCGCCGGGCAGAACCCGCAAGAACATTCCCGGGCTACCTTGGGCGATTCCCTCGGCCGCCGCGCGGTACGGCGACTCGGCCCCCACGACCATCAGCGTCGGAATTTGGGCTAGTTCTCGCAGGCCGACGCCGGACAGCGGGGGTTCGGCCTCCAGCTCGGACAGGATCGATGTCTCCTCGATCAACCGACACAAAGCAAGTCCGGCCCGGTTCTGCCCGCCGGGGCGCGGCGATGCAGCACGTGCTTGCTCACGTGTCAGGCGGCTTTCATCACGTGTCCACCAGGGACGTGCGCCGTCCGCGAGCGGCGGATCGACGAGTGCCATTCGGGTGACGCGGTCGGGCTGGGCAAGCGCGAAGCGCACCGCGACGATCGCTCCGAAGCTATGGCCGACGATGGCGAACCGGTCCAGGTCCTCGGTCAGCGCGGCGAGGTCCCGCGCCATCTGGTTGGAGCCGTAGCCGGACTGCGTGCGCTCGCTCAGGCCATGGCCGCGCCAGTCGATAAGCCGGATTCGAGTTCGGGCGGCAAGGGCCGGAGCCACAGTCAGATACCAGGAGGCAAGGCTTGCGGTGAACAACCCATGCAGCATCACCACCCGCGGTCCCGACGACCCCAGCTCCACCGTGTGGAACCGTGCCCCACGTGCGGTCACGAACGCCATCAGTCGATCACCTCAGAGGGGCGCGCGAGGCACCCCTCGATATGGGAGACCAGGCGGCCGATGTCCATCGCCATGATCTCGTCGATGTCCATGTCGGCGACGAACTCGACGAAGTTGACCTGCTCGCCGTAGCGCTGCTCGAGCTTGCCCCCCAGCGCCACGAACTCGATGCTCTCCATCGCGAGGTCTTCGCTGAATGTCGTGGACGGGCTGATCTCGACATCCAGCAGGAAGTCCGCGCCGATCACTTCGGTGAGCATGCTGACCACTTCGTCGAAGACCCGGTGGTCGGTGCCATCGGCTGTCATAGCTGTCCCTCTCCTTCTTCCGAAGCCGGGTCTGTCCACGCCACGACGAATGCCGCATCCGCCTGTCCGACGAGGGTGGTCCGAACCCGCCAAACCGAGTGATCGGGGGACCTGAGGGTCACGGTGAGAACGGCGTCAGGCCCGCCGGTTGGGGTCGAGTCGGTGACCACGAGGTCGTCTGGGCATGTGGGCGGTCCCAGTGCCTCGACGACCGCCTGTTTGGCCGCGGAGAACGCGGTTGCCGACGTTGCTGGATCACCATCGCCGCGTTCGGTAAGCGCCTGAACGCCGATCCCGATGGGGCCTGTCCCGGCGAGTGCGACCCCGAGACCGGGTGTGCGCCCGCGGCAGTTGGTGTTCGCGATCGAGACCCGCAGGTCACGAGGGACCCGACCGCCGCTAACGTGCGGCGAGCCGGCCTCGCCGTCGACTACTGCGAGTTCACATGGATACATGGAACTGCCGCCGCGCGCCCACAGCCAGTTGCGCACGGCATCCTTGGCGGCGATCCGGCCGAGGAGCCAGCGCCGCTGCTCCATCGGATCGAGTCGGGTGTATTCGGCACGCTCGGCGGAACAGAGGTAACTACGCATGGCCAGCTCACGCGACCCGCTGTCCGGCCACCGTTCCTTGACCAAACACCAGCCGCCGGTTTGCATCTCGCCGACACCGCGGGACTCCGGTGCGAATTTCATCGGCCAGGTGACCTCGTCGCTGGCGAATCGATGGTCGGTCCAGCCCTCGATCCGGGCCCACAGCCGGCCCGAACTGTCGACGAGCTCGGAGTCGGCGCGGACTTGCTGGGCCGTGACCTCGCGGATCCAGACCATCTGGGTCAGCAGTTCTCCGACTTCGGGGTACGGACCGTACATATGAATCGCCGCGAAGCCCACGGGGAAAACTGTCTTGTCGGCGTCCAGGCTGATCTGCGCCCAATGCCCGATGAGTTGGCCCGCCGCATCGAGCAGCGCGCCCCGCGTCGGCAGGTTCACCAAAACGCCGCGATGGCCGTTTTCGGCGCTGCACAGGATATCGGCGACGCCGGCGAAACGTGGGCCATGGAAGGCCCAGTGTTCGGTGTACAACTCGGCCCCGTCGACCACAGGCGGGCGCTCACCGGTGAGCGGCTCGCAGCTCGGCGCCGGCGGCTCCAGGGGCTCTGCGGCGAGGAGGACCGTACCGCTCGAATGACCCTCGATCGTCACGGCGACTCGGTCGACGCCATCGGTCCCCCGGCCCTGTGCGACTGCCCGGATCGTCGCGGTCGTCGGCGGCGCCACGGACAGCCAGCGCAGGGCGCGGACGTTCGCCCACCCGATCACTGCGCGGCCGGGAATCAGGTCGCGAGCCGCGTCAGCCATCACCTCGAGCATCACCGTCAGGGGAACCACAGGGAAACCGTCGGAGGGGTCCGGCCAACCGGGAGGCACGGGCCGCAGCGAGTGGTCCAAGAGCTCGGGCATCCGCTCCAGCGAGAACACCTGGGTAGTGGTCGCTTTCACCTCGGTCACGGCATCGCCTGCGGAGGTGACCGGCACAGCCGGGACGCCGCTGGCTCTCCAGGCGTCGACAACCGCCTGGGCATCCGAAGTTACCTCGGTAACCAGGGCGTCCAGCTCAACGAGAACGGGGTGACCGGTGGCTCGTGCACCGGCCGACCGTTCGGACGAAGTAGTGAGCGGCTGGAGGGCTCCGTCAAAGCGGATCAGCGGGTTGCCCAAATCGAGTCGCATCGTTGTGACCTGCGGCCCTGCGGGCGGCGGGGTGCCGGGCAGCCGCTCGAACCGCGGTGAAAGTCCGGCCACCCACAGAGCGGCAGCAACCCTGCGGAGCTGGTCGAGCCCGCCACGCTTCGCAACGTCCGCGGACACGACCAGGTGCTCCTGGCCACGCAGCGTGTCCTCGATGAATCCGGGCAGGCTGCCCGGCCCGACCTGGACGAAGGCCACCACCTCTCGGGCATGCAAGCGCTCGATCAGTTGCCGGAACCGAACCGGCTCGATGAGATGCCGGATGACCAGCGCCCGGATCTCATCGGCGGCATCCGGGAAGGGTTCGAGGGAGGTGGCCGACCACACCGGAATATGGGGCCGTCCCAACGGGAGGCGGCGCAACGCCTCGTGCGCGGGCCCTAGGAAAGGCTCGATCATCGGCGAGTGGAATCCGGTACGGACCGGCACCATCTGGGCCAACACACCGACTCCGCGGAGTCGAATGATCGCAGCGTCGATGCGGTCCGGTCGGCCGCAGATGACCGACTGATGCGGGCAGTTGTCGTGCGTCAGGACGACACCGTCCGGGCCGATAAGCTCGCCGAGAGCGGACGTCGCCTGCGCGGCCGAGCAGCCGAGCGCCCCGTAGACCAAGTCGGGCGCGTTCGCGAAACCTGGCCGCAACGAGTCGAGGAATGCGTCAATTTCTTGGCGCTGGTACAGGCCGCCGACGATCATCGCGGTCCACTCGCCCAGGCTGTGCCCACTGAGAGCGCCGGGGACCACGCCGAGCTCACTGAGCGCTGCGGCGAGTATTCGACCCATCGAGATGAGGTCGACAGCCTGCTCGATGAAGTCGGTGCCGTGCCGTAACGCCGGCACAGGTAGCCCGAAGTGCGACGCCACTTCGTCCACGCTGGGCTCGAACCCAGCTTCCAGACCGGGGAAGACGAAAGCGAGGCCACTGGAGTCGGTGAGCAGGGGTTGTGGCGCGAAGTGGATGTCGTTTCGGCCCCGCCACGGCGTACCCCGAGCAACGATCTTGCGCGCCAACGCGAGCCGCTGATTATTCGGGCCGACGATGGCTAGCCGGGCGGGGCTGCCGTCGATGCGCGGGCCGGTGGCCGCCTGCGCGAGCAGCGCCTCGTCGTCGGCGTCGAGTTGGCGCGCGATATCTTCGGGGCCGGCCCCGGCGAGGAGCAGCAGGCATTCAACGGAACTGTTCCCATTCCGGCCGGAACGAGCATCGGCCTCGATGACGGCACCGGCAGAACCGGCGAGCCGCCTGCGAACTGTGTGCCCTTCGGACGGCTGCTCGACGATGACGTGGGCATTGATCCCGCCGAACCCGAACGCGTCGACTGCGGCTCGGCGCGGAACGTGTGCCCGGCTGTCCCAGGGCCGAGCCTGAATGATGGGGACGAACCGGCTGCCGGTAAACCCGCGGCGCGGGTCCTCGCAGTGCAGGGTCGGCGGCAGAACACCGTCATGGACGGCGCAGATGGCCTTGATCAGGCCAGCGATCCCGGCGGCCGGCATGGCGTGGCCGATCATGGATTTGACCGAACCGATCCCGATGTCCGGCGCCGCTGCAATGACCGGCCCGAAAACGCTGGTAAGGGTGGCCAGCTCGGCCTGGTCACCGGCAGGCGTCGCGGTGCCATGGGCCTCCATCAGACCGATCGCGTTCGGTTCGGTGGGGTCCAAGCCGGCGGATCGCCACGCCCGCTCCACTGCGAGCACTTGGCCCTCCATCCGGGGGGCCATCAGGGTGGCCGCCCGTCCGTCGCTCGAGACGCCCGTACCGCGGATCACGGCGTATATCCGGTCGCCGTCACGTTCAGCGTCGGCGAGCCGTTTGAGCACAACCATCCCCGTGCCTTCGCCGATGAGCAGGCCATCGGCCTCGCGATGGAACGGGCGAATCATCTGTCGGCGGCTGATGGCACCGAGCTGGGTGAAGACCGACCACATCACGATGTCGTGGGTGTGGTGCACCCCACCGGCGATCACCGTGTCGCAGCGGCCGGTGGCCAGTTCGGAGCAGGCCAGGTCGACTGCGACAAGCGCGGAGGCGCAGGCAGCATCCACGACATAGGCGGGGCCGTGTAGGTCGAGCCGATTGGCGATGCGCGAAGCCGCCAGGTTCGGCACCAACCCGATCGCGGCCTCGGGCCGATCGGGGCCGAGTTTCTCCTGGAAGGCCTCGCGCACGCGCACCAGTTCGTCCTCGGCAAGCCCCGGTACCAGCTCGCGGAGAGTCGTTACGAGCTGATGCGCCGTGCGAACCCGTTGGTCCAGGCGTGCGCCGGCCGCCGACAGGTAGCCGCCGCGGCCCACGATGACCCCGACTCGGCTGCGATCGTGCAGGTGGTCCTCGCCGCCGGCATCGGCAACCGCCTCGGTGGCCACGCGCAGCGCCAGCAGCTGGTCCGGCTCACTGCCCGCCGCCGCGACCGGCATGATGCCGTACGCCGCGGGGTCGAATGTCGCCAGATCATCGACGAATCCGCCTCGGCGGCAGTACATCCGGTCACTCGCGGCAGGCAAGTCCGGCTGGAAGTACGAGGGGTCCCAGCGGGTGGCGGGAACCTCGGTGATGGCGTCCACGCCCGCCACGATGTTTCGCCAGAACGCTTGGGCGTTCGGCGCAGCCGGAAACACCGCGCCGATCCCGACGACGGCGACGTCCTGGCCGGTGGGGCCCCGGCTCTCAGCCATCACGGGAACCATTGCGCCGCAGCCTGGCCGGTGCACCGGAATCGGCGCCGTACGCCTCGGGAGATCCACACAAGTACACGACTTGTGCGCTATCGCCCTGCGCCAGCTCCCGCAGAAGGCAAGCGACGCCCTCGTCGGGGTCGATCGCCTCGATGCCCCGGCGGGAGTACTCCCGCAACAGCTCAGCCGAGACCATGCCGCCCCCGGACGAGGTCCATGGACCCCAATCCACCGACACGACGCGTCCCGTGAAACGTTTTGCCCAGATGTGCGCGAGGGTATCGAGGGCGTCGTTGGCAGCCGCGTAATCCACCTGACCACGGTTGCCGTAAACGCCCGACACGCTGCCGAAAAGTACGAGGAAGGCAAGGTGGTCGGGGTCCACAGCGTCGGCGAGCGCCTTGGCCCCGTCGACCTTGGTCGAATAGACCCGTTCGAATCCCTCGGGACTCTTGTCCCGAAGCATCCGATCGTCCAGCACGCCCGCACCGTGGATCACGCCATCGAGCCGACCGTGTCGTTCGGAGATATTCTCGACGACACCGCGCACTCCGTCGGGATCTCGGACATCGACGGCGTGGTAGCACACGGAAGCGGCATACCGGTTCAGCTCTGCCATCGTGGAACGGATCTCCCGCTGAACGAGCAACTGGCGTGTGCGCACCTCGACCTCGGCCGGCGCCCGGGTACCCAGCTCGATCACGGCACGCCGCAGCGCTACCGAGTCGGGTGCGTCCGCGGTTGCGGGATCCTCGTCTTCGATCGGTTGCGGTGTACGACCCAGCAACTCGATACGGCACCCGCTGGCGCGGGCCAATCCGATCGCAACCTTGGCGGTGATGCCGCGAGCGCCTCCGGTCAACAGGACAACCGAGGAAGCATTCAGCCCCAGTTCCGGTTCCGCCTGTGCGCCTTGCACACGCTCCAGCGGGGCCGCCTCGATACGCCGGGAGACGCGCTCGCCGTCGCGATACCCGACAACTACGGGCGATTCCTCATCGGCCCCGAGCAACTCGGCCAGTAGGTGCGCGGCAATCCGCTCCGCGGCATCCGTGGGATCGACATCGACGGCGCGCACGACGAGTTCGGGGAATTCCTGCGCGATCGTTCGCACCAGCCCGTGCAGGCCTAGGCCCGCGGTTCGCCCGCCGTCCGGGGAAACCTGACCGAAGCGGCCGCCGAACGCGGTCACGACCAACAGCCGCTGAGCCCCGCCGAGGAAGACCTCGCGCATCTCGCCGAAGCCGCCTGGCAGCACGGGCGGCCCCTCCAGAGCGATGGCGCCCAGGTGAACGACCGTATCGGCGTCAGAAAGCGACCCGTGCCCGTTACCATCCGGCGACAGCAGTACCTCGGCGCCATGCCGTCGCAGGAGCCCTGCCAGTTCTCGGCTCACGCCGTGATCGGGGTTGATGATCGCGAACCGACGCCCGGCCAACAAGCTCGCCGGACCGGACCCGTTGGTGCCGCCTGGCGGGGGTAGCGGAGCGACCCGAACCACGTAACGCGAACAACTTGCTGCGGCAGGCGGTTCCGAACCGGATTGCTCGCTGTCCGTGGTCGCCTCGCTGGGCGCGGGTGGCCGAAGGGATTCGCCCACACGGGCCAGGAGCCAATCGACGATCGCTCGCAGCGTCTTCAGCTGGGCGAGTTCCTCAACGACCGACTCGTCGGGCGCGGCCGCGTTGAATCCCAAGAAAGATGTGTGCTCCTGTAAGGCGCCAACGATCTCGATGCGTTTGATGGAGTCGATGCTCAGATCGCCTTCCAGGTCGAGATCGGCTTGCAGCATGTCCTCTGGATAGCCGGTGCGTTCGCTGACGATCTTGCGCACCGCATCGAGTGCGCGCTCCGGCGTGACCGGGATGATGTCCGTGACCGCTGCAGCACTTTCCACGGCGACCAGGGCGGGGGCCTCGATAGGCACCGGCGTCTGCGCCGGTGGTGCCGGCAGCGGCGCGCCGAGGTACGCCAGCATGACGTCACGCTGGGCACCCATCACCTCGCGCGTGGACCGCAAGTACTCCAAGACCGCGCCATCACGGTCGGGTTCGGATCGCCCCGCCGCTGGAATGGGCTGGATTGCAAGTTCGCGGGCCGGCTTAAATGCACCTGGGAGGTACTCGCCTGCGGCGGTCCGGATCAGGTGGCCGTTCACGATCCATCCGGGTCGTCGCGCAACGGAGGACGTCGACACGGTCGTCGCGTCCCGGCCGTGGAACAGCGGCGTCAGGTCGACCGGCACGCCCGCCACCGCGAGCTCGCCGATTGTGAGCAGCAACCGGCGCAGCCCGGGCTCGCCCGGCACATCGCAGGCCACCGCCGTGTGCGGGCGCCCGGCGAGAATTTGACCGACCAGCCCGGTCAGCACTCGACCGGGTCCGGCCTCGACGAACACGCGAATGCCGGAGTCGTACATTGCCTCGATCTGGTCCGCGAAGCGCACTGGCTCGGCGAGCTGGCGCATGAGCATCGCTCGGATCGATCCGGGCACTCCCGGATACGGCGACGCGGTCGTGTTCGACCAGACCGGGATCGACGGTTCGGCCACCGAGTACCGGCCCAGATCGGCGGCCAGCTGCTCGCCAGCTCCGGCGACGACCGGGCTGTGGAAGGCGCACGCGACCTGAAGTTTGGTGGCCTTCAGCCCAATTTCGCCGAAACCGGCGATTGCGGCTTCGATCGCGGGAGTGGGCCCAGAGATGACAGTTTGCGCGGGAGCGTTGTGGTTTGCCACCACTGCACCTTGGCAGCCGGAGTTTCCGGCGAAGACGGCTCGGACCCGCTGCGGGGTTGCGGCTACGGCTGCCATCGCCCCTGGATCCCCGTCTGCCGCGGACACTGCCGCGGCGTGAATCGCCTCCCCACGCGCGATGCTCAGATCGAGCAACTCATCCGCATCGAATACGCCGGCCGCATACAGCGCGACGAGCTCACCATAGCTGTGACCCGCAACCGCGTCGGGCCGGACACCGAGCGAGGTAAGCAGCTGGTGCATGGCTATGCCCGCCGCTCCGAGTGCCCGCTGCGCGACCCTGGTGTCGGCCAAGGCGGCTCGCTGGCCTGCCACATCCTCCGGCGAGAACGCCGCGGGCGGGAACATCGCGCCGGCCACCTTGTCGTCGGCTATCAGAGTTCGCAGCCTGGGGAAGGCCACGAATAGGTCGGCGAGCATCCCGACCCGCTGTGAGCCCTGACCGGGGAATAGAAAGGCCACCTGTCCGGGCTCGACCTGCGGCGCGCGGACGTACAGTCCAGCGGAAGTATCGGTCTGGAACGCGCGGGCCAACTCCAATTTCTCGGCCAGTTCGTCCAGGTCACCGGCCACGAGTGCAACCTGTACCGGCACATCGGCGGTCGAGGGATGCCGCTCGGCCGTAAGTGCGAGGTCGCGCAGCCGCCAGGGCCGCCCCGCTGCGTCGTTTCCCGCAATCAGCTCGGCCAAGCGATCGATGTCCCGCACCGCCTCGGCCTGGTCGACACCGCGGAACAAAAACAGCTCGGCGGGCCATTCATCGAGGCCGTGCGCGGGCTCTGGTGCGCCGCCATAGCCAGCGACCACCGCATGGAAGTTGGTGCCACCGAAGCCGAACGCGCTCACCCCTGCGATCCGTTCGGCGGCCGGTGTGCACCACGGCCGGGCAGCTGTATCGAAGAAGAACGGGCTGTTCTCGCGCTGCCAGTATCCATTCGGATTCTGTAGGTTACCGGTCGGCGGGCGCACTCCCGCGTGCACTGCTCGCGCCGCCTTGATCAGGCTGGCCAAACCCGCAGCGCATTTGGTGTGCCCGATCTGGGACTTCACCGATCCCAGGGCACAGGCTCCGGCAGGTGCACCGGCCTCGGTCAGAAACGTCGTCAATGTGGACAATTCGGTTCGATCGCCGACAATTGTTCCGGTGCCGTGCGCTTCCATGAGGCCCAGCCGAGCGGGCGACACACCAGCCATGCGGTAGGCACGCTCCATCGCTAACCGCTGCCCCTCCGGCCGCGGAGCGGTCAATCCGCGCGAGCGCCCATCACTGGAGCCGGCCAGGCCCTTGATCACCGCGACAATGTGGTCGCCGTCGCGTTCGGCGTCGGTCAGACGCTTGAGCACTACGCACCCAACCCCTTCACCGAGCGCGATGCCGTCCGCCGCACCATCGAACGTGCGGCACCGACCGCTCTTCGACAGCGCGCCGACCGCGGCGAAAAGCAGGTAGTCGCAGATGCCGTTGTGGGTGTCGGCGCCACCGCACAGCACCATGTCGCTCGTTCCGGCCTGTAGTTCCTTGCATGCTGTGTCCAGGGCCGCCAGCGATGAGGCGCATGCCGCGTCGACCGTGTAGTTGACGCCGCCGAGGTCGAGCCGGTTGGCGATACGGCCCGCGAGCACGTTGCCGAGTACGCCCGGGAAGCTGTCTTCGGTCAAGGCGGGCAAATGAGCATCCAACGCTTCCGGCAGGGTCCCGAAGTAGCTGGGGAACAGGGAGCGGAAGCCGTACGCGGTGCCGAGGTCGGTGCCCGCCTCCGTGCCGAACACCACCGAAACGCGTTCCCGATCGAACTCGCGACCAGTGCCCCCGCCGCCGGCCCTGTCATCCAACACCCGGTATCCGGCATCGCGCAGCGCGCGGGCGGCCACCTCCAGCGCGAGCAGTTGCACCGGCTCGATGGCGGCGAGCGATGCGGGCGGGATACCGAATTCGAGTGCGTCGAACGGCACGTCGGGTAGGAAGCCGCCCCATTTGGACGGGGTCTTACGCCCGCCGGCGTGTCCAACCGCTTCCGGGTCGTAATACAGCTCGGGATCCCACCGGTCCGGCGACACCTCGGTAACGGTGTCCCTATCGCTGACAATGTTCGTCCAGTACCGCGCCAGATCCCCGGCCTCCGGAAATACGCCGGCCATTCCGATGATCGCCACATCCAATGGTGCTGCCGCACGCTCTCGGGGCGAACCGAAGTCGGCGTCGAAGCCCAGCTCGGCCGCGCGCGCGCCGAGAAGTCCGGTGGCACCCTCGCTCACCTGGGAGTGCAGCACGGGCATCGTCGTCGTGGCAGACCGCAGTGCAGCGACGTCGCCGATCATGACCATCCCGTCGGCACGCTGGATGTCCTCGCCGACCGGGACGATCTGCTCGCCCTCGCGTCGCAGCCCTTTACTAGCAATGCGCAGCCGGCCGAGGTTCAGTTGCTCCAGCTGCGCCCACATCTGTTGCTGTGGTGCCCGATCGGCGACGAGCTGTCGCTTGGTGTCCTGGAAGGCCCGCACATAGGGCGAGTCTGCGCACCGGGTGGAATGCCCGGGCGAAGTCTCGAGGAGCACGGTGCCGTCGCACTGCAATGCCGCCTGCTGGAAGGTCGGCATGATGGCGCCCGCCGCCACCGCCTCCTCGGTAAAGAGGTAGGCGGTGCCCATCAGCACCCCGATCCCTGCGCCACGCTCGACCAGCGGAGCGCCCAAGGCTGCCGCCATCGCCGCGGATCGCTCATCGTGAATTCCGCCCGCGAAGAGGATCTGCAGGTCCTCGAAGAATCTTTCATCGGCGGCTCGCTCACCGAAAGCGAGCAGGTGTTCCACCTGGACATCCCACAGTGCGAAGCTGCTGCGCGGACCGACATGGCCGCCGCACTCGCGCCCTTCGAATACGAACCGCCGCGAACCCTGCGCCAAGAACTGGTCGAGCAGCCCAGGCGAGGGGACGTGCAGGAATGTCGGGATGCCTGCCGCCTCGAGCTCCGCCCCCTGCGAGGGCCGTCCGCCCGCAATGAGCGCATACGGCGGACGAATCGCGAAGATCGCCTCCATCTGGGCATCCCGTACCTCACCCGGGACGAACCCCAAGATCCCGGCTCCCCAAGGGGCGTCGCCCAGCAGGGCTGCGGTCTGTTCGAGTAGCGCCTTGGTCTTTTCGCCGGACAGCAGCGACAGCGCGAGGAACGGAAGACCGCCGGCGTCGGCGACGGCTGCGGCGAACGCCGACTTGTCGCTGACATGCGTCATCGGTCCCTGTGCCACGGGATACCGCAGGCCATGTGCCGCGGCGAATACCGCCCCCGCCGCCAGGGGCCGGCGTTCGACAACGGTGTTCAGGTCAGCGGCAACCGAGGCGCGTACCGCTTGGACCACCGCTGCGGCGGTGACATACCGCTGCGCCAGCCCTGCGGCCACGGCGCCTTCCTGGCCGACCGGCAGCAACTGAGTACGCAGGTCACGCGCACCGAGTCGCGCGGCCGGATCTGGTTCGGTCGCGCCCGCTCCAGCTACGGGCAAGTCGGGGCGTACGTAGATCCGATGACCGCCGACGACCGCCGTCTCGCTGCCGTCCATAGCCCGGATCGCGGCGGCGACGGCGGGGGGCAGATCCATTTCCGCTACCAACGCCAGCTGGGCGTCCAGCACCACCCCTACTGCCCCACCGGCAATGGCGGCCGCTGCTGAATGCACCCCGATTCCACCCGCGGCCCAGACCGGCACGGTAATTCGCGGCTCGGACAAGAGCTGTTGCAGCAGCACGAATGTCGTCAACTCTCCGACTCGGCCACCCGCCTCACATCCCCGGACGATCAGGCCGTGTGCACCGGCCGCCACTGCCGTGCTCGCCTCGGCCAGCGAGACCACCTCGGCCAGTAGCCGCTTGCCCATCACACCGGCGGTCCGCCACGGCGATTGGGCACCCGGTGACAACAGGGGTGCTGGCAACACAATCGTGTCGACTCGGTCGGGCAGATCGGCGGGAGTGAGGTCGCAGCCGGAGGGGACCCGGACGCCGAAAGGTCCCGTCCACCACCGGCACACATCCGCTAGACCGGCACGTGCGATGTCCGGCCTGCGCCCGAGGTCGAGGACGCCCAGCCCACCGGCACGCTCCACCGCCACAACCAACGCTGCGTTCGGCTCCGTGAATGGGGTGACGACGACGACGAGATCTCGCGTATTCGGTGTGCTAGGCATATGCATCTTCCTCCGCGATGGACATAAGATGCGCCGGCCGTACACGCTCACGCGTCCGGCAATTTTTCGACCGAACACAAATGCTACTCGCTGGGGGCAGGCGCGCCTACCCCCGCGAAAAAGATAAAACGGAGCGGCCATGCACGAAAACCGTTCCCGCGCCAGCGCGGTAGCGCGCTGCCGAGGCCGCGATAGACACACCAACCGCCTCCTACGACGGAGGATGCAATGCCTGCAACCGAGGAAGGGTAAAATGCCGCGGCCATGCGGAACAGGTGAGAATTATGGTCTATTCGAGGATTACCACCTCACCCTCGCAAGGGCGGAGCACTGCCGTACTCGGCCGCGCACCACCAGCACCAGAAGCACTGTGCCGCAGCCAGATTCGATGGGATGACCAGGTTGCCCAACGTTTATCGACATCGCCCAAAGCCCTCTCCAGAATGGCGGGTTACATGGCTACAAATCTTCGGTCCACATTGATGGCCGGAGTCACGCTATGGGGATTGATCTTCAATAACACCCGTGCCGATAAGCGAAATGTCGCCAATCAGGAAGATACTCAGAATAATAATGTCGAGTTAGCCCACGACGCAGCCGAACAGCGTGAACTCGCCAAGTGACGAAGAGAGTCTGCCATATCAAATCCGTTCACCGATCACAGGAATTATTGGACTCTAGGCCACGAGTTGGATTGACGGCGAAATCATCTCGTACCCGATCGAGGTGCGCATGCGCAGGGCAGAACGACGGCGCTGACGGTTGTGGAAGATCTCTTCGGCGGCGACGGAGGCCGCCAGCGCCGCCAATTCGGCTACACGCGAAGGGCCTTCGCGGACACCGTCATCGAACCCACTGGACAGCCATGCCGCGGCGGCATCGTGGCGCGGTGTCGTGGCCAGGGCGGATCGCATCAGATGCCAGAAGGTTGCGCCTCATCGCCGGAATTCTCACACCGACATCCGGACGCATCGAAACCAGCGGCGCGGTGGGTTATCTGCCGCAGACGCTCACCCTCGGCCGGGACACCACCATCGCGCAATTGCTCGGAATCGCAGGCAAACTCGCGGCCTGCGCGCAGTCGAGGCGGCGCGGTCGATGAGGTGCATTTCGAAACGATCGGCGACGATTGGGGCATCGAATCCCGTGCCGACCAGGCGCTGCATGAAATCGGTTTCAGCGCAGCCGATCTCGACCGCAAGGTAGTGGAGATCTCCGGCGGCCGGACGGTGCTCATCGCGATCACCGGACTGCGGATCCAGCGCACGCCGATCACCCTGCTCAACGAGCCGACGAACAATCTCGACCGCGAAAGGCGGTAGGGTTTTCCGTCCTTGGCCGCACCGTCGAAATCGCTGGCGATGGTGCTGGCCGGCACGGGACAGCGGCGACGTTCACAGCCGGAAGCCGTCTCACCTCCGGCCAGCGACCGAGCCGGAGTGCCCTGGAGACGTGAGGTTCGGCGGTGTTCGGCCGCTGGGCCATGCGATGTCGTCAACGGCGAGAAACGGCTCGCCGGCCACGGTCGCGGGGGTCGCCCCGGTGAACGCCATGACGTCCCGATGTAGGTGGGACTGGTCGGCGTAGCCGGCTTCGGCCGCGACTTGGGCCGCGCCTTCACCCGCGATCAGGCGGTGGGCGGCACGGTCGAAGCGAACCAGCTTCCCGGCGCGCTTGGGCGGCAGGCCGAGCTGCGACCGGAACCGGGACCACAGCCGCTTACGGCTCCACCCGACCTCGGCCGCGAGTCCGTCGACCCGGGTCAGGCCATGGCTGCCGACGATCCGGTGCCAGGCCCAGGCCACCTCCGGGTCCACCAGCGGCCCCGCCTCATGCCGGCGGGCGAGCATCGCGTCCATCAACGCGAAGCGATCCTGCCACGACGAGACATCGCCCAGTCGTTCACGGATCCGCGACGCCTCCCGGCCCCACAGGTCCTCGAGGGCCAGCACGGTGTCGTCGAGGTCGGTGGGGGCGACGCCCAGAACCGCGCGTGCGATCACGGGGGACAGGCGCACCTGCACGCACTCGACGTTCTCACCCCACGCCCAGAGCGCGCCTCCGGACCCGACCCCCGGCCCGGCCACGACACTTCCTCGCTGCTGCCGTCCGGCGGCATCGCCCACGACCGGTGAACCGGCGCCGAACTCCACGAGCAGCGTCACGGCCGGGTGCGGGACCATCCGGAGCGCGTCCAAGTCACGAACACGGAACCCGGCCATGGTGACACCGACCACCCGGCTGGGCTGCCGCGGGCACGCGACACCCCACACAGCCGCATCATGCACGAACGTCCGCATCGTCCCATGCTAGTGAGTCGATGGAGGGGAACATTTGTCCAATACGCCGGTGTGTGTTGGCGGCGACAGTGGGCTCATGACTGTTTCTGACGGCGGACCGAATGTGAATGGCGGCGCCGAGAGTTCAACCCTGCCTATGGATGACGGTGACATCTACGTGTGCCAGGACGGCCCTCATGACGCCCCCACACTCCTGCTCATCCACGGGTCCGCCTCCTCGACCCGATCGTGGGACCCGATAGTTCCGCTGCTGACCGGATCGCACCGCGTCATCCGGATCGACCTGCTCGGGCACGGCAGGTCGGCCAAACCTGCCGACCGCAGCTACGCGCTCCCGGACCAGGCACGCAGGGTCGGCGCGGCCCTGGACCGGCTCGGCGTCGAGCACACCATAGTCGTGGGCCATTCCAGCGGCGGCGCGGTCGCCACCGCCCTCGCCGAACAGCGCCACGACCTGGTGACCGCGCTCGCATTCATCAACACCGGTCCAAGCCTGGACGCCTTCATCGCACCGGAGTCCGCCGCATTCGGGCCCGCGCAGTGGCCGCCGAACGACGAGCAGCTCCGTCAATTCGCGAGCACCGGTTTCAGCCGCGCGGGCTACCAGATCTCACAAGAGCTCCTGGACGAGGTGCGCGCCATGACCTTTCACACGCTCACCGCGACGATGCAGGCCACCCGCCATTACATGGAGCAGCAGGCGCTTCCGGATCGGCTGACGGTCCTGGGCAAGCCGCTACTGGTGATCTTCGGTGCGGACGACCGCAGATGGCGATCTTCATCCGCTTCCGCCTACCGAACTGTTCCGGGCGCGAAGGTCGAGTTACTGCCCGGTCTCGGGCACTCGCCCCTGCTCGAGGATCCGCCGCGGACCGCTACTCCCCTGCTGGCCTTCACCGCGATCCACGCCGTACGGGTGGACTGAATGAGGGACAGGGCCCAGGCGGAGATGCGCGAGCGGAAGTTCCACTTCGGGTTGCACCGCGTGCTGGACGGACTCGATGCGCGCCGAAATGCTCGACTCACCCTGAGTAGGTGCGGGTTACCACAACCGAACCCCCGTATCGGCTACGGTTCACGTCGCACCAACCTTCGTGATCCCTCAGGTCGAGAGGCGAAGTCTGTTGTCGGTGAACCTGTTCTGGCGTTCGATGTCTGTAGTCGCGGTGTCCCTGCTGGTGGCTGCGCCAGCCTACAGCCAGGCCGACCCGGTGGACGACGCCCTCCCGATCGGGTTGGACCGGTTCTATCACCAGCGGCTCGAGTGGAAGCCTTGCGGCGTCGAGAATGTCGACAAGGCCGGTGGCGAGTGCGCGGATGTACTGGTGCCGCTCGACTACGGGAATCCCGACGATCGCACAATGACCGTGGCGATTTCGCGGGTGAAGGCCGGCGATCCGCTGCAGCGGCGGGGAATTCTGCTGTCCAATCCGGGCGGTCCCGGTACGGAGGGGCTGGACAGTCTGGATCTGCTCGGTGATGTGCTCTCGCCGGAGGTCTTGGCGAGTTACGACCTGATCGGCATGGATCCGCGCGGCGTCGGCGAATCCGGTCGGAGTCCGCGGTGCGGGTGGCCGGTAGGCGAGATGATTCGGTCGGCGGGTCTGGATCCGCTGGGATTCGTGCACGACACCGTTCAGTCCGCGGGGATGGCCGCGACCTGCCTGATTCGTGATCCGAACAAGTTGAGGCAATTCACCACTCGCAACACCGCGCGTGACATGGACATTGTGCGAGGCGCCCTGGGTGAGGAGAAGGCCAACTTCTACGGCGTGTCCTACGGCACCTACCTCGGTGCCGTGTTCACGCAGATGTTCCCCGAGAGGGTTGACCGCGTCGTGCTCGATAGCACGATCGACCCGGACCGGTATTGGGAGGGCTTGGTTCAGGATTGGGGTCCGGCAGACGAGATCGCGCTGGACGACTGGGCCGGCTGGGTTTCCGGTCGGGATGACGAATTCCGGCTCGGTGCGACTCCACAGCAAGTGCGCGCGAAAATCGAGGAGCTCGTTCGTATCGCCGCACGCCAACCGATTGTCATCGATGGGTTTGCCATTGACGATCATTGGCTTCCGTTCATCCTGCACGGATTGCTGATGAACTTCCGGCTGAACGAAGCGATGGCCGCCACTGTGCGCGAGATCGCCGATGCCGCGGGCGGTCCGCCCACTGCATCGCGAACACCCCGGCTTCGCGCCATCGTTGAAGCGCTGCGCGACAATGAGAACTCGGTGCTTGCGGAGATCGCCTGCGGCGATGTCGGGGCACCGATTGATCCGACCTGGTACTGGCGCAACATCGAAGAGACCCGTGCCACGCAGCCGGTGTTCGGCGCGCTGGCGAACAACATCCAGCCGTGTGCCTTCTGGTCTCGCCCGGTCGAGCCTGCGACTGTCGTCCGGAATTCGGTGCCCGCGCTCATCTTGCAGGCGACGGGGGATCCCCGGACTCCTTATGCCCACGGCGTCCGATTGCATCAGGACATGTCCGAGTCGCGGATGGTGACGCTGCAGGATGTCCGTATCCACATGACATTTCGGCCCGAACTCAGCAGCTGCGTAAATCGCGCGATCAACACATACTTCAGCCTGGGAACCATGCCGGATACCGACATCACCTGCTACGCGGATCATTCCACGCCCTAGTTGTACTGACCGTGACGGGTTTCGTCGGATTCGCACCGAACACACTCTCCTGGCACATACCACGCCACGCTGGCAAGCCAGCCCGGTTGCGAGAATTTCAGACGACCACAGCTCGCCCTTTCCGTGCGAGAACTGTTGCAGCACAATGGATGTGACGGTTACGGAATCAGTACGAGCTTGCCCGGTGCGTGTCCGGCGATGCCGACCTCGTGAGCTTTCGCGGCCTCGGCGAGCGGGAAGGTGGTATCGACGATGACGCGCAGCGCGCCGGACCCGGCCCGCTCGACGAGTTCACCGCGGGCGGCGGCGCGGACTTCGGTGCCCGCGTCCTGCCCCGGCCCGTAGCCGAGCAGCTTGATGCCGGCCGCGGCACGTCGTGGCGACCCGGCGATCGAGGCGATCCGGGTGCGGTCGGCCACCAGCTCCAGCGAGACGTCGAGCGCCTCGTCGGTACCGGCGAAGTCGACTGCGGCGGTGATGCCCTGCGGCGCAGCGGAGTTCACCCGGTCGGCGAGCCCAGGGCCGTAGACGACGGGGATGGCGCCGAGCTCGCGCAACAGTGCGTGGTTGCGCTCGGCGGCGGTGGCGATCACCGTCGCCCCCGCAGCGGTGGCCAGCTGCACGCCCATCAGGCCAACCCCGCCGGCCCCGCCGTGGACGAGCACCGTGTCGCCGGCACCTACGCCTGCAGCGTGCAGCGCGTGGACGGCGGTGGTGCCGGTCAGCATCAGCGCCCCGGCCTGGGCCCACCCGATCCCCGCGGGCTTGGTGAAGATCGACGTGGCCTGGACCGTGACGTAGTCGGCGTAGGCGGCCGTCACGGGGTACACGATGACCTCGTCCCCGACCTGCACCCCGGTTACCTCCGCACCAACCTCGGTGACGACGCCCGCGCACTCCAGACCGATCGAGGGCATCGAGGCGGCGACCCCGGCGGCGTCCTTGTGGTCGTCGTCCACGGCGTGGAAAGCCCCACTGTAGAGCTTCCAGTCGATCGGGTTGACCCCCGCGGCCCGGACCTCGACGACCACGCCCCCGGCGGTCGCGCGCGGAGTCGGCACCTCGGTTACGGCCAGCACATCGGGTGTGCCGTAGGCGATTGGACGCACGATTCTGGGCATGACTGGGCTCCTGTCCTGGTGGGGTGGCAGTCGGCACTGCCCCGCGAAGGGTGGCGCGACCTATCGGTTGTCTCATCGGGAGCGGCACATCCGCTGTCGAGAACTCCCGCGGATCAGTATTGACCCACCCAGGCATGATCTGCAGCGCAACATCGGTAAGGAATACTTGCGTGGCACGCAACTCAGGTCCGGCCCGGCTGTGCGGCGAAAGCACCAGCTGACGAGCCAGTCACCGCAGCCAGGCCGCTGGCCGAGAGCCTCTCGGCGTGCTGAAAGGCCAAGACACCCAGACCAGTTCGGTCCGGCATCGAAGAAGACGGTCGGCGACGCTGGTCATCGAACAACGCGACAGCCTCGTCGAACCGGCCCGCACACCTCGGGATAGAATTCGAGCAACGCCTGCGCGCGACCCCCGCGACGCGCAGATCTTGCGACTCGAGGCCGACAACCGCGCACTCAGCGAACAGCTCGCCCAGGCCAGCGGCAGAACTCACCGAATTCCGGACCCGGGCTCTTGCAGAATCGCCGCCCAGCACGACGAAATCCAGCGAGACTCCGCACCGCAGCATTCTCAAATCCGACCGTGACCGCCTGCCACCTCCACGGCAGCAGGTCATCGGCCCAGGCCGAAGGGATGCGCCGAGAAACCGAAACCACAAGTACGACAAGTAGATCCACCCGCTACCCAACCGAAGCGAGCCGACAATGACATGGTCGATACCACGAATCACCACCGGTGCTGAACGACACCTGCTCGAGAGCATGCTCGACCGCAACCGGGCCGAATTGGTCAACACAGTGCGCGGTCTGTCCGAAGAAGACGCCCGCCGCCGGCTCGTTGCGTCGATGACAACCCCGATCGGACTACTCAAGCACGCCGCGGTCGCCGAACGGATCTGGTTCCAGCACGTATTGGCGGGCCTACCCAATAGCGAATGCGACGGCGGCACGACACCGGGCGACGCTAGTTTCGTCGTCGACGACAGCGAGACCTTGGCCGACGTAATCGCCGAATTCGAACGCGCCAGCGACCGTTCCCGCGTGATCGCCGCCGAATTCGACCTCGACGACATCAGGACACACCCGCGCGCCGGCGACGTCAACCTCCGATTCATCTATCTGCTCGCCATCGAGGACTTCGCACGTCACGCCGGCCACGGCGACATCCTCCGCGAGCAGATCGAACATCCCGCCGCGCCGAGCACCGATGTCCCAGAACAGCGCTAGCCGAGCGACCTATGCCGAATCATCCAGACGGAAAAGCAGCACACTCACGCGTTCACGTCGCACGTCTGCACGCCGCGAATCGATGCAGCGCAATCACCGCTGCCGTCGATGTCGTTGCAGGAGCCCCGCTCGGCGTTTCAGGAACCATTGCCACCGGAGTTGTGCGACAGCGGCCAGTTCGTCATCCTTCGCCGGAGGGATCCAAGTCGTACTCATTCGCAGCGCAGCGCATTACGCGGTCGAGTCAGGGCCCGACCGGCCCGTTTCGGTTACCGCCGATGATGGTCGCCGAGCACGGTCGCTCGCGAACCGCCGCCGTCCGCGAAGATGACTCGACTCGTGACGAAATGGTTGTCCGTGCCGGCAAGCCACCAGATGAGCTCGGCACCCCATTCCGGCCGGGCACGTGAATCCACCGAACAAGTTGCGACGCAGCGGCTTCGACGCCTTCCGCACCTCGACATCAGTGAAGATCCAAGCGGCCCCGGGCGCATCGACAACACCCGCAGCAACGACATCGAGGGCAATGCCGGCCAAGGCGTCGAGCCATATCTCGAGTATCCGCGAGCGGCCTTGTCCGCACCCAATTCTCGGGCCCGGCGCTGTTGTGTCGCCGCGGCCCGGCCGGGGAAGAGGTCATCCGGGCTCCTGGTGTCGGTCGGTGGTGCGCAACGGCGCGCCGACGTGGTGCAGGTGCTTCAACGCCTCGCTGTAAGAGGAGATCAGCCCGGTCTCGTGGTATGGCACGCCGATTTCGGCGCAGTAGTCGCGGACGATCACCCGGGCGTGACGCAGATTCGGCGTCGGCATGCTCGGGAACAAGTGGTGCTCGATCTGATAGTTGAGCCCGCCGAGGGCGAGGTCGGTCAATACGCCACCCCGTACGTTCCGGGAAGTCAGCACCTGCCGGCGCAAGTAGTCGGGGCGGTCGTCGCCGATCAGAGTTGGCATGCCCTTGTGGTTCGGGGCGAAGATGCAGCCCATGTACAGGCCGAACAGCGCTTGATGGACAGCGAGGAACGCGAAGGCTTTCTCGGCGGGCAACACCGCGAACAGTGCGGCCAGATAGGCGGCGAAGTGGCCGAAGAGCAGCGCGCCCTCCAATCCGCGGTGTTTGACGGATCGGTTTCTGAGCGCGCGGACACCGGCCGCATGGAGATTCAGGCCTTCCAGCATCAGTAGGGGGAAGAACAGGAATGCCTGCGCCCTCCCGATGAGACGAGCCACGCCACGGCTGGCCCGCGCCTGCCGTTGTGACCAGACCAGAATGTCGGGTGCGACATCGGGGTCGAGTTCCTCGTGGTTCGGGTTTGCGTGATGCCGGGTGTGCTTGTCCTGCCACCAGCCGTACGCCAGGCCTATGCCTGCGTTGCCGACGAGTCGGCCCACGACCTCCGTCGGCCGCCGCAACCGGAAGACTTGGCGGTGCGCGACATCGTGCATGACGAGGGCGACCTGAGCGCACGTCACGGCCATGAACGCCGCGATCGTGAGCGTCCACCACGAGTCGCCGACGAGAACGAACGCCGCCCAGGCGGCCACGAACGCGATCCCGACAAGGCTGAGCCGGACCGCGTAGTAGAGGGGACGCCGGTTCATCAGTCCCGCGTCGGAGATCCGGCGCAACAGACGGGCGTAATCGCCGTCGGCGCCGCCGCGCCGCGATGATCGTGGAAATGACTCGGGGACCAAGGCCGGTGTCGTCATAGATCTTCCTGAGAGCTGGGTCGGAGATGCCACCTTGGCCCGTCCTCTATACCGGCCCGGTCGATGTCGATCGGAGATTTGATTTCAGCGGGAACTGCTCGGTGTGTCGGGGAGGTGACGATTCGAAGCTATCGGCCGGATTCTCGTTCGATGTAAGCCCTTGGTATGACATGGAATCGGACTGCGGTGTGATAGCGAATGCGCACCGCAGACCGAGGGTCTCACTGAGACCTGGCGGTTTTCATATCGCGCAGCCCGCACAGTCTCCTAGGCTGCCCGCATGAGGGTTTCTCGCCAATCGTGGCACGGCTATCCCGCTGGCCCCCGGCGCGTAGCCGAGCAGATTCTGGGGGCCCGCCCATGAGGTGGAGCAAGGCGCGGGAGTCTGAGCCCAAGCCCGGTGCCGGCATAGATGAGCGTGTCGCCTGGCTGGAGAAGCTCGCCAGGAGCAGCCAGGACATGGTTAAGGCCCAGAACGAGTTGATCGAGGCGCAAGGCGCGATGATCAAAGCACTCCTGGAGCGGGGAGACGAGCACGCAAACCGTCTCGAGTCCATCGATCCGCTAATCACGGCCCAGGGCAATATGATCGACGCGTTAGTCAATCAGGCGGACGGGCACCATGATGTAATCCTCGAACTCAATGACCGCGTCGCGAAGCTGGAGGCGCAGGCCGCCCAGGCACAAGGCGAGGACAGCTAGCCCGACCGGTCTCCGCCACGACCTCGGTATTGCCGACGGTCAGGCGCTTGCGGCCGCCGTAGTAGTAGTTCTCCCCCGGACGGGAGAAGTACGCCAGCAGCGCTGGGAACCGGACGGCGGGCGATCGGTATCGGGCCCGGAGTCGTACCCCGCCGACGGGGACGTGGCGCAGCCGGTAGCCACGGCACCGGTAGCCACACCAACGGCACCCGCGAGGAACGCGCGGCGGCCGATCACGCCTCCGGGATTTCCCGGCCCCACGATTCGAGCGTGATGTCGGCCGGTTCCGGTCCGCCGCGCACTCCGGTGTCGAGCGCGTCGATCGCCGCGAGCTGCTCAGCGGTGAGCTCGAAGTCGAAGACGTCGAAGTTCTCGGCGATGCGGGCGGGTTTGGTGGACTTCGGGATGGCCGAGCGGCCTTCCTGGAGATGCCAGCGCAGCATTACCTGCGCGGCCGACTTGCCGTGCTCCTGCGCGATGTCCAGCAGCGTCGGGTCGTCGAAGCTGCGCTTTTCGCTCTCGCGGTAGGAGGTGATGCCGCCGATAGGTGACCATGCTTGGGTCACGATGCCATGGGCGGCGTTGACCTTCTGCAACGCGGTCTGCTGGAAGTACGGGTGCAGCTCGATCTGGTTCACGGCGGGCACGACGGACGTCTCGGCCAGGAGGCGGTCGAGGTCCTCGGGCATGAAGTTGCTGACGCCGATGGCGCGCACCTTGCCGTCTTCGAGAAGTTTCTCGAGTGCCCGGTAGGCATCGAGGGTGAGATCGAAGCGGGTCGGCAACGGCTGATGCAGGAGCAGCAGGTCGATTTGGTCGACACCCAGCTTGGCGGCGCTTTTGTCGAACGCGTGCAGGGTGGCGTCGTAGCCGTAGTCGCTGATCCAGACCTTCGTTTCGACGTAGATGTCAACGCGGGGGATCCCGGAGCGCCGAATCCCCTCGCCGACCTCACGCTCGTTGGCGTACCCGGCGGCGGTGTCGATATGGCGGTAGCCGACCCTCAGCGCCTCCGCGACCGCGGCGGATGTCTCCTCGGGAGGGGTCTGAAACACGCCGAGCCCAATGATCGGCATCTCCGCACCGTTGTTCAGAGTGATCTTGTGCTTGGTCATGAAACCACGGTATGACCCCGGCTGGCATGCGTGGGAGTGTTTGCCAGTACCCCTCAGTTCGGGCCGTTCAAAGCCGCAGTTGCCACTGTCGGACCAGCGCATTAAAGCGGTGGTCGCAGCTGTTGCCGGGAGCGATACGAAACTCGGTGTGCTGGTGACCCTCCTCGAACTGGGCCAGGCATATCCGGAGGCGATGCGGGCGTTCGCAGTGCTCGCGACCCGAAAGCCTCACCGAAGATCACCCTGGCCGAACCTATCTCGCGCAGCGCTACCGGGGGACCCGTTCCGCGCTCGGCGATGCGGTGTCGGCGGAGTTCGGGACCGCACTGCGACCGGAAGTGCTGCCGGAGCAGGCCGGGAGCATTGCTGACCGCCATGATGGACGGCCTGCGTTTGCAATGGTTACTCGAGCCCGGCTCGGTGAATCCTTCGGAGCTTCTGCAACCGGCCCGCGAAATCGGTTCGCACGGCGATGAATTCGGCGGCCATGATCGGTGTCCTCGCGCTGAGCGCTACCATCCCACAACACCGAATTCGACCGGGCGTGTGCCGTTACTGTGCGTCCAAGCGCATCGTGGTCTCGGCGGCGGGCGGGCCGGTGATCGCGTCGATTATCGAGGCGGCGTAGCGGCGGTATTTGGCGCGGTACGCGGCGTCCACCCGGTCGTTGATCGCACCGTCGACATCGGTGAACGTGACATCGGCGTCGACGCCGGGGGCTTGCAGGTGACCTTTGTGGCGGCTTCGCGTTCCGCGATACCAGGCGGCGGCGGGCCCGTTGACCGAACGGATGTAGACGTCGTCGCCGTCACGGACGGCCCAGATGGTGCGCGGTGTATTGAGGGTTCCGTCCTTTCGGAGGGAGCTGATGCCGATTTCGTCGACGCGCTCGATCGTGTCGAGTTGGGCCGGGGTCCATGCGGTCATGCCGAATCTCCTTCTGGTTCGGTCGGTGGGTCAGGGGCGGACGAGCACCTTGAGGGCTTCCCGATTGTCCATCGCGCGGTAGCCGTCGAGGACTGCCGCGAGGGCGATTTCTCGGTCGAAGACTTTGCCGGGTTCAACGCTGCCGGCCAGGACTGCGGGCAGCAGGATGTCGATGTAGGCGCGGACAGGCGCGGGCCCGCCGGTGAGGGTGATGTTGGGTCCGAACAGGCTGCCGAAACCGACTGGGGCGGACTCGTATTGGGGGACGCCGACACGGCTGATGGTGCCACCGGGTCGCACGACACCGATCGCCTGCTCGTAGGCGGGCAGGTGACCGACAGCTTCGATGACGACATGGGTGCCGTCGCCGCGGGTCAGCTCGCGGACGGCGGCGACGCCTTCGGCACCACGTTCGGACACCACATCGGTGGCGCCGAATTCGCGGCCGAGGTCGGTACGGTCCTTGTGCCGTCCCATGAGGATGACCTGTTGCGCGCCAAGTTGTTTGGCCGAAAGTACCGCCAGGAGACCGACCGCGCCGTCGCCGATGACCGTCACTGTGGTGCCGGTGGTGACGCGGGCCTTGGCCGCCGCGTGGTAGCCGGTGCCGTAGACGTCGGAGAGGGTCAGCAGTGACGGGATCAGCGGCGAGTTCTCCTCGACCGGGACCGCGACGAGGGTGCCGTCCGCGAGCGGCACGCGCACGGCCTCGGCTTGGCCGCCGCGGACGTCGCCGGAGTTCCAGAAGCCTCCGTGCCGGCAGGAGGTCTGCAGTCCTTCGCGGCAGAAGTCGCAGGTGCCGTCCGACCACGCGAACGGCGCGATCACGAAGTCGCCCTTCCGCACGGTGCGCACATCGCTGCCGACGTCTTCGACGATCCCGACGAACTCATGGCCCATGGAACTGCCCTGGGGTGTCGCGGACATGTTGTGGTAAGGATGCAGGTCCGAACCGCATACGCAGCCACGGACCACGCGGACCACGGCGTCGGTCGAGTGCTGGATGACCGGGTCGGGCGCGTCGATGACGCGGACGTCACCCGCGCCGAACATGTAGGTGGCTCGCATGCGAATTCTCCGATCGTCAGGGTCAGTGCCGGGTGAATTGCTGATCGGCGCGGGCGTATTCGGCCTCGGTGATGTGCTCACCCCAGATGGTTTCGGGTTCGTCCGGGTCGCCGGTGCCGTCCCAGATGGCCAGGTGGGTCATGAAATGCCCGGATGCCGAGCCGTGCCAATGCCATTCGCCGGGCCTTTCGTTGTCGCCGGTCGGGCCAACTGCTCCACGCTGAGCTCCTTTGATCGAATCGCATTTGCCATGAGATGGCTAGTTGAGCCACGAGAGACGCGGGAGGCTCACCGTTCGAGTACACGCCTGCGGCGGCCCAAGTGGGAGTCACTGCCGTTCCAGGTAATCGCAGTACCTCCCTCAACCGGCCGCAATCCGCCTACCGTGGGTGACATGGACGACCACCGCGCGCAGGTTCGTGAGTTCCTCACCTCCCGCCGGGCCCGCCTGACCCCCGAACAGGCCGGGCTGCCCGCCTACAGCGGTAACCGGAGGGTCGCGGGGCTGCGTCGCGAAGAGGTAGCTCTGCTCGCCGGAATGAGCATCGACTACTACGTTCGCCTCGAACGAGGCAATCTCGCAGGCGCCTCCGACAGCGTCCTGGACAATCTCGCCCGCGCGCTGCAACTCGACGACGCCGAACGCACCCACCTGTTCGACCTCGCCCGCGCCGCCGGCCCCGCTCCCGTCCGGCAACGCCGCCCGAAGGCCGCCTCCGGCATCACCTCGACCATCCAGTACATGCTCGACGCCATCACCGACGCACCTGCCTGGGTCCGCAACGCCCGCCACGACCTGCTGGCCGCCAACACCCTGGCCCGAGCCCTCTACGCACCGCTACTCGCCGACCCCCGCCGGCCCGCCAACACCGCCCGCTTCGTCTACCTCGACCCCGCCTCCCACGAATTCTTCGTCGACTGGGAACGCGCTGCCGACGACATCGCCGCCATGCTCCGCTCCGAGGCCGGCCGCGACCCGCACAACCGGCAACTCATCGAGCTCATCGGCGAACTCTCCACCCGCAGTGCGGAATTCCGCACTCGCTGGGCCGCCCACAATGTGCGCTTCCACCGCACCGGCCACAAGAAACTCCACCACCCCGCCGTCGGCCGCCTCGACCTCGAATTCGAAGCCATGGAATTCCCCGCCCACCCCGGCCTCACCATGCTCGTGTACACAGCTGCCCCGAACACCCCCACCGCCGACGCCCTCAAACTCCTCGCCACCTGGGCTGCCACGCTGAACCGAACCAACGAACTCCCCGCCCGGGCCGCTGACTAGAGCCTGTGTCGCTGAGAGATCTGCGAGCCGCCGGGATCGGCAGAGGCCAGTGAAGGCAAAGGATTTCGTAGTGCAGGAACTGGAAGAGGACGAGGGTCTGCCACCCAACGCCTGGCTGGCAGTCCATGTGAGGTGCGAAGGCGCCCTGCACGCATTGGCAACGACCCCCCTCACGCCCCAGCCGAATCCGAACCATCCCACGGCCGAAGGGCCCCAGCTGCACATCAAGCCGGTAGGCGCGCGGTAGGTGCCATCCAAGACATGACCTGCGGGTTCGGTGAATCGTTGATGATCGACGCTCGTCACGCGCCAACTGGTCGGCGGCTGAACACTCGCGATGTCCTGTTGCCGTCGCAACTAGCGGAAAACCGCTCGATATGCGGCTACCGGATGTCTTGAGCCGCAGCGCGTCTTGCCCCGTCAGCCGCGCGATAGGCAGCCGAAACCGACGTTGTCGCCGAGCGCGGGCGAGTGGCGACGTCGCGACCGCGTGCCCAGGGTGGTCATCACCGTGAACGTGGTGATGCCCACCTGGCCACGGTTGTGCCGGCTTCGCTGGTTGATTCAGGTGGCAGGCGGGGGTGTCCAGCGGCGTGTGCGTGGGAGTGTGGACGAGACGCCGAAGTCTTGTTTGAGATGTTCCGGGATGGCGTATTGCATGACGCGGCCGCGGGTCAGGGAACTGAGTTCGAAGCGGGTGGTGAGGTGGCCGAGGCGGTCCAGCGCCCATGCGCCCAGCGGGGATTTGTCCTCGATGGTTTCGAGGACTCCGAGCAGGCCGGGCACGGTTTTGACGGCGGTATCCCAAGCGGTGCGGGGTACTTGGAGCCAGTCAGCGCTCGTGTCGCCGATCAGGTAGCGGATGAGGGCGGAGACGACGGGGTCGAAGAGGGTGCCAGGGACAACCTCCTCGTAGAGGTCGATGAGTTGGCGGGTGAGGTGGACGCCTTCGTCGCTGGGACCCATGTAGCGGGTCAGGTAGGTGTCGAGGAATTTTCGAGCGGATTCGAGGTCTTTGGGCGCGTGCGCTTGGTCGACGCCGAGCATTGCGCCGACTACCCGCCATGCGTAGTAGTACGCCTCGGCCCCGTCGACACTCATGTGGATGTTGAGCCGATGCAGACTGTCGAGGACGAGGATGGAGAACAGCATTTGGCCGCCGATCAAGTCTTCCTGGCAGATCGGCGTGCCGAGGGTGTTGGTGTCCCAACGGTTTTTCCTGGAGAGGTGGTAGCGGATCGATGCGTGCAGCAGCCGGACTTTCTGGACGGCGGGGATGAAGCGGCTGCCTGCTTCGAAGGCGTCGGGCTGCATCAGGTAGACGGTGAACTGCCCGGTCTCGGCCATGCGTTTGGCGGGGTACTCCAGGGAGTGCGTGGCCGACAGCAGTTTCGCGATATGCGGGACGAGGTAGCAGGCGGGCATAGAGGCGAAGGACAGGGCCGTGGAGATGTGCACGTTGTTGTCGATGAAGAACAGCCGGGCCTTCTCCATCTCGCCCCAGTCCACCCAGGAAGGCGGAGCGCTGGTTTCGTGCAGGTATTCACGGGCGATATCGGGCAGACCGTCGGGTAGGGGCGCGCCAACGGTGGACACATAGCGCATGAGGGTGTTGAACGTGCCGAGCTCGCCACGTTCGAACAACGTGGCCACCGTTGAGTCGGCGAGTTCGTCACCGTATTGCCGCAGTGCGTCCATCGACGTGTGGGTGTAGGTCACCATGGCTCCTTGTGTCGACGGCGAGACGGTGGAAGTGCTTCTGCGGCAAGGTCAATGCCTGCGTGTGGTGGCGGCGTGCGCGAGCTCGGTCAGGGCTCGGGCGGCGGGCGGTGGAACATCCAGGCCGACCAATACGTGTGTGGCCTCCTCGACCCGCTCGCCGATCATCCGTTCGATCAGTTCGGGAGATCCGACACAGCTCATCAGCTCGCGCATCTCCCGGAGATCGTCGGGACCGAGATCGGGTCGATCCAGCAAGGTGTGCAACTGTTTTCGTTGTCCGCGATCAGCGGCCCGCCAAGTCTCGGCGAGCAGGGCAGTCGGACGGCGGGCGCGGAGGTCATCGAGGCTCGCCTTGCCGGTCCGGGCCGGATCGCCGAACAGGCCGAGCAGATCGTCGCGCAGCTGAAACGCCTCGCCGAGCGGTAACCCGTACGCAGAGAACGCTTTCAGCAGCCGGGGATCGGCGCCGGCCAGCGCGCCGCCGATGAGCAACGGCTGTTCGACGGTGTACTTCGCCGTCTTGTACCGGACCA
The DNA here is from genome assembly GCF_044458825.1 of Nocardia sp. NPDC050412. Lineage (NCBI taxonomy): Bacteria > Bacillati > Actinomycetota > Actinomycetes > Mycobacteriales > Nocardiaceae > Nocardia > Nocardia sp. NPDC050412. Next base: position 634,453 of record NZ_JBITIJ010000004.1, read on the forward strand.
CCTTCAACGATTCTGCGGTGTCCGGTGCCGCGCCGGTGCAGAGAATCTCCAAGCACTCACCTGCGATCAACTCCCGCGCCAGCGCCGCCCACAGCGGACGCGCGCGCGACAGATATGCCGCGGGCAGTCCGCTGAGAATGAACAACTGCCCGGCCGACGCCATCAACAGATCCCCGACCAGCATGGCGAGGGCCCTGGCAGACTTCTTGGCGTTCGGGCGCCCGCGCAACGGTGTGCGCAGGGCGATCTGTGCGGTGGGCAGGCCGTGCCGCAGCGGGCTGTCGTCGATGATGTCGTCCTGCACGCTGGCCGCCGCGTGCACCAACTCCATCGCCGCCGCGGCCCGCACGAGCGCGTCACTGTCCGGTTGTCCCGCTGCCCGCCAGCCCCAGTAACAAAACGCCGCCCGCAACCGTTTGCCGTGCGTTGTCGCCACCACGATCTGATCGGCCACCGGCCGCAGTTGCGGGTCGACCGCCAGGAGTTGGTCATTCTCCTGCGCGACGAACTGCTCGAGTGTGGTGTCGATGCGGGCCTTGAACGCAGCGGGGTCGTATCGGTCAGACATCGCGCGGGGTAGCACGTCGCGCCGCAACCCGCTGGGCGAGGATCTCCAGGTGGGCCGGGGGAATTGTGGCATACCTGTCCAATGCCAGCCTGCCGCGCGCCTTCAAATCGGCGTCCGCCGCACCGGCCAGCGCCACCAGGTCCGACCGTCGCAGTAGTCCCCACATCCGGCCGACCATCGGTCCGATGCGGCTGAGTGTCAGTTCGGCTAGACCGGCTGCTAAAAGCACGGCGTCCTCGCCACGAGATCCGGGATGATCCGACTTTTGCGACATGCGACCACGCCTCCATCCACACGACCGGTATCTGACGCCGTGCGGTCCCGAGAACAGGATGGAATGGCCCGGCCAACACAGTGTGACACCGGCTCCACTCGGACACGCCGAGAATCTTGGCCACAACAACAAAGCAGATTCTCGCCCATCACCCAAGATCAGCAGGCTCGCGAAGACTCGGAACCATCCCTATGGTGCCACTGGGAGAACCGCGAACACCGAGGTGTACCAGCACATTTCGTTTTGTCTGGCCCCGCAGGCTCGCGGATGGTCTTGACAGCTACGGGAATCCGGCTTCATCTCGACCGGACGACCTGAAATCGGCATGTGCGCGTTCGCTGGTGAGTCGACTTGAGCGCAGGCCGCAGCCCGGCTTCGGCGCGCGCCAGCGGCGTGAGCGGATGCCGCGGGTGTGTGAGTCTCGCGTGGTATCCAGGCATCGCTCAGCTGGTTTCGGGCCCGGCGAGGCTGGCGTAGGGCACGGTCCGGTCCCGAGGCCGGGACAGATGCAATGCGGCATGGTAGTAGCCCTCGGTCTCCTTTCCGGTGGGGTCGGCGCCGGTCGCGGCGACGGCCGCGACGGCGTAGCGCTGTTCGTCGGGATCGGTGAATCGACGTTGAACGACCGTGCGTTCCGAATCGACCTCGGTGACCAACCCATGCTCGGCCAGAGCATCGGCGATGGGCTGGTAGGAGCCGGTGCGCAGCACAAACGCGGCGACCCACACCGGCTCCTTTGCGGCGTACAGCAACTGGTGGATGGTGCGGGCGGTCAGGAAGCTCGCGCCACCGGTCACGGTGATCAAACCGGCGGCTCCGGCCGCGCGCAGCAGGGCCGCGGAAGCGGTGTCGGTCTCCAGATTCTCGGAGAAGCCGGCGTCGAGCAGACCCACGGCCAGCGCGTAGTCGATCGCCGGGGCGGCGATATCCAGCCCGACCACCGGCACGGCATCATCACGGCGACGAGCGGCGTAGAAGTCTTTGTCGGACTCGATCAGTTCGGCCGTGTCCAGCGTGGCCATCCCCGGGGAGGTATAGCGGGCGTACAGGTCGGCGAGGGTCAGGTGGTGGTTGAGCAACGCCGCATTGACGCCGTACGAGCAGCACAGGTCCAGCACCGTCACCGGTCCCGATCGCGCGCGTGCCGCGGCCAGACGGCGGAATACCTGTTGGGCATGCTGCGGGGTCTGGTAGTCGAACCGGCCGAGACCGCCGAAGAACCCCCGAGGATCCGGCTGGTCATAGATGTCGTCGAAAGGTGTTCTGCCTCTAGGGATTTGCATCATACCTCGATGTTGGCACGGCAGGCGGCAGCAGGTGATCGCAAATGGATTCGCCACACTCGAGCAGCAGACCGGTATCACCTCCCGAATCCACAGTCGCCGACCGGTGCATGTACGGCCTGACCGCCCCCCCGACGACGCAGTTGCACCAGCACCCCTCTGCACCGGTTGCGCCGGCGGCGCCACCATCGATAGCGAGCAGACAGCCACAAGCCCATCCGGAAGCTCTACACGACATGCCGCTCTGCCCCGGGCCTTGCCCGCTACAGAACCGAAATGGTTCGGATTACTACACAAACGCAAAGAATCCGCAGGCCGTTGACCTGCGAATTTGTCATTCAGTGGACCTTGGGGGACCGTACTACAACACGAACATGCAGATAGAAGCGCTGGAGCCGTTGCTGGCGGCGCTGCCTGACCCCGACGGACCAGCCCCTGCACCGACCAAGCGGCCTAGTCCAGCCCTGCCCACCAACTCCAACGACGCCTCACCACCAACCAGCGCGCCGAGATCGCTGCCGCATACGACGCCGGAGCCTCCGCCAAACAGCTCGCCATCCAGTGGCAACTCGCCAAAGCCAGCATCCTCTCCATCCTGCGCGACGCGGGTACCCACATCCGGGAACAACGGCGACTCAGCGAAGACGAAATCGACCACGCCGTCACCAGCTACCAGCACGGCGAGTCGCTGAACCGCATCGGCGACCGGTTGAACGTCGCCCACACCACCGTTCGGTCGGCACTCGAACGCCGCGGAATCCCAAGGCGTGATAGCCACGGCCGGTCCCGGTGACCGTGCCGGTAGCAGAACAAAATTCGGATATCCGCTGGCTCGCTTATGTCCCACCCCGGCAGACAGGTCACCTGCTTGTTGTCAACCAGCGCTGGGGATCTAGGACCGTCCCCCGAAGACGGTGATGTCGTCCAATGCGTCTTCAACGCGACCACCGATGATCGGGTCGTTGACGAGTTCGCGTAGCGCAGGAACGACGCGGTCGGTGTCGATGGCCCTGTGAATACGCGCGATGTGTCCCAGGGCCGTCACCGCACCGGAGCGAACATTGGGGTCCGGATTCTCGAGCAGGGCGAGCGCGCGGTCGGTGACCCATCCGCCATCAGGGTCGTGAAGAGCCAACCGCAGTATGGCCTGCGAAACCGCCAGGTTGTCCTCCGAATCGAGCATCGCGATCGCCTCGTTCCGGCCGATCGGTTCGAGGCTTTGGTACGTACTCACAGCGGCTTGCCCTTCCTGTTCACCACGCCCGCCTTGATCAAGGCGTTCTGCATCTCCTGTGTCAGCTCGTCCCATGCACGTTTGTGGCCATGGAAGATCCCCGATTCCGGATACGTCTCATCGAACACGTCGAACTCCCCAGTTTCGGAGTCCAAGCCTACGCGGCGGGAGGAGGTGGGCTTGATCTGTAAAGACTTGTCCAGTGTCTCCTGCGGATGCGTCGGCTCCGGCGCAGCGTTACCTCGTTGCTCTGGACCATGTTTCGGAGAAGGCTCGAAGGTCAGCTTCTTCTCTTCACCATCGATTGCGACCTTCAACGCGATGATCGCCGCGAGCTTGGCGAGGGACTCGGTGAGATCGGGGACCTTGCCGAAGGCGTCGATAACGCCGACGGCGACGCTCGCGGCCAGCGTGATCTCGAGGATCTGGAAGAGACGTTTCGTCGTGTAGAGGCCGCGCAGGGTCGCGATCGTGTCCTCGACCGCGAGGGCGACACCACCGCCGGCGACAGCGATACTCCCGCCGAAGCTGAAGATCGCACCAACGATGGCGCCGGTGACCAACAGCCCGACAGCCCAGGCGAAGGTCGTCATCGCCGTCTTGATACCGTCACCGACTTCGACTGTCGAGCTGTGATAATCCGCGACAGGGGCGGCGACGTTGGTGGACGCGGAGACCAGGAGGTCGGCGCTGGATTTCAGTGTGCCGAAATGTTCCTGGATGATCGTGCGGTTCTCGGTGGCGTCCATGTCGTCGAACAACGCGGCGATCGTGGCGATCTTCGCGGGTGCGCCGGTGATGGTGGCGTGGGTGGAGAAGGTCTTCCACGTGGTGGCGGCCTTCGACAGCTTGTCGACGTCGCCGTTGGGAAGTTTCTCGAAGGTGCCAACGATCTTCGAGGTGAGTTCGTTGAAGAATTCCTCGACGCCACCGTTGTGTTTGACGCCGTCGCCGTTGTCATGAACCGAGGTCGGGATGGTGACCTTGTACTCGGATACCTGTTGCAGAGGCGGGCTTTCAGGGTTGGCGTTGTCGGCCTTCCCGTACTTGTACCCGTTGGCGTAGAGAATGTTGCCGAGATTGGTGAGCGCATCGGCCAGGTCGGTGCAGGTCTGCATCGTGTCCCGGGCGTAACGGTCGTACGCCTCGCCCCACTGTTTGCAGCCGGGAGCGTCACCGGCCATACCTGCGCACTCGCCTTTGACCGCGTCGTGCACGGGTTTATCGGCGTGCCGCAGCTCGCCGGCGAGGTCGTGGCATTGCTTGGCGGCCTCGTAGTAGGTCCGCCAGTTGACCTTCACCGCTCATCCCCCTCGGAGCATCTTCAAGTTCTCCTCGACCGCGGTCGTGTAGCCGGTGTGTGCCTTGCGCGCCACCTCGCTGATATCGCGGGCACCTTCGGCGAATTCTCTTGCCCCGGCTGCCCATTCACGATGAGCATCCGAATATGCCTGCGCGGCAACACCGTCCCAACCCGTTCCCGCCAAGGTCGCGACCTTGGCGTCGATCGCATCGAGATGTTCGGCGATAGCGCTGGCGAGGGCGGACAGACGGATCGCGACCTCATCCAGGTGGTCCAGGTCGACCTCGAACTCCTCTGAACTCATGGCAGGTCCAAGCTCGACATACCCGCGCTGTAGAGCACTTCCGCGTTGCTGCCGTCGAGGTTTTCATAGGTTGAGGCTGTGACCCCGAGCTTTTCGGCCAACCCGGCCAGCGCGGTGATGATCTGGCCGCCGCCGTCGCGGATGTCGTTCCAGCCATCGGCGAACTCGTTGGCCAAGTTGCCCTTCCATGTTCCGTTGACCAGCGACTCGACGTGCCCGGCCGCTGAGCCCAGCGCGGTCTGCATCGCTGTGGACAGCTCGTATACTTCCTCCCCCACTTCGCGTACTTTCTCGGGTACCACCGAGAGGTTCTGTCCCGAAGCTGGCGTACCCCCGTCGCTCATGCCGCCGAATACTACCGATCTTGCGGTTAGACCGTCGAGCCCGCCTACTGGGTGTGCTGCCGTCGCCGTCCCTCACATCGGCTTGGCCTACCAAGAAGCGGCCAAGGTCTGCAGTGTGCCGGTCAGTGCCGTCCACTCCCGCATCACACGAACCAGCCAGAATCTCCTCGCCGCCGAGGAAGAGGGCCGCTTCAGACTCAACCCATCCCCAAAGTGACCATCGACCCACTACAAACGGTGGCGACGACGGTATCGGGACGATCGAGCCCCTGCCGCCGCAAGCCGGGCAGGCCGGTACCGAGAGTGCGTCCGAGAATGGCAGCGATACTGTGGTCGTCCCCGTCGCGGCAACATGGCAACTCGCCGCAGGCTCCCGGCACGACAACCTGACTGACGCGCTGGCCCGCTGTGAGCCGACAGCAGACGAACGACATCGACCCCTTACGGGAATAGAACCAACGAAAAGCTCTTGAACTGCAAAAACTCTCGCTCACGTAGTGAGCGAGAGATCTACTAGAACCACAAACGCGCAGGTCACAGCGCAAGATCGAACATATGGTGGACCTTGGGGGAGGTTACTATAACTCGAAATCGCAGGTAGAAGCCCTGGAGGCCCTGCGCCGAAAGCTTCCCGACCCCACCGCACCCGCCCCACCACCCGCCAATCGGCCCAAACCCGGCCGGGCACGCCGACTCGGCGCCGACCAGGTCCTGGAACTCATCGCCGGATACAAGGGTGGAGAGACGGTGTACCAGCTGGGTGTCCGATTCGGTATCGAGCGGCGGACGGTCAGCGAGATTCTTCATCGGCATCAGGTGCCGATGCGTCGTCGGGGGTTGTCGCCGGAGCAGGTCGATGAGGCGGTTCATTTGTACAAGCTGGGTTGGTCTCTTGCTCGAGTTGGTCAGCATTTGGGGGTCGCTCATACCACCGTGCTGGCCAAGATTCGTGAACGTGGAGTCCCCACGCGCGACGCCCACGGTCGGCCACGCGCGTAGGCAGCATCTACACCGAGCATTGGATGCTGTTGTGGCCGGTTGGTGCCCTCGGCAGTACACGCAAAACATGGGAGAACTGGAAAATGCCTGGTCATCGTGGGTGCATATTCGGCATGACGCTCCGACGGATGCTGCCACGTTGCAACGCCTGGGATTGCCCAGGGGGTTTGGAATCCGGCAGTTGCTCGAACGTCCGTGCAAGCGTGTGTTCGCGACTCGCTCGATGACTGGCTGTCCAAATAGAAAGCACGAATGAACCTGGCCGGATCTCAATGATTGTGTCAAGCAACGGTTGCCGGGGTCGGGGGCGCGTCTGGTTGCCAGAGGCGGTTGTCGCGCAGCAAGGCCCAGACGACGTCGACGAGGCGGCGGGCCAGCGCGATCATCGCCTTGGTGTGGCGTTGTCGCTCGGTTCTCTTGCGGCGGTAGAACTGTCGTGATGGGCCGTCGGTCTTCAAGCTAGCGAACGCGGCCATATAGAAGACGTGCCGCAGCCTGCGGTGATAACGCAGTGGCCGGTGGAGGACCCCGCTGCGGCGGCCGGAGTCGTTGGGCACCGGTGCGAGCCCGGCGTAGGTGGCCAAGCGCGCGGCGCTGCCGAATGCGCCCAGGTCCCCGGCGGTGATCGCCAGGAATTCTGCACCGAGGATCGGCCCCATGCCGGGCATGCTCTCGAGGATTTTCGCCTGCGGGTGGGTGCGGAACTTGATGATGATCTGCTTGTCGAGGTCCTTGATCTGCCGGTCGAGGTCCAACAGTCGCCGGGCCTGCTCGGCGATCAGGCCAGCGGCCGTCGCTTCGCCGGGCAGGGTGATCGTCTGTGTGTCCGCGGCCGCCAGAGCCTTGGCGACGATGCCGTGGATCGACGGCCGGTGTGCTCCGGCGGTGCGCAGGTGTTCGGTGAGGCCGCCGGCGCCGGCGGTGCGAATCGCCTAGGCTGTGCAGTAAGCACTGACCAGGATCAACGGCGAACGGGTCGAGTAGTCGAAAGCCCGTTCCAATGCTGGAAATACCCGCGACAACAGGTCCCGTAGGCGGTTGACCCCGCGCACCCAGTCGGCCATCAGATCCGTGCGATGACCGGTCAGCAGGCCCAGTTCCACGACCAGCTCACTCGGAGTGGACAAAATGGTGAGATCCCGGCGCAATCTGGCGGTTTCAGCGATCACCTGGGCGTCGCGGGCGTCGGTCTTGCCCTCACCGGTGAACGCACCGCTCATTCGGTTGACCATTGTGCCGGGCACAAACAACACCTGCTGGTTGGCAGCGACCAGGACCGCCAGCAACAACGTCGCGTGGGCCGAGGTCAGATCCACCGCCCAGCGAAACCGCCGGGCCGTTTCGGATGCCGTCGCGATCAACTGTTCGATAACTGCTTGATCATTGCGGATCTGCTTGGACCACAACACGATTCCGCTGGCATCCACCGCAACCGCGTGGTGATGAAATTTGCCGACATCGATGCCGATCCAAGCCGCGTCGACCGCTTCTGCCATGCGTTCACCCAGTCTTCCATGAATGCGGTTGCGCCCATGGACAATCCCGCTGGCATACCCCTAAAAAGCGACCGGTTCGCCACGTGTCTCAATCAGCAGCCGGAGCGTCCGCAGCGGCGGGGTGACCATCCGGCCAGAGCAACCCACTACCAGTCCCCGATCAGTCACGCCCCGCCGCTTTCGGGCATCCGAACGATCTTCGCCCGGACTACTACAAACTTAGGGGTCCCCGATGATAGGACCACCTGATCTCATCCATGGGGGGACAGGACAATCGCCCTCCAGGAGGCAGGCAGGCAGGGTAGATCTGGCGCTGCTGGAGCTTGATCGCAGACACGTTTGGTGCCAGTAGGCAGATCGTCTCGGCGGGGTCACGACTACCGATGCTCTAGTCAGTCTGCATCGGTTAAAGAACGGACATGTGAATCAGAGGCGGGATGTCTCAATGCAGGTCATCCCAGCCCCAGGGTGCGGCAATGGACCCGTCAGGCTCACGACCGAATCGGTAACGTGCCCAGTGGTCGGACTGAGCCATAAAGAGGCCAATTAATCCCCAAGCGGGCAGACGGGCCACCAGAACTCTATAGGGCTGATCCTCCCCTAGGACGAGGAACTGTTTCAGCAATCGTTCAACAGCACCTTCCCAGCTTGTGAGGTCTGTGACGGAACGGGCCGCGCGCTCTGACACTGTCGACAGCTGCCGGCATTGTCCAGCCATATGCAGGGCATTTAGCAGCTCGGACACACCAACCGGAGAGCTCAGGTTGGTTTGCTCGGCGATACGATCAGCTAACGCGGTCAGGCGATCAGGAGTCGCCACATCACGTAAAGTTGTCAGCAGCTCAGCGGCGATTTCAGGGCGATCGACCTTCACCTCAAGCGGAGCTCGTTGCACCAGGGATATGACATCGTCAGTATATTCATTGAAGCGTTGCGCTGAATCCAAGATGCCGACAACCTCAACCGGAAAATGTATAATCATATCGATTCCGGTTCGCGGTATTTCCCCTGATTCAATCCTCCCCATCACTTCGATCAGGTCATCGTTATTATCGTGTCTTGGATAGAAGTTCCTTGTTTGGCGTTCCAAATGGTCCGCGGCTGCCAGTAGGTTGCCGCCGGCCGGAGAGGTAATGTGGTCGACGATAGCGTTCGCTGCGGTGACCTGCTCAGCACGTCGCAGCGCATCGCAAACAGCTCTTACATCCCGGGCAGGTTGGGTAATTGACATTACTTCAGAAAGCTGAAGGAATGGCGAATTCTCGACCATGCGAAGTAGGTCGTACGCCGGTTCGGATCGTTCCTCGCGATCCGGTTTCCATGGCGGATGGCAATCAACGACCCGTCGAGCAAGCATTGCCAGCTGCACCGCTTGCCCGGTTTGCCTGAGTACGTCGATGATGGTTGCCAGCCTTGGCGCTGGTATCGGGCTTGTTTCGGTTGCCACACGATTCGAGAGAGCACTCAGCTGATCACCCATACCGCCACGACTGAGCGCTTTCATCAATGAGGCGACGGCGTCGGCGTCGGTGTCGGTGTCGGCAAGCGTCAGTTCAGATATCTTGTTCCCGATCCTTTGCAAGGATGCGCGTTTGGAGCATATTTCTTGAGGTATTTCCGGCATTCGGGAGCGGTGGTCGGTAGATTGGTGGAGTTCTTTTATCCATTCCTCGGGCCGGGTATCGCCTGGGTGCAGATTGGACAGTTCTTCTATCAACCGTATGCTGGCCATGGGATCGCCGCCTTCGGTCGCGGTTTTCCAAAGCTGGGCGGCATCGCGGTACAAGCCGCGCCCCCAGGCTGCGTGGCCGAGGGCGGTGAGGTCAGCAGCACAGGCGTGGTCGGCGACCGCGTCCCAGAACCCTGTCGGCGGTATGCAGTCGGCACGGTGAATACGACCGTGTTGGTCGAGGTATTCGGCCAGCTCATATCGCGGACCTGCATCCTCGGCTGAAGGGTGCCCGCGACGACGGGATCCGGTGCGGCGGGGCGGGATCGGGGTGAGCGGTCCGGGTAGCCCGCGGGCAGGTTTCCTGAGTTCTTCCAGGTCCCTGGTCAGCCACTCGTCATCGAGTGCGCCGACCGCGATGTAGTCGGGGGCAGCGTCGCGTAGCAGGCCGATCGAGATACGGTTGGAATGCCCCAGACGGCGAGCGTCCATCGCAATCTCGATGATTCCCTGAACCGATTCGGTGCCGTATTCGTAGCGTCTCAGCAGCTCCGGCACCCCGGCCAGGTACTGGATGATCCGTCCGGACACCGCCTTTTCTCTTGCTTCCGCCAGTCGCGGATCATCGCCCGCCAGCCGATCCAGCTCTTCCAGGTCCTCGCCGGTGAAGGCGTCAGCGACCCGGATCAATCGCTCCTCCAGCAGCTGGTGTGCCTGCGGATGCTTGTCACTGGACAAGATCTCGTAATGCTTTGGCCACAGCGTGGCTAAGATCAGAACCGGCTTCAACCCCGTACCGCGAAGCAGCTTACGAAGCTCGACTGCAACCGGTTCACCGGTATCACCGTCGCGGGTATCGAGGTACCTTTGCGCTTCGTTGAGCCACACCACTGTACGGGGTTGTAGGTTCGGTAGCTCGCTCAGGAAAGCGTTGCGGTCCAACGGATGCCACAATCGCCACCCGCGGTGACCACGCAGCCGCCGCAGTGCCTCCCACATCGCCCGGGTCTTGCCCGTGGACGAGCCACCGAGAAGCACCGCCATCTCATTGCAGCCCGCTATGGCCCGCCCGACCACCTCATCGAGCTCGTCATCATGCCCGCGAAGCACATAAACCGGAAGTTCCCCAGCGACCGCGCGGCTTGTGGTGATCGAACGACGCACCTCCAGTTCGAACGGATCGTTCACCTCGGTCAACGGCCGCAAATGCGGTATCACCTGACTCGTCCGCCTATAGGCGGCCTGCCAGTCGGGCCTGGTCTTCGCCCACGAACCCGGCGCATCAAGCTCGACCAGCGTCTGCAACACCGGCCCCAGCAGCCGCCAACTCGGCCAGGAAACCCCATTCACCCAGTTGTGCAGCGCCCCCCTTGTCGGCGACCCGTCCTTGACACGCTCAAGGATCTGGTCGTAGCTCAGGCCCGAACGAACCTTGAGTTCACGGAGAGCGGCGTGGAACTCGGTCTTGGAGTTGATCAACGCCAACTCGATCGGTACCAAGCCGCTCACCTGTCCCTCCCGAGGCCCAGCTGTTCAATCCTGTTCAATCTTTCGCCGACCACAATAGACCCGTGACTCTTCGAGCGGGCTTCGCCGAAATCTGGCAGAAGATAATGACTTTGAACGGTCCCAGCGGCAACCGTCACTGTCATGGCTCCCCACCTCGCGACCGTGACCGCCGCGGTCGACCCCGTCCGGCTCGGCCACCGCACACCTGCCCGTGCAGAGATCACCCGACAGCGCAGCTCTGTCCACAACGAGTTCCACACAGCATGTGAGTTGTTCGCGTACTGGTGCTCCAGGCAGATCCCTACCGTAGGTATGGCGGTGACGGGGTGAGGAAGACAGCAGCTGCCGCAGCAGCCCTGGGCGGCACCAGTTCCGGTGTGACGCTGCTGGTCACCGCCCACGGATCCCTCTCAGCCGTGACACTGATCCTTGCAACCGTCGTCGCGGTCATCGCGTTAACTGTGATCGTCATCGTGTGCGGAGTGCTGTGCCTGGCTCGCAAGGCCATGAAGGACGCCGACGTCCCAGACCGCATCAAAATCCTGAAATCGGTCCTGGACGCCCTCGTAACTCTCGGGCGAGGACCCCACCAGCAGCACAGGCGCTAGATTCTGTGCCGACCTGCACGGTACGACCGATACCGGAAGCTTGACGTGAACTTGCCTTCAGGTAGGACAGTGGACGCATGACAACTCCGATCAACACCGTTACCCGGTGGGGCGAACTTGCGGTTCGTGGCGTCCGTCATGATCCGCCCGATGCCGGCAAGATCGCGAAGGTGCTCGTCGAACTGGCGCGAGAACAGATGGCCGACAAGCCACGGCGTCGTGACGACCGCTCCGCGATCGGTGGCGAGAGTTCACCGTTGCCGCCCCTGGTGGCCCACCAGTCCACACCGCGGCGGGCACGACAACTCGATCAGGACCACGTCCAGATGCTGATACACGACTATGTCGCTGGCGCAACGACCTACGAACTGAGCAACCGATTCGGTGTCGACCGCCGCACCATCAGCGCCATCCTGCATCGCCACGACGTGCCGATGCGCCGACGCGGCCTGTCCCCCGACCAGACCGACGAGGCGATCCGCCTCTACCGTCTCGGTTGGTCCCTGGCACGAGTCGGGAAACACTTCGCCGTCGATCCGACCACCATGTTGAACCGCCTGCGCCAGCGCGGCGTCCGCACCCGCGACACACACGGGCGATCTCGGCCCTGACATCAATCCACGAGACCGGGTGAGACCCCACTCGTGACTAGCATGGCTCGCGGTCGCGGTAATGAAAGAGTGCCTTCCGACTTAATCAACACCGCGCCGGAACGAAAACACACCTTGGGGGCCAACTAGAACAAGAAAACAGGCGCTGACCAGGAGATATGTGACACCCAACCGAAGCTGGTCTCAAGGCTGAAAGACAGCAAAACCCCTGATCAACAGCACTATTCATGTCAATTTGTGGACCTTGGGGGACCTTACTCGAACACGAACACGCAGGTAGAAGCCCTGGAAGCCCTGATCAAGAAGCTGCCCGACACCACGACAACTACCCAGCCGCCTGCGGAACGGCCCGCTCCGCGGCGGGCACGGCAACTGGACGCCGACCGAATCGCGGTACTGATCGCCGGGTACCAGGCCGGGTCTACAGTGTATGAACTGGCCTCCCGATTCGGCATTGAACGACGCACGGTCAGCAATATCCTCCACCGGCACGATGTGCCGATGCGCCGCCGCCGCCTGTCCCCCGACCAGGTCCAGACCGCCGTCCACCTCTACAAGCTCGGCTGGTCACTCACCCGGATCGGACAACATCTCGGCGTAGCCCACACAACCATCCTGACCGCACTCCGCCAACACGGAATACCCACCCGAGACACCCACGGAAGACCTCGGTAGCGGGCGCATGACCATGTCGTCGATCCGAGCAACCGCAAGGGGCCCGGCCTCGGGTGATCGATCCGGCTTCTTCATGCTCCGCGCCCTATCCCGGTTGTCATCGAAGTGCCGGTTCGGTGCGTGCAGATCTTCCGCAGCCCAGGGCTCAGAGGGGAACATGAGCCGGTGAGGCAGTTGGCGGACTTCGCCATACTGGGAGGCACCGAGCGGGTGGTGGGAGCGTGAGCGTGGACTGGAGCACGATCGGCAATGCGAAGTTCGACACGATCGTGGAGACGCTTCTGGCCCGCCGATGGCGCGGAATCGCCGATTTCATCGCCCCGGACGGCCGCGGTGGGGACAGCGGGATCGACATTGAAGTACGCCAAGGCAGTCGCCGCCGGGTGTATCAGCTGAAGTATTTCCCCGACGGGTTCTCTGGAGATCGCAAATCCACGCGCCAACGCCAGATCCGCCAGTCGTTCCGCCGGGCACTGCAACTCGATCCTGCACCATCCGAATGGACACTGGTGGTCCCCGTCAAACTGACCCCGGGGGAACGTGATTTCATTACCGGTCTGTCCGCCGAGGTTCCTGTCGGCACCGCAGCTCCGAAAATCGCCATCATGGACCGCATCGAGCTCGACCAATTGCTGATGGACTACCCCGACGTCTACCGCTACCTCGCCCGTGAGGAAATGCGCACCGAAGTCGAGCTGTATCGTCTGGAAACCGAGACGCTCACCGGCGGCGTGACCTCACTGTTCGACCGGATCCGCAATCTCGGCGAATTGGCCGACTCGACTGACCTGCACTGGGGCACCGACTTCGCGCGAATCGGGGATACGGTCACCCATATAGTGCGGGCAAAAGACCCGCGCGCACATGAGAAGAACCCCATCACAGTCAACTTCTCCAACACATTCGCACCCGAGCACGAATACCTTCGCCAGCAGATCGAGCGTTGCGTGAAGTTCGGGGCATCGGGGCGAGTGGTGTTGCCCCCAGATGTGGTACGCAGGGTGACCGTCACCGGACCAGAGTTCATAGCGGGCGAATACACCGGCCTGGCATTGACCTTGGAGCCGATGAGTGACCACCCGAAAATAGGTGCCCCAGCCGAGCTTAGATTCTTCGACCAGAACGGCACCCAGATCATCTCCCACGAAGGCCGCATCTCCCACTTCAACCATGGTTCAGATGGAATCGCAGTGCGGATCGAGTTCTACGGACATTTGCACATCGAGCTGCTCTTCCCACTAGGGAAATCCCAGACCGGTCACATAGAGGTCAACTACAACTTCCGCCGGATCCGACCCAACGAAGCGCTGGGGCTGGAGGAGATCCTGACAGCGATCAACCAAACCGATCTGACGTGCAAGGTGTACATCGAAGACGAGCCCGTCACCTCTCTCGCGCTTCTGCCCGCAGAGACCGGCCCGCTCAGTGATCAGGACGAGGTCAAGAATCTGCTCAGCGTCGCCGCCGATCTGAAGGTTGTGCAGGACTACTGTCACGTCAGCTTCGCCATCCCAGTGGGGATACCCATGATCGAGCGGATACACCTCCGCGTGGCCAGGCTCCTGCTCGACGGCTACGTCACCGCGTCCCCTGAACCAATCCCCGGAATCCATATTCTCGACGGCAGGGACTATCCGCAGTTGAGAACGCTGCTGACCGGCGAGCCCACCCTCGCCAGGTTCACAGCCTCAGTCATCCCGTTCTCCTTCGGGAAGAAGGAGCTCTTCCTCAAAGAGGTAGTAGTCTTCCACCCCCGCACCATTGCACTCAATGGCGCGGAAGCGCTCGACGCACTTGACGCCGGTCGCAGCGAAGGTTTTCGGCTCCAAGTGAATCCCGGGGACGACCCCTGCTTCTACCTGGCTATGCCGAGCCGCATGGGTAACCCTCCCCCCGCATATGGGCAGTGGAGAACTGCAGCATGGAACCTGCCTGGCGTGACCCAGCCCACCATGAACCAGTACGACGTGGTTTCGGAATTGTATCCACCGACGACACCGGGAACAGGTCCCTCGACAAGCGAATGACCGCGCGCACCACGCCCCGGTCCACAAACTCCTTGCGGACCGACTGTTCATGTTCATCCGATGACGTCGCCGATACCGGCATCAGCACCGGTGCCCGCCCCCTGCTCCGCTCTTGCTTTCAGCGCGGCCTGCATCCAGGCGAAGTTTGCGTTTAGCTCGCCACCAGCAGGCCAGCTCAGCCACCTGGACTACGGCCTGGAGAGCAGCGCACGAAGCGCCTCTTCCTGACCGATCCACCCTGCCGAGTACCACCAGTACTCGATGACTCTCTTTACGCGCCCCTCTCCTCAAGATGCTGCCAAGATCAACCATAATACGCTATCTAACTGCACAAATATAAGCTTCCCAGCCGACGGTGCGGCCGCTCTCACCTTCGCATCGCAACCAACGATGGCCAGATTCTGATAACCCCCTTGTTGCACCTCTGATGGTTGGCCGCCTACGGTCGCAGGGGGTCCGAGACACGGTTCCCAGAGCGGAGGGGCAGGACACCATGTTCGTTGACGAGTTCGTCTCGCGGGCACGACTCGCCGACTTGGCCGACGTCAGGCGGCCGACGATTACCACGTGGTCGACCCGGCACGACGACTTCCCTCGGCCGGAACCCGGCTCTCGCCATGTGCGGCTCTCGGCAGCGATCAAATGGCTCGACAGGCGCCCGATCCCGGCCAAGGAACTCAAGGACGGCGAACCCGCCGGGTTCACCTACGGCGCCCGCGTCCTCGCCCGGGTCTCGACGTCGAAGACGAAACAGACAGAGCAGAAGCAGGTCATACCATCCGAGAGAGAGGACGGTCGGGCGGTCATCGATGAGCTCGTTGGCCCCCAAGCCGCCAGGATCCGGGGCAATGGATCACATGCGGACTATCTGGAGTTCCTGGTGTGCCTGATCTTCTTGCTGCACTTCGAGACCCTGGACAGCATTCGTGACAGGATGTTCTACCGCCCTGGTAGCACGGGTGAATTCCTGGAGACTCTCGAACGGCTCACCCACGAGCTGATGCTCCAGCGCGCAATCCCCGCTGGACTGGAAACGGCGTTCCGGAGGGTCCAGCCCGCCAACATCTATGACCTCGAACGGATGGTCGAGATCTGCTCCACACTCGGCATCAACTCGTTCCGGTATCTGCTCGACCTGCTGTCGCACGAGAGAAGCGCATCTGGCAGCGAGTTCTTCACCCCGCCCCGGATCGCCGCACTGGCCGGGGCGTTGGTGGTCGGGCCAGGAGCGGAGCCGGGCAGTATCTACGACCCCTATGTCCGCGGAGGCGAGCTACTCGCGGCGGCCGCATCTAGATTCGCCCGCGAAGCCATCCCGATGGCGACCGGAGAAGGGCCGAGCGTGACCGACATCGGGATCGCCGCCTTCCACCTGAACATGCGCGGCATGACCGTCGATGCCCGCAAGAGTTCGGGCACCATTTGGGACTACAAGGACGACCACGCACCGAAGGCGCGGTACGTTCTCACGAACCCGCCCTTCAACGCACGAACTGAACCGGGCAGGCGGTCGGGCAGGCACGATTGGATCTTCGGCGAGCCACCACGGAAGAACGACAACTACGCCTGGGTTCAGCACACGATCTCGAGCCTCGGACCGGCCGGTCGCGCTGTCATCGTGATGCCCACCACCGCCAACGCATCACGAGACCGGCAAGAAACCGGTATCCGCCAACAGATGATCGAACGAGGATCGGTCGAGGCCATCATCATGTTGCCGGCTCAGTTGTTCCCGAACACCGACATTAGCGTCTCGATCTGGGCGCTGAAAGTACCGGCAGAAACTCCGCAAGACATCCTCTTTGTCGACGCCACTGCGATGGCCGAGCCCCAGGGCGGCGGTCGCGGACGCCCTCGGCAGAACCTGAACCCGACAGCGCCCTCGCTCATTCCCGACATCTTTCATCAACGCCACACCATGACCAAAGGTCACTCGGTTCCGATGGAATCCGGCGGACGCGCCATCCTGACCGACATCGACACCATCCGCAGGCTCGGCTACTCGCTCGCCCCCACCGACTACCTCGCAGCATCGGACAGTGACTCCTCTGATCCTGAGGGCGTGGTCGAACAGTTCGACGCCCTCAAGCAGCGCATCATCGCGACCGCTGACCACGATGCGCGTATCGCAGCGCTGCGCCCGATCCACCGGACTCGTACTCGACAGGATGCCGTCCCGCTGAGAGAACTGTGCTCGATAAAGCCCGGACCCTCCCACAGCCGACTCCGGACCGAACACCGATCCATCGACGGCACCGTTCCCGTGGTGATGCCTCGGCACCTGCGTGAGCGGCGGATCGAAGCCGCGGATGCCGACCGAACCACAGCGCGCGTTGCCAGCAAGCTCGAGCAGTTCACATTGGAAGCCGACGACATCCTGTGCATCCGATCGGGCGCTATGGACCAGCCCGCCATCGCCCGCACAGAGCAGGCCGGATGGTTGTTCGGCGGAAACATCTTGCGCCTGCGCGTGCTCGACCGCACCGCCGTCGAACCCGACTTTCTTCTCGCCTACCTGTCTCTCCCCGAAGTACAGCACTGGATCGGCGAACGGACAGCGGCCAGCGTCATACCGACGATAAGCGTCGCGACACTGGGAGAACTGTCGGTGCGCCTACCCCCGATCGCAGAGCAGACCCAGATGGGCGCGGTGCTGCAACAGTTCGATCAAATGATCGCCAACCACCGCAAACTGATCGCCGTCGCTGACGAGACCCGCTCGGCTTTGGCTGTCCGGATGCTGCACAGGGAACTGGACCTGCGATGACACCCCTGACGCGAACCCAACGTCCTGGCACGAAGCACTCCGGGACGCCGCGCAAGCCGGGCGTTCAGGGAGTTGTTTCCGGCGTGGTAGGACTGAGTGGGCCGGCGGCGGCGCTCGCCGCTCAAGCCCCCTGGTGGGCGGTCATAGCCCTGAGCGTTGTCTCGCTAGCGGTTACAGGTCTGCAGACATGTCTCCCGCAGGAGTCCGGCGATCGACTTGCCTGGTGGAAGGACCGACGACGTCACCGCGAGCGGCTCCTACAACACTCCACGGACGACCACGCGTAAACGCCGCAGCCATCGACACAAACAAACGGATGTCGCAGGTTCACGCCCCCGGCGGGACATCATGTAGACGGGAGCAGTGCCGACCAGGCATGGCGAGATCAGCTTCGACAAGAGTTGGCCGACGAGAAGATGCTCCCGGCTGTGCCCCGGCCGAGTATCGCCGCGATCAAGGAACTGATCGAAATTTCGACGGAAGGCAGGGTATGCCTTGTCTGCAAACCGGCCCCGGCTTCACACGTCGCCTCGGCATACCGCCGCTTCATCGTCTTGCGCCACGCGTACTGCGCCTCGCCGACATCTACCAGGCGGGTGCCGTGTAGCATCGGCAGCTCTAGTTGCCGCCAGCTGCCCGCCAATCCGTGGGCCCAGGACGAGGTGCGCGCTATGCGTCGGGTCGCACGCCGCCTGTGCATCCCAAACAATCCTCGACATCGATATCGTTGGCTGATCTGCAGTTTTGGCAAGTCCAATGGGTCGGTAGCGGCGGTGCTTTTCGTGAATTCTGAGGGCGAATGGACAGGTCGGGGTCTCTGAGCAGCGTGTCCATGACGGCGCCGTCGCTGTCGAGGTCTGACGCGGAGATCGCCATTCGTGCGGCGTACCGGAGATCCGGCGAATCCGAGGTGGCTGCTTGGGCCAATAGGGTGCTGCGGTTATCGCCAGCGGTGAGAATCGCAACCATATGCAGCAGGCCCGCTCGAGTTCGATGCCAGCTCGACATATCCTTCGCGAGGAGCTCTCGGCTATCCCATGGGGGCTCGGTGACAGCGACGAGGACCGACGCTGCCGCCCACGCGATCCAATCAGATTCTGCCTCCAGGCAGGACAGCAGTGTCCGCAATTGGTCAGTGGTGAGCGCGGAGTGCAACCCATCTGACAGCGGGGGCTCGACCAACGGGCTGACGGCTGCGACAGACCATTCGCTGTCCCTGCAGTCGTCGTTAGCACCCGCTGCCTTGACCTCCTGGAGGTAGCGGGCTTGACTCGCCATGGCCGACTTGTCGATGCCGTACGCGTCAGCTATCGCGCCGAGCCAGGATCGTCGGACCTGCGCACTGTCGTGGGAAAAGGCTCGGTTGAAGTCTTCGATCCCAGTTTCCTGGTAGTTGGTCGCGGCAATCAGGTCGCCGATATCGGAGAGTGACCAGCAGTCGTTTTCGCTCAGATCGGTGTCCAGCGTGCCTAGGTCGGCCAGGAGGGCTGTTTCGTTTTCCTGGTGTGCAGCCAACCACTTTCTGAACCGGGTTGAATCGAAGGACCGCGATCGGTTGGTGTCGACGCCAGCACGCTCGAGTGCGGCGAAGAGAGGACCGGCGGCAGCCCGTCTGGTGCGCATCCCGATCTGGTAGGCCAGCTCTCCCGAACCTTCTGCGAGTTCATCGAGTCGCCCGGCTGCGGCCAAGGCAACCTGATCCAGGCCAGGTGCCATACGTCCTCCGCTGACAAGTTTCGACCTTCTGCGACTTTCTTTGACCATCTTCGATTTGGGCGGGAGCGGAATCGACAGGGCTGAGTTCACCGCTGCTGCAGCGGTTTCGCCGAGCGGGCGATTGTCGGTTGTGGCGTCGGTCAGGGCACTGAGTGCAGCTGCGATCATCGTCGAGCGATCATCGAGGGCAGCTCGGGCGATCAAATCGGCACGCCGGAACCTACATTCGATCGGCAACGCAAGCAGGCATGCAGCCTCGACAAACGGCCACGGTCCGGGATCGCGGGTCTCGTCCCAGAGGGTCGGATGCTGGTTCGACGAGTGCATAGGTCCTCGTCGGGCGGGCGGCGCGCTATCCTGGGAGGCAATGGCTCCAGCGGTGAGCTGCGCAAGTATGCGTTCCAGCTCGTGAGGTGTGACGGTTGCGATGCCGCGGGTGGCGAGCTCGGCCACCAAGAGAGTCGCTTCCGACCGTCCGGTGGCGCCGACATTAAGTAGCGCTGCGATAGTTCTCGGGTCGAGTCCTGCGGCCAGTGCAATCGCGCCATCGGAATCGGTGTACTCGAGGGCGTCGGACAGCCAGTTGATCAGTTCCTCGGCTCCACACCTGCTCGCCCACATGGCGGTAGCGATTTCGGCGAAGACCTTACTACGGGTCGTCAGCTCGTCGGCGGCGTTGACGACGAAGACGGCTACATGTTCGTCCCAGAAGCGCAGCACCTGCTGTGCGAGCTCCTCGGCCTGGGCCGGAGGCATCGACCAACGGTTGGTGTCTTTGAGCATTTGCTCGACAGTGTCGACGGCTTGCGCCCGCGTTGGCGTCGCCCCACCGTCGAGCACGCGCCCGAGCACGATGAATCCATCGAGCAACATCGTTGTGGTCAATGCGGGCAACCACGGCCGACCCTGTTCGAGAGTCTCTCGTGTGCGTTCCCAGCGATGTACCGACTGCTCGACAGCACGATGGAGCAATGTAGCGCGACCCTTCGGAAGGTCCGCGTCCGAAGTGCCAGCGCAAATCAGCGTAAGCAGGATGGCCAGCAGTGGCACGGCGAGCAGGTGCTCGTGCTGCTCCGCGGCATCCTTGATCCAAGTCCGTCGGGTCACCAGCCACGCTTCGCGCTCGACCTGTGGGACACGGGCTTCGGCACACGCGAATAGCACTCTGTCGATCGTGGCCGCGAGGTCCTGCGGAGACACCAGTTCCACCCGTGGTAATCCGAGTCGAGTGGCTGCTATCTGGGCGTTCGCGCGGGTAGTTAGCACGAATCCCACTCGAGGAGGCAGGGTGTTGAGGATGTCGGCGAGTTGCTGAGCCACCCACGGGGCGCGTGTGCCGCACTCATCGAGCCCGTCGCACAGGATAATTGCGCGCCCGGCCGCGAGCTCTGCGGCCAGGTACTCGGTCAGCGGAACACGCTGGTCGCCACCGACCGCATCCGCTACGGCGCTGTCGATGATGCCGTCGATCGTCAAACGCTCAGGTTGCTGAGCAATCAAGCGCGGCAACGCCACTCGAATCGGTACCGGGGCGTGTGGGTGGATGGCGCAGTGCGCGGCAATCTCACGCAAGGCCACGGACTTACCCGATCCTGGCTGGCCAACGATCAGCATTCTGCGCCAACGCCGCACACAGGGCAGTAGATCCGAGGACGAACGTTCTGTCTCAAGGTTGATTTTGAGGCCGTCGACCAGACCGTCTATCGAGATAGGAGGCAGATCCTCGGCGAGCAGACTCAGGTCGATCCGTCCGACCTCAGCCTTGAGCCGATCACGATAGGTGCCAACGGCGGCGAGCCGGGCCGCTGCTCGCATACCTGCCGGACCACCGCGATCCGCGATCACCGTCAAGTCGGTGTTGTTCAGGGCCGTAACCCAGTCATCGATACCGCTGCCCAGTGCCTTGCCGGCCTGTTGATGGAACAGATCGGCGAGCGTACTCACGGCTTGATGGCCTCGTGCCCCGGTGACAACGAGGTCCATCAACGCTGCCAGCAGGCTTCTCGCTGCTCCCGCGCCGGTCGAATCGGGTAGGTGCAGGATTCGCACCCGGTCCAGAATCGGCTCGCGTAGATCTTCAGGTAGCAAGTTGGCAAGGGGGTCGAACGCATCGCGCTCGTCTTTCGTCACCATTTGCAGCCCAGCCCTGTGCCTGCGCAGCACTCGATCGAGGTCCTTGGTCGGGCCTACGAAGTCCTCGCCCGCGATCACCAGCAGGTCGTCACATCCGAGGGTAGGGACTTGCCCGATCCATCCCGCGACGGTTTCGGTCAGCGGGCGGCCCTTGGAGACTTTGCGCTTGGCGGAGACATAGGCTCGGCGTCCGTCGGAGAAGGTGACCCGGATGTCGTCGGTCGCGTCACTGGTTTCGAAGTCGAGCCGAATCGGATCCACCCCACCGATGAGATCCAGACCCGACACCGGATGGCCCCTCAGCCCGTGTACCGCCAGATGCGTTGCTACCACGCATCGAAACAGGCTCCCGACCTCGCCAGCCTGACCTGCCCGGCTCATCACAGCCTCCCTCACCGCGTGACCTGATCACCACGATCCAGCGCGGAAAAGTGTGTCATATTGACATCTCGTGGGCGCATACCGGCGACTATCCGTGCTCTCAGGGACTGCAAATTGCCCCTCGGTCAAGCAGCGGTGGAGGTTTCGTGGTCGGCGATCATGGCGCGGTAGACGACGTCGGAGAGTCGATGCTTGAGGATCCGGAGTGCCTCCATGCCCCCGTCGCCATTGGCTTTGCGTCTGGCCAGAATGGCTCGCGCGTCGCGATGCCAGCGGGCCGGGTGAGGGCGATCCGGTGTAGGCGGCATTGAGTTGCCGATTCCTGGTGCGGGACAAGCGGTGTCGAGCGCGGTTGGATGACCAGACCGGTAGCGGCGCGCTGCCGTTGTGGCGGGCGAACGCGTCTTTGGACCGGAATCGGCGGACTCCTGCGGTCTCCCCGATGATCTGCTGACTCAGGCCGCCCAGAGCACGGTGTCAGAGAGCGCGGCGCACGCCGCTAGGGCAGTAAGATGCTGAGCGCCACAGCGCAAGATCAGCTCGCTGATCTCGTCGAGCCCGAGTTCGATCCCCTTGTAGTGACTGCGGGATGTGTGAATGTTTGCGATCTCGTATCTGAGGAAACAACCTCGCACACCGGCGGGATTTCGGTACCCCGACTGCGCCGAACCGGCTGAGTGCGTGCAGTCGCCGACAGCGGATGCGGTGGCCGTCGTTATGGTGTAGATCGTGGTCGGTGCGACGGTCCCGGTCCTCGCGGCCTGACATGTAACCGGCTGGCTGACGGCCGCTGTGGCGGCGGTTCCCGTCGTAGCCGAAGGAATTCGGCAGCTGTTTCAGTGGCACACCACCTGGTTACGCTGCCGGTCTATCGCCGAGGCATTGAAGAACGAAACTTTCCTCTACACAGCTGAAGCAGGCTCCTACGCGTCTACCCACAGCCCAACCCTCCTGGCTGAACGAATCGCCGCGATCGCAGTAGAACAGACAATCAACTGGGCCAAATCCGGCAAGCTCAGGGTTGAGAATCAGAAGGAGTCCTGACCGGAATGTTGACACGGCGCGACTTCCGCCGTTCGATCCCCGAACGGCACCGAGCCGAGAAGTATAACGAAGCCAGAACAATTCGTCGTCGCATGTCCAAATGCGTGAGTGGACCTTGGGGGACCTTACTGCAACACCAAATCGCAGGTAGAAGCCCTGGAAGCCCTGCGTCGGAAGTTGCCGGACCCCACCGTACCCGCTCCACCGCCCGTCGATCGACCCAAACCCTGCCGGGCACGCCAACTCGACACCGATCAAGTTCGGGAACTCATCGCCGGATATGAGAGTGGAGAGACGGTGTATCAGCTGGGTGCCCGGTTCGGTATCGAACGACGAACGGTCAGCGAGATCCTGCACCGTCACAGCGTGCCGATGCGCCGCCGGGGCTTGTCCCCCATACAGATCGATGACGCCATTCATCTGTACAACCTCGGGTGGTCGCTCGCCCGAGTCGGCCAGCACCTGGGAGTCGATCCCACCACCGTGCTGGCCAAACTCCGCCAACGCGGCATCCCAACTCGTGATGCCCACGGACGACCACGCGCATGAACCCCGCAGCATCGACAGAAAGGAACAGACGATGTTGTCATAGGCTCGCGCCCTTGGCAGGACACACAAACATGGGGAACCGGAAAACGGCTGGTCATTGTGGGTACGTATCCCATCTGGGCCTCGCGATGCCCTGCGCCGGTTATGCAGCCGGGGGCTTCGCGACTGGATAGTATTGGCGACCAATGGTTCTCCGTTGTGGAGGGGGCGGGATGGCGCGGGTGTTCCTGAGTCATTCGAGTCGCGATAATGTGCAGGCTGTCGCTTTGGTGCGCTGGCTCGGTGAGCAGCAGCCGGGTTTGGCCGGAGATATCTTTCTGGATTCGGATGAGACGGCCGGGATCCCGCAGGGTGTGCGTTGGCGGGATGCGCTGCGTCGGGCTGTCACTCGGTGCGAAGCCGTGATCTGCTTGACTTCTCGGGATTGGCATATCTCCACCGAGTGTGTCGCCGAGTATCTGACGGCGGTGAACCTGGGCAAGCGAATCTTTTGTGCACGGCTTGAATCGGTGACCGACCCCGACAAGACGCGCGAGTGGCAGCGCTGTGACCTGTTCGGCGACGGTCCTGTCACGGAGATCCGGGTCGATGGTCATCCCGAGCCGGTGCGGTTCCGTACCGAGGGTTTGCGTCGGCTGCTGGCCGGGTTGGGCAACGCCGGGATAGGTGCCGAGAATTTCCCGTGGCCACCGGCGGACGAGCCGGGCCGATCGCCGTATCGGGGCTGGCAGCCGTTCGATCCGGTGGATGCGGCAGTGTATTTCGGTCGCGATACCCAGATCAGGCAGGGCATGGACCGATTGCGGGGAATGCGGTCTGCCGGTTCGGATTCGGTATTCGTCGTGGTGGGTGCGTCGGGAACGGGCAAGTCGTCGTTCCTGCGTGCGGGGTTGTTGCCGCGATTGATGCGAGAGGATCGGCAGTTCCTCGTGCTGGATCTGGTGCGGCCGGAACGTCATGCGCTCACCGGCGTTCATGGCTTTGCCGCGGCAATCCACGCCACGCGGGGCCGGTTGGGGCTGGCCGCGCCCGCGCTCGGGGACATCAAGTCTGCATTCCCTGACGACATCGATCGAATACGGAGCTGGCTGATCGAATTGCTGCGTGCCGCGCACGACAGACTGCTTGACGATGCTGCCGAGCCCGCGCCTACGCTCCTGCTGCCGGTCGATCAGGCCGAGGAGCTGTTCGTCGCAGACGCCGGTTTCCAGGGTAAGCAATTCCTGACGATGCTGGGCCGGTTGCTCGCCATGCCGGAAAATGCTGGTGTGCAACGGATTCCGATGATCGTGGCACTCACCATCCGTACCGATCGCTACGAACGGCTGCAGAATGCCCCGGAACTCGATGGTGTGCAGACCTACGTGTTCAATGAGTTGAAACCATTGCCGCGCACTCAGTTCAAGGAGGTCATCACCCGACCCGCCGCACGAGCCGACAAGTACGCCGCGCTGGCGATCGAACCCGCGCTGGTGGATCGTCTCCTGGCGGACGGTGACCATGGTGCGGACAGCCTGCCCCTGCTGGCGTTGACCTTGTCACGGCTGTACGAGGACTATGCTTCCAGCGGAACTCTCATGCTCGAGCAGTACATCGCTCTCGGCGGGATCGGCCGGGTGGTGCAAACCGAGATCGACGCACTACTGTCCGCCGATCCAGAGTTCAGGCGGTCGCAGCTGTGGTTGCTGCGGTCGGCGTTCGTTCCCGCGCTGGCGACGATCAACCCCGACAACGACCAGCCGATGCGCCGCATCGCGCGCTGGGACGAACTCCCGGCCGAAAGTCATGCTCTCATAGACGCTTTCGTGAACAAGAGACTGCTGATCAAAGACCACCGGGACGGTCGGACCATCGTCGAGGTCGCGCTGGAAAGCCTTCTGCGGCAATGGGAAGAACTGTCCGGGTGGCTTCTCGAGCAAGCAGAGGATCTCAAAGCCGCCGACCGCCTCGAGCAAGCAGCACTGGCGTGGGACCACAGCGGCCGCGACCAGGCATGGCTGTGGGAGGGCGCTCGGCTTACCGAGGCCGAAACGCTCTGCGCGAAACCCGAATTCCGGCTTCGGCTCGAGCCCACCCGCGAATTTCTGCTCGCGTCACGCCACCGCGAAAGCGACCGCATCGCCGCCCTGCGCCGACAGGCCCTGACGTTGGCTACGCTGCTGGTCGTCGCCGTCGTGGTCGCGATACTCGCCGGGGTCGGGTTCTGGCGAGCCAACGTGGCCAGCGACCGAGCCGACGCACGCACGCGCGAAGTCGTGGTCCAGCGCCTGCTCGCCGATAGCGAAAGCGCGCTGGCCGGAAACGGGTCCGATACCCGGGCGTTCCAGGAGATTCTCGCGGCTCAGGCGATCGAGCCCAGTCCGCAGACCAACATGGCGATGATCAACGCGCAGTATGCGCGTCAACATCTGCGCACCGTCATCCAGACCGGCACTGCCGTTGACAGCGTGGCGATAAGCCCCTCCGGGACCCGGATCGTCACCGGTGGCAGGGGCCAGTTCGGCGGTGTCGGCCCTGGCGCCCGGCCGGGAATTTCACCGGTTCGGTTGTGGGACGGTGAGACCGGCAGGCAGATCGATGCCCCGCCGGCCGCACCATTCGATAACGCGGCCGCAGTGGCATTCAGCCCGGACGGGCAGCGGATCGCGGCAGGGGGGGCTACCGCCCTCCGGCTCTGGGATGCGGCAACCGCCCAGCCGACCGATCCCCCGCTGCCCCATCATATTGCGGTCCGCGACGTGACGTTCAGCCCTGACGGACAACGGATCCTCGTCAGCGACAACCTGGGCAGGGCCGAGGTCTTGGATGCCCGGACGGGTCAGGAGATCAGCAATGCAACTATCGGCCCGGGCGAACTCACGGAGCGGGTCACGTTCCGTCCCGACGGGCAACCTATCGTCGCCATCAATGACAACGGTGCTTTGCGGCTGCGCAACGCTACAACCGGTCAGCCGATCGGTCCGTGGCTGCCTGAGCTTGCCGCCGGTCCACGCGTCGTGGCGTTCAGCAGGGACGGTAGTCGAATGGTCTCCAGCGGTGCCGACGGTACGCTGCGACTGTGGGACACCAGCACCGCGCAACAGATCGGTGCTCCGTGGAACAAGGACAGCAATAATTCGGCAAGTGTAACGGTCGTTGCGTTCAGCCCCGACGGCCAACGGGTCGCCACCGCCGAATCGAATCACGCGGTACGGCTGTGGGATACCGCCACCGGCCGCCCGATCGGCGCGGCACTCACCGGCCATCCCGATGCGGTCGTCGACATCGCGTTCAGCCCGGACGGCACAAAGATCGTGTCCGGCAGCCGTGATGGTTCGGTGCTGGTGTGGGATGCCACGAGTATCGCGCTGGCATACCAGCATTCGGCATTCACCGCACTGGCGGTGAGCCGAGATGGCGGGCGGATCGTCTCCGGTGATGCAGATGGCATCCTCCAATTGTGGGATGTTCGTTCCAGACAGCCGATCGGTACGCCGATGACCGGGCACGCCGGCGCGGTAGTGCAGGTGGCATTCAGCCCCGACGGACGGCGGATCGCGTCTGCAGGTATCGACGGAACCGCCCGTCTATGGGATGCCGAGACCGCAAAGCCCCTCGGCGCCCCCATCGCCGACCACAAAGGCGGTCTATTCGGTGTAGCCTTCAGCCCGGACGGCGCACGTGTCGTGACCAGCGGCCCATGGGTGCGCTGGTGGAACGCCGAGAACGGTCAGCCCCTCGACTCCCCACCGCCGATCGGGGATCCGTTGACAGGGACCGACGTCGCGGTGAGTCCGGACGGCACCAGCCTGGCCACAGGCAGTAGTCTTTCTCCGGCGGTGCTGCTGTGGGATGTGGCGACCGGGAAGCGAGCAAACGTATTCCACGACGGTGAATACGGAAGCGTGCGGAGTGTGGCCTTCAGTCCGGACGGGAAGACGGTCGCTTCGGCCACCGATGATCGAATCATGTTGTGGGATAAGGACTCCGGAAAAATCGACGAAAAACCGTTCGGCACTCTGCAAGGCACCACCGGGGCGGTCGGAAAGGTAGCGTTCAGTCCCGATCGGCGCACCCTCGTCGCCGTCGGCGTGGACCCGACCATTCAGCTCTGGGACATCCCGAACAGACATCCCATCGCCGCGCCACTGGCCCCCCACACCGCGGCAATCACCGACGTCGCATTCAGCCCCGACGGGACAACCATCGTCACGACCAGCACCGACGGCACAATTCAAGTGACGCCGGTGTACTCCGCCGATCCAGCGAGAATATGCGCCAAGATCACGGCGAATCCGAGCCGCAAAGAATGGAACGACCTCGTGTCGAATGCGATTCCCTACACGGAACTCTGCCCCGGCCTGCAGACCGCGCCCGAGTGACCGAGTACAGGAACGGACGAACGGTTCGGGGCATGTTCGTCGAGGACCTGCTCCGGAAGCTCCGGCGACACGCTGCGCTTCGGGACGCGGCTACCGGACACCCCATAGGTGCACCGCTAACCGGCCTATAGGTGACCAGGTGATATCCAGTCCAAACGGGTCAACACATATCGTGACCTCGAGCGTTGCCCGGCCCGGATCCCGGTCTCGAGATCGATGTCCAGCAAGATCTCCCCGGCCAGATTCGGCTGCTGTTCGACAGCGACCGCTGCACCGCGACCGCCCACACGCTGTCACGACTGGAATGACTGATGAACACCCGAGACATGACGACCGGCCCCCTCGCTCGGCACAACCCCAACGCCCGGCACCGTACCGCCCCCGAAACCCGGTGCCGGGAAACGGCTCACACCAGCCGAACCACGGTATCGGACACAGTCGACCATTCATGCCTAAAGAAGGGCCTGACGGTGGAGTACGAGAGGTTCAGGCTCAGTGCGCCAATTCACCGGCCGTGCTATCCCTAGAATATGGAGGCAACTCAGCGAGCCCAGTCGATCGAGGATCTGGTCCGAAAACGGCTGGAAGACCAGCTGAACTACTACCGATCTCGAAGCCGTGAGGCGAAAACGGCCTACCTAAAGGTGAAATTGGTGCAGATCGTGGTGGGTGGGTGCGGCGGTTCCGGTCCTTGCGGCCTCGGGCGTGATTGGCTGGGTGACCGCGGCCGTAGCGGCGGTCCCTGTGGTGGCCGAAGGTATCCAGCAACTGTTCCAGTGGCACAGCACATGGCTGCGCTGCCGTTCTACAGCCGAGGCCTTGAAGGTCGAGAACTTCCTGTACATGACCGACGCGGGGCACTACGCCGACGGCGGCCGGTCGACCTT
Source organism: Nocardia sp. NPDC050412 (assembly GCF_044458825.1). Lineage (NCBI taxonomy): Bacteria > Bacillati > Actinomycetota > Actinomycetes > Mycobacteriales > Nocardiaceae > Nocardia > Nocardia sp. NPDC050412. Next base: position 663,195 of record NZ_JBITIJ010000004.1, read on the forward strand.
GCTCGCAGAACGGATCGCCGCGATCACAGGCAAAGAAACGGACGACTGGGCCGAATCCAGCAAAAGCGAGGTCGAGAAGCAGAAGAAGTCTTGACGGGACTCGCGGGCACCCCCGAAACCGGGCTGAGGCCCCTTACACCACGTAATGCGCTCCCGCAGACCAGGGATTAGGGGCAGATCGCCAACGAGGTAAGCTGAAAATCTCTCTCTACCAAGATATTACGTGATCTCATTCATCTGAGAGTAACGCTCGCACCTCCAGCGCAACCACCAGGACAACCAACGCCAGCATCACCACCTGGGTCAATGGCCTGACGCCCGAAGGTAAACGCCCCTGGCCTTCCCGTGGTTTGTCCGTAAACAGTTGCGCTTATCGCTGGAGCCTCGGCCGCGCTGTGGCCTGCCCCGGTCGGGTCTGTGCGGAGTTCTGCTCGACGACGCCATCGGGGCGATCGAGGCGGCCGGGCTGTCTCGTGCGGGTCTTCTCTGCTCGGGAGATCCCGGCTACGCGGTCGGTGTCGGAAAGTGAACCGGTACAGGGTGTTCGGATGCCTTAGCTCGCCGGCCAGCTCGCGGACGAGCGGGTAGTTCATTTTCCCGACAGGTTCGCCTGCGCGAAATAGGCGGCGGCCCGCTTGAGGACCTCGTTCTCCTGCTCCAGCAACCGGATTCGCCGTTTCGCCGCCCGCAACTCGGCCGACTCTCTCGTTCTGGTGCCGGACTTTGCTCCCTCATCGACGTCAGCCTGGCGCATCTATTTCGACAACGTCATCGGGTGAACCCCGAAATCAGCGGCGATCTGCTCGAGCGTCACACCGTCATCGCGGTTACGCGCGACGCGCACGACATCGTCGCGGAACTCACGAGGGTAGGGCTTGGGCACGATGACGTCCTTCCAGCCCGCCCGAAGGGCAAGCCAACTCAGTTGTCACCAATCTGTGCAGCAGTCCCAGTTGTCGCCTATCCGTGCAACAGGCCCAAGCGATCAACCTTTACATTCTCGGCCGGTCTCTCACTCAAGTCGGGCAACACGTCGCCGTCGACCCGGTCACTGAACCGGCTGCACGAACGCGGCGTCCGCACTCACGACACCCACGGACGGACCCGATCCTCCGTTCCGCACAACAGCGAGCAGTCCACCCAGGCCAGCCGACCGGACACCAACGATTCCCGACCTGATCAACGCCAGGACAAAGCAAGACACCATACGGGATTAGAACCCGAAAAGGGTCAGTGAGCAGGGGAAACGCGTAGAAGCGCGATTTCCTCTTGTACGCGCGACTTGATGCAATCCCCCAGTTCAAAGCCACTATTCGAACCGAATTGTGGACCTTGGGGGAGCTTACTACAACACGAAACACCAGGTAGAAGCCCTGGAGACCCTGCGACGGAAGCTTCCCAACTCCACCGCACCCGCTCCACCACCCGCCAATCGGCCCATACCCGGCCGGGCACGCCGACTCGGCACCGATCAGGTCCGGGAACTCATCGCCGGATACAAGGATGGAGAGACGGTGTACCAGCTGGGTGTCCGATTCGGTATCGAGCGGCGGACGGTCAGCGAGATCCTTCATCGTCACAACGTGCCGATGCGTCGCAGGGGCTTGTCCCCAGAGCAGGTCGACGACGCCATCCATCTGTACGGCCTTGGCTGGTCCCTCGCCCGAGTCGGTCAACACCTGAGAGTCGACCCCACCACCGTGCTGACCAAACTCCGCCAACGCGGCAGCCCCACCCGTGACGCCCACGGACGACCACGCGCATAAACCGAGCAACATCGACACAAAGATCTGGGGGAAACGTGGTGCAGGAGGGGTGCTCCGGTGAGACACTTTCTTCTGGCACCTGCCAGCTTGAACTCCTCTGCATGCAGGCCCGACGTGTGGGGTGGCCATGCGGGGCGAGTTCGACCAGCGGCAACGCGAACTCGTCCCCCAACCGTGCTGGCTGCTGGAAGGCAACTATCGAGGAATGGCCGTCACGAGCAGTCGTCGGCGTGCCTTAGTCGCGTTGCCTTTCGCGCCGTGCAAGACTCTGCGATGCAAAGCTCTTCTATCCGCGACCATCAACATCCTGGTGAGAGGATTTAGTCATGGACGAGAAAGAATGCTGCTGCGAACGTTTCGAATCAACCACCAAAAAGCTTCACGATCTCGGAGCTGAACTAATGTTTCCAACCGAGGAAGATGAGAACAAAACACTCCAAGAAATCGAAGAAAGAGGCCCTGCCACCAACGATGAAGTTGCCAACTGGACCCCTTGCCCAGATCGGCATCAGGTTCTCTATCACCTCAGAGGTGACGAGAAAGCTGCGGCGCTATTGAGAGAATTGCATGATGCCGGGACTCGATTCGTTTACCTCGAGGATCCGAGCCAACACTCGAGAACTCTCGCCGAGGTCAAGCAACGGAACCCTATCGTTTCCCAGATTCTTGACGACATAAGGAAAGGTCCCGAGATGCTCTGCGGACATGCAGACTGGCCGCGATGGACAGGAAGTAGCTAATGTTCGGATCGGATTGCGGTTCACAAGCTGACGGAAATGCTATGCCGCTTCCAGAACCGACTACATTGAGCGCCGTTGTGAAAATCGCAGAGCGCTGCAATATCAACTGCTCCTACTGTTACGTGTTCAACGCAGGAGATGAAACATACAGAGAGCGGCCCAAGATCATGGGTCAGGATGTGATTGAGGCAACGGCGCAATTCCTTCTCGATGGATGCGTGTCACTGGGCATCTCGAATCTTCTTGTCATTTTACACGGTGGCGAGCCGTTGCTAATGGGAAAAAAGGAATTCGATCGGATGTGCACTACATTTCGAGAAGTGCTGACGCCCGATCTGAATATGTATATCACCATGCAGACCAACGCAACATTGATCGATCAGGATTGGCTTGAGATCTTCGCCCGACATCATGTCCGAATAGGCGTAAGCATTGATGGGCCCAAACAGTACAACGACGAATTCCGGGTGACATTCAAAGGCGGCGGAACCTACGATGCTGCCAGACGCGGAATAGACCTTCTTCTCACTGCGCAAGAGCGTAACTTGATTCCGGACATCTCGGCACTGTGCGTAATCAATTGCCAGCGCTCGGCCGATGTCATCTACAATCACATAGTTCACGATCTCGGCATTCGCAAGCTCGATTTCCTTCTGCCGGACTTCACACATGACACAATTGGAGCTCAGGACCCTCGACTCTACGGGAAGTTCTTGTGCAATGCGTTCGATGCATGGATCGCTGATAAAGATCCAGCCATTGAGGTCCGCATCCTCAAATCGGTCTTGTCTACCCTGCTGGGCGGTCCTCGCTATGTCAGCGTGCTGGGGAGAGAGGCAATCAATGTAGTCACGATACAAAGTGATGGGACGCTGGCGGCCGATGACACGCTGAGAGCATGCGGGTTCGAAGTCATGAGTGAGGGTGACACCATATTCGACACTACACTGCAACAGTTTTTCACCAATGATCTGATGAAGCGCCTCTCATCAGATTATCAGGAGAAAGCGCAAGCATGCCAGAGCTGCGGCTGGTTGAATATTTGCGGCGGTGGTTCATTGATAAACCGCTTCAAAAAGGAAAATAGATTCAGTAACGCTTCCGTGTATTGCGATGGCCTGAGACAATTTTTCTCTCATGTTTCACAGTTTCTACTTACACAAGGGTTCGGTTTTTCCGATATTTCCGCCGCTTTGCAGGATAAAGTCGACCATACTGCACCTTGGACTCGCGAAGAAGTCGTGTCGCGACCTGGAGTGCGAAAATGAATCCGAAAAGCCCAGCATCTCTTCAGCACCGACAGAGGCACGTGCCGTTCCATCTGTTCCTGATCAAGATCGCCAGTAGGTGCAATCTGAATTGCACTTATTGCCATATGTATAATCTGGCAGACAAGAGCTATATCAGTCAGCCGAAGATCATGCCCGATGACGTCGTAGTCGCCGCAATAGAACGAATCAGGACCCATGTTCAACGTCATAATTTGCGAGAAATCACTCTGGTTCTACACGGCGGTGAACCATTGCTGGCAGGAGAGGCCTTTATTCAGAAGCTCAGCGATCGCGTGCGCGAACGCTTGGACCCTGTGTGCCGAAGTCATATATCTATGCAAACCAACGCTACCCTCATCACGAGGAAGTGGCTGGATAGGTTGACATCGCTTGGAATCACATTTGGTGTCAGTTGCGACGGCACACGGGAGGCGCATGATCAGAATCGAGTAGACCACGCAGGACGTGGGTCATATGACCAGGTCGCGCGAACACTGCAATTGATCAATAGTGACTCTCACTATTCTTCCCTGCTGGAAGGGACACTGACGGTCATAAACGTTGATTCCGACCCAATCGAGGTTTACGAGAGTCTGCTATCGATGCAGCCGAAAGTCATCGACTTTTTACTTCCCGATGGAACTTACGACAATCCTCCGCCTAGATTGAAAGATGGTGTTTCAACACCGTATGCGGACTGGCTAATTCAAATCTTTGATAGATGGTTCAACCGGCCGGACACCGCTGTGGACATTCGGCTTTTCAAGAATATTATTGGCATGGCGCTTGGCGGCGAGGTCTCGACTGATTACATCGGAAGCCGTGAATTCGGCATACTCGTAATAGAGACCGATGGCGGCATGGAGCCGGGCAGTGCACTCAAGGCTTGTGGAGAAGGATTTACCAAGCTCGGCCTCAATGTCAGACACAATGAGCTCGACGATGCTTATGGCTGCAAACTAATTCAGATGTATGCCAATGGCGCCTCTCAATTGTGCACGACTTGCAAGAACTGCTCCATAGTGACAGTGTGCGGAGGCGGCTATCTGCCTCACCGTTACAGTTCTACGAACCGCTTCGACAATCCATCTATCTACTGCCAAGATCTCACCAAATTGATCAACCACATTCTGATGCGGCTCAGAGCGACCCTTGACGCGTAAGTGCGACGCTACCAACCGCAACCCGACGTGACCGCGCTCATCGGCGACAACTTGGACCACTCCCCACCGAATACCGCTCCAATGCTGCCAATTGATCGCCCGGACCCGACATCACCCACGTTCCACCGGCGGCGGGCTCATCCCTGGTACATGGGTGGTCTCTCGACTCGGGATTCAGATTTCGGGGAACCCGAACAGGCGCAGCCGCATGCCTGCTCCTGCTGGCCTTGCTGTCGGATGGCCACTACGTCCCGGACCCGAGCGCCCAGCTCCCTCGAACTGCCGCCGAACCACGACAGGATCGACGAACGCCCGCATATCCCGCTGGGCGTGCGCAGGATGCGGCGAGATCGCCCGCGGTAGTGAGCGTCTGCTCATGCCGAATGCCGTCTACGCAGTTTGGTATCAGATCCGGAAGCCTTCAAGAAGTTCCACACTTGGATGGATGATGACGTCCTACGGACCGCCGTGCGACTCCTGCATCAGGTGCTTCGCGAAGACCTCGGGGCTAGTTCGGGGGCCGATGGGACAGAGCCTGGATCGCGACCGACGTCGCGGCTTGGCAGGCCTGCCCGGGTTCGGTCTGGGTCGGGAGGATGACCTGGGTATAGAGCAGTTCGCTGAACGCCTCGCCAGTAGCCGAACGATGTTGGCCCGGCCAGGTGTCCCAGCGTTTTATCGTTGTGGTGATTACGCATCGGCCGGGCCCGCTCGTCTTGCTGATATCCCACACCCGTGCCGGAAATCCGTTGATGGTGGAGCGTTTACCCATGAAGAGGTTCGGGTCGTTGATCATGACCGACACCATCGCTCCGGGAGGCGTGTCCGAACCGTCACTGACGCGCCACTGACAGTCCTGTTCGGCAGGTGTGGATTTGTCGGCGAGGCCGGTCAGATTCAATGTGGTCTCGACCTCCGGCAAGGATATCGAGCCGCACAGGTCATATCCGTGCAGCGAGTCGCTCGGATAGGCGATGCGCGTATACGCCCCACTCTTCATGGCCGCGACGATGGCATCGACCGCATGATCTCGTGCCGGGCACGGATCGACATCGGTGAGTCGCTGACCATTTCGGTCCGCGCTCGCATGCAACAGGACTCCCTCGCCGTCGGCCAGACGAACCGTCGCGTCACACCAGGAGCCGTTCTGGGATGTGGCTTTGGTGATGTGTATCGGCCCGCGGTCGGTCGATACCGCATCCGATGAGGCGAGGTCGGCGGTGTGGGCGCCGAGGATCGTCCAGGCAGCTATGCGTCCCTGATCCTTGCCCACGAGGGGCAGGCTGAGGTTGCACCTGACGAAGTCGGCCGGTTCGATTGTTATCGCGGCATCGACGGTCTTCAGATCGGCGAAGGCGTTCGGTGCGATGAATCCGCAGGGATCCAGGGTCGTCACGTCTCCGATCGGTGGCACTGACGCCGAGGAATCGGTGTCACAACCCGCGCCCAGACAGGCGACGAAAAGCAATGCGGCGATAGACCCAATGGTCCCGCCGACCCGTCGACGATGGATCACGACCCCTCCGAACATCCTAGTGACCACGCTTGAAAACCCCGGCGCCCAGACTAGTGCGCCCGTTGACTGTCGGACTCGGCAGCCTGACCCAGGATTTCCTACGGACTCGCCTGTGCCCGGCCGACCTGTATGCCGCGCTCCTGACCAGCGGCTGGGGCAAACGCCCTGTCACGCCGCATACCGCGCTGATCGAACCAGTCGGAGCGCGGGGCAGGCGACCTGCAGGGGCTGTGTCGATTCGAGGCCGACCGAACGCAGCCATGACGATGACCGTGCAGCGGCCGGTGCTCGGAGACCGACTCGGCTACTCTGCGGCCCTTCGGTGCTCGATTGTGTAACGAGCCATCACCCAGGCGTTTCGAGGTCGTCGGCAGTCATCTCGTCGAGAGAACCACGTCCGGGATCCCAGTCGCCGGCTGGCCCGGGACCTGTGGGTTCGGGCTGAAACCTGGGATCGGTAGGTGGCGCGCGCGGCATCTACTTACTCCATGACATCTTCTCAACCTCCCACGAACCAACCGCAGTCCGCCGGCTTGGACAAAAAAACCAGCGCGATCCTGTCCTACGCACTGGGGTGGCTCACCGGAATCATCTTCCTGTTCGTGGGAAAGAACGATCCCGATGTGAAATTCCATGCCTCGCAATCGATCGTCTTCTTCGGGACGGTCTCGGTGGTCAATACTGTTCTGAGCATCGTCGGCTCGCTCCTCGGAGCCCTGGGGATCATCTTCAGCCTCGCCGGACTCGCAATCGCGGTCTTCGCAGTCGTCGTCTGGATCATGGCCATGGTCCAGGCGAACAACACCGGCGGTGTCCGCGCGCAGCTTCCCATCGTCGGAAAATTCACTGCCCCCTATGCCGATCAGTTGGCCAACTCGATCAAGTAGCGCCATATTCGAAGTCCCCAGCCGGATTTCGTCACCGAGGATGCGGTCGGCACCCCTGCCTGCGGGCCAGATGCGACAGTCCGAAGATCAACGGCCCGAGGCCACGCGGGCCGTTGGCGTCCGCGCGGAACGTACGGAACTGCCGATTACAAGGCGGTGCGCGCTGGCACATTTCGGTTCGCGAGATCCCCTGGGCGTGACAACTCTGAGGGGCGCCGTCGACGAGCTTGAACGGCCGCCCGTGCTGGCGTCGAGGTTGTGGGATGTCCCAGGGGAAGGGGGCGGTCGCAGACACCGATCGGACTGCCACGTTCGAGCGCGAGCTGTTGCGTCTTCGAACGCCGGTGCCCCGGAGGAAGTTCCGATAGGTTGTACCTACAGCAACCCCTCCTACAGGCGGGGTGGTCGACGGAGAGGTCGGTAGGGGTGGATCCGGTAACAATGGTGGCGGCCGCTGTGGCCGTCGGTGCCGCGGCGGGAGCGAAAGATGTTGCCACGAAAGCGGTGTCGGACGCGTACAGCGCTTTGAAGGGCCTGATCACCCGCCGGTACGGCATAGTAGAGGCCGAGGTGGTCGGGGTGGAGAACGAGCCGGACGAGCCGCTACGCCGTCAGCTGCTGGCCCGGCAACTCACCAAGGCCGGCGCCGACGGCGACGAGCAATTGCACGCTGCGGCCGCGGACCTGCTGCGCGAGGTCAGCGATCATGCCCCGGCAGCGGCTGCGGTGGCCGGGGTGGTATTGACGCGTGTACAGGCGACCGGGGAGATCGAGATCACCGACATCACCGCCGCGGGCGGGAGTGGGGTGGTTGCGACGGATGTGGTCGCGGGCGGATCGATTCGTATCCGTGGTGTCACGACCGGGGCGCAGGAGCCGCCCCACCCTCCTCGGGCGCGGCGGTAACCGGCGCACCAACTGCGCACCCGTCCCCTGGCTTAAGCTTCACGGCCGAAGGAGTCTCGGTCAGGGACATCTACGTGAACCAGTGGCTCGGCCCCGCCGCTGCGCCCGTCTCGCCGATGGCGGCAAGGGATCTGGTGCAGGCCGCCGCCGGGGAGAAGCCGCGGTTGGGACGGCCGCTGGAGGAAGTGGTTGATCCGTTCGTGTTGGAGGTGCACGAGCCAATCATCGCTGACCGGGCGGGTGAGCATCAGTCGGTGTTGCCGCCATATGTGCGTCGTGCTCACGACGATCGCCTGGCTGTAGTGGTGGGTCGGGCGGTAGCTGGTGAGAGTGGGATCGCGATTTTGTTGGGCGGGTCCTCGACAGGCAAGACGCGGGCACTGTGGGAAGCCTTGACCCCGCTGCGTGAACAGGACGGGTGGCGGTTGTGGCATCCGCGGTTCCCGACCCGTCGCCAGGATCTGGGCGAGTCTCTGGCGCGGGTAGAGCCGCGAACGGTGGTGTGGCTCAACGAAACCCAACGGTATTTGCCGCTCTCGTCGTCCGAGGAACGAGACTCGGTCGCCACCGGGTTGGGCAGGCTGCTCACCGACTCCCGCCGGGGACCGGTGCTGATTCTCGGTAGCCTGTGGCGCGAGCACTACAACACTTTGTGCGCGGACCCGGTCTCGGAGATCCGCAAATTGCTCGATGCCAAGGTGATCATCGATGTGCCGCCGGCGTTTTCCGGCACTGATCTGGCAACGATGCGTCGCGCCTCTGGCAGCGATGCACGGCTCGCACTGGCGTGTGAGTCCGCCGAGGACGGGCAGATCGCTCAATATCTGGCTGGCGGGCCGGAACTGATTGACCGCTATCGACGTCAGGTCTCGGTCCCTGCGCAGGCCGTGATCGAGGTGGCGATGGACGCGCTGCGGTTGGGCCACCCCAACACGTTGCCTTTCAACCTGCTGCGCGATGCCGCAGCCGCCTACATCCCCGACACGGTCTGGGATGAGTTGGGGGAGAATTGGTTCGAACTGGCCCTCAAGGAGACGAGTCGGAACTGTAAGGGAGCGCGGGGGCCGATCACACCGATCCGTGACCGACCGCTGCCGTCCGGTACCAGTCGCGCGGCCAGGTTGCGTGAGGGGGCGGCGGTTGGAGACCCCGTGTATCAGTTGGCCGACTACCTCGAACAGTACGGGCGTAGCGACCGCGCGGATGTGATTCCGCCGATCGGGTTCTGGGAAGCCGTCGCTGCCCACACTCGGCCGGATCACCAGGATGCCCTCGCGTACGCTGCATCGGATCGTGGTCTGGATCGCGACGCCGCCCAGCTGTGGAAGAACGCCACCAGGCACGGCAGCACAGAAGCGGCGAAATCCCTCGTGACCAAACTCCAAACCCTCTTTCCTCACGACCGGCGCCCCACCGCCTGGGCCGCTGCTCACGTGGCTCTCGACGACCCGTTCGCAGTGTCTGAGCTATTGCGCGAGTTTCAACGAGTTGGAGCCGAGGATCAGGTGCGGGTGTTGGCGGAGCGGGCCGCTGCTCACATCGCCCTCGACGCTCCTCAGAGCGTGGCCTTTCTGTTGGAAACGTTGCGGCAAGCGCGAGCCGAGCAGCAGGTACGGACGTTGTTGGCTCGCGATCCCGCTGTACACGTCGCCATAGACCACCCGGCTGGGGTGGCTCGTTTGTTGGGCGTGTTGTGGGAGGTGGGCGCCGCGGACCAAGTGCGGGTGTTGTTGGCTCGCGATCCTGCTGTCCACGTCGTCCTCGACGACGCGACCGCGGTGGTCCAGTTGTTGGGCGTGTTGTGGGAAGTGGGGGCCGAGGAGCAGGTGCAGGTGTTGGCGGAGCGAGCCGCTGCCCGTACTGCTCTCGACCACATGTACAGCGTGGCCATGCTGCTGCGCGGGTTGCAGGCGGTGGGGGCCGAGGAACAAATGGGGGTGTTGGCGGAGCGGGCTGCTGCAAATGTTGCCTTCGACACCCCAGAGACGGTCGCCGAGTTGTTAGGCGTGTTGCGTGAGGTGGGGGCCGAGGAGCAGGTGCGAGTGTTGTTCGCTCGCGATCCCGCTCTTCACGCCGCCCTTAGCCGCCCGACCGGGGTGGCCATACTGCTGGGCGAGCTGTGGGAATGGGGGGCTGAAGAGCTGGCGGGGGTGTTGGCGGAGCGGGCCGCTGTCCATATCGCCCTCGACAACCCGGCTGGGGTAGCTCGTTTGTTGGGCGTGTTGCGTGAGGTGGGGGCCGAGGTGCAGGTGCGAGTGTTGGCTGAGCGGGCCGCTGCGCACATTGCTCTTGACGACCCGGCTGGGGTCGTACGGTTATTGGGCAGGTTGCTGCAGGTTGGGGTCGTGGAGCAGGTGGAGGTGTTGGCAGAGCGGGCTATTGCTCACGTCGCCCTCGACAACGCGGAGAGGGTGGCCGTGTTGTTGGGTGGGTTGCGGCGGGTGGGAGTCGCGGAGCAGGTGCGGGTGTTGGCAGAGCGGGCCGCTGCTCATGTCGCCCTCGACAACCCATACAGAATTGCTGTGCTATTGGGCTCATTGCGGGGGGTCGGGGTCCCGGAGCAGGTGGAGGTGTTGGCAGAGCGGGCCGCTGCTCACGTCGCCCTCGACAACCCGTACAGAGTGGCCATGCTGTTGGGCGCTTTGCGAGAGGCGGGGGCCGACGAGCAGGTACGAGTGTTGCTGGCCCGCGATCCCGCTGCTCATGTCGCCATCTACGAGCCCGAGGAGGTGGCCATGCTGTTGGGCTCGTTGCGTGGGGCCGGGGCCGACGAGCAGGTACGAGTGTTGCTGGCCCGCGATCCCGCTGCTCATGTCGCCCTTGAGAAGCTGGGCGAGGTGGCCATGCTGATTGACGAGTTGCGGGAGGCGGGCGCCGAGGAGCAGTTAGCGGTTATTTCTGGCCGACTTCCGGCGGCGGGAATGTTCGAACTGTCCTTGGATAGCTCGCCTGAGCTGAAGGAACGGCTACGTTTCGGTCGGGAGCCGGACTCAACTCCTGCCGAGGCGTGGTCGTGGAGCGATCTGACGTAAACAGGCAGGTTGAAGCCTGGAACCAGCGTTGACGGTAGCCGATTACAGTACTTTAGGACATCGCATATCGGTTGTTCGGCAGCCCGAAAAGTGCTGTACAGCAGCTCATCTCACGCCGTCACAGTCAAAGGGGTGCGGTATCGTTCGTTGCCGCCTTTGACGCCGTCGGGAACGGTGGCTGTTCGAACATCAATGTGTCACCTGTTGCGTCGGTCGTGCCAGGCTGGTGACCATATTCGTGGTCAGCCGTAAGACGACCTGCGATGATACGACCCATACCGGAAGCTTGACGCGAACTTGCCGTCAGGTAGGACAGTGGACGCATGACAATACCGATCAACACCGTTACCCGGTGGGGCGAACTCGAGATTCGTGGCGTCCGTCATGATCCGCCCGATGGCGGCAAGATCGCGAAGGTGCTCGTCGAACTGGCGCGAGAACAGATGGCCGACAAGCCGAGCCGTCGTGATGACCGCACCGCGATCGGTGGCGGGAGTTCCTTTGCCGCCCCGCCGGTCCACGCCGAGGCGGGCACGACAACTCGATCAGGACCACGTCCAGATGCTGATACACGACTATGTCGCTGGCGCAACGACCTACGAACTGAGCAACCGATTCGGTGTCGACCGCCGCACCATCAGCGCCATCCTGCATCGCCATGACGTGCCGATGCGCCGACGCGGCCTGTCCCCCGACCAGACCGACGAGGCGATCCGCCTCTACCGTCTCGGTTGGTCCCTGGCACGAGTCGGGAAACACTTCGCCGTCGATCCGACCACCATGTTGAACCGCCTGCGCCAGCGCGGCGTCCGCACCCGCGACACACACGGGCGATCTCGGCCCTGACATCAATCCACGAGACCGGGTGAGACCCCACTCGTGACTAGCATGGCTCGCGGTCGCGGTAATGAAAGAGTGCCTTCCGACTTAATCAACACCGCGCCGAAACGAAAACACACCTCGGGGAGCTAACTAGAACAAGAAAACAAGCGCTGACCAGGTGATATGCGAAAACCCGGCCGAAGATGGTCTCGTGCCCGAAAGACCGCAAAACCCCTGATCAACAGCCCTATTCGTGTCAATTTGTGGAGCTAAGGGGACTCGAACCCCTGACCCCCACATTACGAGAACTGATGACTACCGCAGACAACTACGAACGATTCTATTGTCGGAAAAATATCGTCTGACCAGCTCATACGACGACAATCGACTACTCAGGACTATCGAACACACATTCGGTAGCTCGCTACGTTGGTGGGATTTGTTGGGACTTAGTTGGGAGCATCCTGGGCTGGCGTCGGCGTGTCTAATCCGTGACACGCCATGACTTTCCACCAATGGTTAATCATCAGCTACGCGGACCGGGTTTCTCGCCTGGTTGCCGGGGCAGGCAGTGGTCAATGCGGGTAGGTGCGGCGGTTTGGTTGTGACGACTGACGGCGAGTTCGCCGGTGTGAGTACGGCTGCACCATTGGTTTGAAGGTGGCCCGCGCGACGTTGACTCACCGAGACCAGGCCGCACACCGGCTTTGCAACGGCGGGATGGAGCACAGCTCGCGGGGATGAGATGTCCGTTACACACTCCATAGCGGCCCACTCTCAGGGTTACCCGACAGGTGCGGGCGAGCGAGCCGAGACCGGCAAGTATTCAGTAGCCAGTACGTGACGGATATATTTATGATACTGCCCATGATTGCAGACTCAGTGCCATGGAAGGAAGAGCTATCCAAAATTGCAGGAAGGCTCGAAAAACGAGCCGAACAACGTCGATGGTCTGAACGCGCTCGGTTTCTTATCGAGCGTGACGTGATGGTCGGATTCTATGCTGTCAGAAAGCTGTTCGATACGCCGGGAAAAATATCTCAGGAGTGCCAAGATTATCGACTAAACGTAACCGCATACCCTATCCGAGACAAAGGTCCAGATTTCTGGGATGCCTACAACTTCTCCAAATTCTACGATTTCGAGGCTAGATCTGAGACCTCCTTGAGTTTGCGTGAGGCGTGTAACCAGATCATCCATAGTCGAGTATTCGCAACGGTTTATCAAGAAGGCAGCGAGGGGTTGGCCGGGATTCTGGTAGCCTCGGACCAAAAGAGTAAGAAGAAGCTATTTCTTATAACCCTGGAAGAGATCATAAACGCATTGCGTGAGGTTTTCGAAGACGAGGTACTTGCTTTCGGGTGGCGCCGAGACGGAGACGGAGTTCGTAGTTACTACAGTTCCCGCATAGCGAATTTCACGCCTCCTGGTCAGGCTGGAGTTTCGTCACTCGCGGCCGATAATTCGCGGCCAGTCCAGTAGCCCGCAGCTCCTGCTGCAAGGAGTGCAGAGTCGACATGACTCGCAGGAGTGAGATGTCGGTCACACACTCCCTAATGGGTCACGTCCTGTGGTCGAAACGAATTCGCCACCCCGAAGCTTGTCGCGGCATATCGCGGAGGAAATGGGGCGGGCCTGACCAGGAACCGCGCGGCAGTTTCTATTCGAATCAGCTTCCCTTATACGTGGCAGAGATGCCCAGAAGAACTACTCCGACCGGCGCAATGGTCATCGAAATCTGCACCAAGCGATGCTTCAACCACGCGATCTTGCTCATCTCGACCAGTTGCTTGGAGAGCACCGGCAGTAGTGGGGCGTTCTCGAGATGATGCCGCACTTCATCAGGCTGCAGCTGACGCAGATGCCCGAAATAGATGAAGTTGCTCTGCGATTCAGGTGTCAGATTTGCTGCCCGCAGACGGGGGCGGACTACCCACGCCGCGCACAGCACGCTGGCGATCAGGGCGCAGATGCCCGCGACATACCACACCACCGCCCACCCGCCTAGATCGCTGAGTATGCGATCCTTCCCTGACAGTGTGACGACACCAACCAACACCGCACTCTCGATGGTGAGCGCAAACGAGGCCTTTGTGTCGACCTTTCCCGTCCAATCGACGAGCGCGGAATGTATCCTCCAGCCGGTATCAACCGGATCGGGGTCACTCACGTGAATGACCAATGATAGCTGGTGCGGTAGTAGCTATAGGACTTTCCACCCATTTGCATCGTGTATGGGCCGTTCCACATATCGGTTCCCTTAGACAGCCTATGGGATTCTGACAGCTTGGCGTGTGTGCCTTTCCCGATAATAGTCACATAGCCTGCGTCTACACTATCACGAAGGTCGCTCAGCTTGGCGGCCAGGTTCGGGGAAACACCGATGGAAATCATGTCATCGTTATCGCGAAATCCAGCGCGAGCAAGAAGCGCTTCGCCGCTCGCGATACCGCTGACTTGCTTGAGAGTCCAGCCACTGGCTTTGAGTTTCGGGAACTGCTTGTGGACAGCAGGGGTTAGGATGTCGTTGACTGCATACTTAATTCGCATGGCAGACTTCACTGCCCGGTCTTCCTTCCATGCGCCCGTAAATATTCCCATAACGCGATCGCCATCAAAGCTGCGGATGTGCCCATCCGACTCCCTGATTATTTTCGTGGCGACGTTCAGGAACCCCCGGAATACGCGAGCGGCCTCTTCCTTATCGGCAGATGCTGCAAGTCCCGACGAGTTGAGCATGTCGCTATACAGGTAGGTAGCAGAAACCAGCTTGCCTTCGGCATAGCCGAGATCCTCGGGTTTCGGCACCGAGTTGTTCGACTCCTGCCGCTTAGAAATGGTCATTTTCTGATTGATCGTCTTGTCGATCTGCGTGTTCACATCATCGAGCAAACCCATTACGTTCTCCTGAATCGCTTCGAATATCAGAACGAACCACACCTGCGCCGTCTCTGACACCGATGACCACCCTCGAAGGTGCGACACCACCGAAGGTGACGAATCCGACCCAGTGACGGCAGCACGGTGCGCTCGCCTATGAAAGTTGGCGTTCCGCTGTCCGGGCGCGTGATCGCCGCCCGTACAGCGGAATCAGATCTACCGCTTGTCGCGCGGAGGGTTGGGGTCGTTGCCCGGCGCCACGGTGTCGGAGCCGCGGATCTGCCCCTGCCGGTTGTGGATAACCACCTCGCCACCACCAGCGTTGCCAACGATCTCGCGCGCCCGCTTTATCGCCTCCGCCTGCGTGTCGGCATGGCCACTCCGCCGGCCAGCTCCCGGCTTGCCGATATCCCAGCCACTTTCCGGGTTCGGCGTGACGTGTCGTTCGATGCGCGCAGCCATTGAGCCTCCTTAGCTCCTATGGGCGGGCCATCGCCAGCGATGGTCCCGTTGCGCACGAGTCGAGGCCCCAAGCTCTTGACGTGGGTCGTCCCACGCGAAGAGCAGACCCTTTGGTAGGTTGGTGACCTGCTCGCCTAAGCAGTCACGTAGCCACGGGTGGAGCCCAAGCCTTGGGTTTCGACCCGTGGCCTCGTGCAGCTATCACGCTACGCCCGACGAATGACAGAGACGGCATTCGACCAGAGCGCAGCCCACCTGCAGCCATAGGCGATTCGCAACTATCCTGTCCACAGGATGGGGATACCTGGCTATTTGGCCAGCTAATCGCATGCGCGTTCGATTCATCCCATGTTGAGTACTTCCGCTCGGTTGTTGATAAAGCGCATCAATGTGATTGTCGCCACACTTTGCATATTGGAGGTTTACGCCACAAAACTACTGCTGGTAGTAGATCTTGATGCGCTCGGAGGGCACGCAAAGCTACCCAGCAGTGGCTCGGTCAACGAAGGTCGTAGTGCGGTGACGGCGATCGTTGCTCATCGACGATCGAGGTGACAGTGCGCGCCGATGTGGGTCCACGTCCCGCGCCGGAGTTGGTGGTGTTATACCGAGCCGGTCCGGTCTCCGGGGTAGGGCTATGAACACCGGACATGCGCGGCAGAGATTTGCATGCGCGGGATCATGTTGGTCCGGCGCGGCTAGCGGATTGTCCGCAGATCAGGCCATAAGGAATGCGGAGGTGGTACCACTCACCGGGGTGACATCTCGGTTACGCACTCCCTAAATCCTCAATTTGGGTCGGTGAGCGACGGCGGACGCGCGATGAGGAAGACCCCCACAGAACACTACTCAGCTGCCCTCGGCCGTTTTCCTGGCTGCGATGAGAAGGTTCAACGCCTCGTCTCGCGCAGCCGTGACCTTGCGGGAACGCTGGTCGTCGTTGGTGGCGTCTTGATGGACGATCACCTCCAAAAGCTCCTTGCCGTAGTGCAAGACTGCGTGGGAGGCCTCATCGAATCCGAACAGTTGAAGCTTGATTGCCGCCGAGCGCAGTCGGTTATCAGCAAGATAAAATTCGGAGTTCATGCCGCCAGGCCCGATGTTCGCCAGTATGTGACCGGGTTGCTCCTCCATGACTGTCGCTGCCTCAACCAAGTGTTCGATTGCTCTGGTGCGGTTTTCTCTTCGTCGTTGATCGGCAAGGTTCTTCAACACGCCGAGGTAAGCAATGGAGGCGGCTACTACGGCCAGCGCACCAGTGATGATGGTTGCCCAGGGTTGGGTCAGAGTCATGAGCGGAGCGTATCCGAGGAGCCCGACTTCGTGACATAGCATTGCTGAGCTGTTGTACTGCAACGAGTCTCACGGCAGTCAAGGAATGACCAAAGGATTTGAGAATCGCGCCACCAGGCTGATGGTGGCAAGCCCGCAGGGGCGCGGCAGCACCTCGGACCCGGTGATGATGTGCGGTCTCGTTGTGCGATTCGGTCCCCCACCCTGGTTCTGCGCCGGGGTGCCCGCCCGGGAGCGGAGCGGTAGGGCGGGCGCACCGGGCGGCGCGCGCATGCGCGCCACTCTTGATTCTTCGTAGAGGGAAATTCGGCAAGTTCTCTTACTTGGGTTTCCGGCTTCTTTCTTCTTTTTCTTTCTCTTCCGGGGGCTCCCAACTCTTCTCACTCTTCTACATGAAACCATCAATCCAGCGGCACAACAGATTTCGCGGGACTGATCGGATTCCCCGCACATCCAGCGACGCACTCCGGCAGGCACCTACGGCGCAAGGCTCCAGGAGTGGGGGCGGCGAATCCGGCACGACGGGGACCACACATGTGCCGGGATCGCGGTGACGAAGGCCCCTCGCCTCAAGGTCGGTTCTGGAACGTGGCCTCCGTGCGTAGGAAAGAGCCCCTTTGCAGGTTGCGCTGGGAGCCTGGATCAGGTCGGTTGCAGCATGATCGCGCGCCCGGTCCAACTGGCCCAGAACCGTCGCGCCGGAACCTCCGAATGCTCGGCACCCCATCGGGACGGGTCGGCGAATCCCGCGACGGTGTCACCGTCGCGGTCTGCCTCGCCGGTAAACACGATCAGGTGCCCACCCTTGCGGCCGTCTTCAGGCAGTTGCCACGTGCACGAGATGATGCTGGGTGCGCCGTCAGCGGCCATAGCCTGAAGCGTGGAACGGTCGACCGCTTCGGCAGTACCGGCGAGGCCGTGCCGTGCGGCCAGCGCGACCAGTCCGGCGTGTGTCCAGCCCACCCCGGTGGCATACGCGTTGGTGTCCAACCCCTCTCGGAGTAGTTCACGCTGTAGCGGCACCGGCAGGCCATGGAACCGGAGCAGCATCCGCAGGCATGCAATGCCGCAGCACCGATCACCCCATGTCTGTGGGCCACCATCGGGCCATGGGAAACCAGAGTCGTCGGTTTCGTCGTCGGTGAAGTGTTGCGGGAACCGGTGGACATCCAGCGGAAGGCGGTGCAATCTCACTCCGTTCGATCCGGGGTAGCCAGCTCAATGTAGGGCAACATCGCCCCAAGCTGGAGCGAAGGGCCGCGTTACTGCTCAACAAACGGATCGGACGACCCACGGAGGACGAACCCCGTTCTCGATCGCATCCGCGAGCAACATCAGGATCAGCTCCCGATATCCGATTCCGACCGCGCGGGCCGCAACCGGCAGATTGCTGTGCCGCTGCACACCGGGAGTCGTGTTCACCTCTAGCGCGTATGCGATACCAGCCGTATCGACCATGTAGTCGATCCGGATTGCGCCACGGCACTCCAGGAATCCGTATACCGCCAGCGCACCGAAGGACATCGCGTCGAGGGTGGCCAACGCCAGATCATCGGGAACCTGATAGGTAACCGCTGGGCCATCGCCGCCGCCGAGCTTGGTTTCCTCGTCGTAGTAATCGCGTTCGGTGATCACTTCCAACGGCGGCAACACTTTCGGCCCGGTCGGAGTGCCGAGCACCGCAACCGTCATCGCACGACCGAAGACGAACTCCTCGAGGAAGAACCGGCGAAATCCGCGCTCACGGAAGCGATGCGCCGCATTGGCGACTTCGGTCAGAGTCTCGACTCGTTGCAACCCGACGCTGGAGCCGCCGTCGACCGCTTTCAGCATCGCGGGCATCGGGAACGCCGGGACCGCCGATTGCGTGATCAGCCCGGAGTCGCGCAGTGTCGGGATGCCGACGTACTTGAACACCGCCTTCGAGGCCAGCTTGTCCGCACCGATACCGCCCGCGAGAACACCCGACGACGTGTAGGGCACGCGCAGGTAGTCCAACAGACCTTGAAGACGGCCATCCTCACCCCAGGGGCCGTGGACGTTCACGTATGCGACGTCGAACGTTCGGACCCGCTCAACGAAATCGGCGGCGGTCGGGTCGAGGTGCTCGGCGTCGATACCCGACTCGGTGAGGGTTTCCATGATCGCAGTCAGCGACCATTTCTCGTGCGGTGTATTGCGAATGTAGACGCGATCCTCTTCTGAGACCGGTCCGTACAGGACTGCGACGCGCACGCCCTTCAGACTCGCGGGGACGTTGATCATGTCCGGCTCCTTCGGGATGACTGGGGGTGATCTCTGGAACACAGGTCCGCGGCGCGCCGGTTAGAGCAACCATCGGTCGATCGTGGATGAGGCAATCGAATACGTTGTGTAGGTTTATGATTCGGCCACGTGGGTGCCCGCACTCCCCCTCGAACCGCACTCTGCGGGACGCGATCACCGTTCCCCGCCGGATCGCGGCACCACCCCAGCAGGAGTCACCAGATCGCACGCCAATGCGACCGCCTTCGCGTGTCCGCCGAAATGGGCAAGGTCGGGGGTTAAGATGGCAGAAGCTCCTGCCTTGCAAACGGTTTCGACTACCAGTGTCGTCGGCATATAGGTGTCGGTGCCGATGGTGAGCAGTCCGGCTAGCTCGTAGCCTTGGCGCTGTGCCAGATGTCTGATTACCTGCTCGTACCGTTGCCGATCCGATCCGGTGATTTCGAGCAGCAGCAGACCGATTGCCTTGGGTTGCATGGGGTTTTCCCTAAGTTTGTAGGTGTCTGGGGTTGGTGCCCTGGATGCCCAGGGCGGTGGGGTGTAGCTGATGGGGTTTTGTCTCTGTTGAGGCTCCGAA